>UROF01000026.1 GCA_900549475.1 uncultured Eubacteriales bacterium
CGGAATCCTTGTCCAGGTTGATGACCTTGGCGTAGCAGCCGCCCTCGAAGTTGAAGATGCCGTTGTCATCCCAGCCGTGCTCGTCGTCGCCGATGAGGAGACGCTTAGGATCGGTGGACAGGGTGGTCTTGCCGGTGCCGGACAGGCCGAAGAACAGGGCGGTGTTCTCGCCGTTCATATCGGTGTTGGCAGAGCAGTGCATGGAAGCCATACCCTTGAGGGGCAGGTAGTAGTTCATCATGGAGAACATACCCTTCTTCATCTCACCGCCGTACCAGGTGTTCAGGATGACCTGCTCACGGGAGGTCAGGTTGAAGACAACAGCGGTCTCGGAGTTGAGGCCCAGCTCCTTGTAGTTCTCAACCTTGGCCTTGGAGGCATTGTAGGAGATAAAGTCAGGCTCAAAGTTCTCAAGCTCCTCAGCGGTGGGCTCGATGAACATGTTCTTAACAAAGTGAGCCTGCCAAGCCACTTCCATGATGAAACGGATGGCCATGCGGGAGTCGTGGTTGGCGCCGCAGAACACGTCCATGACATACAGCTTCTTGTTGGACAGCTCCTTCAGAGCCAGATCCTTGCAGGCAACCCAAGCTTCCTGGGAAGCGGGCTTGTTGTCGTTCTTGAACTCGTCGGAAGTCCACCACACGGTGTCCTTGGAGGTGTCATCCATGACGATGAACTTGTCCTTAGGAGAACGGCCGGTGTAAATGCCGGTCATGACGTTGACAGCGCCAAGATCAGTGACCTGGCCCTTGTCAAAACCCTCCAGACCGGGCTTGGTTTCTTCCTCAAACAGAGTCTCATAGGAAGGGTTGTAAACAATTTCGGTGGTGCCGGTAATACCGTACTTGCTCAGATCGATAGTAACCATTTCGCATGACCTCTTTTCTGATGTGATCCTCCTGATACAGAAAGCATTCTGCGGCAGGAAGTCCAAAATACTCACATATACATATAATACACAGCCTGGAGGATAAAGTCAATTGCCGGAATCGTGGGAAGTTGGAGTTGTCCCTCTCCCAATATTGTGAAAAATGTGTCATAGACAAAGAAAGTTGTGGGGGAGAGGGAAAAACTTGGCCAATTGCATAAAAGTGTGACTCATGCTGCGGCTTAGCGGAGAGAAACTGCGTTAGGGCTGTCCCGTGGGTCACCGCTATTGAAAAAAAGACCGCTGCAGGGCAAAGCTCTGCAGCGGTCTCACATTATTGTATTTATGCGGCGGGAACAGTCAGTACCTGGCCTGCATAGATAAGGTTGGGGCTGGCCAGGATGTCTTTGTTGGCCTCGTAAAGATCCGACCACTTGTAGCCGGTGCCGTAAAGCTTCTGGGCAATGGACCACAGGCAGTCGCCGGCCTTGACGGTATAGGTTTCGGTAGGCTCAGGCTGGGGTTCCGGCTCGGGCTCAGGCTCAGGAGTAGGCTCGGTTTCCCCCTCCTCCAGCGGGGGCAGCTTGCCCTCAGCACGAAGGGCGGGGCCATTGAGGGAAGCCACATTGGGCGTCCGGCCGTCCTCAGAGGTGGGAATGGTCAGCTCGCCGCTGCGCACCATATCATAAATGAGATCCTTCTGGGGATCATTCAGATCAGCGCCCACGATCTTCCAGTTGTTGTCGCATACGGGCTCCAGAGGCTTGCCCAGGTTTGCCACATACTCGGTAATCATGTCGCGGACAGCGCCGCCCTCATAGACCACGTCTTCGGCGTTAATGAGGCCCGCACTTACCAGGCCGCCGTAACGATAGTTGTTGAGGGCCAGGACGAGCTCTGTGTCATCAGCCAGAGGCTCACCCTTGTAGGTGACATTGATGATGCGTTCCCCGGCGGGCTTGGAGATGTCGATTTCGTAGTTGACGCCAGCGAACATATCATAGTTGTACATCCGGATGTCGGGATTGAAACTGATGGTCACATCGCCGGGCTGATACTGGTTGAAGAAGTTGCCGGCCTGCTGTTCCATAATGGCCTTCAGCTGCTTGCCGGTAACCTTTACTGCGAAGAGGGTGTTGTCATATTTGTAGATCTTTACGCTGTCCCTGTGGAGGAAGGGTCCCTTTTCCAGGTTGGAATCCTCGGTAAAGAGGGCGGCTAGGGACACATCAGCGCCGGACGCCTCCATCTGAACGATATTCACAAGGTCGGTAATGGGGTTATCCTGGATGATGGCGGCGGGGATGCCGGGCAGCACATAGACAGGATCCATAAAGGTCTCTGCGACCTCACCGACCTCCTTGGATGCCAGGGCCAGGCTCTTCTCGTGAAGATCCTTCATCTTCTCCATGAAGTCAGCGTCCGGCGTGACGGCAGAGCAGTCCAGAAGCTCGGAGGTAGTCTTGTCCTCCTCGATGGTCCACTTGTCGCCTTCCTGCTTCAGGGTGAAGGTCATCTTGCCGACAAAAGCGCCGTTATTGGCGGGCTCCAGAACAGGAACGCCGGCGATTTCCTCATCCACTTGAGCGTGGGCGTGTCCGATGAACAGACCGTCCAGCTGGTCAGCATATTTCTCAGCAATCTGCCGCATACCTTCGGCGCCATATTCACCGTCCAGACCATAGTGGATGGCCCCGATGATCACATCAGCCTTACCTTCCAGCTCGGAGAGGATCTTGCCGGTCTCTTCCATGGGAGTGGTAAAGGTCATGTTGTTATAGTGAGTGGGGTCGGAGGCCTCCCACTGAGGAATGTGGGGAGCATCGATGCCGAAGATGGCAACCTTTACGCCCTCTACCTCAAAGATCGTGTAGGCGTCCTGCCAGCGGGTGCCGTCGGCCTTGTAGATGTTGCCGGCCAGAGTTTTGCCCTCAAAGGCGGCAATGGCTTTTTCCAGACTGGAAAACTCAAAGTTAAACTCATGATTTCCCAGAACCCATGCGTCATAGCCCAGGGTATTCATGGCCTCGATCATGGGGTGGATTTCCTCGTTGCGGAATTCCTGGATGTAGTTGGCCTGCAGGCTGTCGCCTGTGTCGATCAGCAGAAGGTCTGGGTCTGCCGCCCGCTCCTGAGCCACAATGGTGGCAACGTGGGCCATGCTGGTCTTGTTCTCCTTATTGGCGGCATAGTCGAAGGGGTTGACCATGCCATGGAGATCGCTGGTCTGCAGAATGGTGACGGTTACCTCGTCCCCATCCGCTGCGAAGCCGGGTGCAGCCAGTCCCAGAACCATGATCAAGGTCAGGACCAGCGCCAGCGCGCGCCTGCGCATGATGCTCTTCATTGTTAAAACCTCCCAATCAGATTCGATCCGGCACAGGCCAGATTGCGGATAAAGTATACAATAAAAGGGGCGAAAATACAAGATATTATATAAATAATACACAAATCGCATAAAAGTGCAAATCTAACAAATCACAAATATGTACGTTTAAGACCACGGGTATACACCGGAACCTGTAATGAAGCTGAAATAGGGGAATGGCCGTTCAGAATGTTGTAAAATGGCGGTTGTGCTTTTCCCTGCCCAGGGCGTATAATTAGTACATTGTCGTTCTGGAGAAAGAGGCAGTGTCCCGATTATAGGACAGCAGATATGATATGCTGCCGTTGTCCCAAGAATCAGCCCAAGAGAAAGGAAGGAAAAATGATTGCCATCGTCTGCTTGGATGATAAAAATGGTATGAGCTTTAACCATCGCCGGCAGAGCCGGGATGTTTGCCTGCGCACTTGGGTGATGGAGATGACAAGGGGAAGCCGCCTGTGGATGTCGGACTACTCAGCGGGGCAGTTTTCTGAGAAAGAAAGAGAGGGAATCTGGGTCAGCAATTCCTTTCTGGAGAAGGCCGGGGAAGGCGACTATGTTTTTGTGGAAGATGATGCACTGGCTCCCTATGAAAGGAAAGTGGAAAAGCTGGTGGTTTTTCGCTGGAACCGGGTTTACCCTGGGGACCGGTATTTTGACCTGGATTTGACGGGAGGCCAGTGGCACAAAGCAGAAACGAGGGATTTTCCCGGGAAATCCCACAAGAGGATCACAATGGAGGTATACACACGGTGAAGAAAAAGATGATTTCTGGGATGTTGCTTTTGGCGCTCCTGTTGACGCTGGCGGTTGGCTGCGCTGCTGAGGTGATGAAAGGACCGTCGGTAACGCTGGAAAATATCCCAGAGTATAGTGGGGCGGCGTATGTAGCGGTAAATGACAATGAGCCCTATTTTACCCAGGAAGAGATTACTGACGAGGCTTTTGAAACATATAGTGACCTGGACGCATTGGGCCGCTGCGGTGTGACCTGCGCCAGTGTGGGGCTGGAACTGATGCCCACAGAGGAGCGGGGGGATATCGGGTCGGTAAAGCCCACAGGCTGGCACACAGTGAAATACGACTGTGTGGATGGGAAATATCTCTATAACCGCTGCCACCTTATCGGGTACCAGCTCACGGGAGAGAATGCCAACGAGCGGAATCTGATCACCGGCACCCGCTATCTGAATATCGAAGGGATGCTGCCCTTTGAGAACATGGTGGCAGACTATGTGGAGGAGACAGAAAATCATGTGATGTACCGAGTGACTCCCATCTATGACGGGGATAACCTGGTGGCGGGAGGCGTCCTGATGGAGGGGTATTCGGTGGAAGACGAGGGAGCGGGTATCTGCTTTTGCGTGTATGCCTATAATGTGCAGCCCGGGGTGGAGATCGATTACGCTACGGGAGAAAGCTGGCTGGCGGGAGAGGGGAGCACCTCCGGCAGTGAGAGCGATGACGTTGCCTACATATTGAATACCAGCAGCAAAAAATTCCATGATCCCTCCTGCTCCGGAGCGGAAGATATCAAGGAGAGCAACAAGGAGGTATTTACCGGCAGTCGGGAGGAGCTGATTGCCCAGGGCTATTCTCCCTGCGGACGGTGCAAGCCGTGATTATAATGATGCTGCGGTGCATAACAAAGAAGGCAGGACTGAGGTCGATTCCTCAGTCCTGCCTGTTATTTTGGGAAAACACCGTGCACACAAATGCGGGGGATGAAGGTATATGGCAGCTATCAGGAGCTGCCGTAGATTTTGCGGGCTATCTTTTGGTATTCATCTTGGGTAATGATACCTCTTTGACGGAGAACGCAGTTGAAATAGTTCAGCCACAGCTGTCGTGCCATAGCTTCTCTGGTGGGTATGGTCATGTTATCCCTCCTGAAAGGAGGATAGCCTGTTACGGCAGGTTTTATACAGCAATTGCCCCGTGGGCTGACCATACCCTTAAAAAAGAGACGCTGTTGGCCCGCGGCGCAGCGGCAAGAGAGGGCTGCCTCATCAGCCTTCAGAAATCCAACTTGGCCGCCTGCTTTGCCTGATCCTGTTTGCCTATCCCTGCTGGCAGATTTTTTCGCTCAGATAGGTGAGATAGCCTAGCTCTCTGGAATGAAAATCCATATTTTTCCGCTTGAAATAAATCATCACGAAGCGGCTGGCGTGTCCGGTAAGGGGCCTGCAAATGCAATTGTGACGAATGGCATCCGGCTCGTCCACAGAGAGGATGGTGGAAATGAAACCCTCCAAATGAATGGCGTCATATGTGCTGGCGCGGTCCGAAAGCCTGAGCACTGTGCGGGTATCCTCCAGCAGCAGATCTTCATCGCTGACATCAATATCCGCCACAAATTTATACTTTTTCAGTTCGTCAAAGGGTACGACGTCAAGCTTCGCCAATGGGTGGGACTGGGACATGAGAATGGAGACATCCAGCTCAATATCTGTCACATACAGATCCAGATCCCGCTCCTTTGCCATGCGCCTGAACCGATCCAGCTGGTTCTGCTGAACAACCAAGACACCGATACGCCCTTTGTTCGTAGCAATAGAATCAATTACCCGGTTAATGCCGAATTCCTGAAAGGTATCCCGATAAACGCCCTTGGGCCGGGAGCGAATAAAATCATAAAAGCAGTGCATGGCGTAAGAAAAGCGGGAACTGACAATGGAGAGATTTTCCTCCTCACGCACCTGCCGGCCAATTTCCAGCATGGCTTCATAGTCTGACACCATACGCTCTGCATAGCGGAAAAAGCGAGCGCCTTGAGGCGAAGCCACAATGCCATTTTGCCCCCGCTCGAAAATCGGATATCCCAGTTCTCCTTCCACTGACTTAATGATGCTGCTCAATCCTGACTGGGAGAGATACAAGACTTTGGCGGCGGCATTGATAGAGCCGCAGCGCCAGACCTCCAATATGTAGTTGAGATACTCAATCTTCATGGCCACGCTCCCAATGTAAGAAAAAAGTATATTTATTGATAGTATAACCAGCCGTCACGCCAAATGCAAGGGGCTCACCCGCGGGGGTATCTGGTTTTCTGATATCTCCACGAATTGTGCGATAATCCTCATTTCCCGACGGTATGCTACAATACATACAGAAATCCACAGCGGGAGGTGTTTCGTTTTGGGCGAGTTGGCCATTAAAAAGCGGACCAGAGAAGGAGATGTCTCCATTTTGGAGCATTTGTTTTGGAGCGTGCAGCCGCCGGAAGGACTGATCTGGGGCGACTACTACCGTGCAGAAAATTTCTTTGCGCCCCACTTTCCAGGGGACGAGGGATACCACGGGATCCTGGAGGTAGTGCAAAGAGACGGTCGCCTGGTTATGGTGGAATACAATGAGATCAATGCCTCGTCGTATTACATCCGCCGCTTCCAGGGTGTATCAAAGCGGCTATCTGACTATGGTTTTTTCCAGGCCGGCAAAGCCAGAACCGCAAAAACCGGTGTTGTGCTGGTCAACGGGCTTACCCACCTGGAAAAGCAGATGCTGGAGGAAAACCGGCTAACAGGAGAATTTGATCTTCTTACCGGCGCTTCCAACAGTATCAAACGATCCATGCTGCCTTTGGCAGAAGAAATTTCCGCCCGTCTGGACAAACCATCCGGGGAAGTATATTATGGACTTTCCAAGCAATTAGAGCCGGGCGTCACAGGCCGGCTTCAGGTTGTTCGCAAAGCGGGGAAGTTTATCCGCTTCCACTACGATGAAATATTTGCCGACCGCCAGGAGGACATCGCCGATCCTGAACTTAAGCCCTATTACCGGCAGTCCAAATACGATGCGCCGGACTACATTTCTACCTCCGGTGCGGGCTTCAACACACTGGTGGATTATCTCCGGCGTTCCGTGCTCCAGTCCCAAAATCTGCTGGATCTCAGTGGACTGCCCTTTACCGAAGGCCCCCGGCGGGCTGAAGAATGGGACCGGTATCTGCTTTTGGCTGAAGAGCTTCAGAAGGGTATCTCCCAGCGGGAGTCCCGGCCATGATTACCCACTGCTTTCCCCTGTATAACACCCTTTGTGATTTGGGCATATGCCTGGAAGGGGCGGCAGGGGATGCCGTTCTGGCAGCCGGAGAAGTGGAAGCCAGGCGCATCGACAGGCTTCTCAACCGGTATTCCCCGGTGTCTGCTTTGTCCCGGCTCAGCCGCGAATATCGCCCCTATGTACCCTATGCTGTTGATGGAGTGCTGTGGGGTGTGCTGGCGGTATGTGAGCGGTTCAGACAGCTTACCGGCGGTGCGTTCCATATGGCCACAGGGAGTATCAGTGACCTGTGGGACTTCGGCGGAACAGCGCCCCGACGTCCCCCGCCGGAACAGCTGAGGGAGCAAGTGGATAAGATAGCGCGCTGCCGGATCGATATGGATCGGGAAGAGAAGACCATTTCCCTGAGCGAGCCCGGTATACTGTTCGATCTGGGTGGCGCAGGCAAAGGGTATGCTGTGGAGCGGGTAGCCGCACTGCTCCAAGGCAGCGGTGCCAGCGCCGGTTATGTGAATTTTGGCGGCAATCTCTTTGCGTGGGGCAATTGCCCTGGCGCAGCGCACTCCGGCTGGGTTACCGGGATCCAGCACCCCGGAAAGCCAAGAGGACACAGCATTTGCCGTGTTCTCCTGAAAAACAGCAGCATTTCCACCTCCGCAGGGTATGATCGCTTCTTTCAGGAGGGGGATCACGTCTGGCACCATATTCTGGATCCACGGCTGGGGCTGCCCGTTCAGACGGACCTGGCCAGCGCCACGGTGATTACCCCTTCCGCGATGGAGGCGGATATCCTCTCCACCTCTTGTTTTCTCCTGGGGAGCAAAAAAGCAGGGGAGCTTCTGGCCGGATTGCCGGAGACGGGAGGAATTTTTGTGCTGCGGGATGGTCATGTGGAAACGGCAGGTTCACTGCAGCCTCAGCTGCTGAAAACGGAATAAGACTGGGAAAGGAAGTAACACTGTGGAAAAAGAAACAATCAAAGTTCACGACACCCGGGTCACCGGCATCTCCCGTCAGGAAGCCGGCGCTCTGGTGACAATTGCGCTGAAAGGAATCTCCTTCCAGCCAGGGCAATTTCTGATGGTCAAAACCTGCGACGGTGAGGTCCGTTGGGGTTACCCCTATCTGATTGAGGAGGCAGGACCGGAGAGCGTTACCGTTCTGGCTCCGGCACGCAGCGACCTCTACCGTCAATTGCCCGACAGCGAGGTTGCCGTATGGGGGCCCCGGGGACGGGGCCCCCTGGCAGATGGTGATGGCACCGTTATCCTGGTGGCGCAGCCTGCTACGGTTGACCGGATCCTGCCCTTCCTTCGCAGCACGTCACACCGCTGCAGTCTCCTGCTGATGGTAGGGGAGAACCCGCAGGGGAACTGCCAGCTTTTCAACGAGCAGATCTCCACGGTATGCATCAATGGTGTGGAACCGCTGTGCGTGGCATTGGAGGGAATGGATGACAGCCAGATCATTGCTGCGCTGAATCCCCGGGAAATGCTGGAATTCAGAAACTTTGCTCCTCGTGAGATCCAGCAGAAAACCTGGATGTTCATGCCCACTAAGATTGGCTGCGGCATTGGCGCTTGCGTCGGCTGCGTGGTGCACAGCAGCGAAGCCCCCTTTGGCATTAAAATCTGCGAGGAAGGCCCCTTCCTCCGGCTGGACCGGGTGGATCTGGAGGCCGATATCCACAGCTTTGTGACGAGAGTATAGGTGATACCATGGATCTTCATGTAACCATTCCTACCGCCCATGGCGGTCTCACCCTGAAAAATCCGATTATGCCTGCGGCATCCACCTTCGGCAACATTATTGAGTACGCCAAGGTATTCGACCTCAACAAGCTGGGCGCCCTTATGGGCAATTCCATGTATCTGACCGATGGCACTCCCACAGGCAATCAGAAGTTCCATCGGGCAGAGGACGGCTTTATGAGCGCCTTTGGCCGCAACGCCATTTCCATCCGCCGCTTTGTGGAGGAGATCCTCCCGGAACTGCCCTGGGAAACCACTCCGGTGATCCTCGACCTGAAAGAGGCCGGCATGGAGCAAATGGAGGAGATGGTGGCTTATGTGGCGGATACCGGAAAGGTAGCCGGCGTTGAGATCAACCTCAATTGCCCCTATGCTCCCGGTGTTCCCAAATACTGGCAGGATCCGGAACAGCTGACGGAATTCATTCACCGGGTTCGGAAGGCTGCCGGCACCATGATGGTGGGTGCCAAAGCCCCCACCGGAAATTACAATGTGGCCCAGGTGACCAAAACCCTACACCAGGCCGGCGCAGATTCCTTTACCTGCTATAACGGACAAATGGGCTGTGCGGTGGATATCTATACCCGCAAATTCTGCTGCGGCGGGGTCCGCCACCATGGGCTATGGCTATCGGGCCTACGGCCTCTCCCTGACCCGGGAAGCTACCGTGGCCGCCCCCATTCCCATCATTGGTTCCGGCGGCATTATCAACGCCCGCACGGTCATCGAGCAGATTATGGTGGGAGCCTATGCTGTACAGGTGGGTTCTGCCAACTTCATGCGTCCGGACTTTATGCCCCGGCTGGTGGACGAGCTGGCGGAGCTGATGGAGGAGCTTGGCGTACATTCACTGGATGAGATCCGCGGCACGGCTATTCCTAACTAAGGCAGATACAGGACCATGTTCTGTGATGTATTTTAGAAAAAACAAACGGGAGGATACCATGAAAAAGAGAAGATTTTGGAGCGCTTCATTATCACTGATCCTGATTCTGGCCCTCTGTCTGGGCCTGAGCGCCTGCGGGCAGAGCGGTGGCGACACCGCCTCCACCGAGGGACGTACTGACCTGGTGTACTGCCTGGGGGGCGATATCAATTCCCTTGATCCCACCCAGTCCACCAACGGAACCACCACCATCGTTTACCGCCAGCTCTATGATACCCTGCTTGCCACCGGCGCTGACGGCACCCTTGAGCCTCGGCTGGCGGAATCCTGGGAGGTTTCTGACGACGGTATGTCCTATACCTTCCACCTCCGCAGCGACGCTTACTGCCACAACGGGGAAAAGGTTACCGCTGAGGATGTGGCCAATTCCATCAATCTTACCATCCAGTCTGTGGCGGTAGGCCCTACCATGGTCAACATGAAGGACATGGAAGTGGTGGACGAATCCACGGTAAAGCTGAACATGACCGCGCCCTACTCCGCCACTCTGCAGGTTCTGGCAAAGCGCAGTTTCATTTTCAGCAAGGACACCGAGAACTTTGATGAAAATCCCATTGGTACCGGCCCCTACCAGTTTGTATCCCGGTCCTCTGGCGAAAACATCGTGCTGAAGGCTGCTGAGAACTACTACCGCGGTGATCTCGCCATCAAGAACGTTACCTTCAAGATCATCACCGATGCCAATACCCAGCTGGCGGCCCTCCAGAAGGGTGAAGTGGACTTTATCCACAGCGCTGCCCTTACCGGCAAGGATACTGTGGAGGCTGACGCCAACCTGGTGTGGAGCGAGTTCCCTCTGCGGGATACCACCTATATCACCATGTGCGAGCTCACGGCTCCTTTTGACAACGTTCTGGCCCGCAAGGCAGTCCAGGCCTGCGTCAACAAGGAAGCCATGCTCCTGGGCGGCAGTGAGGGCCGGGGCAAGATCCTCAACACCCTCTTCCCCTCCACCCTTACCGCCTCTCCCGAGGACAACTATACGCCTCCTTACACCTATGACCTAGAGCAGGCCAAGGAGTACCTGGAGCAGTACAAAGCGGAAACCGGTGCCACCAGTGTCCCTGTCAAGGTGGTCATGTCTGAAAGCCCCTCCAATCACAATGCCGGCGTTGCTCTGGAGGGTATGCTCCGGGAAGCTGGCTTTGACGTTACCACCGAGGTGGTAGCCAGCCAGGCGTTATGGGCCTCGCTTATGTCCAGCAATTATCAGGTCGCTGTGGGCGACTGGGGCTTCCCCATTGCCGACTGCGACAGCGTGTTCCCCTTCCTCCACAGCTCCACTGCCGGCGGCAACAACTTCTCCCCCATCATTGACAAGAAGATGACGACCGTACGAACCGCGGGATTTATCCGCGCGGATCGGACGGCGCCGGGACACGAGACGGTACATATCTACCATTCTTGCTTAGTAGTTTGATCTTCCCGACGGGGGAAGCCGGGAAGGACGGGACCGCGCAGTTGTTCAAGCAGCAGTAAGAGATGCTCAAAGCCATGAGCCAGAACGAATAAATAGGAAGCCTTCGGGCTTCTTATTTTTTTTGGCTACAATATCGTTAATTTGAGCGGTTATTATCGCTTAGTTTAACACCAATCCGGGGTTTCCAGGTATAATAGATGGTGCGCCGGCTCCGAGCTGCTGTGGTTGGTGGAAACTCTGCTGCCACAATCATGCAGCGGGAGGGGGTGAACGACCATAAAAGTAATCAACCAGTCCCCGCCGTAGGCCAGCTGGCACACCAGAAGCAGCAGCAGGAACAGGGCGGTCTCCACGGCCAGATACAGGGTGAGCTTTCTGTCCCGGAAGAAGGGGGGCAGAGGGAGCTGCCGGAGGAACTCCGGGGCAAAGATCAGGCTCAGGCCGAAGAGACACCCCATGGCCGCCCCCGGGAACCAGGTCCCGCCGTAGCTCAGGACGCAGACCAGGAGGAGAAGCAGGAGCAGGGCCGTCTCCACGGCCAGGTAGAGGGCGGTCTTCCGCCCCGTCAGCCACTCAGGCCCCGGCAGGGAGGGCAGGAGCGGGGGCAGGAGGACCAGCCCCGCGCCGAAGAGCACCGCCGTACCCGCCACGGGTAACCATGTCCCCCCGGTGTAGAGGCAACAGATCAGAAGCAGGAGCTCCAGCCACACCAGGAAGGAGGCCGCGGCCAAATGCCACTTGACCCCCTCCGTTTTGGGATTCATGATCGCCAGGGCCGGCACCAGGGTGAGGGAGGCGGCCAGCCCCACCGCCGCTAGGACAATCCAGAACCAGCTCAAGGTCCCCTGCGCCGCCAGGTTGCCGATGGCGCAGCCCAGCAGCACGGCGCCGAAAAGGATGTAGAGGGCCGCCCGGTAGTTCCGGGTCAGGCGGAGGTACTTGGCCGCCAGGCGGTCGGCGGAGCGGCGCTCCGTGTCCTCGCTGGCGGTGAGCAGCTCATGCTCGGTGACCCCCAGCACGGCGCAGATGTCCCGGAGCAGTGTCACGTCCGGGTAGCTCATCCCCCGCTCCCATTTGCTGACGGCGGACTCCGTCACGTACAGCTTCTCGGCGAACTCCCTCTGGGTCAGGCCCATGGCCCGCCGCCGCTCTCGGATGTACTCGCCGAAGGTTTTTTTACTTTCCATGTGGAACCTCCTCAATCGTTCAGTGAGGTCTTGCAAGCCTGGCTCCACTGTATGACCGGCGGGGCGAAAAGTCAACCGTTTCCCGGCGATTTCCGGCTCGACCGTTGGGAAAGTCCTTTGTTTGCAAGGCTTTGCGGCCTTCCCGCACGGATGAGAAAAAGAAAGCCCCGGGCCTCCTTGGGGGAGGCCCGGAGCGAAACGCTGTGGGATACGGGGGCGGCTTACGCCTTCCGGCGGCGGGCAAAGGCACGCTGGATGGCCTTGACACACTCCACGATGGGGATGACGCTGACGGCCAGCAGCAGGGCCACGGCGTACTCAGGCAGGCTGATGTGCTCCAGCATGAAGGCGTCGGAGATGCCGGGCAGGTAGATGACGCAGGTGGTGAGCAGCAGGCTCATCAGCATGGCGCCCCACAGGATCTTGTTGTGGGAGCCCAGCTTGAAGACGCTGCCCCGCTGGCTGCGGAGGTTGAAGCTGTGGAAGATTTCGGCCATGTTCATGGTCAGGAAGGCCATGGTCATGCCGTCGGCGCTCTGGGTGATCTCCCACACGCCGGACTCCATATAGTGGCCGATGAAGTAGGCTGCCAGGGTGACCACGGTGACCATGGCGCCCTGGTAGACCACGTCCACGCCCAGGCCGCCGGCGAAAATGCCGTCGCTGGCCTTGCGGGGGGGACGCTCCATCAGGTCGGGCTCCGCCTTCTCCACGCCCAGGGCCAGGGCGGGGAAGCAGTCGGTGATCAGGTTGATCCACAGCAGGTGGACAGGCTCCAGAATGACGAAGCCGAAGAGGGTGGCCAGGAAGACGGAGAGGACCTCGCTCATGTTGGACCCCAGCAGGAACTGGATGGCCTTGCGCATGTTGTCGTAGATCCGGCGGCCCTCGCTGACGGCGCCCACGATGGTGGCGAAGTTGTCGTCGGCCAGGACCATGTCCGCCACGTTCTTGGTCACGTCGGTGCCGGTGATGCCCATGCCCACGCCGATGTCGGCGGACTTGATGGAGGGGGCGTCGTTGACGCCGTCGCCGGTCATGGCGGTGATGCAGCCCTGCTTCTTCCAGGCGTTGACGATGCGGACCTTGTGCTCGGGCTGGACCCGGGCGTAGACGCTGTAGTGCCGGATGTTCCGGTCCAGCTCCTCGTCGCTCATCTGGTTGAGCTGGGCGCCGGTGATGGCCTGGTCGTCGTGCTCCAGGATGCCCAGCTGCCGGGCGATGGCCACGGCGGTGTCCCGGTGGTCGCCGGTGATCATCACCGCCCGGATGCCGGCGGTCTTGCACTCGGCGATGGCGTCCTTCACCTCGGGGCGGATGGGGTCGATCATGCCGGCCAGCCCCAGGAAGACCAGGTCGTGCTCCAGAGCCTCGGGGGACTGGTCGGAGGGCATGGCGTCGTGATGACGCTCAGCGGCGGCCAGCACCCGGAGGGCCTGGTCGGCCATGGCCTTGTTCTGGGAGAGGATCTCCCTCTGGCCCGCCTCGTCCAGAGGCAGGACCTTGCCGTCCTTCCTGTAGTGGGTGCACTTCTTGAGCACCTCGTCGGGGGCGCCCTTGGTGTACTGGACGAAGCCGTCCGCCGTGCGGTGGATGGTGGACATCATCTTCCGGCCGGAGTCGAAGGGGGCCTCGCCCACCCGGGGGGTCTCCGCCTCCATGGCGGGCTTGCTGAGGCCGATCTTGGTGGCCCAGTTCACCAGGGCGCACTCGGTGGGCTCGCCCACGGCGTTGCCGGTCTCATCGGGGTTGGCGTCGGAGCACAGGGACATGGCCCGGGCGGTCTCCGCCTCGTCGCCCCAGTGGTCCACCACGGTCATCTTGTTCTGGGTCAGGGTGCCGGTCTTGTCCGAGCAAATGACCTGGGCGCAGCCCAGGGTCTCCACGGCGGTGAGCTTGCGGATGACGGCGTTGCGCTTGGACATGTTGGTCACGCCGATGGACAGCACGATGGTCACCACCGTGGCCAGGCCCTCGGGGATGGCGGCCACAGCCAGGCTCACGGCCACCATGAAGGTGCTGACGATGGTGTCGATGTCGAACCGGCCCGCCCGCAGCAGGCTGAAGGCGAAGATGAACACGCAGATGCCCAGCACCAGGACGCTGAGGATTCGGCTGAGCTGGCCCAGCTTCCGCTGCAGGGGGGTCTCCCCCTCCTCCGCCTGGGCCAGGGCGTCGGCGATCTTGCCCATCTCGGTGGTCATGCCGGTCTCGCACACCACGGCCCGGCCGCGGCCGTAGACCACGGTGGAGCCCATGTAGAGCATACAGTGGCGGTCGCCCAGGGGAACCTCGCCCTCGCTGGCGATGGCGGCGACCTCCTTCTCCACCGGCACACTCTCGCCGGTGAGGGCGGCCTCCTCGGCCTTCAGGCTGGCGCTCTCGATGATGCGGCAGTCGGCGGGCACGGCGTCGCCGGCCTCCAGGATGACGATGTCGCCGGGGACCAGCTCGTCGCTGCGGAGCATGACCATCTTTCCGTCCCGCAGCACCTTGCTGGTTGCCGCCGTCATCTCCTGGAGGGCCTCAATGGCCTTCTCCGCCTTGCTCTCCTGGTACACGCCCAGCACGGCGTTGATGAGCACCACGATCAGGATGATGAACACATCCGCGAAGCTCTCGCCGGAGTAGGCGGCGGTGACGCCGGAGACCGCCGCGGCCACCAGCAGAATAATGATCATGGGGTCGCTCAGCTGCTTGAGGAAGCGCTGGAGCAGGGTGACTTTCTTTCCCTCGGCCAGCTTGTTGGGGCCATACTGCTCCAGCCGGCGGCTGGCCTCCTGGCCTGTCAGCCCGGTCTCAGAGCTCTTCAGGTGCTCCAATACCCGGTCGGGGGACTCTTGGTGGAAGTTCACTGTTGCATTACCTTGCCTTTCCTTTTTGTAATGTGGTGAGTGAGATATGCGCACATACCGGCCACAGGCGAATAATCCGCCTGTGGCCGGCATGAGGTCGCTTTGGTTGCCGGACGGCGGAGTTAACGGGCCGCCATCACCGCTTGCCGCGGAAGGTCAGCAGCTTGCTGAAGTCCGTGCCTCTGGGCCGGATCCGGTCGGGGTCGCTGAACAGGTCCACCGTCAGCTTCTTGATCACCGGGGACAGGCCGATGAGGGCAATCAGGTTGGGGAAGGCCATCAGGCCGTTGAACAGGTCCGCGAACTCCCACACGGTGTCCAGGCTGGCCACGCAGCCCACAAACACCATGATGACATAGGCCACCTGATAGAGGCGGATGGCGATGCGCTTGCCCTTGAACAGGTACTCCACACACTTCTCACCGTAGTAGTACCAGGCGATGATGGTGGCGAAGGCGAAGAGCATCAGGCCAACAGTAACAATATACTGGCCGCCGGTGAACGCCTGCTCAAAGGCGGCGGAGCTCATGGCGCCCTCGTTCATCATGGGATCGGCGTGCCACAGACCGGAGGTCAGGATCACCAGGCCGGTGATGGTGCACATGACGATGCTGTCGAAGAACACCTCGAAGGAGCCCCACAGGCCCTGGCGGGCGGGGTGGTCGTTGGCGGCGGTGGCGTGGGCAATGGGGGCGGAGCCCATGCCGGCCTCGTGGGTGAACACGCCCCGGGCCATACCGATGCGGCAGGCGTACATCACGGTAGCGCCCAGGAAGCCGCCGGTGGCGGCGGTGCCGGTAAAGGCGTCATGGAAGATGCTGGCAAAGGCCGCCGGGATCTCGCCGGCGTTGAGGATCAGCACCACGATAGCGCCGACAATATAGAAGATTGCCATGAAGGGCACCAGGATCTCCGTCACGCTGGCGATGCGGGTAATGCCGCCGATGACCACCAGGGCGGCCAGCAGAGCCACCACGATGCCGATGGCCCACAGGGGGATGCCGAAGGAGCTGTTGACGCCGGTAGCCAGGGAGTTGGCCTGGACGCTGGCGCCGATGCCGAAGGAGGCGATAAAGCCGAAGAGCGCGAACAGAACGGCCAGCCACTTGAGGCCCAGGCCCCGGGTAATGTAGTACATGGGGCCGCCCACCAACTCGCCCTTCTCGTTGGTGGTGCGGTAGGCCACAGACAGCGTGACCTCACAGTACTTGATCACCATGCCCACCAGGGCGCTGAGCCACAGCCAGAACATGGCGCCAGGTCCGCCGGTGGCGATGGCCAGGGCCACGCCCACGATGTTGCCGGTGCCGACAGTGGCCGCCAGGGCGGTGCACACCGCCTGGAACGGGGAGATATCCCCCTCGTGCTGCTGGGAATTGTCCTTCTTCTGGAACAGGGTCTTGGTGGTGTAGCGCATCACGATGCCGAAGTGGCGGAAGATGACGCCCTTGGTGACAATCAGCAGGAACAGGCCCGTGCCGATCATCAGCACCACCATGGGGATGCCCCAGATCACATTGTCGTTCAGGCTCGCGAGAAATGTCATAAACTGTTCAAACATGTTCTATCCTCCCATCCATTTTTACTTTCTTTTTTGCCCAGTCGTAGCGTCGTGTCAGGTCCTTGGAAAGGGTCTGCCGGGGTTACGGCTCGGAAACATCACTCCTCTCTATTGGCATAATTTGAAAACTCCCGCCCGGGACAGGGTCCGCTGGCGAGAGACATTTCTATGGCAATCCATTATATGATATGTTTTTATAAAACTATACTTTTCCTGGTTTGTCAATGGCTGTGGAGGAGGAGGAAAAAACCTTGACGGGGATTTAACAAAAGCGGCAGGCTCCCGGGGCCCTTGACAGCCGCCCCGGGAGTGGATTATGATGGCGGAGAAAAACAGAGCGGGAGTGAAAACGGCATGTTTCAAGGCTATCGTCAGGAGACCCTGGACTTTTTGTGGGGAATCCGCTTCAACAACGACCGGACCTGGTTCCAGGCCCACAAAGAGGAGTACCTCCGCTGTCTCTACGAGCCCACGGCGGCGCTGGGGGAGGAGGTCTACGACCGCTTCGCCTCCAAGCGGCCCAAGCTGGGGCTGGACCTCCACATCTCCCGGATCTACCGGGACGCCCGGCGGCTCCACGGCCGCGGTCCCTACAAGGACCACCTGTGGTTCTCTCTGCGGCCGGAGCGGGACGCGTGGACCCACCGGCCGGTCTTCTGGTTCGAGGTGGCTCCGGAGGGGTGGAGCTACGGCGTGGGCTGCTGGAACGCCGCGCCCGCCACCATGGCCGCCCTGCGGCGGGACATTGACGGCGGCGGAAAGGAGATCGCCCGTCTGGCCCGCCGCCTGGCCCGGCAGGAGGTCTTTTCCCTCCAGGGCCAGGACTACGCCCGCCCCAAGGGAGAGCCCGGCCCCCTGCTGGCCCCCTGGTACAACAAGAAAAGTTTGTCCATCGGCTGCAACCGCCCCTTCGACGACCTGGTGTGTTCTCCTGAGCTGGCGGACACACTGGTGGAGGGTTTTGAATTTCTTCTGCCCTACTATATGTATTTTGATTCCCTGTGCAAAACCGGCCTGGAGGACCTGAAGTAGGGGACCTGGATATAGACGGCAAAGGCTCCCAGTCCCTGCGGCATTGGTGGAGAAGAACAAGTCAGAAAAAAGCTTACTGAAGCGGCTCTCAAAACGGGAGCCGTTTCAGCATGGTTTTTGGGAAAAGCGGCCACGGCCCGCACCTGAGTTCGGGAGGCGCCGGGGCTGTCTTCCGCGCCTTGGCCGCGCGTCCGGTGAACGGCGCACCGTGTTTCCAGGGAAACAAAACCAGCCGGCGCTCTGCATACCTTCCCCTCTTTTGCGGATACTAACCATGTTTTCCAAGAAAACCACGGGAGGAATCGAGAATGAAAGCAACTGGGATCGTGCGGCGCATCGACGATTAAGTTATAATAGGGACAAGTCAGAAAGGCTTGAAAACACAGGTGTTTCGCTGATTTTGTCCAACTTCACGAGCATCCAAGCAAAGCTGAATGACTGCGGTGGGCTGCAACCGCACATAGGAAAGGAGGACGGCAGCATCAAACTGAATAATCGGGAAAGCCCCGGTATTGCACTGCGCAAGAGCATAGCTCAAAGCAGAACAATACCGGGGCTTATTTTTTTGGAAATGGAGGTTTTCAAAATGTTTTCAAGTGGATGCTCGGTGGCGTTCGAGGCTTTGATGCAGGAAACGCCTTATGATCACTTCGATAGTGGGTGCGATGGCATTTGCCCGGAGTGCCGGTCATGTTTGTGGCTTTTGCTTTCAGTGTTATGGTGCTGACCACCTTTTCCGTTTCGGCGTTCGCCTATGCGGACGATACGGAACAGATGCTTTGTGGGCATATAGTATCTGGAACAATCCAGAGATGGGACAATATTTGCCAGATGAAGCAAAAGAAGAAATAGATGACGAATATTTGAAAATGTTAGAAGGCTTAGGCGAGGATAAGGAATGTTGCTATTTGACTCCTGTTTTTAAAAATTCATTAGAGCGGGTAGGGACATGCAGTTTCATGATAAGTGATGACAAGAAGGTATATGATATTGCTTATTGCGTACATAAGAATTTTTGGTGTCAAGGCTATGCAACTGAAATTGCTCAGGGAATGATAGATTATGCTCGTAGTCAAGGAGCTGAGAAAGTAACTATTTATGTGGGGCAGGAAAATGCCGCTTCTAATCGTGTTGCCCAGAAATGTGGCGGAAAAATTGTCAGCGAGAGCACATATAAGAAAAAGGGAACAGATATAATTATGAAAGATTATAAATACGAAATTGTATTGTAACGCAGGTGCGTTATAATATACAGGAACACCGGATAGCCAATCCGGTGTTCTTACCATATCGTGTTTAAGATACAATAAGATGATTGTTTTTTGTGAGGAAAGCCTATATATGTGATTAAAGTATGCAGATAAAATACTGCTGTCGGAAAGCAAATAGTAGTCATTCATAGTGGCCCCCTTGGTGCAAAGTGAACCCCCTAACGCCAAAGGGGGTTCACTTGTATCACAATTAGGGCCATTTGCCATATCAAGACGTCACTTTTGATAAAAAAGTGGCGAGGAGAAAATCCCTGTTTACAGGGGTTTTCTCCTTTTTTATGTTGAATTTTGAACGGCAGCGATGGTTCAAAGGCGACTTAGAGAATAGTTTCGCCTCTGATTTTAACCATTTAGTTCTACACGAATTATATTGCTTTGCACCCATTTGCACCTGTCTTGTTAGCGCTGAAACAAAATGCCGGTCTCTGACTGGATACGCAGGCCTAAAAAATATTTGGCCAAGCAGAGAGGATTCCTGTCTCAGATATCCGGCTGTCTCTACTACGGAGGCCAAATATTGCACGGCCATGACGATGATGGGCCCCCTGGCCGCCGGAAATAAACTTACTGCTTTAGAATAAGTAGTAAGTCGTTTCCCTTAATTCCATAGAATACCGGAAACATGCGGGCTTTAGCCATGGTGTTGGCAATGCGGCAGTAAGGGCGATTACTCGGTGGCGCCGATGCGCTATAGCGCGTTAAATAGAGCTTGGTACGCTTTCCGAGAGTTTTTTAAACACAACAGATAATAGGTTACACTGGCCTCAGGATCAGAAATAGGCACTTCTATACGGTCATCGTTTATGCCAAGATATTGTTTTGCAAGATCGGTAGTAAAGGACGGCAGAGACGAGTTCCGCACCAGTTCATTAAAGCTGAACCGGTCACTTTGGATGAGAAAATGCGAATTTGGCAGTTTCTCTGTTTGCACAAAGTTCCAAAAACCAATATCATTCATTAGCAGCATATTCTCGCCATCCATCTCTGCAAAGGATAAGCTCTCCCGCCCGGAGCACCTGTGATCTTTGGGTAGTGCAAAGCTTAAATGCTCCCGACTACACGCCCGCGTAAAGTATTGTTCGTCACCCGGATTAAATGGGAGAACAATTAATTGATAACTGCCGTCATTGAGACCGGAGAGCAACTTATTCTCTCCTGCTATCTCGGTTTGAATTAGTTTGCTTGGGTATAGACTGCTAAGTAATGGCGTGAGCACCCAGCTAGGCGCTGGAGCACAAACTCCTAGGGCAATCGTACGGCTGCTTCGATCAAATGCCTGTGCCTTAGCCGATAAAGAAGCCGCATCAGCTAACAGACTTTTTGCTAGATTCAATACATATCTCCCGTTCTCGTTCAATTCTATTCGGTTTTTCTTGCGTACAAACAATGTAATCCCCAACTCTTTTTCCAAGTTTCTCATATTGCGGCTCAATGCGGGCTGGGAAAGGTGCAGAACCGCCGCAGCCCCCACAAGCGTACCGCAATCAGCAAAGGAAACAAATTGCTGGAGTTCATTTAAGTTGATCATTGGCCTTCTCCGTCAGTATAAGTTTTATTTATAGCACTATGAGGATAAAGCAGTGTTCTTCTTGCAGAGTTTGTTTTATTCTATAATATGAAAAGGATATATACAAGAGAATTAAGGAGGCATATTTATGGAGTATCTTACTTTAAACACCGGTGTGAAGATGCCCCTGGAGGGCTTTGGCGTGTTCCAAATCCCGGATCCTGAGCAGTGCGAGCGGGTGGTCTATGACGCCATCAAGACCGGCTACCGTCTGCTGGACACGGCGGCGGCCTACATGAACGAGGAGGCGGTAGGTAAGGGCGTGGCCCATGCCATCGCTGATGGCCTCACCACCCGGGAGGAGCTGTTCATCACCACCAAGGTTTGGGTGCAGGATCAGAAAACGGAGGACACCGCCTATGAGGCCGTCAAGACTTCCCTCACAAAGCTGAATATGGACTATGTGGATTTGATGCTTCTCCATCAACCCATGGGCGATTACTTTGCAGCCTACCGGGGCATTGAAAAGGCCTATCAGAACAGGCTGACAAAGGCCATCGGTGTGGCAAATTTCTATCCTGCCATTCTGACCAATCTGTGTGAGAATGTGGAGATCATTCCGGCTGTGAACCAGGTGGAGCTACACCCCTTTTTCGTCCAGCAGGCGGCCATCGACAATATGAAGGCCTACGGCGTGGCACCCCAGGCTTGGGGGCCGTTGGCCGAGGGCAAACACGGCGTATTCACCGACCCGGAGCTGACTGAGATCGGCAAGAAGTATGGCAAGAGTGCCGCCCAGGTGGTCCTTCGCTGGAACGTCCAGCGGGGCGTGTCCATCATCCCCAAGTCCGTCCATGTGGAACGGATGGAGCAGAACATGGACATCTGGGACTTTGCCCTGACTGATGAGGAGATGGCGAAGATTACCACCAAGGACCTGGGCCACAGCGAGATTGTGGATCATGGCGATCCGGGCTTTGTCAAGATGCTCTGCGGCATGAACATCCACGAATAAAGAGGCGCAATATAATGGCAGAAAGACTCACAAAATAAGGTGGCAATCGCTCTATCGTTCCTCGAATGGTGTAAACCGTGTAGGGGGCGATGTACCGCAGTGAGTTTTTATCATCGCTGACGTCTTGACCCAAAAATAAAGGACTTCCGATAGGAAGTCCTTTATTTTTGGGTTTCGCCGCCCAGAGGGCGGCTCCACCCTTTGGTGATGTCAATGCTCGGGGTCGGCTTCGGCTGGAAAGTGGGGAAGCCCTTGCCAATGCCGGGAAAACATGGTACAATAACCTGCATTTTGGTGATAGGAGGGTGCTCCCATGTGACGACGGACGGCAGGAAGACAGCGGCAGACAACCATTACGATCGGGAGGGATCCTTTTGTCAAATTTGGAAGCGGAAATCAAGCGGCGGCGGACCTTCGCCATCATCTCGCACCCCGACGCCGGTAAAACGACACTGACGGAGAAATTCCTGCTCTACGGCGGGGCCATCGCCCAGGCGGGGGAGGTCAAGGGCAAGCGGGCCCGGGCCGCCACCTCCGACTGGATGGAGATCGAGCGCCAGCGAGGCATCTCCGTCACCTCCTCGGTGATGCAGTTCCAGCACGGCGGCTACTGCGTCAACATTCTGGACACCCCCGGCCACCAGGATTTCTCCGAGGACACCTACCGCACCCTCATGGCCGCCGACTCGGCCGTCATGGTCATCGACGGGGCCAAGGGCGTGGAGCCCCAGACCCGGAAGCTCTTCAAGGTCTGCGCCATGCGGAAGATTCCCATCTTCACCTTCATCAACAAGATGGACCGGGAGACCCGGGACCCCCTGGAGCTGTGCGAGGAGGTGGAGAAGGAGCTGGGCATCGACACCTACGCCGTCAACTGGCCCATCGGCTGCGGCAAGGAGTTTAAGGGGGGCTACGATCGGCAGCGGAGCCAGGTCATCCTCTTCTCTGGCGAGGGCCACGGCAAAAAGGCCGCTGCCACCGAGGTCCGCCTGGATGATCCCCAGCTCAAGGACCTCATCGGCGAGGAGCGCTGGCGGGTCCTCCGGGACGAGGTGGAGCTGCTGGGGGCCGGCCGGGAGTACGACCTGGAGGCCGTCCGGGCGGGGAAGCTGAGCCCCGTGTTCTCTTTGGCTCCGCCCTCACCAACTTCGGCGTGGAGCCCTTCCTGGAGCACTTCCTGGAGATGACCACCCCGCCCCTCAACCGGATGTCGGACTGCGGGGAGATCGACGCCTTCTCCCCGGACTTCTCCGCCTTCGTCTTCAAGATCCAGGCCAACATGAACAAGGCCCACCGGGACCGCATCGCCTTTCTGCGGGTGTGCTCCGGCCGCTTTGAGCGGGAACGGGAGTACTACCACATGCAGAGCGGCAAGAAGCTGCGCCTGAGCCAGCCCCAGCAGCTCCTGGCCGCCGAGCGGGAGATCATCGACGAGGCCTACGCCGGGGACATCATCGGCGTATTCGACCCGGGTCTCTTCTCCATCGGCGACACCGTGACGGTGCCGGGGAAGAAGTTCAAGTTCCTGGGCATCCCCACCTTCGAGCCGGAGCACTTCATGCGGGTGAGCCCCATGGACACCATGAAGCGCAAGCAGTTCATCAAGGGCACCGAGCAGATTGCCCAGGAGGGCGCCATCCAGATCTTCAAGCTGCCCTACGCCGGCATGGAGGAGGTTATCGTGGGGGTGGTGGGCACGCTGCAGTTTGACGTGTTCGAGTACCGGATGAAGAGCGAGTACGGCGTGACCCTGCGCATGACGGGGCTTCCCTACGACCACCTGCGGCGGATCAGCGCCTGCCCCGGGGACCCCAAGGACCTGACCCTCTGCGCCGACGCGGCGCTGCTGGAGGACTTTAGGGGCCGCAGCCTCATCGCCTACAGCGGGGAGTGGCCCGTGGGCTATCTCCTCAAGCACAACCCCGGCCTGGAGCTCAGCGAGTCCCTGTCGGAGTGAGCCCCATTTGATCATTCGTGAAAAAACACCGCCGGGGACCTCCCCGGCGGTGTTTTTATATCTATGAAAGGTGGTTACCACCCCAAGATGGCGTTGATGGCGAAGTACACCATCAGCACCAGGACCGCCGCCCCTATGCTGCCGGCGATGATCAGGTACCACTTCACGAACTGCTTGGCCTTCCCCACGTCGCTGTAGATGGAGTCCAGCTTCTCGCTGTTGATATTCTTCTCCCGGACCTCCTGCACGTCCACGTCCTTCACCAGCTCGTCCAGGGTCAGGCCGAAGTAGTCGCTGAGCAGGACCAGCCGCTGGAAGTCCGGGTAGGACTGGCAGGACTCCCACTTGGAGATGGTCTGGCGGGAGACCTTCAGCTCCGCCCCCAGCTCCTCCTGGCTCAGGCCCTTGGACTTCCTTAAATTGATCAGCTTCTCGTTAAAGTTCATGGTCACATCCTCGATTTTTCTGGTCTGGTCTTACGGCCGTGGGAAGAGTATACCAGCGCCGGGGCAAAAAAGCAGCCAACAGTCGTTGGCAATCTGTCAACCGCCGCTGACAGGGCGAAAACAAGGCAAAAAGGTCCCGGCCGCCGGTCCTTTTGGCCCGCCATTTTTTCCCGCCGGGATGGCGGGCCCTCCGCCGGCGCATACTAGCCCTTGAGGTGAAGAAGCATGAAAAGAGGGCTGGCCCGGTACGGGCCGATTTTTTTGGCTATCCTGCTGCTCACGGCCTGCGGCGGGGGAAGCGCCGTCAGTGCCGGCGGCGGCGCGGAGATCCCGGAGGAGATATTGGGGGAGCTGGATGAGGAGACCCTGGAAGGACTGGTGGAGGGGCCCAAGTACGTGGCCCTCACCTTCGACGACGGACCCCGGCGGGACACCACCAGTGTCCTCCTGGACGGCCTGCTGGAGCGGGGAGTCTCCGCCACCTTCTTTGTCATCGGCCGGCAGATCCCCGGCAACGAGGACCTGCTCCGCCGGATGCGGGCGGAGGGCCACCAGGTGGGCAACCACACCTACGACCACACCCGGCTGCTGGAGGCGGAGCCGGAGGAGGTGGTGGAGGAGATCCACAAGACGGAGGTGCTGCTGACGGAGCTGCTGGGGGAGGGGGACTACTGGCTGCGCCCGCCCTACGGGGCCATTGACGAGACCCGCTCCGCCCTGGTGGAGACCCCCATGATCTACTGGACCGTGGATCCGGAGGACTGGAAGCTGCTGGACGCCGCCAAGGTGGCGGACCACGTGGTGAGCCACGCGGAGCCCTGGGGGATCCTCCTCCTCCACGACTTCTACCCCACCAGCGTGGAGGCGGCCCTGGAGATCGTGGACCGGCTCCAGGGGGAGGGCTACACCTTCGTCACCGTGGAGGAGCTCTTCCGCATCCGGGGGGTGGAGCCCAAGGCGGGCTGCCTGTACGCCTCCCCGGACCGGCTGCGGCCCCTGGAGGCAGGTTGAGCGGCGGTTGAAAAACTGACCCGCCCCTTCAACATCCGCTCCATTGCGGGCTCCGCCCCGGTGTGGTACCATGACAGTGGGCCCCAAAACCCGGCGGGACGCGCGCTCCCCGCTGGAGAAAAGGAGCGGATTTGCGTATGACACATGAGAGTATGGGAAAACGGATTCAGCGGCTGCGGCGGGAGCGGGGACTGACCCAGGAGCAGGCCGCCGAGGCCCTGGGCGTCACCGCCGCGGCGGTGAGCAAATGGGAGACCACCGCCGCCTCCCGGACCTTCCTGCTGGGCAGCTTCCGCCAGGCTCTGGCGGAGGACGAGACCTTCCGGCCCTTGCGGGACACCCCCGCCTTTCAGGCCCTGCTGGCCCGGCTGGCGGAACCCGGGGAGAAGGCATAAGCACCGGGAGCGCCGCCCCTACAGGGGCGGCGCTCCCGGTGCTTATGGCCTTATTTAGGATCGGACCGCCAGCTCCTCCGCCAGGTACTGGATGACCCCCCGGCGGGTCAGGATGCCGCACAGGGCACCGCGGCTGTCCACGATGGGGACGAAGTTCTGCTCCAGGATGAAGGCGATAACCTGCTCCCGGTCGGCGTCGATCTGCAGAGACGGACAGAAGTCCTTGCGCACCAGCTCGGTTACCCGGTGGTGCTCCATGTGCTGTGTGTCTGTGGTCCCAGCCGCCATGACGAAGTTGAGGAAGTCCCCCTCGCTGACGGTGCCGACGTAGCGGCCTTCACCGTCCACCACGGGAATGGCGGTGTAGCCGTGACGGTGCATGACCTCCCAGCCCTGGCGGACGGTCTGGTTCTCCCGCAGAAAGACGGTGCTCACCTTCGGGATCATGATCTTTGCTAGATTCATAGGTACCTACCTCGCGGGGCGCTGGGGCCCCGCTGCCTCCGGCTTTATGTGTTTTTGATGACGATCTGCTCGATGACGTCGGCGGCGTGCTCGCACAGGTCACAGCAGTGCTCCAGGCCCTCGTACACCGTCTTGGCCCCCAGCAGGGTCTTATAGTCGATGCTGGAGCCGAAGAGGCTGTGGATGGCCTCGGTGTAAATGGTGTCCGCCTCGCTCTCAATATCATTCACCCGGACCAGGAGGGCGTGGAGGGGGCCGGGCTTCTTGAAGTTTTTCAACTCGCCTGCGGCCTCATCCAGCACCTTCACGCACTGGTTGACGATCTGGGACAACTCGGCGGTCTTCTCCGGGATCACGTCGATGCGGTACATGTAGATGTTGAGAATCACCTCGTCCAGGCCGTCGGTGATGTCATCGATGATTTGCACCAGGCGCAGGATGTCGTCCTGGTCGATGGGGGTGATGAACTCGGTGGAGAGCTTGTTGAGGATGTCGTGGCGGATCTCGTCGGCGGTGTGCTCGATCTCGTGCATCTGGGTGCGGTAAGCGTTGATGCTCTCGGCGTGGAACTTGCACAGAATCTCCTCCAGCAGGTTGGAGGCCTCCACGCAGTAGGAGGTCTGCTTTTTGATGAGCTCGAAGTAGTTGTTGCTTTTCTTAGCCATGGTTCCCTTCTCCTTACGCGAATATCAGTAGAAACAGTTTCGCCATCCCAAAGCCCAGCAGGCCGCAGCCGGGGAAGGTGCATACCCAGGTGAGGACCAGGTCCTTCACCACGCTCCAGTTGACGTTGCGCATCCGCCGGGCGGCGCCCACGCCCATGATGGCCGTGGTCTTGGTGTGGGTGGTGCTGACAGGAATGCCGGTCAGCGACGAGAGCAGCAGGCACAGCGTGGCAGAAAAATCCGCCGCGAAGCCCTGGTAGGGCTTGAGTTTGACCATGTCCATGCCCACGGACTTGATGATCCGGTAGCCGCCGATGGAGGTGCCAAGGCCCATCACCACGGAGCACAGGACCATCAGCCAGATGGGGATGACGAACTGGGAGGCGCTGCCCTCGCCGTGGGCCATGGCCGCGCCCAAAAGGAAGATGGCCATGAATTTCTGGCCGTCCTGGGCCCCGTGCATGAAGGCCATGGCCGCGCCGCCGGCCACCTGGGCGCTGGAAAAGAAGCGCTCACACTTGAGGCGGTTCTGGCCCCGGAAAAGGGCCACCGTCAGCCTGGCGGAGAGGAAGCCCAGCACAAAGCCCAGGATGGTGGAGAGGAAAATGCCGTAGATGACCTTGATCCACTCTGCGCCGTTGATGCCGGAGAAGCTGTTCTGGATGGCCACTGCCGCGCCGGAGACGCCGGCGATGAGCGCGTGGCTCTCGCTGGTGGGGATGCCGAAGTACCAGGCCGCCGTGGCCCAGATGACGATGGCCGCCATGGCCGCGCACAGCGCGATGAGGGCCAGCCGAGAGTCGCCGCCGAAGTCCACCATGTTGTAGATGGTGAAGGTGACCGAGGCGTTGATGGACGTCATGATGAGGACGCCCAGGAAGTTGAAGATGGCCGCCATGACGATGGCCCTGCGCACCTCGATGGCCCTGGTGGAGACGCAGGTGGCGATGGCGTTGGGGGCGTCCGTCCACCCGTTGACCAGGATGACGCCCAGGGTCAGCACCGTGGACACCATCAGCATCGGGTTTTCCAGCATCTGCCGGATGAAGTCTGTCACACTCATACGATTATCGAACCTCTTTTGTGTCGGGGCAGCGGCACTACTTGTGGGATACCGCCCACTGGTCCATCTTCAAAAGGCCGTCCTTGCGGCCCACCAGGAACAGGGAGTCCGCCTTCCGGAAGACGTAATCCGGGTGGATGCTGTCGATGACGAGGCCGTCGTGCTCGATGGCGATGATGTTAAGCCCGAAGCGGCCCCGCAGGTTGGCGGCGGCCACCGTCTTGCCCACAATCTGATCCGGCGCCTGCATCTTGGTGATATTGATCTTTTCGCTCAGCTGGATGATGTCCAGATCCCGGGCCGTCTCCAGCCGGCTGGCCAGGCGGATGGCCATGTCCCGTTCCGGGTAGACCACCTCGGCGCCCAGCTTGGCCAGGATGATGCCGTGCTCGGCGCTGGCGGCCTTGGCGATTACCTTGGGGATCCCCAGGGCCACCAGGTTCAGGGTGGTGAGGATGGAGGTGTCCATCTGTTCGCTGATGCACACCACCGCCACGTCGCAGTTCTGGATGCCTGTCTCCTCCAGGGACTTTTTGTCCAGGCTCCGGACCACATAGGCGTTTTCCGTGATTTCCCGCATCTCCCGGACCTTGTTCTCATCCCGGTCCAGGACGATCAGCTCCGCGCCGGAGGTTGCCAGCTCCTGGGAGAGGGCGAAGCCGAAGCGGCCGATGCCCACAATGCCGTAGGTCATGTTGTTGCTCTGACTTTTTCCAAACATACTAGTTTACTCCTATTTATTCCTATCATCAACCGATTGCCACATTGCCCTCCGGGAAGCTGACCCGCTCTCCCGGTGAGAAATACCACAGGGAGGCCACCGTCAGCGGCCCCAGTCTGCCGATGTACATGACCAGGATGGACAAGAGCTTGGCATCCACGCCCAGTCCCGTTGTGATGCCGGTGGAGAGGCCCACCGTGCCGAAGGCGCTGGTGATCTCGAAGAGGGCGTCCATCAGGGATACCTCCGGCTCCATGACCACCATCAGCCACGTCCCTGTCACCACCACCGCCAGGGCCAGCAGCGTCACCACCGCCGCCTTGCGGAAGGCGTCCTTGGGGATGGCGTGGCGGAAGGCCTTCTCCGACTTGTTGGTGGCGGCGGCCTTGATGCCCTGGATGAGCACGAAGAAGGTGCTGGTTTTCACGCCGCCGCCGGTGGAGCCGGGGGACGCGCCGATGAACATCAGCACCGTCAGCACCAGCAGCCCCGCGTTGGAGAAGTTGCCCAGGGGGTAGGTGGAAAAGCCCGCGGTTCGGGCGGAGACGCTGTGGAAAAAGGCTCCCAGCCATGTCACATCCTCCGTCAGCTTCAGCAGCAGGGTGCCCACCACGATCAGCGCCGCGCTCACCGTGAGGACGATCTTGGCGTGCATGGAGTACTTCTTCCACCGGAACTTGTGGGACCACATCTCCCGGATGACCAGAAAGCCGATGCCGCCGAAGAAGATGAGGCCGCAGGTGATGAGGTTGAGCAGCACGTCGTCCCGGTAGGGGATCAGGTTCTGTAGGTTGCCCAGGATGTCGAAGCCGGAGTTGTTGAAGGCGGCCACGGAGTGGAACAGGCTGATGCCCAGGGCCTTCAAAGGCGGATAGTCCTGGCAGAAGACGATGAAGTTCAGCGCCGCGCCGGTGCTCTCAATGATCAGCGTGGTGAGCAGGACGTTCTTGATAAAGCGCATCACGCCCTTCCCGGAGTCCAGGTTGGAGGCCTCCCGGATCAGGTTGCGGCCCTTCAGGTCCAGCTTGCGGCCCGTGGCCAGGATGATGCCGGCGCCCACGGAGGTGACGCCCAGGCCCCCCACCTGGATGAGCATGGCCAGGATGAACTGCCCCAGGGGCGTGAAGGTGTCGCCGGCGTCCACGGCGATAAGGCCGGTGACGCACACGGCGCTGGTGGAGGTGTACAGCGCGTCGATGTAGGCGAGGTCCACGCCCTCCCGCACGCTGAAGGGGAGGATCAGCAGCACCGAGCCCAGCAAGATCACCATTGCGAAGCCCAGCGCGATCAGCCGCGCCGGGGACTGTGTTCTGAAGAGACGTTTCATTCCTCTTTTTCTCCATTCATACGGTAGCCGACGCCCAGCTCGTTGGTGATGTACCAGGAGCCCCCGGGCTTGACGCCGAATTTTTTGCGGATATTGGCCATGTTGACCTGCAGCCGCTTGACGCTGCCCTCATCGGAGCGGCCCCACACCCCCTTGATGATGGCCGAGTAGGTCATCATCTTGCCGCAGTGCTCCGAGAGCAGGGCAACGATGTTGTACTCGGTCTGGGAGAGCTTGACCTCCCCGCCCCGGACGAAGACCTGACGGGCGTCGTAGTCGATAACTAGGTCCCGGACGTGGAAGCGGCCGCCGGGGAGCTTTCCGCTGTCCGCCCGGTGCTGGTAGTTGCGCAGGACCGTTCGGACGCGGGCCAGCAGCTCCGCCGAGCTGAAGGGCTTGGTTACGTAGTCGTTGGCCCCGCCGTCCAGGGCCCGCACCTTGTCCTGGTCGTCCGAGCGGGCCGAGAGCACGATGACGGGGGTGAGGGAGTCCCGCCGGGCGAAGGACAAAAATTCCATCCCGTCCATGTCGGGCAGCCCCAGGTCCAGGATCACCGCGTCCGGCAGGTGGGAGGCGAAGAGGGTCTTGGCCAGGGCGCAGGTCTCCGCCGGGACCACCTGGTAGTCCGCGGACTCCAGCATGGTGGACACCACCGAGCGGACGTTGGCGTCGTCCTCCACCAGGAGGATCTTGTACTTGTTATTCGTCATCGGTGATGTCCTCCTTTCCCAGGGTGAAGCGAAACAGCGCGCCGCCGCCCCTGCGGTTTTCCGCGGTGATCTCCCCGCCGTGGGCCTTGATGATGGTGGCGCAGACGGAAAGGCCGATGCCGGCGTTGCGCTTGCGGCCGTCGGGCGTGCTCTCCAGGGCCTCATAGCTGCCGGAGAAGATGTGGCTGAGCCGGTCCTCCCGGATGCCGCAGCCGTTGTCGGCGACCTCGAAAATGGCCCGGCGCCCCAGGGTGAAGACCCGCAGGGACAGCGTGGTCATCCCCTCGGCGTGGAGGACTGCGTTCTCCAGCAGGTTGATGAGGACCTGCTCGATGAGGATGGCGTCCACCGGAATGGCCACCATGTCCTCCGGCAGCTCCAGCGCCACCTCCTGGCCTGGGTAGCGGCTGTGGAACTTGGTCATGGCGGAGTCGATGAGCTCATCCAGGATCACCGGCGTTTTGGCGATCTCGATGCGCTCGCTGCCGATGCGGGTGATGGAGAGGAGGTTTTCCACCATCCGCACCAGCCACTCGGAATCCTCCTGGATGCTCTTGAGCATCAGGTCCCGCTGCTGGTCGGTCAGCTGCTCCCGCTTGTCCAGCAGGGTGGAGCTGGCGCTGTAGATGGTGGTCAGGGGCGTACGCAGGTCGTGGGACACGGCCCGCAGGAGGTTGGCCCGCATCCGCTCCTTCTCGCTCTCCGCCTTGGCTGCCTTGTGCTGCTTGACCCTGGTGGTCAGCATGCCCGTCAGCACCGCGATGGTCACCATGATGACCGCGGAGATGAGGTTCCTCCGGACGGTGAAGTTCAGGGTGAAGTAGGGGTAGGTGAAGGCGTAGTTCACCGCCAGCGTCCCCGCCACGGCGGACACCACGCCATAGACGTAGCCCTCCGTCAGCAGGGAGATCAGAAAGACGGCGAAGACGAAGACCGTCGTCACGTGCTCCCGGACGCCCAGGGTCTGGATGAGGATGCTCAAAACCAGCGCCAGGAGGAAGATCGCCGCCGCCAGGAGCGTGTTTTTTACGGCCTCTCTCATTTTCATAAGCCTCTCTCCCCACTTGCCCGAGGGCATTTTACCATGGAAGCGACTAAGGCGCGGCAAAGGGATAGACCTGATCCGACGGGATCCGCGCCTCCTGCCGCCGGGCGGCGGATTCCAGGACAAAACCAGGACCGCCGCCCTGAGGGGGCAGCGGTCCTGGTTTTGCAGCGGGGATCAGGGCAGGATGTTCAAAACCAGGGTGAGAAGGATGAACACCGCGCCGATCCACTTGGTGGCCTTTGCCAGCTTGGCGTCGAAGCTCTTGGCCTTGCCCTTTGCCATAAAGGTGTCGGCCACGCCGCCGATGGTGCCGGAGAGACCGGCGCTCTTGCCGGAATCGTTGATGGAAGTGCGCCGGGGCGCACGAAGCTCATTTTCACAGGTACTTATGATACCATAAGCCTGTGCGGAATGCAAGAGGGAATCCGCCGGAATTTTTTCGTCCGGCCCGGGCAGAGGGGAAAATAAGAGAACAGGTGTTGCATTTCCTCCCGCCCTGTGTTAAGATGGGAAAAACAAGCCACAGACAGGGGGCCGCCCCGCGGCCCGGAGCACACAGGAGGAGCGCCATGCCGAAGAAAACCCAGATGACGGACCGGATCTACGCCTATCTCCGGGAGGTGATCCCCCGGCAGGGCTATGCCCCCTCGGTGCGGGAGATCTGCGAGGCGGTGGGCCTCAAGTCCCCCTCCACGGTCCACTTCCACCTCAAGCGGCTCCAGGAGCGGGGGCTCATCGAGAAGGGGGACGGCAAGGGCCGGGCCCTGGTTCTCACCGGCCGGGAGGAGGCGGCGGATCCCCGGCGGATCCCCATCTTGGGCGCCGTGGCCGCCGGCGCGCCCATCCTGGCCCAGGAGTGCGTGGAGGACTACCTCACCTTCGACTGCGGCGGCCGGGAGGGGGAGAGCTTCGCCCTGCGGGTCCGGGGGGAGTCCATGATCAACGCGGGGATTTTGCCCGGGGACCTGGTGGTGGTCCGCCGGCAGCAGACCGCGGAGAACGGGGAGATCGTGGTGGCCCTCCTGGAGGACGAGGCCACGGTGAAGCGGCTGTCCCGGAGAAACGGCCAGGTCTGGCTTCTGCCGGAGAACGAGGCCTATCAGCCCATTGACGGCACCTATGCCCAGATTTTGGGGAAGGTGGTGGCCGTGGTGCGGCAGTACCGTTGAGGACGGGAGAAGGAAGAAAACATGCAAAGTCCGCCGGGATGCCATAGGCATCCCGGCGGACTCTTTTCGTGGGAAGCGTCACGGCTCCAGGTGGATGGTCCAGTTCTCCAGGCCAAAGAACACGGAGGTGGCGGTGGGGGACATCCCCTGGGCCACCCCCTCGTGGGTCAGCAGCGTGTCCTGCTGAAAGCAGACGGGGGCGATGGGGGTGGTGCCCAGCAGGTGGGCGCAGAGCTGCCGGGCGGCGTAGGAGCGGTCTGTGGAGGAGGTGAAGGCCTGGAGCAGGGCGTCGGTGACGACGTTGGCGTAGCCGCCGTAGTTGAGGCTGCCGCCGGAGCCCACCAGGTCCGCGATGTCCCAGTCGGCGGTGAGGCGCACCTCGCCGTAGTAGAGGTCGAACTCCCCCGCGGCCAGGGCCGCCAGATACGCCTCCCAGGGCAGGGTCTCCACCGTGATCTGCCAGTCCAGCAGGGACAGACTCTCGGCAATGAAGGAGGCGCAGGCCACCCGGAAGCTGTTCTCCTCGTTGACCAGAAGGGTCAGAGCCTGCCGCTGGCCCGTGTCGCCTCCGGCGTCGGCCAGGGCCTCCACGGCGTCCTCATAGCGGTAGGACGGGGCCAGATCCTCGGGGTAGAGGGCGGACAGGGGGGAGATGGGGAAGGCGGCGGCCAGGGCGTTGCCGGAGAGGAGGGCGTCGGTAGTGACAGGGGAGAAGGTTTCCGTATCCACCAGGCAGATGAGGTCGGGCACTGTGGCCACGATCTTGCCGTCTACCTCGGCAGTGAGATTTTCGTTCTGAAACTCCACTGCAGCGCTGCGGCCTTTGCACTCCCCGATGCCCTCCAGCACCACCCGGCCGAAGTTGAAGCCTGCCCGGGTCTCCCGCAGCACGTCGGCAATCTTGCCCTTGAAGAGCCTGTAGCCCTCGGTGAAGGAGAGAAAATGGGCCTCCGGGTCCTCAGCAGTTTTGACGGTGCGGATGGCTGCCCCCAGTTGCTGGCTGCGGGTGACGATCCCGTGCACACCGTACTGCTTCATCTGAGCCCCGTCCATAGGGTAGAGGGAGACGGAGACGGAGCCTCCACAACTCAAGAAGATCGCGGAGTTCCTGAAGGCACAGGGCTGCGAGGCGACGGAAGCGGAGGTCACGGAGTTTCTAAAGGCGAAGCAGGACGCCGAGGGCGAGATAGCGGACGAGGAACTGGACGCGGTCGCGGGCGGCTGCAACGATGTAGAGTTCATGATATCTGTCGGTACCTTGGGTGCGTACTGCTTGGGCCGAGCCATAGATAGCGCGACGGGTAACGGCAGTGCCAAAGAACACTGGGGCGAGGGACAGATACTCTGCAATGCATGATGAATCTGCGAAGCTATGAGTGCGGATCTTGGTTAAGACCGGAAAAGACAGTAGGAGGTTTTAGCAGCAGAAATAGGAGATAATATGATGAAGCATTTCCTGGGCACAAGATAAAAGAAACAATGTAGAAACAGAAACCCGATCATCAGGATTTTTACCGCTCCTCCAGGAACTCCACCAGGGCGGACAGGGGGATGCGATACTCCCTGCCCACCTTGACGGCGAAGAGGTC
>UROF01000027.1 GCA_900549475.1 uncultured Eubacteriales bacterium
TGTTGAAGCCGCGCTTGGGGATGCGGCGGGCCAGAGGCATCTGGCCGCCTTCAAAACCGGCGCGGATGCTGCCGCCGCTGCGGGCCTTCTGGCCCTTGTGGCCGCGGCCAGCGGTCTTACCGTTGCCTGTACCGGCGCCACGGCCCTTACGCTTACCCACATGGGTGGAGCCGGCGGCGGGAGATAATTCGTGAAGATTCATATTCCGGTACCTCCTTATTTGGTCTCTTCGACGCACAGCAGATAGCCGATCTGGGCGATCTTGCCGCGGGTCTGTGCATTGTCGGGCTGCACGGTGGCATCGCCGATCCGGCGCAGGCCCAGGGAGTTGGCAGTGGCGATGTGCTTTTCCAATCTGCCGTTAAGGCTCTTGACGAGCTTGATGTTCAGATTTGCCATGTCACAACTCCTCCTTAACCGATGATCTCTTCCACGCTCTTGCCGCGGATGCGAGCGACATCTTCAGGGCCGCGCAGGCTCTTGATGCCGGCGAAGGTAGCGGCAACAACGTTCTGGGGATTGTTGGAGCGCAGGCACTTGGCGCGGATATCCTTCACGCCGGCCGCCTCCATTACCGCACGGACAGGGCCGCCGGCAATGATACCAGTACCGGGAGCAGCGGGCTTGAGCATAACCCGGCCGGCGCCGAACTCACCGATGGTCTCGTGAGGAATGGTGGTGCCGGACATGGTCACGGTGATCATGTTCTTCTTGGCATCCTCCAGGCCCTTGCGGATCGCCTCGGGAACTTCAGCAGCCTTGCCCAGGCCAAAGCCAACCTTGCCCTTACCGTCGCCCACGACCATCAGCGCGGAGAACTTCATCACGCGGCCGCCCTTGACGGTCTTGGATACACGGTTGAGGTAAACAACCTTTTCAATATACTCACTGGGAGCTTTCTCAAATCTATTCGCCATGTTGCTTCTTCCTCCTCCCTTAGAATTTCAGGCCGCCTTCGCGGGCGCCCTCAGCCAGCTCAGCCACACGGCCGTGATACAGGTAACCGCCACGGTCAAATACGACCGTCTCGATTCCCTTGGCCAGAGCAGCAGCGGCCACATCCTTACCGACCTGGCGGGCAGCGGTCTTGTTGCCGCCATTGCCCTCCAGCTTCAGGGAGGAAGCAGAGCACAGGGTCACGCCGTTGACATCGTCGATCACCTGGGCGTAGATGTTCTTTTCACTGCGGAAAACATTCAGACGGGGGCACTCGGGAGTACCGGAGACCTTGGCGCGCACGCGCTTATGTCTCTTCAGCCGCTGAGCGTTGGTGTTGGGTCTTTTAATCATTTCAGCACGCCTCCTTACTTCTTGGCACCGGTCTTACCGACCTTGCGGCGGATGACCTCGTCCACATACTTGATGCCCTTGCCCTTATAAGGCTCGGGAGGACGCTTCTCGCGGACCTCGGCAGCAAACTGGCCAACCTTCTGCTTGTCGCAGCCGATGATGACCACCTTGTTGGGGCCGGGAACCTCGATGGTGATGCCGTCCACCTCGGGAACGATGACCTGATGGGAGTAACCGATGTTCAGCACCAGGTTCTTGCCCTCTTTGGCAGCACGGTAACCAACACCGTTGATCTCCAGTTCCTTCTTGTAGGGCTCATTGACACCCACGATCATGTTGTGCAGCAGGGTGCGGGTGAGGCCGTGGAGGCTTCTGTGCGCTTTGTCGTCAGTGGGACGCTTGACAGTGATCTCGGAGCCGTTCTGCTCGATCACCATATCAGGGTGCAGCTTCTGGGTCAGGGTACCCTTGGGGCCCTTGACGGTAACAACGTTGCCCGCGGCGACGCTGACTTCCACGCCAGCGGGGACGGTAATGGGCATTCTACCAATTCTACTCATGTCAAATACCCTCCTTACCAGACGAATGCCAGGACTTCACCGCCGACGTGAGAGGCACGAGCAGCCTTGTCGGTCATGACGCCCTTGGAAGTGGAAATGATGGCGATGCCCAGACCGCGGAGAACGCGGGGCAGCTCATCCGCGCCGGCATAGACGCGGAGACCGGGCTTGCTGACACGGCGCAGGCCGGAGATGACCTTCTCCTTGCCGGCGTTGTACTTCAGGGTGATGCGGATCACGCCCTGGGTACCGTCGTCGATGATCTGGAAGCTCTTGATGTAGCCCTCGTCCAGCAGGATCTGGGCAATGCTCTTCTTCATGTTGGAAGCGGGAACATCGACGGTCTCATGCTTGGCATTGTTCGCGTTGCGGATGCGAGTGAGCATATCCGCAATAGGATCGGTGATATGCATGGAAAAATCCTCCTCATTTGAAGTTACAGCTTTCGCTGTTCAGGTGGCGAGGTATCGCTGGGAATTTGGAGCGGCATACCGGAGCAAGCCGTGTAATTCACAATGACCTTTCGCCATCCTATATCACCAAAGGCAGTCTGCCTTTCAGTGCTTGGTCATCGGGGCGCAGCGCCCCATGGCTGTGCCCCTCCGGGGCGCGGACCGAAGTGCCGCGCCGCCCGGGGGACTTGCCGGCGGCTCCTTACCAGGAAGCCTTGCGCACACCGGGGATCTCGCCCTTGTAGGCCATCTCCCGGAAGCAGATACGGCACACACCGTAGTCACGCAGATAGGCGTGGGGGCGGCCGCAGATCTTGCAGCGGTTATAGCGGCGGGTGGAGAACTTAGGCTCCGCCTGCTGCTTCAGAATCATAGACTTCTTCGCCATAATTTACATCCTCCCAATCAGCGCTCGAAGGGGGCGCCCACCTGCTCCAGCAGGGCCTTGGCCTCTTCATCGGTCTTTGCGGTGGTGCAGATGATGATATCCATACCGCGGATCTTGTCGATCTTGTCGTACTCGATCTCGGGGAAGATCAGCTGCTCCTTGATGCCCATGGCGTAGTTGCCGCGGCCATCAAAGCTGTTGGGGTTGATGCCGTGGAAGTCACGGACGCGGGGCAGGGCCACGTTGAACAGGCGGTCCAGGAACTCCCACATCTTGTCGCCCCGCAGGGTGACCTTGGCGCCAACGGGCATGCCCTCACGGACTTTGAAGTTGGCCACGGACTTCTTGGCGATGGTGATGATGGCCTTCTGGCCGGTGATGGTGGTCAGGTCACGGACAACGGCGTCCAGGACCTTGGCGTTGTCGCGGGCCTCGCCGCAGCCAACGTTCACAACGACCTTGTCGATCTTGGGGATCTGCATGACGCTCTTGTACTCGAACTTCTTCATCAGAGCAGGAGCGACTTCTTCAATATATCTGGTCTTTAAAGTCGGCATAATTCCTTCCTACTCCTTTCTTACAGCTCGGCGCCGCAGTGCTTGCACACGCGGCTCTTCTTGCCGTCAGCGATCTTGTGGGCCACGCGGGTACCCTTGCCGCACTTGGGGCAGACGACCTGCACCTTGCTGGCGTAGAGAGGAGCCTCGCGCTTGACGATGCCGCCCTCCTCGCCCTGACGGCGGGGCTTGGTGTGGCAGGTCACCATGTTGATACCCTCAACGATGACCTTGGCCTCGCTGGGGATGGTGCCCTGCACCTTGCCCTGCTTGCCCTTGTCCTTGCCGGACAGGACGACTACGGTGTCGCCCTTCTTAACATTCATAGCCATTCTTCCGCTCCTCCTTACACGACTTCGGGAGCCAGGGACAGGATCTTCATGTAGTCCTTGTCGCGCAGCTCACGGGCCACAGGCCCAAAGATACGGGTCCCTCTGGGGTTCTTGTCGTCCTTGATCAGAACAGCGGCGTTCTCGTCGAAACGAACATAGGTGCCGTCGGCGCGGCGGACGCCCTTGGCGCTGCGGACGATCACGGCCTTGACGACCTCGCCCTTCTTCACAGTGCCGCCGGGGGTGGACTTACGGACAGAGGCGACGATCACATCGCCGATGTTGCCGTACTTGCGCTTGCTGCCGCCCAGCACGCGGATGCACTTGATTTCTTTGGCGCCGGTGTTGTCAGCGACCTTCAAAAAGCTTTCCTGCTGAATCATTTCTCGGCACCCCCTTACTTAGCCTTCTCGATGATTTCCACCACGCGCCATCTCTTATCCTTGGACAGGGGGCGGGTCTCCATGACCTTGACCTTGTCGCCGATGCCGCAGGTGTTGTTCTCGTCGTGGGCCTTCAGCTTATAGGTCCGGCCGACGATCTTCTTATACAGAGGGTGGGCAACCCGGTCCTCGATCGCAACGACGACGGTCTTGTCCATCTTGTCGGAGACGACCTTGCCAACCCTAGTCTTACGGGAGGAAATTCTTGCTTCACTCATTTCGATTTACCTCCTTCTCTTACTTAGCGGCAGCAGTCTGCTGCTCGCGGATAATGGTCTTGACTCGGGCAATGTCACGCTTGACCTCAGCGATCTTGACGGGGTTGTCCAGCTGGTTGGTGGCGTGCTGCATACGCAGGAAGAACAGGTCCTTCTTCAGGCTGACGAGCTTTTCGTTCAGTTCAGCCGCGCTCATCTTACGGATTTCACTTGCCTTCATCTTATTCACCTACTTCCTGAACTTCCAGGTCCTCGCGCTTCATGATCTTGCTCTTGATGGGCAGCTTGTGGCTGGCCAGGCGCAGGGCCTCGCGGGCGATTTCCTCGGGCACGCCGGCGATCTCGAACATGACGCGGCCGGGCTTGACGACGGCAACCCAGTACTCGGGGGAACCCTTACCGGAACCCATACGGGTCTCAGCGGGCTTCTCGGTGACGGGCTTGTCGGGGAAGATCTTGATCCAGACCTGACCGCCACGCTTGGTGTAACGGGTCATGGCGATACGGGCCGCCTCGATCTGGTTGCTGGTGATCCACGCGGGCTCGGTGGCCACCAGGCCGAACTCACCGTAGGTGATCTTATTGCCTCTCATGGCCTTGCCGGTGAGGCGGCCACGGTGAACTCTGCGGTATTTCACTCTCTTGGGCAGAAGCATTACTGAGCGCCTCCTTCTTTCTTCTCAGGACGGGGGCCGCGGTTATCGCGGTTGAAGCTGCCCTGGCCATCGCGGCGGGGGCCGCGGTTATCGTTGCTGCGGTTGAACCCGCCCTCGCGGTTGAAGCCGCCCTCACGGCGGAAGCCGCCGCCGCGGCGGTCGCCGTCACGACGGGGACGGCGCTCACGACGCTCCTCGTAAGGCTTGGAGGTGTCGATGGTGCGGGGGGTGGTGCGCAGGGCCTGGCTGAGGACCTCACCCTTGTAGATCCACACCTTCACGCCGATGCGGCCGAAGGTGGTGGCAGCCTCCGCGAAGCCGTACTCGATGTCGGCGCGGATGGTCTGCAGGGGGATGGTGCCCTCGTGATAGTGCTCGCTGCCGGCGATTTCACGTCCGCCCAGGCGGCCGCTGCAGCAGCACTTGATGCCCTTGGCGCCGGCGCGCATGGCGCGGCCCATGGCGTTCTTCATGGCCCGGCGGTGGGAGATACGCTTCTCCAGCTGCTGGGCAATGTTCTCAGCCACCAGCTGAGCGTTCATGTCGGGGTTGCGGACCTCGACGATGTTGAGCTTGGTGGGCTTGCCGATCATCTTCTCAACAGCCAGGCGGGTGGCCTCGATGTCCTTGCCCTCCTTGCCGATGACCATGCCGGGACGGGCGCAGTGCAGGTAGACGGTGACACCGCCGTTGCTGCGCTCGATCTCGATCTTGGGAACCTGAGCGTTGTACAGGCTCTTCTTCAGGAAGTCACGGATCTTCTTGTCCTCGACCAGAAGATCGCCGACCTTCTCATTGCTGGCATACCAACGGGAATCCCAGTCCTTGATGACGCCCACGCGCATGCCGTGGGGATTAACTTTCTGTCCCATAAAACTGTCTCCTCCCTTAAGCCTTTTCCGCGACCGTCAGGGTCACGTGAGAAGTTCTCTTGTTGATGCGGTAGGCGCGGCCCTGAGCCCGGGGCATCATCCGCTTGAGGATGGGGCCGGGGGTGGCGAACACCTGGGACACATAGAGCTTCTCAACATCCATGTTGAAGTTATTCTCAGCATTGGCCACGGCGCTCTTGAGGAGCTTCATCATCGGCTCAGAGGCAGACTTGGGGGTCTGCATGAGGATGGCCATAGCGGTACCCACATCCTTGCCGCGGATCAGATCGGCGACGATCTGGACCTTGCGGGGAGCGATGCGGAGATATTTCAAATAAGCGTTTGCTTCCATTTTAATCTGCATCCTCCTTTATTACTTGCCCTTGGTGTGGCCGCGGAAGGTGCGGGTGGGGGCGAACTCACCCAGCTTGTGACCGACCATATCCTCCTGGATGTAGACGGGCACATGCTTGCGGCCGTCGTGGACGGCGATGGTGTGGCCCACGAAGGCGGGGTAGATGGTGGAGCTGCGGCTCCAGGTCTTCAGGACCTTCTTCTCGCCCTTCTCATTCATCTCATTGACCCGCTTGAGAAGCTCAGGGGCAACGAAAGGGCCTTTTTTAACAGATCTGCTCATATCCTCTTGCCTCCTTACTTCACGTTACGCCGCTTGACAATGAACTTGTCGGTGGGGTTCTTGGTCTTGCGGGTCTTGTAACCCAGGGCGGGCTTGCCCCAAGGGGTCACAGGGCCGGGACGGCCCACAGGGCTCTTGCCCTCGCCGCCGCCGTGGGGGTGGTCGCAGGGGTTCATGACGCTACCACGGACGGTGGGACGCCAACCCATGTGACGCTTGCGGCCGGCCTTACCGATCTGGACGTTCTCGTGGTCCAGGTTGCCCACCTGGCCGATGGTGGCCATGCAGTTGAGGCGGACGATACGCACCTCGCCGGAGGGCATACGGATCTGAGCGTCATTGCCTTCCTTGGCCATCAGCTGAGCAGCAGCGCCAGCGGAACGGACCAGCTGGCCGCCCTTGCCGGGGTGGAGCTCGATGTTGTGGATCACGGTACCAACAGGGATGTTGGCGAGAGGCAGGCAGTTGCCGGGCTTGATATCAGCAGAAGCAGAGGAGAGGACCTTGTCGCCGGCGCTCAGGCCCAGGGGGGCCAGAATGTAGCGGCGCTCGCCATCCTCGTACTCCACCAGCGCGATGTTGGCGCTGCGGTTGGGATCGTACTCCAGGCGCAGGACAGTGGCGCTCATATCCACCTTGTCGCGCTTGAAGTCGATGATGCGGTACTTGCGCTTGTTGCCGCCGCCGCGGTGACGGACGGTGATGCGGCCATAGCTGTTGCGGCCGGCGCTCTTCTTCAGGATCTCCGTCAGGCTGGCTTCGGGCTTGGCCTTCTTATCGATGCCGTCGAAGCCGGAGACGGTCATATGTCTTCTGGAAGGGGTGGTCGGCTTAAACGTTTTGATAGACATAGTTCACTCTCCTCCTTACACCATACCCTCGAAGAACTCGATGGTCTTGGAATCCTCGGTCAGCTGCACGATGGCCTTCTTCCAGTCCTTGGTGTGGCCGGGGCGGGCAGCGCCCAGGCGCTTGGCCTTGCCGGGGACGTTCATGGTGTTGACCTTGGCGACCTTGACGCCGAAGATCTCTTCCACAGCCTTCTTGATCTCGATCTTGCCGGCGGTGGGGGCAACTTCAAAAACATACTTCTTCTCAGCAGCACCGGCCATGGAGCGCTCGGTGATGATGGGACGAATGATGACGTCATAAGAGATCATGCGTACACCTCCTCGATAGTGGCGAGGGCGGCCTGATCGATCACCAGGTACTTGGCGTTGAGGATGTCATACACGCTCAGGATTCTGGCGGTGGTGGTCAGGACACCGGGGATGTTGCGGGCGCTCTTGACCACGTTCTCATTGACCTCGGGGGTGATGACAACGGCCTTGCCGTCGCAGTTCACCGCATCCAGGAAGCCGCGGAACGCCTTGGTCTTGATGCTGTCCATCGCGATGGAGTCCACCACGATGATCTTGCCCTCGGAAGCCTTGGCGGAGAGGACGGACTTCAGAGCCAGGCGATGTACCTTCTTATTGAGGACGTAGCTGTAGCTGCGGGGCTTGGGAGCAAAAACGATACCGCCGTGGGTCCACTGGGGAGCACGGGTGCTGCCCTGACGGGCGTGACCGGTATCCTTCTGACGCCAGGGCTTCTTGCCGCCGCCGGAAACCTCGGCGCGGGTGAGAGCGCTCTGGGTGCCCTGCCGGCAGTTGGCCAGGTGATTCTTCACCACCTCATGCACAACGTGCATATTGGGCTCGATGCCAAAGATCTCGCTCTTCAGCTCTACTTCGCCGACCTGATTGCCGGCCATGTTCAAAACCTTGATAGACATGTTTAGCACTCTCCTTTCCCTTATTTATTACGCGCAGAGGCCTTCTGGGGATTGACACGGGCAGAAGCCTTCTGCGGGTTGGAGCTGATACCGGCAGCCTCGCCCTTCTTCTCGATGATGGTCTTGGCAGTGCTGCGGATGGTCACCAGACCGCCCTTGGGGCCGGGAACAGCGCCGCGGACAACGATCATATTCAGCTCGGCGTCCACCTTAACAACGTCCAGGTTCATAATGGTCACCTGATCCACGCCCATGTGGCCGGCGCCGATCTTGCCCTTGAAAATCCGGCTGGGATCGGTACCAGAACCCATAGAACCGGCATGACGATGGACAGGGCCGGTACCGTGGGTCTCCTTCAGACGGCTGGCGTTGTGGCGCTTGATAACGCCGGCGTAGCCGTGACCCTTGCTGATGCCGGTGACGTCCACGTGGTCGCCCACGGCGAAGGTGTCAGCTTTCACGATGTCGCCGACGTTCATCTCGGCGGCCTTGTTCAGCTGGAACTCCTTGAGATGCTTCTTGGGGGACACACCGGCCTTGGCCAGGTGGCCCATTTCAGGCTTGCTCAGCTTGCGCTCGGGGACATCCTCATAGCCCAGCTGTACAGCCTCGTAACCGTCCTTCTCGGCGGTCTTCTTCTGCACCACGACACAGGGACCGGCCTCGATGACGGTAACCGGGATCACCTTGCCGTCGGTGTCGAAAATCTGGCTCATGCCGACTTTCTTACCGATGATAGCTTTCTCCATGGTACTTTCTCCTTTATAAGGTTATTGGTCGGCGCAGTTAGCTCATTGGCCATTGCTGCGGCGACATGACCCCGTCCGCCTCACGCAAGTCGGCGGACCGATGGGTAACAAAGTTTAGGTGCGGCGTTCTCGCCGCGGTTCCCATACTGAGATCCGGCTGTTACAGCTTGATCTCGATCTCCACGCCGGCGGGCAGCTCCAGGCTCATCAGGGCCTCGACGGTCTTGGGGGTGGAGTTGGTGATATCGATCAGGCGCTTGTGGGTGCGGCGCTCAAACTGCTCACGGCTGTCCTTATACTTGTGGACGGCGCGCAGGATGGTGACCACTTCCTTCTTGGTGGGCAGGGGAATGGGGCCGGACACGGTGGCGCCGGTGCGCTTGGCGGTCTCCACGATCTTCTGGGCAGACAGGTCGATCACCTGGTGGTCATAGGCCTTCAGGCGGATGCGGATCATCTCTTTTGCCATTTGATTGTTCCTCCATAATATTGTACAAAGTAGTTTCTCTTGGCCCTTACTCTGTACGGCGAGAAGTTCTTCCCGCGCATCCGTGCGTATCATTCTGACTCATAGAAAATACCGGCACGAAAGGCCGGTATTGTCCCTATGGCACAGCGATCTACGCCGCGAAAAAGGACATTCTCAGCCGCCCGATTATCGGACATACTCCGCGGAAGTTACCGGCAGAGCCGCAATCTCCCGCATCATCGCAGTACCTGCCGCCGGGTGCCAGACATGGTACGCCCAGCGCAAGCTAGATTATGATACTAGATATTTCCGAGAATGTCAAGAGGTTTTTCTCTGTTTTTTATAAAATTTTTTAAAAAAGTTTGGTGGCTTCGTAGAATCCTATGGAAGCCTTCCAGAGCGGACATCTGTCGTTATCCGGCAGAGTTTTTGGGAAAAAGGGCCGGGAATTTCCATCCCGGCCCTTTCATCTGTCATCTTGCTATCCCAGATCAATAGGGAATAAAAGCGATATTCATGTCTACCTTGGTGCTGATGCCGGGGATCTTGCCGCTGGAAGTATACTGCCAGATACGGTAGTTATAATACATATCGGGCTTGGAGGCGTACTGGGCGAACCACACGTCGTAGTCCGTCAGCCGGCTGAGATCGTAGCGGGTGTAGCCCACAGGCTTGTTGTAGTAGACCATGGGTTTGTATCCTGCCTGGGCCACCGTCTCACAGAAGGTGATGGCGCAGTCGGTGAGGGTGACACTGTCCAGCCCGTCCGTCCGGGCGCTCGCCCCGCTGATGGGCTCCCAGTCATATACCACAGGATAATCCAGCTGGGTACCCGCCAGATAGGACAGCACAAACTGAGCCTCCTCCCGGGCTTCCTCCACGGAAATGGCCTGAGAGAAGAAGTAGATGCCCACCTTCAGGCCGGCAGCCTTGGCCCCCGCCAGATTCTGCTTGAAGTAGGGGTCCAGGTTCAGCGTACCCTCGCTGCCGTAGCCCCGATAGCCCAGCCGGATGAATACAAACTCCACGCCGGAGGTGGCGACCTTCTGCCAGTCGATCTCCCCCTGATGGGAGGATACATCGATACCCAGCGCAGTGGTATAGGCAGGGTCATTATAATACATAGTAGAGCCGTCCAACACGAAAAGGTTGGTATTATAGGGGCACACCTCCACATTCCGGAGCACGGGATAGTACTTGTTGCCATAGGAAATGTAGCCGGACTGGGAGGGATCATTCTTCACCGTGGGCGTCCAGTTCATGATCCGGGAGACGATAGCGCAGACCTCCGCCCGGTTGATGCCATCATTGGGGTAGTAGTAGCGCTTGCCGCCCACCACGGTGCCGTTGAGGATCCCCTCCTCGTAGAGGGCCAGGGTGTAGCCGTCATCCACATCAGCAAAAGGGGAGGCGCCGGTCCGGGGCGTGATGCCCATGGCCACAGCAGCCACCCGGGCAATAGTCAGACGGCTGATGGGGCTGTCCAGATCAGTGATCTCCCCGGGAGCTACGCAGCCCAGGCTCTCCGCCAGCGTCAAATAGCCGCTGGCCCAGTGGGAACCGGTAGGCGCCTGCTCCTTATTGCCGGCAGCCAGCAGGATCAGCTTCAAAGCCTCGCCGGCGGTAAGGGTGGAGGTGCCCCGGAAGGTACCGTCAGGGTAGCCGCCCAGCACTTTCTTGGCACTGAGCTCACGGACATAGGTAAAATACCAGTCGGTATCCTTGACATCGCTGTAGGGATTCACCCAGCCGGAGAGATCGATATCACCGCCGGCGGAGCCGCTGCCCTCACCGTCCCACTTGGCGGTGACCCAGATGTTCTCCATCGCCAGCTCCTGGCCGGTGAGCTTTGTACCATCGGCGGTATACCAGCCCAGGAAGGTCCGCCCGCCGTTGCCGGTGGGGGTAGGCAGTGTGCCGTAGGCGGTGCCTACCGGATAAAACACCGTCTTGTTCTCCACATCGCCGCCGTTGGGTTCAAAGTGGATGTAACGGTAGCGCTGCGCGCCGTCATTGTCATAGACGCCGTAGAGGAACAGATACGCCTCCTGAAGGCGGCGATCCACCAGGTTGTCCAGGGGATCATCACCGGAGTGGCACCAGGTGGCGATGGCATTGACCACTTCCACCTCACTGTAGTTCTGGATGCCCCGGATCAAATAGCCGCAGAAGCGGTAAGTGGGATTCATCCACTGTGTTCCCAGTGTGTAGGTCATGCTGACCATGGCGTCAAACTGATATTGGGTAACAGAGATATTGTAGTCCAGCAGCAGGCGGTTCACCGCCTCCTCACTACTGGCCAGATCCTGCCGCAGCAGGATGTCCCCCTGCTCCTCCGTGATCCCCATAGGGTAATCTGCCGGGTCACACTGGCTGCCGTAGCCAATGTACCAGTAACCATTGTCATCGGAATAGGGCATGCTCCGGAAGCCCTCGAAGGACTCGATCATGGCCACACCGGCGGCACTGGTGGTATAGGTATCTACCGCCAGGGCGGCGGAAGGCAGCAGCGTCAGCATAAGCAGCACGCAAAGGCACAGGAACAGGATCTTCTTCATGGGCTTCATGGGTACTCTCACTTTCTTTCCGACCTCCTGACAGGTTTCGACAGCATATGCCAGAAGTTTACCATAATCCCGTCCATAAGGGAAGAGGATTGTGAGAAATTTAATATTTTTTAATTCTCCTCATATTGCTCTGCTGCTTCAATATAACAGGACACCGCTTCGCTTTTTCTTTTCGCAAATCCGTCCTCCCAGTTTGAATGCTATAGCGCATCCGAAGTATTCGGTGTATAATGCTCCATATCTTTCACAACAGCAGAAAACAAGCAAGGAGTTGTATTATGGAAATCATACCGGCCTATGACCGTCAGGAAAACTTTCTGGCTCTTGTCCGCGAATATACCAACTCAATTTTACAGCAGGGAGACGAAGTTCGCCGTTGTCTTTCTGCGCAGCACCTTCAAGAAGAACTGGATCATATCGATAAAAAATATAGTTTGCCGGAAGGGCGGTTATATGTGGCTTTAGCAGACGGAAACGCCGTTGGCTGCGTAGCTCTGTGCAAAATCAGCAACAAATACTGCGAGCTCAAACGGTTGTATGTAAAACCTTCCTATCGGGGGCTTCATATTGGCAAAGTTCTGGCAGAATACACCATTCAGTCTGCCAAAGCCATTGGATACGAGTACATGCGTCTCGATACCTTTCCTTTCATGGCGAGAGCTATCCAGGTATACCAGCAACTAGGATTTCACTTCATCGAAAAATACAACGACAATCCCGCTGAAAATGCTTTATTTATGGAATTAAAGCTCTGACCTTTTCCATTCATAATAGGAAAACGCCCTGCGGCTGATGCCGCAGGGCGTTTTGTTGTCTGTCATAACTTCACTACTTCTGTGCCAGGATATCGCAGGCCACAGGGGTGTAGAACAGCTCCGCCGCCTTCTCCCTGTCGGTGGTCTGGCCCAGGATCCACATGAGCTTTGCGGTCACCGCCTCGGTGGTCATGTCGTAGGCCTCCAGAATCGGCAGGTTCCGCTTGACGTGGGTGCCCACCTGGTAGACGCTCAGGTCACTGCCCTCGTTCTCCACCTGAGTGGTCATCACCACCATCTTGCCCTGGCTGAGGCCCTCCTTCACCGCCTCGTAGTAGCTGCCCTCCTCATAGGTGGGCAGGCCTCCCACGCCGAAGCTTTCAATGATCAGGGCGTCGTTTCGCTCCAGCAGCCACCGGACCATATCGCAGTCTGCTCCGGGAATCAGCTTCATCAGGGCCACTTTGGGGTTCACCTTGTCATAAAACACCGGCTTTTCCCGGCACTCCGGCCGGATATACCGGATCAGCCGCCCATCCTGGACCAGAGCCAGCACCGGGTAATTGATGCTGGAAAAGGCCTCAAAGCTCTTGCTGCGGGTCTTTCTGGCCCGAGTGCCCAAGATCACCTTTCCATTGAACACCAGCATCACCCCCGCCATGTCGGAGGCCGCCACAGCAAAGGCATCCCGCAGGTTCTGCTTGGAGTCGGTGGTCTCAAAGCCGATGGGCTTCTGCGCACCGGTGAGGACGATGGGCTTGGGGCTGCCCTGGATGAGATAGTTGAGGGCAGCGGCGGTATAGGCCATGGTGTCGGTGCCGTGGCTGACCACGAAGCCGTCATAGTGGCCGTAGTGCTCCCGGATGATCCGGGCCACCAGCACCCAGTGCTTGGGCTGAAGGTCGCTGCTGTCCAGGCTGAAGGGCTGGACGCAATCCACGTCACAGATGCCGGAAATATCCGGGATATAGCGCAGCAGCTGTTCCGAGGTCAGCTCCGGCACAAGGCCGCTGTCCCCCATCTCCGAAGCGATGGTGCCGCCGGTGCCGATGAGCAGAATGTGTTTCCTCTCCATAGATCTCCTCCTGTATCTTGACGGCGGTTTCTCCCGGCCGCCGCCGTTTTTCCTCTGTTAAAAAATATTCCTACAGGTCCCGTCCGTCCAGAGCCGCCAGGCCGAACCGCACCGCCAGAGCGATCTTCTGCCGCTCCTCCTCATCTGATGCGGCCTCCCAGCGCCGCCGCAGGTCCTGGAGGAACAGTCCTCGCAGGGTGTCCTCCCCCGCCCGCTTCCAGATATCCTCCGCCGGACGGGTCTGATCCCTGAGCTGCAGCACATAGCACCGCTGGGCGAAGGCGGTCTCCAGGGAGGGCAGATCCACCCCCTGCTCACCGCTCTCCCCTGTGAGGACAAAGCGGCATACATCCTCCGCCGCCGTCTCCGGCAGGGCTTCCGCCAAAGCCTCCCGGGGTTCCCGTCCCGTGACGTCCACCGGGATGATATGGTACCGGCGGCGGCACAAAGGCATAAAGCGGAGATCCACTCCCGCCGCGCTCACCTCACCGGCCAGCACACCCTTGTCTCCCAGCTCGTCAAAGCCGCGGCCCTCAGGGCAGCCCGGGTAGGCCCAGCAGGTGTTGCCCTCCCGGTTCACTCCGCTGTACTGATGGATATGCCCCAGAGCCAGATAGGCAAGGCCGCTGGCAGCGATCTGCTCCCGGGTGATGGGGCCGTAGGTGCTGTCCGCCGTTCCCACATCGCCGTGAAGGCACATGAGATGAAGCTTTCCGTCCGTCGGGACGGTAAAACCCGCCAGAGCCTGATTGGTCTGCTCCGGCCCGGTAAAAGCGCAGCCGTGGACCACACAGCCCAGCTCCGGCAGCTCCACCGCCTCCATCTTCTGTGAGCGGAAGATGTGGACGTTCTCCGGCCAGTCTCCGGCAGCGTAGGGGCTGTAGGCAGTGTAGGGGTCATGGTTTCCCGGGGCGATGAACACCGGACAGTTCATGGCTCCCAATGCGGCCCGCAGCCGCTCCAGGGTCTCAGGGTAAACCCGCTCCCCATCAAAAAGGTCCCCGGAGAGGAGCACCACTTCCGCTTTCTCTGTCCGGACCAGCTCCGCCAGGTTCTCCAGCAGCTCCCGGCTCTCCCGCCGCCGCTGCCGGGCCTTCTCCGGGGGCAAGCCCGCAAAGGCGCTGTCCAGATGGAAGTCCGCCCCATGGATGATCTTGGGCATGGTACGCCTCCTTACGCCTGGGGCAGCTTGCACACGTCCACCCAACCCTTGGCGGCGGAGAACTTCTCCAGCTCCGGCAGGGTCAGCTCGATGCAGCTGTTGCTGCTGCCCGCGGCGGGCAGCACCGTCTCAAAGCGCTCCAGGGACCGGTCCAGGTACACCTCCACGCCCTCCTTCACGCCAAAGGGACACACGCCGCCCACGGCGTGGCCGATGCGCTCCTCCGCCTCCTGGGCAGTGAGCATCTTGGCCTTGCCGCCGAAGGTGGTCTTATACTTGCTGTTGTCCACCTTCACATCTCCGGCAGCCACCACCAGGAGGGTCCGATCCTCCAGTTTGAAGCTCAGGCTCTTGGCAATGCGGCCCGGCTCCACGCCGGCAGCCTGAGCCGCCAGCTCTACCGTGGCGGTGGACGCCTCAAATTCCCGGATACGCTCCGCAGCGTCAAATTGCTTCAGGTATTCTCTTACCCGCTGAATCGACATACTTCTTTCTCCTTACTCACTACTCTATGGCGATGCGCTCCACCGCCGTACATTTCCCACTCTCACTGTCCAGGGTGAACACCGCCCCTTCCATTTTGCAGGGGCCCTCAGCCGGCTGGTACCGCCCCGGCAGCCCGCCCAGGAAGGTCTCTATGCTCTGCCGGGGAGCGATCCCCAGCACTGACACCGCCGGGCCAGTCATACCCAGGTCCGTGATATAGCCGGTACCCTTGGGCAAAACATGTTCATCGGCGGTAGGCACATGGGTGTGGGTGCCCCACAGGGCGGACACCCGGCCATCCAGGTAGTAGCCCAGAGCCAGCTTCTCACTGGTAGCTTCGGCGTGGAAGTCCACCAGCACCAGCTCCGGCTTCTCCCCGCCGGACAGCAGCTTGTCCGCTGTGGTGAAGGGGTTGTCGGCATGGAAGTCAAGGCCGCAGCGGCCAATGAGGCTCATGACGCCGATATGGATATGGCCGCACTCATAGATCCCCCAGCCCCGGCCGGGGGCACGGCCGGTATAGTTGGCAGGCCGCAGCAGATAGGGGTCGTCCTCCAGACGGTGGGCGATCTGCTGTTTGCCGAAGGTGTGGTTCCCCAGGGTCACCACATCGGCCCCTGCGGCGTAGAGATCCTCCACCTGATCGGGCATGATCCCCGTTCCGGCGGTGTTCTCCCCATTGACCACGGTGAAGTGGATGTCTTTGAGCCGTTTGACGCTGCGCAGATGCCGCTGCAAATGTCTGAGGCCCGGCTCTCCCACCACATCGCCGATGGCCAGTATCCGATAGATCACTTCCTTCGCCCCCTCTCATTTTCATCAGAAGTAGTATAGCCGTTTCCCGCTGAAAAAGCAATCGGGAAAGACCCGGTTGGGTCTTTCCCGATATAATTCTTCTGGAATATTGGGTTTTCTCACATGCTGAACACGATACCCACCACGGCGGAAGCCAGGATGAATACGATCGGATGGAGCCCCTTGGTTTTCTTTACCTTATTGGTAAGCACCCACAGGATCACCGCCAGGATCCAGCCCTTCCAGTTGAGGACCGCCAGGGACAGGCCCTGGGCCAGCGTGTCGGTAAAAAACAGGTTGCTCACCGCCACGGACAAGCCCGCCGCGGCGATCAGGCCTGTAGAAGCAGGCCGCAGGCCGTAGAAAGCACTGTCCACATACCGGTTATTTCGGAAGCTCTTGAGGAAGGCGGCGATGATAAGAATAACAATAATGGAAGGAGCTACCAGGCCCAGGGTGGCCACCACCGCCCCCAGGATGGCGCCGGGGATGCCCCAGAGGTCCTGTCCCGTCACGTAGCCCACATAGGTGGCCATATTGACCCCGATGGGGCCGGGGGTGGACTCCCCCACGGCGATCATGTTGGCCAGGTCGTTGTAGGTGAACCAGCCGGTGGCGTCGGACATGTCGTAGAGGAAGGGGACCGTGGCCATACCGCCGCCGATGGCGAAGAGGCCGGTCTTGAAAAACTCGTAAAAGAGGCGCAGATACAGCATCATTTCTTCACCCCCCAGTTCTTCGCAGCAATGCCGATCAGGGCGGTGAGCAGCACAAAGATCACCGGGCTCACAGGCAGGAAGTAGCTGCCCAGAGTCACCAGCAGGAACACTGCCAGGGTCAGCTTGTCCACCACAGCTTTCTTATAGAGCTTCACCACTGCGTTGCAGATCAGGATGCATACGCAGATGCGGATGCCGCCAAAGGCGTGCTGGACCCACTGAAGATGGGAAAAAGCGGAGATCACACCTGCCAGCAGGGAGATGATCACCAGGGAAGGGAACACCACGCCCAGGGTGGCGACGATACCGCCCACGATGCCCCGAAGCTTCTGGCCCACGAAGGTGGCGGTGTTGACGGCAATGACGCCGGGGGTGCACTGGCCGATGGCGAAATAGTCCACCAGCTCCTCCTCGGTAGCCCAGTGTTTGTTCTCCACCACTTCCCGCTGGAGAATGGGCAGCATGGCATAGCCGCCGCCGAAGGTCATGACCCCCACCTTGGCGAAGGTCAAAAACAGGTCTGCTAACTGATTCATGAAAAATGCCTCATCTCTTTCTTTCTCAATACCACGCCTCACCGGCGCTTATTCTGCATAACCGTACATACCCCGGACCGACACCTCCCCGGTGCGGACCGTAGTCTCGCTGCCGTCCTCCCGGCGGACCACCAGGCCAAACTGTTCATCCACATCCAGCGCCCGTGCCCGCTCCTGGCTCTCCGTCCAGAGAAGCCGCACATCCTTGCCGATGGTCACGCAATCCCGGCGGTAAGCCTCCACCCAAGGAGTCGTATCCCGTCCCAGGTCTTCACCTAACCGATAAAAGGCCCGGATCAAAGCGGCAGCCAGGGCCGGACGGGAGGCCTCATACCCCTGGGCGGCCAGCGATGTGGCCACCTGAGCCACATCCGGCGGGAAATCCTCTTCACTCTGGCGGACATTGACGCCCGCACCGATGATGAGGAACTCTGTCTGGCCGGTCTCGCCCTCCAGGGCCATTTCCGTGAGAATGCCCCCCAGCTTCCGGCCATTCAGGATCAGATCGTTGGTCCACTTGATCCCCGGGCGGACACCGGCAGTCTCCTCCACCGCGTCACACACCGCCACCGCCGCCATTCCTGTGGCGCCCATCAGCTCTGTGGGCATAAGCTTTGGTCGCAGGAGAATGGAGAGATATACCCCGCAGTCCGGCGGAGAGTGAAACCGGCGGGACATGCGGCCCCGGCCGGCGGTCTGGCAGTTGGCCACGGCAATGGTACCGTGGGGCGCCCCCTTGAGCGCCTCCCGCTTCAGATAGGAATTGGTGGAATCCACCTCCTGGAGGCAGCGCAGTTCCGGGCAGCTGATGTCCGCAGCCAGATGCTGCCGGATCTCCCGTTCCACCAGGGCGTCGGGCGCTGCCACCAGGCGGTAGCCCTGGGACTTCCGCGCCTCGATGGTATAGCCGTCCCGGCGGAGGCTGTCAATGGCCTTCCACACTGCCGCACGGCTGATCCCCAGCTCATGACTCAGCTCCTCACCGGAGAAAAACGTCCCCGGCCGCTGCCGCAGCAGCGCGTATATCTTTTCCCGGCTCATAGCCTGCCCCCCTCCTGATTCTTTCCAGTCAGACAGTATAACATCTGTAATGGCATTTGTAAACGTCCTCCTGGCGAAAACACCTCCTTCTCTCCAAAAGCGCCAAAAAAACCGCCCATCTTCCAATTATTCTTGGAAGATGGGCGGCTTTGCGTATTTTGTTTTCTACATTGGCAGCCTTCGAACCCCCTGGACCGCTACACCGGCTTTGCCGTACCCGCGCAGTCCGCCGGCCCGCCCCGCAGCATCATAAGGCCATGGTCCAGAGCAGGCAGCACCGCCTCCAGGTTCTCTTTCGCGGCCTTGGGACTTCCCGGCAGATTGACGATCAGCGTCCGGCCACGGATACCTGCCGCGGCCCGGGACAGCATGGCACGGGGCGTGATGGCCAGGGACGCCTGGCGCATGGCCTCCGGGATGCCCGGCGTCATCCGCCGGCAGACAGCGATCGTGGCCTCCGGAGTCACATCCCGGGGAGCAAAGCCGGTTCCGCCGGTGGTCACCACCAGGGCAATGTCCTCCCGGTCCGCCAGGGCCACCAGTATCCCCTCGATCTCCCGCTGCTCGTCAGGGACGATCTCCATGCGAACCACCTGATAGCCCGCCTGCTCCAGCAAGTCCTTCACCACCGGGCCGCTGCCGTCAGGCCGCTCTCCCCGAAAGCTCCGGTCACTGACGGTCACCACCGCCGCCGTATACTTTTCTGCCATAATTTCCTCCTCATTCCAACAGCATCAGATCCTCCGGCGGAAGGACCACCCGCAGGGTCTCTCCCACCGTCAGAATGGTGCCCTTTTCCATCGCCATCCGCAGCAGGGGTGCGCCCGGCCCGGCATCCAGCGGCCGCAGCAGAGCTGTCGTCATCGACACATCCTCCACCAGGCGTACCAGAGCGCACTCTACCGCGTTCTCTTCTCCCGGCTCTGCCGGGCGGACCTGTTCCTCCCGAATTCCCAGAGCGGTGACACCCTCCCGCCAGGGAGCCGCGCAGCGGAGGGTCACCCCCCACTCCGGCAGGCGGACACATCCTGCCGCCTCGCCCTTCTCCGCTTTTATGCAGTTGCGGCAACCGGACAGCCGAGCGGCTCCCACGGTCCGCGGGTCCGCCATCAGTGCCCCCATGTCCCGCACCGGTGCGGTGCACCCCGCCTCCATCACGCAGACCCTGGGGCAGTTGCGGTAGGCCTCCCCCCGGTCGTGGGTCACCCAGAGGGTGACGCCGCCGAAGGCATCCAGCACATCCTTCAGTTCCGGCTCCAGCTGCCATTTCAGATGGCTGTCCAGAGCGGCAAAGGGCTCATCCAGCAAGATGGCCCTGGACTCCGAGGCCAGAATTCTGGCAAGGGCTGTCCGCTGCTGCTGCCCGCCCGAGAGCTGCCGGGGCCGCAGGCCCTCCAAGCCCTCCAGGTGCAGCATGGCCACTAGCTCCGCCACCCGGCTCTTCCGCTCCGCCCGTTCCAGCCGCCGGCAGCCGGCGGCAATATTCTCTGCCACGGTCATGTGGGGGAAGAGGGCATATTGCTGGAAGAGGTAACCCACCTGCCGCTTCTGAGGCGGCAGGTCGATGTGCTTTTCACTGTCAAAGAGCACCCGGCCGTCCAGTACGATCCGGCCCTGGTCCGGCCGCTCGATGCCGGCAATGCACTTGAGGGTCAGGCTCTTTCCGCAGCCGGAGGGTCCCAGCAGGGCCAGCGGCTCATCCTCTGCCTGAAATTCCGCATTCAGGTGGAAATCGCCGTAGGTTTTCTCCACCTGTACTTCCAGTGCCATTTACCGTGCCCCCTTTCGTGCAGACGGCTTCTCCCGCCGCTCCAGCATATTCACTGCCAGCAGCACCACCGCCGAAATCGCCACATTCACCAGCACCCAGCGAAACGCCAGGGCATCGTCCCCTGTCCGCCAGAGCTGATAGACGGTGGTGGAAATGGTAGCGGTACGGCCGGGCGTATAGCCGGCGATCATGGAGGTGGCGCCGTACTCCCCCAGGGCCCGGGCGAAGGACAGCACCGTCCCTGCCAGGATGCCCTGACGGCAGCAGGGCATCCGGATGCGCCAGAAAATATAGGTATTGCTGAGGCCCAGGGTCTTGCCCGCCTGGGCCAGGGTCACGTCAAAGGCCTCAAAGGCCCCCCGGGCGGTACGGTACATCAGGGGAAACGCCACCGCCACCGTGGCAAAGATAGCGGACCACCAGGTCATTACCATCTTTACCCCAAAGGTCTCCAGCACCCAGCTGCCGATCAGGCGGTTGGGCCCCAGCAGCCGCAGCAGCAAATAGCCCACCACGGTAGGCGGCAGCACCAGAGGCAGTGTCAGCACCACGTCCAGCAAACCCTTCACCAACCGGGGCGTCTTGGCAATGTAGTAGGCCGCAAAAATCCCCAGAAAAAAGATAATGACCGTGGAGATGGCCGCGATCCGCAGAGAATTATAAAGGGGAAACCAATCCATTGTCCTACCTCCCAGGTGATTTTTGGCCGGTGGGTCCTGGCCGGACAGACCCGAAAACTAAGTCCCGGAGCGGCCGGCTTGGGAACCATTCCAAGGCTTAGGGGGACTTACAGTCCCCGCTCATTTCATTCATAGAGCGGCGTGAAGCCCACGCTCTCGAATACTGCCGCGGCGTCATCGGTCTGGAGATACTCCAAAAACGCCTTGGCGGCCTCCTCATTCTTGGTAATATTCAGCACCGCCGCCGGATAGATCACCTGGCCGCACATCTCCGGCGTGGCCTCCGCCACTACCGTCAGGCCGTCGGAGAAAGCGTCGGTGGCGTAGATGATACCGCAGTCCACCGCCGCCTCGGCCACCTGGCTGGTGACCTCCTTGACGTTGGTGCCATATGTCAGCACGCCGGCATCATTCAGGGCCGTCTCGTCCAGGCCGTAGTAGGCAAAAATCTTCTGGGTGTACTGGCCCACCGGCACATCGCTGTTGCCCATGGCCAGCAGCACATCGCCGCTCTTCAGCAGCTCCGCCAGCTGGTCATAGCTCTCGATGCCCTTGGGGTTTCCCTCCGGCACCGCCAGCACCACCTTGTTCTCCAGCAGGTTCAGACGGGTACCCTCCAGAACGAAATCCAGTCCCTCGGTGTTTTCCTCGCCGCCATTCTTGTCCAGCTGGTTCATCTGCTTGGGAGCGGCGGAGATGAAGATGTCGCAGTCAGCTCCCTCCTGGATCTGGGTCTTGAGGGTACCGGAGGAGTCAAAGTTATAGGTGATGGTCACGTCCGGCTCCACCTCTTTGTACATCTCAGCGATCTCCTCCATAGTCTCCTGCATGGAGGCGGCAGCAAAGACCACCAGCTCCGCCTTCTTGCTGCCGGAGCCGCAGGCGGTGAGGCCCAGCACCATCGCCAGAGCCAGGATCAGGGCAATACTCTTCTTTTTCATCTCGTTATTCTCCTTTTAGAATAATGCTTCCTATGGATAAACGGGGCGTTGCCGCTCCGTCTATCAACTGTGTTTTGGTGGTCTTTACTTGCCGAAACCGCAGTGGGGATAGGTACAGGGCTTGCAGCCCAGGCACAGGCCGCCCTCTCCCAGCCGGACGATATCAGACCGGCTGACCTCCACCCCGGCGGCTACCCGGGGCAGCACCAGGTCGAAGATGGTGGCCCCGGCATACATGACGCAGCCGGGCAGGCCCATGATGGGGGTACCGTCGTCGAAATAACCCAGGAGGAACATGGCCCCCGGCAGCACCGGAGCGCCGTAGGTGACGATCCGGGCCCCGCTGCGCTTGATGGCCCCGGGGGTATTGTCGTCGGGGTCCACGCTCATGCCGCCGGTGCAGAGGATCATGTCCACGCCCTTCTCCCGCATCCGGGCAATGGCGGCAGCCACGTTCTCCAGACCGTCTCCCACGATCTCGTGCTCCGTGACGGTGATGCCGAAAGCACGGAGCTTCTCCTCCACCACAGGGGTAAAGGTGTCCTTGATAAGCCCCTTAAATACCTCGCTGCCGGTGGTGACGATACCGGCTGTCTTTACCTTGTAGGGCAGAACCGCCATAATGGGCGCATCCCCGGCGGCGGCTTCCGCCGCCTGGAGCTTCTCCTCCTCGATGACCAGGGGGATCACCCGGGTGCCGCAGAGCTTGTCCCCGGCCTTCACGGCGGTGTCACCGTGGCGGGTGGCGATCATAATGTCCTCCAGGCTGTTGATGGCAATGAGCTTCTCCCGATCCAGCCAGAAAAGGCCGTCCACTGCGGCGGTGAGCTCGATCTTGCCCTCCTTCACGCCGCCCCGGTCCATGTTGGCACCCCGGCAGAGCTTGCACAGCCGCTCCGCTGCGTCATTCTCATGGACCATCCCCGGCGTCATCTCCCAGACGTACAGGTTCTCCTTGCCCATGCTGAGAAGCACCGGGATATCCTCCGGCTGCACCACATGTCCCTTGCGGAAACGGGCGTCCTTATACTGTCCCCGGATGATCTGAGTCAGGTCGTGGCACAGCACATGGCCTACGGCCTCCTCGGTACGGATCAGCTTCATGCTCTCCCCTCCTCCGGTAAAATGGTAATGGGGTCTCCGGACCGGACCACACCCTCCCGGACTACCACGGCAAAAATGCCCTCGGTGGGCATAACGCAGGTACCGGTGGCCTTCCGGATGGCACAGTCATTGTGGCACTCCTTGCCGATCTGGGTCACCTCCACCTCCGTCTCTCCGATCTGCAGGTGGGTACCTACCGGCAGGTTTTTCAGATCAATGCCCCGGGTATTGATGTTCTCCGCAAATACCCCCGGCTCCAGGGTGGGCAGCAGAGGCCGCAGTTTATCCACGCTCTCCTCCGCCAGGAGGCTGATCTGCCGGTGCCAATCCCCGGCGTGGGCGTCCCCCACGATGCCGTGGCGCAGCCGCAGCCGGATCTCCGGTACCGGCGTCTTGATCGTACCTTTTGCCGCGCTGATGTTGACAGAAACCACTTCCGCCATGGTCACCACTCCTTTTCATAGTCTCCGCTCTTGCCGCCGGTTTTCCGGCACAGGCGGATCTCCCCGATCTCCATATCCTTCTGGACCGCTTTGCACATGTCGTAAATGGTGAGGGCTGCGGCGGACACCGCCGTCAAAGCCTCCATCTCCACCCCGGTCTCTCCCTTGCAGCGGACGGTAGCCCGGATGTGGACCCCTTCCTCCTCCAGGGTGAAGGCGATATCCACGCCGGTGAGACAGAGGGTATGGCACATGGGGATGAGATCCGGCGTCCGTTTGGCGGCCATGATGCCCGCCACCTGGGCCACCGCCAGTACATCTCCCTTGGCCATGCCGCCGGTACGGATCAATTCCGCCGTCTCCCGGCTCATACGGATGCGGCCCTCGGCCACGGCGGTGCGGGTGGTCTCCGCCTTTCCCGTCACATCCACCATTCGGGCCCGGCCCTGTTCGTTGATGTGGGTCAGCTCCATGCCTCATCCTCCGATCTCGTTCATATTCCGCGCCGTCTGGCTGCGGCCCTCCTCCGCCATGTAGTGGCGCTCCGGCTTGGCGGCAATGCCTTCCCGGATGGCCCGGCACAGAGCCTCCCCGTGGAGACCCCGGAGGGGAATCTCCTGGCGGGAGTGGAGGCAGGGCTTCAGCCGACCATCAGCGGTGATGCGGATACGGTCGCAGCTGCCGCAGAAGCGGTGGCTCATGGGCTCAATGAGGCCCACCAGGCCCTTCCCTCCCGGCAGGCGCCACCGCCGCGCCACCCCGGAGGGTTCCGCCGGCACCAGCTCCGGACAGGCGGCAAGCACCGCCTCACCGGGGAGATAACGCTCCCGGTCCGCCTGCCCCATGGGCATCAGCTCGATAAACCGGACTTCCAGCGGGTACATCTCCGTCAGGGCTACAAAATCGGCGATCTCATCGTCGTTGAACCCTGCCATCAGCACCACATTCAGCTTGGTGCCGGTAAAGCCCGCGTCCGCCGCCGCCCGCAGCCCCGCCAGAGCGTCCTCCAGACGGCCCAGCCGGGTCATATGGGCATACCGGTCCGGCCGCAGGGTGTCGAGGCTCACATTCAGCCGGAGGAGCCCCGCCTCCCGCAGAGGAGCCGCCAGCTCCGGCAGCAGGATACCGTTGGTGGTCATATCCACCTCCCGGACTCCAGGCAGAGCCGCCACGCCCCGGCAGATATCCACAATCCCCCGGCGCACCAGAGGTTCTCCGCCGGTGAGACGGACCTTGGTGATCCCGCAGTCCGCCGCCGCGGCGGCCATCTCCACCAGCTCCTCTACCGAGCAGATCTCGCTATGCAGTTTTTTCGCCACACCCTCCGCCGGCATACAGTAACGGCACCGCAGATTGCACAGGTCTGTCACTGACAGGCGGAGGTAGGTGATATCCCGCTGACAATTGTCTTTCATATAGCTTTATTCTTTCAATAGAATAACGATCATCAATAGCTGCCCCCGCCAGCCACAGGCGGGCCTGCGGGGGTGCTTTCCTCTGTCTGTATCATACCAAATCTTCCCCGCTGCCGCAACGGCAGGTGTTCGGTATTATTGAAAGATCGTTCATGTTTGCCAAAAGTAAAAGGTACCTGTCAGGATTCCGTCATCCGGGCCAGTACCTCTGTCCGGTTTTCCTCCCGGGAGAGGTACTCCCAGGTGGCCTCCGGCACCAGGGGCCGGATCTCCTGCCAGCGGCCCTGGGCCAGAAGTCTGCGGACCTCTGTGGCGCTGACAGGGGTATGGTCCTTCTCCAGCCGGGGCAGCTCCACCAGTTCCACACCGCCCCGTGGCAGGGCCTCTGCCAGTGCTCGGTTGTAGGCGGAGGTGACAGGGCAGAAGGGCTCGCTGCCCACAAACCGTCGGGTGATACCCAGCACAGAGGCCAGCTTCAGGAACACGGCGATGTCCAGCTCTGTCCAAACCGCTCCGGCGGCAGCCTTCTCCTTGAGAAAGTAGGCGGGAAATGTAGCGGAGGAGATGAGATAGCGGTCTGTCCCCGCCACCGCCGCACAGGGAAGATCCTTCACCCCCGCCTCCACGATGGCCCGCCGGGCAGCGGCGGGTACGGCGCTCTTATCCTCCGACACCACCAGCAGGTACAGGAAGTCGCACTGCCGGGCAGCCTCCTCGATGAGGTACCGGTGGCCCAGGGTCATGGGGTTGGCGTTGAGAACGATGGCGCCGATGGTCCCGGCAGCCTCAGGCCGGCGGATGCCCTCCGCCCAGGCGGCAAAGCCGCCCCGCCGGTCCTCCATCAACAGCACCCGCTCTGTCCTGGCCACCTCATAAAAACCAAGGCCGGTAAATTGCATCCGGTTCTCCGGCTTGGTATAGAGGAACAGGTGCCGCTTGCCCCGGCACAGGGCTTCCCGACGGACGGCGGTAAGCACCGTGGCGGTCAGGCCCTCCCCTCGGAGGTCCTCCGCCACCGCCACACACTTGATCACATCCTCCTGGAGAGAGGCGGTGGCGGCGATGCGGCCCTCGCCGTCCCGGAGGATCACAGTATAGGTCACGTCCTGCTCCCAGGTGAGCCCCTGATGGGCCAGAAATTCTTTTACTTCCTCCAGTATCCTGCCCCTAAGGGGACGGAATTCCTGCTCATCGTATCCGTAAGCCATAGCCGCTCCTTCCTGCCCCGCCTGGGGGACGGTCTATCTTTCCGCCATCATACCACGGCCTCCCTGCCGCCGCAAGGACCTTGTCCCCGCCTGCGCCTCCACGCTGACCGGATAAGATCCATCTTGCAGAAGGTACAAAAAGGCAGCCGGACAACGCCGACTGCCTTTTCATCAGTTTTTGACGGGGTCCGCCAGCCGTCTGCTCACCGCCATCCCAAAGGCACCAGTCCCCGTATGACAGCCGATGCTGAGCGCCAGAGGGTCCCAGCGGATCTCCTCCCCCGGGAAGGTCTCGGCGGCCAGAGCCCGCCAGGCCTCGCCCTCCTCCTTGCTCAGGAAGCTCCCTGCGGCACCGATGCAGATGGGGCCATCCTGCTTGTGGAACTCCTCCACACTGCGTTTCATGGCGTCCACCAGCCGCTGCTTGCAGGCCTTCTGCCCCCGGACGGTGGCAAAGCCGTCCAGCCGCTCCCCTTCGATCTTCAAAAGGGGCTTGAGATGGAGAATGGAACCCATGGCGGCGGCAGCGGGTGTGATCCGGCCGCCCCGCTTGAGATATTTTAAAGTGTCCACCCCGATGTAAATGATGGAGTCAAGAGCCATACGCTCCATCTCCGCCTTGATCTCCGCCGCTGTACAGCCACTCTTTGCCAGGATCATAGCATCCATGACAGAATTGCGCTGAGGCACGGAGATGCGGTGGTTATCCACCACATGGACCCTGCCGCCATAGTCCTCCGACAGCCCGATGGCCGTCTGGCAGGAGGCGCTCAGGCCGCTGGACATGGGGATATAGACCAGCTGGTCATGGGACTCCAGCGCCTGGTCCCACAGGGCCATCACATCCCCAGGCGCAGGCTGGGACGTGGACACGGCCCGTCCCTCCTCCTGGCAGCGGTAAAACTCCTCATGGGACAGGGTAACGCCTTCGTAATAGGTCTGCCCGTCGATCAGAACAGGCATAGGAATGACATATACCCCCAGCTGAGCGCCCTCCTCCACAGAGATGCCGCTGTTGGTGTCAGTCATGATCGCAACTTTCATAGATGCCTCCTGTATCAGCTTGTCCGGGGTGCGCTCCGAAGGGCACAGCCGCCGGAGGCGCCGGGGAAGTCACCGCCTCTGCCTTCTCTCCGGATATTATGATATGCAGTTCTCTCTATCCCATACAGATGAAACCGGAAACGCAGGGCAAAGCAGGGCTCTGCCTCCATTGACGGCGAAAGACGGCGGATGATATAATTCGAGACAAGTGTATCATATTGTCTCAGACACATCAATGTGTCATAGTGAGACAAAACTTCGGTAATCTGTCTCATATCACAGGAGGGAAGGCCCCTATGGACACCAGAAAAAAGGCAAATATCCGGGTCAAGCAGAACATCACCAACTCCCTTTTCACCCTGATGAAGCAAAAGAGTCTGGCGGATATCCACATCACCGAGCTGGTGAATGGCGCTCATGTGGCCCGAGCCTCCTTTTATCGCAACTACTGCTCCAAGGAGGATGTTCTGGTCACTTTGATCCGGGATACGCTGGATGACTTCCGGGAAAACATCTTGCCGGGACAGAGCAGCTTTTACACCTATGAAAACGTTTTGCTGAGTTTTCAGTATTTCAAGCGATACCAGGACTATGTCCTGGACCTGTACCGCTCCGGCTTCCTCGCCGTCCTGCTGGAGGAGCTCAACCACTTCCACGAGAGCATGGAGGGGACCATGGCCTCCTCCTCTATTGAGAAATATCAGCTGTATCTGTATATCGGGGCACTGCTCAATACGGCCATCGTCTGGCTGTCCACCGACGACAAAACCAGTCCGGAGGATATGGCCCGGTTCTTCATCGGCGCCGCTGAAAAAATGCTCAACCGCTGAATCATCTCCCGTCCCGCCCCTGCTCTGAGTGAAGGGGCGGTCTGTCCAACGGAACCGGCTGCTGCCGCCCCATCCGTGTGCATAATTGCCTGCACTTGAGTATTGAGAAAAAGGTGGCGGCGTGATACACTATAACATTATGCGGATGCTTTCTCAGGCAGTTTGGAACAGCGCCCGTCTGCCACACAGCCCGGCCTTGGGACAGCCGGAGGGATCTTCCGAAACGGTTCCCGGAATTTTATAAAATCCTCGTATACAAAGGAGATATTATAAATGAAATTAGGTATCGTGGGACTGCCCAACGTAGGCAAGTCCACCCTGTTCAACGCCATCACCAACGCCGGCGCAGAGAGCGCCAACTACCCCTTCTGCACCATCGACCCCAACGTGGGCATGGTGGCGGTGCCGGACCACCGGCTGGACAAGCTGACAGAGATGTACCACCCCAAAAAGACCACCCCAGCAGTGATCGAGTTCGTAGACATTGCCGGTCTGGTAAAGGGTGCCAGCCGAGGTGAGGGCCTGGGCAACAAGTTTCTCTCCAACATCCGTATGACCGATGCGGTGGTCCATGTTGTGCGCTGCTTTGACGACGAGAACGTGATCCACGTGGAGGGCAGCACCGACCCCATCCGTGACATCGACATCATTGACCTGGAGCTGGTCATGGCCGACGTGGAGATGGTGGAGCGGCGCATCGACAAGGCCCAGAAGGCCGCCAAGGGGGATAAGAAGTTCCTCCACGAGGTGGATGTGTTCACCGGCCTTCTCGCCTGGCTCAACGACGGCAAGTCCGCCCGCAGCTACGACTGCTCTGAGGAGGACCGCGCCCTCATCGCCACCAGCGACCTTCTCACCCTCAAGCCGGTGATCTATGCCGCCAACCTGGATGAGGACGGCTTCTCCGACTATGAGAATGTGGACTACTACAAGCGGGTAGAGGAGCGGGCCAAGGCCGAGGGGGCCCAGGTGATCCCCGTGTGCGCCAAGCTGGAGGCAGAGATCGCTGAGCTGGACGGCGAGGAGAAGGCCATGTTCCTGGAGGACCTGGGCATCCATGAGAGCGGCCTGGACCGGCTCATCAAGGCCAGCTATGCCCTCCTGGGCCTTATCTCCTACCTCACCAGCGGCGAGGACGAGTGCCGGGCCTGGACCATTACCGCCGGCACCAAGGCTCCCCAGGCCGCCGGCAAGATCCACTCCGACTTTGAGCGGGGCTTCATCCGGGCTGAAGTCATCGCCTTCGACGACCTGATGTCCGTGGGTTCCATGGCTGCCGCCCGGGAGAAGGGCATGATCCGCTCTGAAGGCAAGGACTATGTGGTCAAGGACGGCGATATCATCCTCTTCCGGTTCAATGTGTAACTCACTTTTTCTGGAAAGAAAAAGTAAGCAAAAAGAACTTTACTTTCGCTCTGATTGCCGATGCCGGACCCACATTCCCACGCGGTAACGGCAGCAGGGCACATGAATGTCATATGGCTGAACGACAAAAACTTCAAAAATCCCGCTTTGCCATCCTGGACGCCTGGCGGACGCTGGCCATCCTTCTGATGCTGGTGTACCACTTCCTATACGACCTGCTGATCTTCGGGGTCATCACCCCCCAGCAGATGTTCTCCCCGGGGCTGAACTTCATGCAGAAATTCATCTGCTGCAGCTTTATCCTCCTGGCGGGGGCCTCCGCCCGATTCTCCCGCAGCAACCTGCGCCACGGCATTATCGTGCTGCTGGCGGGGGCAGCGGTGGAGATCGGTGCCGCTGTAGGCGGGCAGACCATTCGTTTCGGCATCCTCCAGTTCATGGGCGTGAGCATGGTCCTCTGGCACTTTACGGGGAAGTACTTTCAAAAGCTGCCCCGGTGGCTGCTGGCAGCAGGCAGCGCGGTACTGTATATCCTTGCAGACTGGTGGACCGGCCAGGTAACAGTATCTGTCCCCTGGCTATATCCCCTGGGGTTCCCCAATGCCGAATTTACCAGCGCTGACTACTTTCCCCTTCTGCCATGGTTTTTCCTGTTTCTTATCGGTACCGCTCTGGGCGGCTGGTGTCTGGACCACCGGGAGAACAAGCTCCTCACCGCGTCCCTGCCGGAAGCTCTCACTTTCCCCGGCCGTCACAGTCTCATCATCTATCTGCTCCATCAGCCTGTCTTGTACGGCGTGAGCTATCTGATCTGGGGGTAAACCGCCATGTCCTTCAACTGCACCTTATGCTACATTGAAAATCCCCAAGGGGAGTACCTGATGCTCCACCGGGTAAAGAAGAAAAACGACGTCAACCACGACAAGTGGATCGGGGTAGGCGGCAAATTTGAGGAGGGGGAAAGCCCCGAGGAATGTCTCCTCCGTGAAGTCTGGGAGGAGACGGGCCTGACCCTTACCGACTACCGCTTCCGGGCGGTGGTGACCTTTGTGGCCAACGGCTGGGACACGGAGTATATGCACCTCTTTACCGCCACCGGCTACACCGGCGAGCTGAAGGAGTGCGACGAGGGGAACCTGGAGTGGGTCCCCAAGGAGAAGGTCTACGACCTGCCCATCTGGGAGGGAGACAAGCTGTTCTTCCGGCTCATTGAGGACCCGGATAGTCCTTTCTTCTCTCTGAAGATGGAGTACCAGGGGGACAAGCTGGTGCGGGCTGTGCTGGACGGGAAGGAGCTGCCCCGGTGAAGGAAAAGCTGCTGATCTCCGCCTGTCTTTTGGGCCGCAACTGCAAGTACAGCGGCGGCAACAACTACCACCCTCTCACTGAGGCACTGCGGCAGCGCTATGAACTGGTACCGGTATGTCCGGAATGTATGGGTGGGCTGCCCATCCCCCATGACCCTGCGGAGCGGGTAGGGGACAAGGTCCTCTCCCGGACCGGAGCGGATGTGACGGCACAGTTTCAAAGGGGGGCGGAGCTGACCCTCCGGCGGGCCCAACAGACGGGTACTGCTCTGGCTCTCTTGAAGGAGCGCAGCCCCTCCTGCGGCTACGGTGCTATCTATGACGGCACCTTTTCCGGTACGGTGGTGCCCGGCAGCGGTGTGGCGGCGGAGCTGCTGGCAAAAAATGGGGTGACCATCTATGGCGAAAGCCGTATTGAGGAGCTGCTGAAAGATGCCGGCAAAGAATCGTTTACACTGCGCCGGGCCTGTCTGGGAGACGAGACGGTTCTGGCTTTTATTCAAACAGAAGCCTGGAAAGCCGCTTTTCAGGATATTCTTTCTCCCGAAGTTCTTGCCCGATACAGTGACAGAGGCCATGCAGAAGATATGTATAAAACGATACTGTGTCGTGAGCTGGCACAAGTGACACTGGCTTCTGCGGCAGGACAGCCCTGCGGCATTGCCTCCTGGAGCCAGAATCGGGACGATCTTGGCCCGGAAGTTGCAGAGCTCATCTGCATCCACGTCTTACCCGGCCAATGGCACAAAGGCTGCGGCTCCGCCTTGATGGATCACCTTCTAACGGAGATGCGGGCAGACGGATATATCCAGGCAGCCTTATGGGTTTTTTCCGCAAATACCCGAGCCATAGGCCTTTATGAAAAATGTGGTTTTACTTCCACTGGTAAGACCAGAGATATCTTTGGTGCGGAGGAACTCCTGTATATAAAAATGCTGTGAATTAATTTTCCCATCACCATATAAAAAGAATGAGGAAACCGGTTTGATGGACGCCGATAAGGAAGTATCAAACACACACTAACTTAACGGCTGATAAACAGAGTTGCTAAAATCAAAACCACCCGTTGAACGGGTGGTTTGAACAGGCCCTATAAGGGCCTATCTCCCGTGGTCGCCCCCTTAAGGGGGCACCGAATAGGTTTGACAACCACAGTTTTATCTCAGGCAGCCCCCTACTTGGGGGCTGTCTTTATTTGCCTTCCTTCACTGGCTTACCCGTAAACGGGTCAGTAAACTCTTTCATACTCAACTGATCATTCATGATATCATCTTTGAGCTGATTATTGATATACTCCTTTATTGCCCCTTCGTATTTTCCTACTGTATCGACATATGGGCAATATATATTAGGAAAACCAGCAAACGGATTAGGTAATAGGGCTATATATCAGCCCGCAGCCTCTTGAACCATAGGGGCGTTGAGCTGGATATATTCAGCCATGCGGCGGAACTCGTCAGCGTATTTGAATTTCACGCTAATATTGCCGCCCTCGTAAACTTTGATATAATCAATGAGCTCGGCCAGAATTTCCCGTGTCAGTTTGTCGATGTTCTGATATTTGAGAAATGCTGCCAGGAAAGGACTTTCTGCATCCACGCCGTTTTCCAGTTGTTCCTGCTCGTCTGTCAGCGTCCGCAGGACATTATTTAGGGCCTCGGCTTGCCGTTCATAGTCCTCGCTCATGTGGCGGTAGTCGTTGCGGGTGATTTCCCCGTCTTTCCAGTCTTGATAAAGGGCTTGCTTATATCGCATGATTTTAGCAAGCTCTTTTTCTTTTGCGGCGATGGCATCCTCCAGCCGCTTTGACTTGCTTTTTTTGAGGGGCGCGGAATTGATACGGGACACCAGCTCTGAATAGGCAACAGCCAAATGTACCTGTTGTTGAATTGCAAACAGGACGCCCGCCTCCAGGCGGTCACTCTTGATGGAGTGCATGGTGCAAGCCTTTTTTGAAAGGCTTTTATATGTTCCGCACTGGTAATAGATATAAATGCCTTTTGAAGCGATACGGGACATCGCCCTGCCGCAGTCGGCGCATTTCAGAAAGCCGCTGAACAGGTAAAGCTGCTTTGCCTTTGGAGCTGTGCGCGTGTCGCGTTTGAGCAGGCCCTGCACCTTATCAAAGGTTTCCCGGTCAATTATGGCCTCGTGGGTATTTTCTACGATAAACCAATCTTCCTCCGGCACCCGCTCCTGGATATGGATTTTATAGCTTTTCACCCGTTGACGGCCCTGTACCATATCCCCCACATAGACGCGGTTTTTCAAAATCGTGTCTATGGTAATCGTGCTCCACATAGGATTGCTTTGGGCGTTGGGAGCATTGTATTTGAGCCCCTGCTGTTTCTTGTAGGCCGTGGGACAAAGGACACCATGATCGTTCAGATAATAGGTAATCCCGCGCTTATTCATGCCAGACAGAAACATGGAAAAAATGCTTTTGACTACTTCGGCGGCCTCCGGGTCAACCAGCAGAGCGTGTTTATCGCCGGGGTCTTTCACATATCCATACGGAGCATGCGAGCCGATAAACTCACCATTGCGGCGCTTCATATCAAACACCTGACGGATTTTCTTTGAGGTCTGGTAGCAGTATTGATCGTTCATTACGTTGGTAATGGGGACGATTATATTTGATACGCTGTCGGGGTTGCGGTAGCTGTCCACGCCCTCCGCCAAGCTGATAAAACGGACGTTGAGCCGGACGAAAAGATTTTCAATCAGGTTTCCGGCATCGGTATAGTTTCGGGAAAGCCGGGACAGGTCTTTTACAATCACGCAGTTAATTCTGCCGCTGGATATATCGGACAGGAGCCGCTGAAAGTCCTCGCGGTTGGTGTCCGTACCTGTTTTTCCGTCATCCACATATACGTCCGCTTCCGCGCCCTCATAGAACTCATCCAGGTGGGCCTGGTGGTATTGTTCCAGGAGCCGCCGCTGGTTTACCACGCTGTTGCTTTCATCGCGGCCACGGAGCAAATCTTCTTTAGAAAGGCGAATGTATTTCCCTAATCTCCAGCGCATCACATTGTATGAAGTTGGGGAACTGGCGCTCATTGTCCCCCGGTTTGCTGTTCTTGCCATGTGTCCTCCTTCCTATCACATTACATCTATATTATACCTCTGCACCGGGGGTACAACAAGGATGACTCCACCTCTGGACAAAGTGTCTGGAAGTAGCGGATCGTTACAGTCCGCTTTTCTGCCGCAGGAAAAAGCCCGTCAGCAGTTCCTGGAGAGAGGGGCCGTCCTCGGCAAATTCCAGCTTGATGGCCATATCGCCATAGCGGAAACAATAGGGGTTTTTCAACTGTTCCAGCATACGAGCAGCTCGCTTTTCCAGCGGCAACGAATTATCAAAAACAAAACCGCTTGCGTCAACAAGCGTTTCCTTATCCACCGCGTCAAGATTGACGCTCTGCATCTTTTCAATCACTTGTGCGTTTAGCTTCACAGAAAACCTCCTTTGCAGTTATTCGCCAGTATTTCCAATGATGAGCAGAAACGGCCAGCACCACGAAAGTGCTGGCCGTCCGGCTAAATGGCTACCTCTGGACAAAGTGTCCAGAAGTCAGTAAGGGCTTTCCTCAAAGTGCTGCTG
>UROF01000028.1 GCA_900549475.1 uncultured Eubacteriales bacterium
GCGTAGTTGGTGATATCCGTCAGGATAACCAGCACGTGCATGCCCTTTTCAAAGGCCAGATATTCCGCGGCGGTCAGGGCCATACGGGGGGTAGAAATACGCTCAACAGCTGGGTCGTTGGCCAGGTTCGTAAACAGCACCGTACGGTCAATGGCGCCGGTGCGCTTGAACTCGTTGACGAAGTACTCCGACTCCTCGAACGTAATACCAATGGCGGCAAACACCACGGCGAAGTTGCTCTCGCCGCCCAGCACCTTGGCCTGGCGGGCGATCTGGGCCGCCAGCTGGGCATGGGGCAGACCGGAGCCGGAGAAGATAGGCAGCTTCTGGCCACGGACCAGGGTGTTCAGACCGTCGATGGTAGAAACGCCGGTCTGGATGAACTCGTTGGGGTAGTCACGGGCCGCCGGGTTCATGGGCAGACCGTTGATGTCCAGGTATTTCTCCGGCAGGATGTCGGGGCCGCCGTCGATAGGCTGGCCCATGCCGTTGAACACCCGGCCCAGCATGTCGCCGCTGACGGCCAGCTGCAGGGGGTGGCCCAGGAAGCGGATCTTGCTGTCCTTGAGGTTGATGCCGGCGGAGGACTCGAAGAGCTGGACCACGGCCTTGTCGCCGTTGACTTCCAGCACCTTGCAGCGGCGGATACTGCCGTCAGGCAGCTCGATCTCCGCCAGCTCGTCGTAGGTAACGCCCTCGACCTGCTCCACCACCATCAGAGGGCCGGAGACCTCATATATGGTACGGTATTCCTTCATCATACGTCTGCACCTGCTTTCTCCACGATGGCAGCGATCTCCTGCTCCATCTCCGCAGCGATATCGGCATAGGCCTGCACATACTGGTCAGCCTCCACGAACTTGGCGCGGCCGATCTTCTCCTTGGCGGGGATGTCGAACATGGGCTGGAGGGGCGCGCCCTTGGTCAGGGCCTCCCGGGCCAGCTTGTCGTAGTCCAGGATCAGGGCCAGCAGGCGCATCTGCCGGTCATGGCTGGAGTAGGAGTCCACGTCCATGAAGGCGTTCTGCTGGAGGAAGTCCTCACGGACCATCTTGGCAGTCTCCAGAGTCAGCTGGTCGCCGGCGCTGAGGGAGTCCTTACCGACCAGCTGCACGATCTCGTTAAGCTCATTCTCCTCCTGGAGGATGCTCATGGCCTTGTTCCGGTTCTGCATGAAGGCGGGGCCGAAATGCTCATCGAACCAGGGCTTCATGGTGTCCAGATACAGGGAGTAGGAGTTCAGCCAGTTGATGGCCGGGAAGTGGCGGCGGTAGGCCAGAGAGGCATCCAGTGACCAGAACACCTTGACGATACGCATGGTGCCCTGGGATACAGGCTCAGAGAGGTCGCCGCCGGGAGGCGACACGGCGCCAACGGCGGTGAGGCTGCCGGTACGGTCCTCGCTGCCCATGCACTGTACCACGCCAGCGCGCTCATAGAACTGGGCCAGACGGGAGGCAAGGTAGGCGGGGTAGCCCTCTTCACCGGGCATCTCCTCCAGACGGCCGGACATCTCACGGAGGGCCTCGGCCCAGCGGGAGGTGGAGTCGGCGATAACGGCTACGGCATAGCCCATGTCACGGAAGTACTCGGCGATGGTGATGCCGGTGTACACCGAGGCCTCACGGGCAGCCACGGGCATATCGGAGGTGTTGGCGATGAGGACGGTACGCTTCATCAGGGACTCGCCGGTACGGGGGTCCACCAGCTCCGGGAACTCACGGAGCACGTCGGTCATCTCGTTGCCGCGCTCACCGCAGCCCACGTACACCACGATGTCCACGTCGGACCACTTTGCCAGCTGGTGCTGCACCACCGTCTTACCAGAACCGAAGGGACCGGGAACAGCGGCGGTACCGCCCTTGGCGATGGGGAACATGGTGTCGATGATCCGCTGGCCGGACTGGAGGGGGGCCACCGGGTTGTGCTTTTTCTTGTAGGGACGGCCTACACGGACAGGCCACTTCTGGACCATGGTCAGAGGCACGATCTCGCCCTTGTCGGTCTTGATCTTAGCCACTACTTCGTCCACGATGTAGTCGCCGGGAGCAATGGTCCAGTCCACCACACCGCTGATGCCGTTGGGCACCATGATCTTGTGGAGCACCACTTCCGTCTCAGGGACAGTACCCAGCACATCGCCGCCGATCACCCGATCGCCCACCTTGGCCACCGGGGTATAGGCCCACTTCTTCTCACGGCTCAGGGCAGGCACCTCCACGCCGCGCTGGAGGTTGGGGCCCGTCATGCGGACGATCTCCTCCAGAGGACGCTGGATGCCGTCGTAAATATTCTCAATGATACCGGGGCCCAGCTCCACGGACAGCGGCGCGCCGGTGGTCTCTACCTTGGCCCCGGGGCCCAGGCCGGAGGTCTCCTCGTAGACCTGGATGGAGGCCCGGTCGCCGGTCATGTTCAGGATCTCGCCGATCAGCCGCTGCTCGCCTACGCGGACCACGTCCGCCATGTTGGCGTCGCTCAGGCCGTCGGCCACCACCAGGGGCCCGGATACTTTAATGATTTTTCCTTGGCTCATTCCTTCACTGCCTTTCTCATAAATTTAAAGGCTTTGCGGAATTTCCACAAATTCTGCAAAAGTCCCGCTGTGCCCCACCGCTCTCAGCGGCAGGGCGGGGTCTGCGTTTGTCTTGTCATGCCGCCCACAGAAGAACGCCGGCATCTTCAGCGCTCATCCCGGCAGCGTTTTGTTCTTATTATGCCGTCAGCCGATATCTGCGCCCACAGCCCGCTCCACGGCGCTCTGGAGAGCCTGGGCCCCCAGGCCGAGGCTGCCCGTCTTGCCGGGAATCAGGATCACCGCCGGAGTGACGGTGGTCTTATAGCGGGCGATGTCGGCGGGGATGTCCGCCGCCAGCTGCTCGGTGATATAGATGATGGCGTAGGTCTCCTTGGCCAGCTGGTGGAGGGTGTGGCGGGCCTCATCGGCGCTCTCCACGAAGAAGGTGTCCAGACCCAGGGCCTTGAAACCCAGGACGCTGTCCCGGTCGCCCAAAACCGCGATCTTATACATGTGCCCTTCCTCCCTCCTTACACATAGGCTTCCCGAAGCCGCTGCCGGATGGTGTCGCCGTCAATGCCCGCCATGCGGCTGGCCATGATGATGCGCACCGCCGTAAACTCGATCTCCTTGGCCACCAGATAGCCGATGACGGCCTCCACGCCGAAGGGGACCCGTTTGGCCCCAGCGGCAAAGGTGGTCACCGCATCGTCACAGAGCTTCTCAAACCGGGTGAGGTCGCCGCCCCGTACCGCCTCAGCGCCTGCCTCCGCCGCCACCTTCAGCTCCGTAGTGCGGTAGAGCTCCTCCAGGTTGCCGCCCAGAGCGGCACTGAGAATACTGTCCACAGGGATGGTGCCCCCCTCGAAGAGGACCTTCTTGAGGAAGTCGCCGCCCTTCTTCATCCGCAGGGTACGCACCGCACTGCGGAGGTTGGCCGCATCGATGGTGGCCTGGACATACCGCACCAGGAAGTCACTGCGGGTGGAACGGGCGGAGGAGAGCATCTCCTCGTAGTAGGCCCGGTCCAGCACAAAGTCGCTCAGCTGGGGATCGCCGGTGGCACCCAAAACCTCGTGGGCCTCCTTTGCGGCCTTGCGGAGGGTCTCGGGAAGACTGTCAAAGTCCCCCTCCCGGACCGCCCGCTCCAGAGAAGCGGCGGGGACCCGGCCTGCGTCCAGCAGCAGCCGCTCGCCGTCGATGCCCATAGCCTGGGCCTTCAGCAGGGCCTTGAGGTTGTGGTAGTCGTACTTGACTTTGAACACATCCACCACCGCCTTGTCAGGGACGTAACGGTACAGGTCCTGGAACAGGGCCTCCCGCTCCCGGGCCAGTGCCTGGCCCAGCTCCCGGTCGCTGGTGGCGGAAAACTCACCATACCCGATCTCCTGGAGCACCTTTCCCGCCTCGTCAGCAGTGGGTGCATCGATCATGCGCTCCATCCTGGCGGCGGTGAGCAGGTTCTTCTCCCGGGACCGGAGATAGGTGGAAATAAAGAGATAATCGGTATCCTTCAGTTTCTTCTTTGCCAAAAGCCATCCTCCTTTCTTCTTACCTGTTTTCTGGGATAGCCTTTGTTACGCGAACAGAATGGCAGCGACCTCCGCCGCCATGGTCTCCCGCAGCACACGCAGCTGGGTCTCGAAAGCGCAGTTGACTTCCACATTGCCGTCCCGGAGGATGAGGCCGCCCTCCATCTCCCGGGTCTCGTCAGCCAGGGTCAGCATAGCCGTACCCTGGAGCAGGGCGTTGGCCCCGGTGACCACCTTGGCGATGACGCTGCCGGCCTTGCTCTCCTTGAGCTCCTCCGGCAGATTGGGGGCTACGGACTTGGCCAGCAGAGCGTTGGCCTTGGCCGCCACCTTGGCGCCGACCCGCTGCTTATCCCGGCTGCTGAGGATGATCTCCTCCCGGCCGGTCTTGGCAGCCTTCACCGCCAGCTTTGCCAGCAGCTCCGCGTACTTGTCCTCCGGCAGGGCCAGCAGCTCCGCCTGAGCCTTGGCGAACGCCTCGTCGATGCAGGCCTGCTTGGCTGCCAGAGTCTGGCGCTTGGCCTCCATCTCCGCCGCGCCCTCCAGCCGCTCCAGCCGCTGCTGGGCGGCCTTCTCCCGGCTCTGGGCCGCGTCGGCGGCTTCCGCCTGGACCTGGGCCTCGTATCCGGCGCGGATCTCATCCGCTTTTTCCCGGGCGGAACGGAGGATCTCCTCCACTTCCGCCTGGGCGTCAGCTTCTATGCGCGCGGTAATTTTTTCAATTCCCTTCATGTAGCTGCTACCGCCTTTCCTTGTTGTTGAGGGGAAAGCCCATTACAGGGCGTTCATCAGCAGCAGGATGGTAGCCAGCAGAGACAAAATGGCGTAGAACTCTACGATACCGCAGAGGATGATGCCCTTGGTAGCCTCCTCAGGACGCTTGGCAACGATGTTGATGGAGGCGGCAGCCACACGGCCCTGGTAGATAGCAGACAGCCAGCCGCCCAGTGCGACAGGCAGGCAAGCGCAGAAGATGGTCAGGCCCTGGGAAACGGTCAGCTGCTGTACGCCGCCGCCGAACACGCCGATGGTCAGCAGGACGAAGAACCAAGCCACCATGCCGTAGAGGCCCTGGGTACCGGGCAGAACCTGCAGGATCAAGCACTTGGAGAAGTTTTCAGGGGATTCGATGATAACGCCGGTGGCCGCTTCACCCGCCATGCCGGTGCCCTTGGCGGAACCTACGCAGCACAGGCCCACCGCCAGAGCCGCGCCCAGGAATGCAAGACCGAGACCGCCGAAAAGTTCAATAAAAGCTGCCATGTTATTGTTCCTCCTTGATTACATCTACATATTTTGTTTGGATCGCCAGAGGCTTATAGGGCTTGCCGCCCTCTTTATAGAACCGGTTGAAGAATTCCAGACACTGCAGACGCAGGTCGTGGACGTAGCAGCCCAGGAGGTTCAGCGCCAGGTTCAGCGCATTGCCGATCAGGGCCACGATAACAAACAATATCACGTTTCCAAAGGTGGCACCCAGGGTGTTGAACACCGAGGCGATGACGCTGCCGGAGAGCATCAGGGCCATCAGACGCACATAGGAGAGGATATCGCTGAAGAAGCCGGTAACACCGTTGTACACCAGGCCTACCAGGGAAGCCACCTTGCCGAAGCCTTTGGCTTTCCGGGTACCGCCGAACACCAGCATCAGGCCGCCCACCGTCAGGGGAACAGGCACGCCGCCTACGGTGCCGATGCCGAAGATGGCCAGCGCCACACCGGCGAGAATGATCCACCAGGTGATCTCATCAAACAGTGCGTCGATGAAGTCGCCGGAGCGGATCTTGTTGACCACGCTCACCGTCATACCGGTGATGACCTGGATCAGGCCCAGCACCAGAGATCCCAGCATGATCGCCACCGTATCATCCAGGGGAGTGAACAGGGCGGGCATCTCGAAGGTGCTCTCGGGGTTGATGATCTTCAGCAGCTGAGGAATGAAGTCACCCAGGAAGCCGCCGGTCATAGCGCCGATGATGGTGGTGCTCACGCCGCACCAGAACACCAGCTCCATAAAGTTGCGGGTACCTTCCCGGGGCTTTGCCTTCTTCAGGACAAACAGGGCCCCGAAGATCATCAGCAAACCGTAGGCTACATCCGCCATCATAATACCGAAGAACAGGATGAAGAACGGCGCCATCAGGGGGTTGGGGTCTGTGCCGTCGTAGGCGGGCAGGGAGTACATCTCCGTGACCACGTTCATGCACCGGCTGAACACGCTGTTTTTCAGCTTCACCGGCACCTGAGGATATTCCTCCGGCGTGGGGTCCGTCAGCTCATAGGCACAGTCAAAGGACTTGAGCGCCTTCTCCAAAGCCGGCACTTCCGGTGCCGCCGCCCAGCCGTCCAGGCAGATGACCGCACCACCGGTGAGAAGCCGTTCCTTGGCGTCCTCCCGGGAGAGCACCTGCTGCACCCGGTCCACACAGACTTCCAGCTCATGGCGGTCAGCGCCCAGAGCGCGGATAGCTTCCTGCTCCTGCTGCCGCTGCTGATTTACCTGACTGAGTTCCTTGTCCAGGCGGCGGATATTCTCTGTCACCGTACCGGTCAGTTCCTTGAGCTGAGAAAAGCTGAAACCGTAGGTCCGCAGAGCTTCCAAAGCCGCCTGCTCCTGGGAGCGGTGGACAATGACCTCCAGATACTGCTGCTCCCGGTCGGTAGACAGCAGCTTCAGCCATGCAGTCTCGGCGCTCTCCGCCACTGCCCCGGCCATGGCGTCAAAATCCACGGCGTTGGGAACCGTTCCCAGAAAAATGGATACGTATTTTGTCCCCTGATCCTCCAGGGGAAGGTCATAGGCGCTCCAGGGCTGCAGCGCCAATTGTTCAGTGTGGAGCCGCGCTTCACGGGTGTTCAGCTGGCCAATGGTTTTGGCATGCTCATTGACCGCCTCCGCCTTGCTGAGAGCGGCAGACATGGCCTTTTCATCCAGCAGGTCCTTTTCCCTGATGGTGCTCCGGGGTGCAAACATACCCGCTTTATACGGCGCATATTTCCGCAGTACCTCCAGAGCATGCTGCAGGGCGGTGAGCTGGGCCTTGGCCTGGGCCACACCCGCTGTGTCCCGGTGGAGCAGAGGGTCCCCGTTCTCACTCAGCAGGAGTTCCTCCGGCTCACTGATCTCCACACAGCCCACATGAAGCAGACTCGACAGCAGCGCGTCCCTGTCCTGAGCAAGGGCGATCAGCCGGAGCCGTTTCATTTTGACAATGGACATTAGCTCTCTACCACCCTTTCCAAAATTGCCTGGGCCGCCTTGTCCATGCGCCCATGGGCGGCATTTTTCAGCTTCTGGCAGTCCTTAGCCGCCTCCGCCAGGATCGCCTCCCGACGCTTGGCAGCAGCTTCTTCCGCTTTCCGCAGGGCCTCCGCCTCCGCCTTTCCGGCATCGTCACGGCCCTGCTGCAGCAGGGCTTTTCCGTCCCGCTCAGCGTCAGCCACCAGCTTTTGCGCCTGAGCACGGGCCTCCGCCTTGGCACGTTCCATACGTTCCTCTACCTGGCGGATCTCGGTAATGGCTTCCAGTGACATCGTCTCACCCCTTTTCGATCAATTTTGGGAGGGAATGCCTCTCTCGTACTACCCCGCTTTTGCAGGCGGTTTCCAGTTCCCCCGCCCCAAATTTTTCCGATAGTAATACGGTGTTATTATACCACATCCCTATTACCGGTCCAATGCTTTTTTGCCGTCTGTTAAGATTTTGACAATTTGACCAAATAGGAACTCCCCCCTTTGTCGTCTTTGCTATAGAATCCCTCTATATTTTTCATTGTATCCACGGCGGAAGAAAAATACAATGCTCGATTCAGCAATTTTATCTATCTGTTTTGTCATAATATCGTCTGTTTTACAGCCGGTCCGTCATTTTTCTTCCTGTTCTTCCGGTCAAAAAATCCATTTGTGAAGAATGCCGAAGATCCGCAGGCAATTGCCTGCGGATCTTCGGCATTCCACTATTTTCAAGATATGTACCAGTTTCCTGCGGCCAGTGCCTCCTCCGTCACAGGGACAAGAGCAGGCGTCTTTTCAGGGGCCGCTCCGGCCACCGCCGCCTCTGCTGCCTCCACATCAGATGTCTGGACATAAACCGCATCCACCAGGGGCAAAAGCTGCTTCATATCCTGTCCGGTCGTCTCTGCCATGGTCCCCTCTTCCCAATCCAGGAGGGCATCCTCCTCCACCAGCAGGGCGATCCGGATATCATAGGGCTCCAGGGCCTCCCGCAGCTCTGTCAGAAACAAGGTCAACGCCTGGACCTTATCCAGCTCGTTTCCGGAATAGTCGATTTTTTCCAGCTTACCAGAAGAGGGATAGGTGACCTCCTCCAGCAGCAGCTCATCAAAGCCCAGACGGGCACACTCCAGGGCCAAATCAATGATGTAGTCCCTAGCCTGTTCCTTGGCCGGGTCCAACCAGTAGTAGGAGAGGTTATCATACCAGATATAACCAGAGGACTGGCAGATCCCGGCACTCTCCATATGGGAAAACCCATAGTAGCTGTCATGGAAGCAATTGAGCCGGGCCACCGATATGATCCCTTCCTGCTGACACAAGGTACGGATCAAAGCAGGATCTGCCCCATTTTCGTCCACCGCATCCCGCAGAGCCACAGTGGAATCATAAAACACTTTGCCGGTGTTGTCCTTAACAGTAAACACATAGCCGTTGGCGCCCTGGGCAGACAATTCCGCCTCCAGCGCGGCGCCATCTGCCGGGAGAGCAGACAGGCTGATCAGACGATGCTCCCCATATGGTGCTGCTGTCTGGTCGGCATCCTCCTGCCCATCTTCCCCTGTTTCACCAATCACCAGATTCATCTCTCCGCTGTCCGGCTCGTTCTCTCCCTTATCTGCGGACGTTCCTTCCTCCTTCTGGAAAAACGGAAGATCCAGCCGCACCTCACCGCTGTCAGTAAATGTCACATAGCGCTGCAGGAACAAGTATGCGCAGGCTGCCAGCAGGATCAGTACCAGCAGCACGATCATCAACAGCCGCAGGCCGCCGCGCCGCCCCCGATAGCTATGGTATCCTTTGGTCCCCATGGGCACTTTCCTCCTGGTAATCATGTTTCAAAGATATTCTTTACCATACCACTCTCTGCTTCAAAAAACAACCCGCATTGGGGAAAAACGTCATTTTGTCCCTTTATCCCCCGAAAAATCTCCTGTTTTCCAGCAGGGAAACTACAAAAAATGCACCGGGGGACACACAGTGTCCTCCGGCGTATCTGCGTCAGTCATTTTCCACAGCCATGATCTTATCCACCCGGCGCTGGTGGCGGCCCCCCTCAAATGCAAAAGAGAGGAATGCTTCCACGATCCGCTGGGCCAGCAGGGGTCCTACAACACCGGCCCCCATAGCCAGCATATTGGCATCATTGTGCCGCCGTGTCATTTCCGCACTCCAGGGATCGCTGCACAGCGCACAGCGGATACCCTTCACCTTGTTGGCGGTGATGGAGATACCGATACCAGTGGTGCAGATAACGATGCCCCGCTCACACTGGCCGGAAGCTACCGCCCGGGCTGCCGCCGCCCCAAAATCGGGGTAATCACAGCTCTCCTTGCTGTGGCAGCCGAAGTCTACCACTTCATGGCCGTTCTCCTGGAGCCAGGCCTTGATTTGCTCTTTCAGGTCAAATCCGCCGTGATCAGATCCCATTGCGATCTTCATCTTTCGCTCTCCCTTCCCCTTTGCACAGATTTATTTTTTGAACTTTTTGAAAAAGCTCTTGCGCTCCTCGTAATTGTTCTCTTTCAGGGTCTCACTGAATTTCTTCAGGGCTTCCTTCTGCTCCCGGGTCAGGTTCCGGGGCGTCTCAATATACACGGTGACATACTGGTCGCCACGGCCCCGGCCATTCATATTGGGGATACCCTTGCCTTTCAGCCGGAAAGTGGTACCGGTCTGCGTGCCCTCGGGAATCTCATATTTCACTTTGCCGTCGATGGTGGGGATCTCCATCTCGCCGCCCAACACCGCCTGGGTAAAGGTGATGGGTGCCTCACACAGCACAGACGTGCCCTCCCGCCGAAACAGGGGGTGGGGCCGTACAGAGATCACCAGCAGCAGATCGCCGGCAGGGCCGCCGTTGCGTCCGGCATTGCCCTGACCCCGTAGGGAGATGGTCTGGCCGTCGTCGATACCGGCGGGGATGGATACCTTCACCGTCTTGCGCCGCCGTACCTGGCCGCTGCCGCCGCAGTCCTTGCAGGGGGTGTTGACGATCTTGCCCTTGCCGCCGCAGCGGGGGCAGGGGCCTGTGGTGGCAAAGACACCCATGGGGGTCTGCCGCCGCTGCTGGACCTGGCCGCTGCCGTGGCAGTTGGGACAGGTCTCCGGGTTGGTACCGGGAGCCGCACCGCTGCCGTGGCAGGTCTCACACTGCTCCACCCGCTCCAGGGAGACTTCCTTCTCGCAACCGAAGGCCGCCTCCTCAAAGGTGATGGTCAGCCCCATCCTGAGGCTCTCGCCCCGCTGGGGGCCGGTGCGGCTGCGAGTACCGCCACCGAAACCGCCACCGAAGAAACTGCCGAAGATGTCCCCCAGATCGCCAAAGTCAAAGCCACCTTCGAAACCGCCACCATAGCCGCCGGCACCGGCACCATAGCTGGGATCTACTCCGGCAAAGCCGAACTGGTCGTAGCGCTGGCGCTTGTCGCTGTCGCCGAGTACCTCATAGGCCTCGTTGATCTCCTTGAAGCGGGCCTCTGCGTCCTTATCACCGGGGTTCAGGTCCGGGTGGTTCTCCTTGGCCAGCTTCCGGTATGCCTTCTTTATCTCAGCGTCCGTGGCGCCCTTCTGGACGCCCAGGACCTCATAATAGTCTCGTTTCTGTTCTGCCATGCACGCTCACATCCAATCTGCCGCGGGAACCTTCCCGCTTCTATGTCCGAACATTCCAAATGGGGCGGAGTCCTCCCCCGTCCCATTGGAATGACAAGCCGATTCGCTTACTTCTTCTCGTCGTCGTCAACGACCTTGTAGTCGGCGTCGTAGTACTGCTGACCGCCGTTGTCGCCGCCGGGCTGACCGCCCATGTCGGGGCCGGCACCCTGAGGATTGGCCTGCTGATAGAGCTTCTCACTGACAGCGTAGAAAGCCTGCTGCAGCTCCTCGGTAGCCGCCTTGATGGCAGCGGTATCCTCGCCCTTGAGCTTCTCTTTCAGGTTGTCGATGCCGCTCTGGACCTTGCTCTTGTCCTCAGCAGGGATCTTGTCGCCCATCTCGCCCAGGGTCTTCTCTGCCTGATAGACCATCTGGTCGGCGTTGTTGCGGGTCTCCACTGCCTCCTTGATCCGGGCATCCTCAGCAGCGTACTGCTCGGCCTCCTTGACAGCCTTCTCAATGTCCTCCTTGGACATGTTGGTGGAAGAGGTAATGGTGATGTGCTGCTCCTTGCCGGTGCCCAGATCCTTGGCACTGACGTTTACGATGCCGTTGGCATCGATATCAAAGGTGACTTCGATCTGAGGTACGCCACGGCGGGCCGGAGCAATGCCGTCCAGGTGGAAGCGGCCCAGGCTCTTGTTGGCCGCGGCCATCTCACGCTCGCCCTGGAGGACGTTGACTTCCACGCTGGTCTGGTTATCCGCCGCAGTGGAGAAGATCTGGCTCTTCTTGGTGGGGATGGTGGTATTGCGCTCTATCAGACGAGTGCACACGCCGCCCATGGTCTCAATGCCCAGGGACAGGGGGGTAACATCCAGCAGCAGCAGGCCCTTGACGTCGCCGGTCAGCACGCCGGCCTGAATGGCGGCGCCCATAGCCACACACTCATCGGGGTTGATGCCCTTGAAGCCCTCTTTGCCGGTGATCTTCTTCACGGCCTCCTGGACCGCGGGGATACGGCTGGAGCCGCCCACCAGCAGGACCTTGGAGATATCGCTGCCGCTGAGGCCGGCATCGCCCATAGCCTGACGCACGGGGCCCATGGTGGCCTCTACCAGGTGAGCGGTGAGCTCGTTGAACTTAGCACGGGTCAAAGTGACATCCAGGTGCTTGGGGCCGGTGGCGTCAGCGGTGATATAGGGCAGGTTGATGTTGCTGCTGGTGACGCCGGAAAGCTCGATCTTGGCCTTCTCGGCAGCCTCCTTCAGACGCTGCATAGCCACTCTGTCGCCGCTGAGGTCGATGCCCTCGGTCTTCTTGAACTCGGACACCAGGTACTTCATAATGCACTCATCGAAGTCATCGCCGCCCAGGCGGTTGTTGCCGGCGGTGGCCAGCACTTCGATCACGCCGTCGCCGATCTCCAGGATGGACACATCAAAGGTGCCGCCGCCCAGATCGTAGACCATGATCTTCTGGTCGCTCTCCTTATCCAGGCCATAGGCCAGAGCCGCGGCGGTAGGCTCGTTGATGATACGCTTGACCTCCAGGCCGGCGATCTTGCCGGCGTCCTTGGTGGCCTGACGCTGGGCGTCAGTGAAGTAAGCGGGGACGGTGATAACCGCCTCAGTGACGGTGGAGCCCAGATAGGCCTCGGCGTCCGCCTTCAGCTTCTGCAGCACCATGGCGCTGATCTCCTGAGGGGTGTACTTCTTGCCGTCGATCTCAACTTTATAGTCACTGCCCATCTCACGCTTGATGGAGGAGATGGTGCGGTCGGGGTTGGTGATGGCCTGGCGCTTTGCCACCTGGCCCACCATACGCTCGCCCGTCTTGGAAAACGCCACCACAGAGGGGGTGGTGCGGTTGCCTTCGGCGTTGGGGATAACAACAGCCTCGCCGCCTTCCATCACGGCAACGCAGGAATTGGTAGTACCAAGATCAATACCGATAACTTTAGACATAATTTTGTCCTCCTAAATCTATATGGAAATATGTTTTAACAAAAGGTAAGGGGTTATTCCCCATCAATTGGCCACCTGCACAGTGGCGAACCGGATCACCCGGTCCCCCAGCAGAAAGCCCTTCTGGAACACCTGGGCCACTATATTTTCTCCCAGGTTCTCATCGTCCACATGCATCACGGCGTTGTGCCGCGCGGGATCAAAGGGCTGACCCGCCGGGTCGATGATCGTGACTCCCAGCTTCTCCAGAATGCCCTGGAGCTGGTGGAAGATCATCTCCATGCCCTTCTTGTGGACGTTATCGTCATCGCCGGCCTGGGTCACCGCCCGCTCCAGGTTATCATAGATATCCAGGAACTTGGCAATGGTGTCAAGCTTGGCGTCCTGATAAATGGTTTCTTTTTCCTTGGTGGTCCGCTTGCGGTAGTTGTCGTACTCAGCGACCAGACGCAGGTGCTGATCATTGAGCGTGGCCAGCTGGCCCGCCAGCTTCTCCATCTTTTCCATCTGCTCCCGGGTAACGGTGAAGGTCTCCGCCGTTTCCTCCGGGCGGTATTCCTCCGTCACCTCCTCAGGCTGCTCAGGACACACGTTCTTTTCCTGCTCCTCCTGGGGAGCGTTCTTTTCTTTCTTGCTCACGGTGTATCGTCCTCCTTAGGGGGTAACTGATTGTTCTTTCCAAACATCTTGGTGAGGCTCTCGGCAAAATAACTCAGCCGGGCCGCTACAGTGGCATAGTCCATCCGGGTGGGTCCCACCACGCCGATGAGCCCCCGCATATTGTCACCGATGTCGTAGCTGGCCACTACCACGCTGGCATCCTTCAGCGCCTCGTTCACATTTTCCGGGCCGATCAGGATCTGCATGGGGGTGTTCTCATCCAGCACCGGCAGCTGCGCTTTCTGATCCGTCAGAAGGCTCATGAGCCCATCGGCCTTGGTAAGGTCCTGGAACTCCGGCTGACGGAAGATCTGGCTCTGTCCGGTGGTGAACACATGGCTGCGTTCACTGCTGTCGATCACCGCTGTGGCAAACTCGATGGTCTGGGACAGGGGCATGAACAACTCCGCCCCCAGCTGCGGCGCCAGCGCCATCAGCTTTGTGCCCAGCTCCTCGGTATGGATGCCGGTAAAGTGGGTATTAAGGAGATTGGCCAAAGCCGGCAGCTGTTCCACCGCTACAGGAAGTTCTGTGCGGAGCAGCTGGCTCTTGACCCGGCTGTCATCGGTCATCACCACGGCGATAAAGCTCATGGCATCCACCGCCAGCAGGTCGTAGCGCCGGACCGTGACGCTGTTTTTACCGGCAGCCACCGCATAGGCCGGGTAGTTGACGATGGAAGATACCATCTGACCCGCCTGGGCGATCACGCTGTCCAGCTCCTGCATCTTGCCGTGGAGGGCGGAATTGATCTCCGCCGCTTCCTGATCGGAAACCTTCCGATGCTCCATCAGCTCGTTGACGTACAGCCGGTAGCCCTTGGGGGAGGGGACCCGCCCCGCAGAGGTGTGGGGCTGCTCCAGGTAGCCCATCTCAACCAGGTCCGCAAGTTCGTTGCGGATGGTGGCGGAGCTGACGCTGCCGCCCATAGCCTGGGCAATGAACTTGGAGCCCACCGGTTCCGCCGAGTCGATGTAGCGCTCGGTGACCACCTTCAGTATTTCCTTTTTCCGGGCGGTCAGTTCCATAGCCGATACTCCTTTAGCACTCCTTTCCCTCGAGTGCTAAACGCAGTGTATCACCATTGCCGCCCGATGTCAATACGAATCCATGCCTCCAATTTGAACAAATTGTAAATTGTCCCAGAATCTCTTTTTCTCCTGCAGGCAGGGAATACACAGACCTTCCTTCCCGCTGCCGGAAACGCCCTGTTGTCCGGTCCTCAGCTTATTTTCTCCTGAAAAACAAAAAGTACCCCGCACAGCAAAAGCTGTGAGGGGTACTTTTCAAATACAGGTGTTACTGGTTCACTACCACAGGAGCAACCTTGTCGTTGCCGTGGAGATTTACGATCAGCTTCCGGGGGCACTTGGCTACGCAGATGCCGCAGGAGGTGCACTTGTCGTAGTCGATGACAGCCACGTTCTTGGACACCGTGATAGCGCCGGAGGGGCAGCTCTTCTCGCACAGCTTGCAGCCGATACAGCTGATGGCGCAATGGGCCTTGGCCTGAGCGCCCTTCTCCTTGTTGGCACAGGGCAGAACAATGTCCACATTGTAGGGCATGCTGACAATGACCTTCTTGGGGCACACGGCGGCACACTGCATGCAGCAGACGCATTTGTCACGATCCACTTCCGCTACACCGCGGCTGTTGATGTGGATGGCGTCAAACTTACAGGCGGCCACGCAGGAGCCCAGACCCAGGCAGCCGTAAGCGCAGTCCAGAGTGCCGTTGCCGGCGATCTTCATGGCAGCCACACAGTCATTGATGCCCACATACCGGTCAAACTTATGGCCGGCCCGGTTGCCGCCGGCGCAGCGGACAAAGGCCACGCGGCGCTCCACCGCCTTGACTTCCACGCCCATCACCGCGGCAATGCGGGAGGTCTTTTCCCCGCTGCAGCTGGGGCAGGCGTTTACCGGTGCCTTGCCCGCCAGGATAGCAGCGGCACAGCCGGCGCAGCCGGGATAGCCGCAGCCGCCGCAGTTGGCGCCGGGCAGGGCGTCCAGGATCTCCGCCAGCCGGGGATCCGTCTTTACCTCGAACACCTTGGAGGCAATGGCCAGCACCAGGCCGAACACACCGCCCAGGATGCCCAGCAGCAAAAGCGCATAGAGAATATTCATCGTCTCATTCCTCCCTTACCAGACCTTCAGGCCGCTGAAGCCCATAAAGCTCAGGGCCATGAGTCCGGCGGTGATCAGCGCGATGGGGAATCCCCGGAAGGCCTTGGGAGGCTCGGAGAACTGCAGGCGCTCCCGGATGCTGGCAAAGAGCACAATGGCCAGCAGGAAGCCAACGCCGCCGGTAATGCCGTATACCACGGACTCGATAAAGTTGTAGCCCTCCTGCACGTTCAGCAGCACCACGCCCAGCACGGCGCAGTTGGTGGTGATCAGGGGCAGGTACACGCCCAGAGCCTCATAGAGGGCGGGCATGGACTTCTTGAGGAACATCTCCACAAACTGGACCAGGGCCGCGATGACCAGGATAAAGGCTACCGTCTGCATATATTCCAGGTCCAGCTTCATCAGCAATACGTTCACCGGGTAGCACAGAGCGGAGGCAAGGCCCATGACGAAGATCACGGCGAAGCCCATGCCCATGGCGGTGTCCATCTTCTTGCTGACGCCCATGAAGGGGCAGATGCCCAGGAACTGGACCAGGATGAAGTTGTTGACCAGGATGGCACCCAAGGAGATGGAAAGCAGCTTTGTAATATCCATTCTTACTTACCTCCCTTGTTGGCGTTCTTATCCTGGGCCCACTGCATGAGAGCGATGAGGCAGCCCAATGTCAGGAAGCCGCCCACCGGCAGCACCATCATCATGGCGCCGTACTCCGCCGGGAAGATCTGGTTCCCTGCCAGGGCGCCGCTGCCCAGGAACTCACGGATGGCACTCATCACCAGCAGCACCAGCGTATAGCCGATGCCCTGGCAGATGCCGTCCACGGCGGAGGGCAGCACCTTGTTCTTGGAGGCGAAGGACTCCGCCCGGGCCAGGATGATGCAGTTAACCACGATCAGCGGGATAAACACACCCAGAGACTCAGCGATGTCCTGGAAATACGCCTGGAGCAGCAGATCCACCATAGTGACGAAGCCCGCAATGACCACGATGTAGGCGGCAATGCGGATCTGGTCGGGAATGATCTTCCGCAGCAGAGAGATAACGACGTTGGAACAGGTCAGGATGATCATGACCGATACGCCCATGCCCAAGCCGTTGGAGATGGACGTGGTGATGGCCAGGGTGGAGCACATGCCCAGCAGCTGCACCAGCACCGGGTTCTGGGTCAAAAGGCCCTCTTTCAACTGTTTACCGAAATTCATGCCTCTCCCCCTTCCTGCTCCGCCACAGCGGACAGAGCGGTATTCACACCGGCGGTGACGCCCTTCGAACTGACCGTGGCACCGGACACACCGTCAAAACGGTTGCTTCCGGAATTGACGGTGATCTCACCGTCTGCATGGCTCTTGCCGATAAAACGATCCAGCACCGACTGGTCATTTACCACCTTGGTGCCGATATTGGCAGTCTCAGAGTTATCGGTGACAGACACGCCGGTAACAGCGCCGTCCATGTCCACACCTACTACCATGCTCAAAGTCCCGCCGAAACCGCTGGCGGTGACTTCCACCACATATCCCACCTGCTCTCCGCCGGACATGGCTTTGTGCAGAGCCGTCACATTGGGATAGGTCGTCTCCACCTTCTCATAATTATCGGCCGGGAGCACCTGGCTCATGGCCGCGGCAGTCTTTTCCGCCTGGATCTCTTCAATAATAGGCTCCGTCATGTTGTTGACGATGCCCAGCAGAAGCGCCACTACCGCGCAGATACCCATCAGAGTCAGCGTCAGCTTGGCGGTAAACCGGGGGTCCAGCGTTATCTTTGCTTTGGGCTGGACCGCGGCTGTATTTTCCTTGCTCATTTAGCAGCCGCCTCCTTCTTTTCCTTGGGTTCTTTGGATTCCTTGGGTTCCTTAGGCTCCTTGGGCGCCTTGACAACGCCGAAGCGGGCAGGCTTGGTATGCTTGTCAATGATCCAAACCGTCAGGTTCATCACCAGGATGGCATAGCACACACCCTCGCTGTAGGAACCGAAATACCGGATAAATACGGTGATCAGGCCGCAGCCGATTCCGAAGATCACCTGACCCTTGTGGCTCACCGGGGAGGTGACATAGTCCGTAGCCATAAAGAAGGCACCCAGGATCAGGCCGCCGCCCAGAACATTGTAGAGCATCCAGGTCATAGGATCGTTGCCACGGGGGAACAGGAAGGTCAGCACGGCCACAGTGCCGATGTAGCTGACCGGGATGTACCAGGTGATGATCTTGCGGAAGATCAACCATGCGCCGCCGATGGCCAGCAGCAGGGCGCTCACCTCACCCAGGGAACCGCCGATAAAGCCGATGAGCATATCCTGGAGATCGTAGACCTCCATCAGGCCCTGGAGATTGTTCTCATGGAGATAGGACATCGGTGTGGCGGAGGTGACCACATCCACCGTGCCCAGAAGAGGCAGCTTGGAACCGGGCACCACCCAGGTACTCATGGCGCTGGCCCAGGACAGCATAAACGCACGGGCTGCCAGCGCAGGGTTCAGGAAGTTCTTGCCGATACCGCCAAAGAGCTGTTTGACAATAACGATGGCAAAGAAGTCACCAATGAGGATCATCCACAGCGGGATATTGGGCGGGCACACGAAGGCGATGAGCACACCGGTAACAGCTGCGCTGCAGTCTCCCACCGTGTTGTTCTTTTTCATCAGCGTCCGGTACAGCCACTCAAAGAAGCAGCTGCCCACCACGGACACTGCCGTGACGGTCAGTACATACCAGCCAAAGTTGTAAATGGAAAAGGCCAGAGCCGGGATCAGCGCGATCAATACCTCCGCCATAATGTGGGCGGTACCGTCCTTAGTGCGGATATGAGGGGAGGATGAGCCGATCAGATGCAGTTCTTTATAATCCATACTCACGCCTCCTTCTTCGCTTCAGCGGCCTTGGCAGCCTTCTCTGCGGCAGCCTTGGCGGCAGCTTTCGCGTTGTTGATCTTCTGTTTGCCTGCCCGGAAGGTCTGCACCAGATGCAGCCGGCCAGGGCAGATATAGGTGCAGGCGCCGCACTCCATGCAGTCCATTACGTTTGCCGCCTCCAGCTCCTGGAGCATCCCGGCCCGCTCATACTGGTACATGAATACAGGCTGAAGCTTCATGGGGCAAACGCTCATGCACTTGCCGCAGCGGATGCAGGCAGGGTACTCCACCGTACGCTCCTCATCCTCGCAGAAAGCCAGGATAGCGTTGGTGCCCTTGCCGATGGGGGCGTCCATATCATATTGGGAATGGCCCATCATAGGTCCGCCCATAAGGATCTTGAAGGTGCTCTTCTTCACACCGCCGCAGGCGTCCAGAAGCTCACTGATAGGGGTACCGATGGGACACTCCAGGTTCTTGGGTTCATTGACGCCGGAACCGGACACGGTAACCACCCGGTGGGTCACCGGCATGCCGGTATACACCGCCCGGTAGATAGCGGCGGTGGTCACGGTGTTGAATACAGCGCAGCCCACAGCCGCAGGAAGAGCGCCGGGAGGCACCTGCCGGCCGGTAATAGACTGGCACAGCTGCTTCTCAGCGCCCTGAGGGTACCGGGTGTGGAGCACGTCCACCACTACCGGCGCCTTGGCTTCATCGATTTTCAGCCGCAGCAGCTCCGCCGCGTTCTGCTTGTTGTCCTCCACGGCCACATGCACCCGGTCCACACCGAACACTCTGGCCAGAATGGTGGCTCCGCCAATGACCTCCTCCGGATACTCCAGAAGGAAACGGTGGTCGCTGGTGATGTAGGGCTCGCACTCCGAGGCATTGATGATCACGGTATCCACCTTGCCAAGGCCGGAGCTGATCTTCACATGGGTGGGGAACGTAGCGCCGCCCATACCCACGATACCGGCGTTCTTCACCACCTCGATCAGTTCTTCGGCAGTGATCTCATTGGGTTTCTCCACCGGGTGGATATCCGGACATACGGTATCATTGAAATCATTTTCAATGACTACGCTCATCACCGGGACGCCGCTGAAATGGATCCGGGGTTCCACCGCCACTACCTTGCCGGATACGCTGGCATGTACAGGAGCGGAAACGAAAGCCACCGGTTCCCCGACCCGCTGTCCCACTGTCACCGTGTCCCCCACAGCCACACAGGGATTGCAGGGGGCGCCAATATGCATCGACATCGGGATCACAACACGGGCAGGCGGCGGCAGCTTTTCAATAGGCTTCTTATTGGTGGCGGCTTTCTTGTCATTGGGATGAATACCGCCAAAGAAGGACTGTGCCATATCCTCACCTCATTTTTCCAAGTGGGCCCGCAGGCCCATAATTTCTACAGGGTACATCATACTCCCATCTTCTCTCCCTGTCTAGAGGATTTTCTGGTTTTTATGATTTTTTTGCAAGATAGAGTGTTAAAATATGCGCAAGCTCGTTAACTTTCTAACAAAATGACGACTTTATGCCGCTTGCTTTTTCCCTTTGCTTTTGCTATGATACGCTCAGAAAAAAAGAAAATCCCCCCATTTTTTTATCAGGAGGATCCCAATCATGATAAATCGCGCGGATATCAAGCGGGAAGCCAAGGGCATCATGCGCCAGGCCAGGATATCCCCTTTGCTGATGGGCGTTTTGCTTCTGGCAATTTCCACCATACTCGACCGCATCATCTCCCTGGCGGAATACGGCACCCTTTTCCCCACATGGCGGGTCATCGAATATATCAACTACCTGGCTTCCGCCGACCCCATGGCCCTGCTGGATATGTCCTCTACCGAGATCCTTGCCATGGCGGGCCTCACTTCCTCCGTCACACTGTACTCCTCTTTCCTATCCATTCTGGTCTCTCTCTTTATGACCGTGCTGTACGGCGGATTCTACCTCTACTGCATGGGCATCCGACAGGGCCGGGAGATGCCGGCGTCCACACTGGTGGATGGGCTGAGCCTGGCGGGAAAGCTGATTTGGTGTTCCATTCTGTCCTCGATTAAAATTTTCCTCTGGTCCCTGCTGTTCTTCTTCCCCGGCATCATTGCCGCTTACCGCTACCGCTTTGCCACCTATAACCTGTTGGTGGACCCCTCCCTCTCCGCCAGCGAGGCCATCCGGCTGAGCTGCGAGCAGACCAGAGGAATGAAATGGGATCTTTTCGTTCTGGATCTGAGTTTTATTGGATGGAGCATCCTGGCTTCCCTTACCCTGGGCCTTCTGAACATCTGGCTGCTGCCTTACATGACACTGTGCGATCTGGCCTACTTCGAGGAGAGCCAGCGGCGCTTGGGCCGCAGCCCTTATGGCAGCCAGTCGGAAGATGACAGCCGCCCCACCTGGGAACTGTAACTACACATTATAAATAAAAGAAAAGGCGCGCCGCATATTGCGGCGCGCCTTTTTCATTATGTGATGAATTACTGCATGAAGGTACCGTCGATCATCTGCTGGATGTAATTCTGATAGGCCTCCTGCTTCTCAGCGGGAACCAGGTCGCTGAGGGCACCGGCGGACAGAGCGCCGTTCTGCAGGGTACCATAGATCACTTCGCCGCCGAAGGAACCATCCGCCACAGCCTGCATGCACAGGCCCACCATGGAGGAGTTGTCCGTCACCTGGCTGCCGATGATGCACTCATTCTGGCCCAGGAGATCGGAAGGCTGAGCGATGTCGTAGATGGTGACACTGCCGTTGGCGGCATTGGCCTCATCGATGGCCTGACGGGCACCGGAGTCAACCGCAGAGGCGTCGCCGAAGAACACGTCGGCACCCTGGTCGATCATGGCCTTGGCAAACTCAATGCCCTTGTCACTGGCGGAGAAGTCGCCGGAGTAGACGATGTCCAGAGCGGTAACGGTCTTGCCCTCCTGCTCGCCCACATAGGTAGCAGCCTCAACATAGCCCTCATACTTGCCCTTGGTGGTGTCCAGCTCCATGCCGCCGATGAAGGCGATGGTGTTGGTCTCAGTCATGAGGCCAGCCAGAGCGCCGGCGATCCAGCCGACCTACTGAGCGTCAGGCAGCAGAGAGGTGACGTTGCCGTTCTCCGCCTCACCGGGGGTGTTCTCACCGCCGTTGAGCAGAGCGAAGGCGATGTCAGGATACTCAGCCGCAGCCTGGAGCACCGCGTCGGTGTACTGGTTACCGGGAGCATAGATCAGGTCATAGCCCTGCTCGCAGTAGGAGACGATGGTATCATAGTAGGCGGACTGGGCGATCATGTCGGAGTAGGCAGTCTCCCAGCCATTGGCCTCGGCGGCATCCATCATGGCGTTGTAGCAGGACATACCCCATCCGCCATCGGAGATGCTGGAGTCGCAGATCATGGCTACCTTGTAGGTCTTGCCTTCACCGCCGTCAGCATTGCCGCTGTTGTTGCCGGTGTTGCCGGAATTGCCGGTATTACCGGTGTTACCGGCGTTGTTGCCGCCGCAGGCGGCAAGGGCCAGAGTCATTGCCAGCGCAAGAGCCAGCGCAAGAAACTTTTTCATGTAAAAATCCTCCTTTTTACTTGCTTGACCAAAACATTCTATATTGACGGCGAAATGATCCGCCGGTCAATAACCACTTAGCGCTCCTCCCTGCGGTAGGGCTTGCCGGAGGCCTTGGGCCCCGCCTTCCGCATACCGATGACGCCCAGCACCACCACAGTGGCAAGATAGGGAATCATCTGGAAGAACTGATAGGGTACACCGAAGGAGCCCACCTGGAGCCGGATCTGCAGCGCATCGCAGAAGCCGAAGAACAGGCACGCCAGCAGCACGCCGCCGGCGCTCCAGCGGCCAAAGATCACTGCCGCCAGGGCGATAAAGCCGCGGCCCGCCACGTTGCCGTCCACATAGGTGGTGGTGTAGCAGGTGGTGAGGTAAGCACCACCCATGCCTGCCAGAGCGCCGCAGATGACGCTGGCAGCATACCGCACACCGATCACGTTGATACCAAGCGTCGCCGCCGCCTTGGGATGCTCACCTACAGCCTTGAAATTCAGACCGGACTTGGTCTTGTTGAAGTAGATGGCGGTGAAAATCACCAGAGCGTAAGCCAGATACACCATGGGAGTCTGATCGAAGAGCAGGGGCCCTATGAAGGGGATATCCTTCAGCCCGGGAATGGCCACCGTCTCCATCAGAGCCACCTGGACCAGCTCGGAGCCGGCGCCGAAGTACACACGGTAGATGAAGGCCGCGAGAGCCGGGGCAAAGATGTTGATGGCCATACCATACACGATCTGCTCAGCGCACAGGGTAATGGTGGCATAGGCGTAGATCATGTTCACCAGGATGCCTGCCGCCGCGCCGGCTGCCATGCCCAGCAGGGGGCTGCCGGTGATAAGACTGACCAGGAAGCCTACCAGAGAGCCGATGGACGCCAAACCTTCCAGGCCGATATGGACCAGGCCTGCCCGCTGGGAGTACAGCTCCGCCAGGGCCAGGAAAATGAGAGGCGTGGCCATGCGGACGCCGGCCAGGATCAGGTTAGAAACAAAAGTCCAATCCATCACTTTACCTCCTTTTTCGCCGACAGCTTATCGATGGCTGCCTTGAATTCAGGCAGCTTCACCATGGCAAGACCCGCCACGGCAAAAACGATCACCAGAGCCTGGATGATATCCGACACACTGGTGGGGACGCCGGTAGCCGCCTGCATGGTGGTGGAACCTACCCGCAGGGCGGCAAAGAACACCGCCACCAGCATGGTGGCCAGGGGGTGGAGCTGGCCGATGAGAGCCATGGACACACCGTCAAAGCCGTAGCCCGAAGCAAAGCCGTTGATCAGGCGGTACTGGGTGCCCAGCAGCTCCGCACTGCCGCCGATACCGGCAATGGCGCCGGAGACGATGAAGCTGACCATGATATACTTCTTTACCGCGAAGCCGTTGAACTGCGCGGCGGTCATATTGAGGCCCACCGCCCGGAGCTGGAAGCCCTTGGAGGTGTAGAAGAGGAAATAGTAGGTAAGAAGGCCGATGACAACGGCAATGACGAAAGCGCTGGTAAAGCGCAGGCCGAACATCCGCTGGAGCATGGTCTCCTTGGGCACAGACATCGTCTGGGGGACGCTGCCGTCCCGAAGCCAGTTGGTGTAGAACACACCCATGAGCAGGGTGGCCACATAGTTGAGCATGATGGAGATGATCATCTCGTTCTGGCCCCGGTAGATCTTGAGAAGGCCGGGGATCATGGCCCACAGACCGCCGGCCAGAGCGCCGACCACCAGGCACAGCACGATACCGGGGAAACCGGTAATGCCGCTCTGGGTAGCGATGACGCAGCAGACGATGGAGCCCATGATGAACTGTCCCTCACCGCCCAGGTTGAACACACCGCAGCGGTAGGCAAAGCAGGCACAAAGGCCGGTGAAGATCAGGGGCGTTGCCCGAGATAAAGTGGTACCCAGATTTCTGAGGCTGCCGAAAGCACCGACCCACAGGTTCTGCAGCGCCACCAGAGGATTGGCTCCCAGGGCCAGCATGATGATGCAGCCGATTAGAAAGGCCAGCAGCACCGAGGCCAGGGGCACCAGGATATTGACCAGCTTATTGGTATTTTTCATTCTCTCTGCCCCTCCTTACTTACCGGCCATAGCCAGGCTGATCTCCTCAATGGGAGGGTTCTTGCCGGAATACTCGCCCATGACCTGCCCTTCGAACATAACGATGATCCGGTCGCTCATCTCCAGAATCTCATCAAAGTCCGCGGAGATCAGCAGCACGCCGCAGCCGGACTCCCGGGCTTCGATCATGGTGTCGTGAATAAAGCGGGTAGCGCCGATGTCCAGACCCCGGGTGGGGTGGACGGCGATTAGGATGTCCGGCCGGGCCTCCAGCTCACGGGCCAGGATGATCTTCTGCTGGTTGCCGCCGGAGAGGCTGCGGGCCTCCTGCTCGATGGAGGCGCAGCGGATGTCGTACTTCTCCTGCATCTCCAGAGCATAGTCCTTCATAGCCTTCTTCTTCAGGAACATCCCGCCGAAACGGCTGAACTGGGGCAGCCCCGTGGACTTGAGGAGGATATTCTCCTTGACGCTCATATCCCCTACCAGGCCCATCTTGTTGCGGTCCTCGGGGATGTGGCTGACGCCCTCCTCGATAAAAGCCTGGGGCATGAATTTAGCCACCTTGCTGTTCTTCAGGTCCACCCGGCCCGCATCGGGGGTGATGACGCCGGTGATGAGCTGGGCCAGCTGGCTCTGACCGTTGCCGTCCACACCGGCGATGCCCAGGATCTCCCCGGCGCCGATGGTGAGGCTCACGTCATTCAGGCCGCTGTGCTTGGCGGTCTTGTTGTAATCCACATGCTCCAGGACCACCACCTGGCGCTCCGGGTTCTCCTTCTTCTCATAGTGGGAAGGAGCCAGCTCCCGGCCCATCATCAGTGAGGCCAGCTCCCCGGCAGAGGCATTCTCCCGGTCCACGGTGCATACCGTTTCCCCGGCCCGGAGGATCGTGATCCGGTCAGAGATCCGCAGCACCTCACGCATCTTGTGGCTGATGAACACCACGCTCTTGCCCTCCCGGGTGAGCTTGTCGATGATGGCGAAGAGGCCCTCTACCTCCAGGTCCGTCAGCGCGGCGGTAGGCTCGTCCAGGATCAGAAGTTCCGCGCCCCGGTACAGGGCCTTGAGGATCTCCACACGCTGCTGCTCGCCCACGGAGATCTCCGTGATGAGCTTGTCCAGCTGGACGTCCAGACCGTATTTTTCTGCCAGGGCCAGGATCTCCTGCCGCCGCTGGTCTTTCTGAATAAACACGCCCTTGGTTTGGCGGTCCCCCAGAATAATGTTTTCAAATACCGTCATTGCCTCCACCAACATGAAATGCTGGTGGACCATGCCGATACCCAGCTGCACCGCCTTGGCGGGGGAATCGATGCGCACTTCCTGCCCATTGAGGAAAATTTTCCCCTCCGTGGGCTGGTACAGGCCAATCAGCACGTTCATCAGCGTGGATTTTCCCGCGCCGTTCTCCCCCAGCAGCGTATGTACCTCGCCCTTCCGGATATCCAGATTGATGTCCCGGTTGGCGTACATATCGCCAAAGCGCTTGGTAATGTGCTCCATCCGCAAGATTTCTTCCATCTCTGGCCGTCTCCCCTTTCCTGTCAGGCCCGGCGTATCCCTGCCGGGTCCTTGCAAATCCTGCCGGGCAGAGATCCCGGCGGCCTGTGGCGGCGCCCCCTTTCCCGGGCACGCCGACCTACGTATAAAAAGAAACGACAAGGCCGGTATTCATCTGCCGCCTGGTCGTTTCTCGGATCTTTTCACACAAAAACACTTGTCTCTGTCTCTAGGATACCGTTTTTTTCGTCCAGCGTCAAGAAATTTTTTATGGTCACCTATTTAATTTTAAGGTTTTGTTAAAAAATTAACATCAATTCTCAGGCTCAAAATCATATCGGGGGTCCCGGCTGAGGAGCAGGCTGCGGATGCGGCCCAGACTGTCGGTCTCCACCAGACACAGCGCCGCATACTGCTCCGGCCTGTCGGCAGGGGCCAGCAGCAGGCACCGCTTTCCCGGCGCACAGAAGGGCGTTTTCTCTCCGCTCTGCTCCACAGAGCAGATACGACCGTAGCGCACAGCCCATTTCCCTGCCATATCTGTTTCCATATCCCGCAGCAGCGCCGTCACCTGGTCGGCGCCCTCCAGAGTCACCCCGGCGTAGTCATTGACAAAACGGCACTCGCTGTGCATGGCCGTCCGCAGGCGCTGGGCGCCGCCATAGAGGAAGAAATTCCGCAGCAGCACCAGATCCTGTTCCTCACCGAACACCACGCCGCCGGCGTACTCTCCCGCAGCGGCATCCCCGGACAGCTGGCACAGGGCGGACACCGTAGCCCCCACCCGGACAAAATCCTTCTGCTCCTCGCTGACCATCTCCGCCACATGGCACAGCTCCACATCCCCCATACTGGTGGACACAGTGGTGCTGATAAAGCGGGTCATGGGCTCCATACCCATATAGGTCTCCCCCACCCGCACATCTTTTACCACGCCTTGGAGCAGCACCGTGTCCTGCTGAGCCTCCACCACCGGCTGGCAGGGCTCGTCGTCATAGTGCAGCCGCAGGGGGTAGGCGGTGATCTGAAGGCGCAGCCGCCGTCCCGGCGCAAAATCCGGCAGCACGTCGGCACAGATCACATCCACCGCCGCCGTGTCCTCCGTCCCCTCTGCTGCCACCAGCAGACGGCGGCTGAGAGGATCGGCGTCCGGAGGTGTGATATCCTTGATGATCCGGCAGTCCCAGGGCTGCCCCTCGGCGTGCTGGACATCCATACCCAGCAGCTGCTCCTCGCCGGTATCCGGATCGCCCATGGTCCGCACCACCACCTGGGCATCCCCCAAAAAGTAGCGGTAGTAGTCTCCCCGGTAGCCCCGGACACGCTGGCCGCCGGTCATGGCAAGGCTGGCCAGCCGGAAGGCGTCCTCCGGCCGGGCCACCAGATCAGTCAGGCCAAAACACTCATAACGCTGCGCCATCTCTCACACCTCATAATCTACTGCCACCCGGTCGGTACGGATGGCTTTACACAGAGCGGACACCGCCACATGCCGCGGGTCCTTCTTATAGGTCTCCAGATCCTCCAGGGAATCAAAATCGGAGATCAGCACCGCGTCATAATTGCCCTCCACGCAGTTGACCCCCACCTGCTGAGCCCGGATCTGGGGAATCACCCCATAGAGCCCCTGAAGGCCTGTCAGGAATTGCTCCATCTCCTCCCGGGTACCGGGCTTGAACTTCCACATCACCACATGACGGATCATAGAGGCCATCCTCCTTTATCTGTAAACAAACGATTCGGACACGCCGGTAGAATGTCAGAAAAACCAATTCGCCGCGCCTGTCCGTAAGATCGGTTCTAGTATAGCGAAGAAATGCATAAAAATCAACCGGCAGCGGTTATTCACGAAAAAAAGAGGGAACGGACACAAATATAGTGGTCCGTTCCTCTCTTTTGTTGGCCTATTTTACCTGCCGGCCGTGGCTGTATACTGCGGCGACACTGTTTTTATCCATAAGATATACCGCCCGTTCAAACCGCTCCGCCAAAGTCAACTCCCGGGCAGGCTCCGGAAATGCCCCTTCGTCCACCACAATAGCGTGGAGGGGATCTCCCACGGCGAACCCCTCACCGCCGCCAAAATAGCGGCTCCCGGCAGCGGTACCCAGGTAGAAAGCCTCCGGCACAGTGAGGAAAGGCTCTCCCGTCTCCATAGCCTTGCTCTTGGAGGCCCGGATCGAGGTGACCACCACCTGGCTCATGGCCAGCTGGTCGCCGCCGGCGATGTCGGAGCCCAGAGCCACGGAGACGCCCTCTTCCAACAAACGGCGCACCGGCGCAGTGCCGGAGCAGATATTCACATTGGAGGCAGCGCAGTGGACCGCCCACACCCCGGCCCGGGCCATGGCGGCGCGCTCCCGCTCATCGCTGTGGACGCAGTGGGCCATAAGGGTACCCGGTTTCCACAGGCCGTATTTCTCATAGGTCTCCCAGTACTGCTCACAATCGGGGTGGAGCTCCTTTACCCAGGCGATCTCCCCGGCATTTTCCGACAGATGGGACTGAACCGGCAGATCCCGCTCCGATGCCAGACGGCCCAGCTCCGCCATCAGCTCATCGGTACAGGAGGGGGTGAACCGGGGTGTGAGGATGGGTTTGATGTGCTCAAAATGGCATCCCTCCAGCCAGCGGAGAGTTTCCCGCAGGGACTCCTCAGTGGTCTCCTGGGCCACGCCGCTGTTGCGGTCCATGTTCACCTTGCCCACATAGCCTGTCACCCCGGCCCGCTCCAGCTCCTCCATGAGGATCAGCGTGGCGTCGGTGTGGCGGGAGGAGAACATGGCCACCCGGGTGGTGCCGCCGGCGATCAGCTCCCCCGCCAGGGCGCGGTAGACCCGTCGGGCATAGTCGGTGTCGGCAAACCTGGCCTCCGTCTTGAAGGTATAGGCATTCAGCCAGTCCAGCAGCGGCAGGTCCATACCCATACCCAGCATGGGATACTGGGGGGCATGGAGGTGGAGATCGGCGAAGGAGGGCAGGATCAGCTTTTCTCCGAAATCCTTCACCGGGCAGGCGGCATAGCTGTCCGGCAGCCGGGGATACAGCCCCTGGATGACTCCGTCCTCCAGCACCAGATACCCTCTGGGCACCGTCTCCAGCTTTCCAAAGGACGGCGTGTGGATGATATTGCCCCGCAAGATGGTAATCATAGCGTCCCTTCCTTTCATTTCCGCATATTGATCAAAAAAGAAAAGCGCCCCGCAAACCGGCCCATACGGCCGCTGCGGAACACCCATAGCAGGGCCGGTTCGGCGCACCGTAGAAACTCTCGCACCATTCCTGCGAAATTATATGAGCGATATTCTCTTTTGTAATATCAGTATACCATACTCAGGGACCTGCCGCAAGGATATTTTGCCGTTTTCCCGCCCCAGCCGTTGAAAATCCTCCCAAAATGTGTATACTGGAGGCAGCACTGCAAGGAGGACAACCCATGAAACTGATGATCGCTTCGGACCTCCACGGGTCCGGCTACTATGTGAAAAAGCTGGTGGACGCCTTCCAGGCGGAAGGCGCGGAAAAACTGCTGCTGCTGGGGGACCTGCTCTACCACGGTCCCCGGAACCATCTGCCGGAGGAGTACGACTGCCCTACGGTGGCCCAGCAGCTCAACGCCATGAAGGACAAAATCATCGCTGTCCGGGGCAACTGTGACTGCGAAGTGGACCAGATGGTACTGGAATTCCCCATTATGGCGGACTACGCCCTGGTGGAGTGGAATGGCCTGACCCTTTTCGCCACCCACGGCCACCGCTACAATGAGACCTGCCCGCCTCCTATGGCGGACGGTACCATTCTCCTCAACGGCCACTTCCACATCCCCGCCTGTGCTGACCACGAGTGGTACACCTACATCAACCCCGGTTCCACCTCTCTGCCCAAAGGCGGCAGCGTGGGCAGCTATATCGTTTTGGAGGACCGCACTTTCACCTGGAAGGACATGGACGGCAACGCCTATAAGACCTATACCGTCAAGTGATTTTCTCTTCACAAAAAACCGGAGGCCGGACGCAGATGCGTCCGGCCTCCTTCTTCTTTTCATCATGTTCCGCTATCGGCTCAGTCGTCCATCTCAGACTTGACGACCTGGCCGGAGACCGCGTCGATCTCATATTCATACTCATAGCGGCCGGAGCGGAACTCGATCTCATAGATGGCGTAGCCGTCGTCGAAATCGAACTGCACCTTCTGCCGGGAGATGTCGGATGCCGACAGGCCGGCGTGGGTCAAAGCAGCGGACAAGGCAGCATCCTCGCCGATATAGTTGGCACTGCCGCCGCTGGTATTGCCGGTGCTGCCATAGTTCTCCCGGTCGCTCTTGATCACGGTGGCGGAGGTCAGAGCGATCTCGTACTCATAGCGGGTGTTGCCCACCATGAATTCCACCTCGTAGTGCTCGGGACGGCCGTCATCGTACTCCAGCCAGGCAGCCAGATAGACAGCGTCTTCTTCCTTACAGCCCGCGTCCGCCAGAGCGGCAGCCTTGGCGGCTTCCTCACCGATATAATTGGTGTTGGTGGTGGTATTCGTGTTGGTGCTGGTATTCGTGTTGGTGCTGGTGTTGGTGCTGCTGTTGTTGGTGGTACCGGTGCTGCCGGTGTTGGTGTTCGTATTGGTGGTGCCGGTATTTCCAGTGGTGGTGCCGGTCTGGATGCCGCCCTCCTGCTCGAACTTGAATACCTCGCCGGTGGTAGCATTGACATCGCACTCATATTTGGCGCTGCTGGTGCTGAACTCCACCTCATAGAGCATCACGCCGTCATCGCAGTCAAACTCCACCTTGCTCCATGTCACATCGCTTACGGACACACCGGCCCGGGCAGCGGCAGCGGACAGGGCAGCGTCCTTACCGATATAAGCCTTATCGCTGGCAGAGCCGGTCTGAGAGACCGTGTTGCTGGTAAGATTGCGGGAGCTGGAGATCAGGGCGATCTCATTGATGGAGAGAGGCGCAAGGCTTTCCACAGTGAGGGTGGCATCCTGGGCCACTACCTCCTGGATCAGGGCCGCCTTGCCTACAGAAATACCGTAGGTCTGGGCCAGCTGGGTCAGCTCGTCAGTCTCCGTCACCGTCTGGCTGAGAACGGAGGCACTGACGCCGCTGCTGCCAAAGCTGGAGCTGATGGCGTTGGAGATCTCCGTCTGGAGCTGGGCAGAGCGCTGCTCATCCGCATTCTCCACACTGACCAGGATGGAATTCTGCAGGTCGCTGAGGTAACCGTTCTGGAGCATGGAGCCGATGATGGCATTTACCGCCACATTCAGGTCGGTACCTGTCAGATCCATGTCACCCAGGACCACTTGGGCCTCCTCATTGAGGGCGTTGGCCCGGATGACTTCCTCACGGGCATTGATGGTCAGGGAGATACTGGGGTTCACATCCAGCATGACCACGGAATCTACCGCGTTGCCGCTCTTCCAGAAATTGTAGCCGAATACGCTGACACACAGGGCCAGCGCTGCCGCCACGGCCACCAGAGGTGCCCAGCGGTTCTTGTGTTTCTTGGTATTGGTAGTATTGTTATTCACGATCTCGCTCATCGTTATCACATTTCCTTTCTGCTCATCGTAGGAGGAAAGGATACGGTCGAGCACATCCGGCGCCGCATGGTCCACGGCCTCTGCGATCCGCTTTTCCAGCTGCTCGTCTCGCATATCACATGACCTCCTTCATTGCCTCGCGCAGCTTCTTCAGCGCGCGGTTGTACTTGGACAGGACGGTGGGCAGGGGTAAGTGCAAAAGGCTCGCGATCTCCCGGTGCTTCATCCCGGCAGCAGCGTGGAGCATGACGATCTCCCGCTCCTCCTCGCCGAGGGTGGAGAGCACCGTCTCCAGTACCAGCCGGTCGTCGCTGGTGAAGGCCACCCGGTCGGCAAACTGGGTCTGCCAATCCTCCGGCGTCATGGTCACCGTCCGCTCCCGCTCCCGCATGCGCTGCAGCGCCAGGTTGCGGGCGATGGTCAGCATCCACGCCATCGGTTTTCCCTGGGACTGGTAGGCCGCTGCAGCGCGGCTTACCTGGAGATAGGTGTCCTGCAATACGTCCTCGGCATCCTGGGCGTTAGCGCACAGGGACAGCGCAAAGCCGTATACAGCGGTATGGGTCTCCCGGTACAGCCCGGCCAAGGCCTCCCGGTCTCCTTCCGCGATTCCCGCAATGTAATCGTCCAGCACGTGGCTTCCGCTCCCGGAAAGCGGAACCGCCGCGAAGAATAGGATCATCACGGCTCTCTTCCTCCTGTCTGCTATAATAATGGATGAGCAGAGCGTTTTATTGCGTCGCCCACAAAAATTTTTCAAAAATTTTTCCGGCGCCCAAAATGTGCTGCCGGCAGGGGTATTATACCACAGTGCCTTTTAAAAAGGAAGGGGGCCTGCAAAGGGCGGAACATCCTTCCCACTCCCTTCACAGGTCCCCACAGAACCATCAGTCCTCCTCCCGGGGACCAAAGGCCACATGCACCACACCGCAGAGAATGAATCCTACCGGGAACACCCACCAGGCCGTGCTCCAGAGGTCTCTGGTCAGGCCCATGGTCACATAGACGGCAGTGGCCAGGACCATGATGACGCCGCAGGTGCGCTCGATGCGGTCGTTTCGTTTCTTCTCCCCCTCCGTTGGGTAGAGCTCCCGCTGGTTGGTGCGGTTGTACTTCTCGATCTTATATTTTTCCTCCGTCATCCCTGCCCAGATCATCACCGTCACAGCAATCGTCACCACCAGAAGGAGCCCGGCTCCCACGAAGGTCTCGTAGGGCTCCCGCTCCGGCAGGAAATAAAAGGCCATGGCGCATAGGGCGATCCCCAGAATGATGGCTCCTACTGAGCCGGCAATATACCATACGAACCGGTCATGGAAGGCATAGCGCTCCTCCGCTGCATAGAAGTCCTGGATCACCGGGTGGCGTTTACGGAAGTTGTCGTATTGGATACCGCTGGCCACCATCACCGTCACTGCGGCCGCCACGATGGTAAAAAACAGCCCTCCATAGAGCATCCATGGCACGCCCAGGCCCTCCAGCAAGGACATCGCTGCCGCTCCCAGCAGGATGGCGCCGATGGAGAGGGATATCTTCCATGCAAAGCGGTTCATAAAGCGGTCATACCCGGCAGTGTCCGAGAGGACCTCCGCCTGGGCATTCCCCCGCAGGAGCGTATCCATAGAGACACCGAACATGTCGCACAGGCGCAGGATCGTATCCATCTCCGGGAAGCTGGCGCCGCCCTCCCATTTGCTCACGCTCTGGCGGGAGACCTCCAGACGCTCCGCCAGCTGCTCCTGGGTGAGATTGTCCCGGGTCCGGAGAAATTGCAGATTTTCAGAAAAGGCCATATTGGTCGTCCTCCTTGTGGATTTTGTGGCCAGATCATAGCGCAGCACCGGCTGCAACGGAAGATATCCTGTGTTGCGTTTGGAGAAAATAGCGTAAACTTTCGGTTGCACGGCGGTATTTTACCATAAATCTACCGCTTTTTGCAACGTCTCCTTGACATTTTCTCTTGGGGCCGATACAATAAAGATTCGGTATAAAAGAACCCCTTTATGATATAGAAGCATAACAGAAATGGAGAGTATATTATGGCGAAGGATAAAAAGCAGGTGGAAGCCATCACCTCCCGGGACGTGGATTTCGCTCAGTGGTTCACGGATGTATGCACCAAGGCGGAACTCATCGACTATTCCAGCGTGAAGGGTATCTTCATCTATCGTCCCTACGGCTACGCCATCTGGGAAAACATCCAGCGGGTACTGGACGACGAATTCAAAAAGACCGGCCATGAAAACGTATATATGCCCATGCTGATCCCCGAGAGCCTCCTCCAGAAGGAGAAGGACCATGTGGAGGGCTTCGCCCCCGAGTGCGCCTGGGTGACCATGGGCGGCAGCGAGAAGCTGGAGGAGCGGCTGTGCGTGCGGCCCACCAGCGAGACACTGTTCTGCGAGCACTACAAGAACATCATCCACTCCTGGCGTGACCTGCCCAAGCTGTACAACCAGTGGTGCAGCGTACTGCGCTGGGAAAAGACCAGCCGTCCCTTCCTGCGCCACCGGGAGTTCCTGTGGCAGGAGGGCCACACCATGCACGCCACCGCTGAGGAGGCTGTGGAGGAGACCGAGCGGATGCTCAACGTCTACGCCGACTTCTGCGAGAACGTGCTGGCTATGCCCGTGACCCGGGGCGTCAAGACCGACAAGGAGAAGTTCAACGGTGCGGAAAAGACCTACACCGTGGAGTGCATGATGCACGACAAGAAGGCCCTCCAGGCCGGTACCAGCCACTACTTCGGCGACGGCTT
>UROF01000029.1 GCA_900549475.1 uncultured Eubacteriales bacterium
ATTTAATTCTGCGGGCTTTTCCGTATCCGGTTTATCCAGATACGGGTTTTCCGTACCTGGTGAATCCGTATCTGGCGCAGCCGTATCCGATGAAGGAGTATCCGGCGCTTTGGGCTGGGGCTGTTCATAGATCACATACTCAGTGTCGCTGATGCGCCCCTGGGCGTCCCTCAGTTGGTGGCGGACAATGTAGCCCTCCCGTTCCAGTTCCCGCAGCGCCCCGCCTATGGCGTCCACGCCCTCCTTGCAGATTTTCGCAAGGCCACGGGTGGTATAGTTCCAGTCATCCGGCAGAGACAGCATCATGGATAAAAGCCCCTTGGATTTCAACGACAGCGCTTTATTGCGCAGGTGATGGTTGCTCATTACGGTATAATCTCTGGTCCGCTCAATACGGAACACAGCCATTGACCTCACTCCTTCCAAATTTCTCAGGGTATGAAAAAAGCCGCCGTCAATAATGACGCGGCTCAAACTTCATAGAAAACTCCGGGTCTCCCGTCAAAGGGATGGTTGTTGATGTCCTCAAAGGCATCGGTAATCTCCCCTGGCGGATAGTCCTGCCAGTCCCGGTCCTTGACGATATGATGGACCGTGCGGTAGCAGGTGGAGAACCTCTCGTATGCCGAATGGTATTTTGTAGTTACGCCGGACACCTCCACAAACCGTCCATCCTCTAAGAACCACAGTTCCCGGATACAAGCGGCATCCATCTGCGTGAAATAGCTTTGGACCGTTTTTCGGTAAATGCAGCACCCCCGCTGGGGAAACAACTCCGGCCCATAATAGTTCAGGGAACACTCATGGTTGCCAGAAGTTTGGTAGGCAAGGACGGTTTCCCCTCGGTAGCGGACACCCTGCGCCACAAGCTCCAAGTTCAGTCTGGAAAGCGCCTGTTTCCGCTCCTTTTTATCAGGAAAAAGGCATATATACGCTGTCCGAATGGCATTACAAATTTCTTTTTCTCTGAACATCTTATTTCCTCCGTTTTTTCTTCACATATAGGATATGACCCTCAATCACATGGGCGCATTTTTTGATTTTGATCTCCCGGCGCTTTTGGCTCAGGAGGGCAGCCTGATACTCGTCCTCGGTGAGAAACAGGCGCATCTCATCGCCGGGGCTGCCATAGGCGGCGCGGGGAGAACGGACGGAGAACTCAATCATCCAGCGGGTCTCATCCCGAAAACGCTCTACGGCGAGAATGTTATGTCCTTTCAGCTCTCTGGCTGAAATATCCCTCATAGGCAACTCCTTTCTCAGCGGTCGTGCTGCTGCTGGCGTCGGCGCTGCCACTGTTCCAGCAGTTTGATGATCGTCTCCTGCATCCTAGCTGGCGTGTAGCTCTTGGGGAAATACTTCCGCAAGGTGTCACTGGTGAAGGTGACTTTATCCAGGTCGCTTTTCTTTTCCTCGCTCATAATAGCCCGCATCACGTCGATGTTGAGGCGGCCTTCCTGGCTGAACTTTTTCAGCCGCTGGGCCTGGGAGAGCGAAGGGGTGGCCTGCTCACTGTCCATCGCGTCCAAAAGGTCAACCTGTTCTTCTTTTTTGAGGAAGGACAGCTCATAGGCCGGGTTAAAAGCGATTTTCTTCTCATCCACCATGTCCAGCAGTTCAGGGATTAGTTCAGTCAGGCGGATATAACGCTGAATATTCCTGGCACTGTCTCCTGTCTGAGCAGCTAATACATCTCTACTTTTTTGACCAGCCTGCAACTTGTGGCCAACTTGGCCACAAGTTAAATCGGCGCGGGCACCTTGATGGTTCATGGCCTCCAGCTTCATCTTATAAGCAAAAGCCCGCTCACTGGGGAGCAGACTTTCCCGCTGTAAGTTGCTGTCAACCATGATAATGGTGGCCTGGTCGTCGTCCAGGTCCCGGACAATCACCGGCATGGTCTCTTTCCCCGCCAGTTCGCTGGCCCGGTGCCGCCGGTGTCCGGCTACCAGCTCATAGCCGCCGTTGGGGTCAGGTCGGACAATGGCAGGAACCAAAACGCCATACTGCCGGATGCTGTCGGCGGTCTCCATCATGGCCTCGTCATCCTTGACTTTGAAGGGATGGTCTTTGAAAGGGTGCAATTCAGACAGCGGTATCTCCATAACCTTCTCCCGCTGGGCGTCGGCACGGCTTTCCTCGGTGGAAAACAGGTCATCTACCGATGCCAGTTCTACTTTTTTCGCGCTGCTTTTCAAGTTTCAACACCTCCTTCGTCAGATTTTTGTACCCCTCGGCCACTTTGCCGCCGGGGTCGTGAGCATAAATACTCTTGCCCTCGGCGCTGGTCTCTTTGGCCCGGACCGAGTGGGGTATCTCGGTTCCGAACACCTTGATTTTGCTGCCATAAGTCTCCCTCAGCAGAGCGGCGATCTCTTTGGCGAAGTTGGTGCGGTTGTCCACCATCGTCAGCAGGATGCCGTCAATCTGGAGCTTGGGGTTAAGCTGCCGCTTGACCTTGCTGATGGTAGATAGCAGCTGCTCCAGCCCCTTGGCGGGCAGGTACTCCGCCTGGACGGGGACTATGATCCTGTTGGCGGCGGCCAGCGCATTGACCGTGAGCATCCCCAGAGAGGGCTGGCAGTCAATCAGGATATGGGAATACTGTCCCTTCACGGTGGCCAGATACTGCCGCAGGATGGTCTCACGGCTCATGGCGTTCACCAAGCTGACCTCCATGCCGGACAGCTGGATGTCAGCAGGCATCAGGTCCACGCCCTCCGGGTGGTGCAGGATGCCCTCGCCGGGACGCAGCGGCTCGTCCATCAGAATGCGGCCCATCGCGTCCGAGAGGGTGAAGGGCAGCTTGTCCGGCTGGGGGTTGCCCAGGCTGATGGTCAGGCTGGCCTGGGGGTCAGCGTCCACCAGCAGGACCTTCTTCCCGGCCTGGGCCAGCCCAATGCCTAAGTTGGCGCAAGTGGTCGTCTTTCCGACGCCGCCCTTCTGGTTAGCGACGGCGATGATTTGCGTGTTCAATGACTTCACCTCATTTCTGTTTGGTCGTGATTGTTTCTGGAAATAGAAAAAGCCGCCACTTCTTTCGTGAAAAAAAGAGTGACGGCTTTTTCTGATCCCGGAAGCAAGTTCCCGGAAATGCAAAAAGCGCCCAGCCAAAAACACTGAGCGCTTTCGCAATAAAATCATATTCATTTGTTCAGATTTGGTCAAACTTTGCCAAACCGATTATGCATAAAAATGCAAAGAAATAAAAAAGCAAAAATCTCCTCTGCGGAGGGGCAAGGGGCAAAAAAGTTGTCCTATGATTTAACCCATTAGCTCTCATTTTGGGGTGGTTGTCCATTATTTAACCCATAAAAATCGGTTCAAATTGAGTCAGACCATGCCAAAACAAGACAAAGGATTTGAAAAGGAAAAACCCCGAAAACCGCATGGTTTCGGGGTTTTTGAGCTGTTTTGAAACAGTTTTATCGCTTGCTGAACTGAGGCGCACGACGGGCGGCTTTGAGGCCGTACTTCTTACGCTCCTTCATACGAGGATCGCGGGTGAGGAAGCCGGCCTTCTTCAGGACGGGACGGTTGTCCTCGCTGGCCAGCAGCAGGGCACGGGCAATGCCGTGGCGCAGAGCGCCGGCCTGACCGCTGACGCCGCCGCCGGTGACGGTGGCGACCACGTCCACCTTACCCTCGCTGGCGGTGGCCACCAGGGGCTGACGGACGATCATCTTCAGGGTATCCAGACCAAAGTACTCATCAATGTCACGGCCATTGATGGTGATGGAACCGGTGCCGTTGGGGAAAACGTGGACGCGGGCGACAGAGGACTTTCTGCGGCCGGTGCCGTACAGATAGGGCTTCTTAGACTGATACATGTTCCTCTACCTCCTTAATCCATGGTCCAGAGCTCGGGCTTCTGGGCCTGATGCTCATGGGTGTCGCCAGCGTAGATGTGCAGGCGCTTGAGGGAATCCTTGGTCACGGTATTCCGGGGCATCATGCCGCGAACCGCCACACGCATGGCCAGCTCGGGCTTCTTCTCCATCATATCCTTGTACTTGGTCTCCTTCAGGCCGCCCACCCAGCCGGAGTGGGTGCGGTACATCTTCTGCTCCAGCTTGTTGCCGGAGAGAGTGGCCTTGCCGGCGTTGATGACGATGACGTTGTCACCGCAGTCGGCATGGGGGGTATAGGTGGGCTTACGCTTGCCGCGGAGCAGGTCGGCGACGATGACGGCGGTGTGGCCCAGGGGCTTGCCGGCGGCATCCACGACGTACCACTTGCGGACAATGTTGCTCTTATTTGCCATAAAAGTGGACATGGTTGCAATCTCCTTTTCAGCGGTGTTCCTTCGATTACGAAAATACAGGAAATCGGAACTCCTGCACCCTCGTCATCGAAGGAAGCCTTGTATTTTGACGCGAAATCAGGTACAATGCCATATCGCGAGCAGATATATTTATAGCATATACTCCGCTGATTTGTCAACAACATTTTAATTTAGCTTATATAATGCTCTTTGTATCTCTCTAAATCTCTCATTTTCTCTTGAAATCTTACTTTCGATTTTGCAAAACAACGCGGCGCAGCAGCGCTTTGAAGGAGGCCGTGCCATGCAGCACATCTTATCACTGGTCCGCCGGTGCGTGGAGGACTACCATATGATCGACCGGGGGGACACCATCGCGGTAGGCGTCAGCGGGGGAAAGGACTCGGTGCTGACGCTGTGCGCCCTGGCCCGGCTGCGGGAGTTTTATCCACAGCCCTTCGATGTGGTGGCCATTACCATCGACAGCGGTACCCCGGGGATGGACTTCACCCCCATCGCTGACCTGTGCCGGGAGCTGAATGTCCCCTACCACCGGGAGGAGGTGCCCATCTACGAGATCGTCTTTGAGCACCGCAAGGAGAAGAATCCATGCTCTCTCTGCGCCAAGTTCCGCCGGGGAGCTCTCAGCACCACCATGAACCGCCTGGGCATTGAAAAGAGCGCCCTGGGACACCACCAGGACGACGCGGTGGAGACCATGGTGATGTCCCTGTTCCTGGAGGGCCGGGTCAGCTGCTTCCAGCCGGTGACCTACCTGGACCGCACCAAGGTCACCCAGATCCGGCCCATGCTCTATGTCCAGGAGCGGGAGGTCCGGGGAGCGGTGCGGCGGCTGAACCTGCCGGTGGTGGAAAATCCCTGTCCCGCCAACGGCTCCACCCGCCGGGAGGAGATGAAGGTGCTCCTGCGGCAGCTGGAGGACCGCTATCCCAACCTGCGGAAAAAGATCTTCGGCGCCATCCAGCGCTATCCTCTCTACGGCTGGAGCCTGGAGGAGGACCAGCGGTAAATTCGCAAAGAGGCCTGAGCCGTTATAGCTCAGGCCTCTTTTTGAAATACGTGGATGCGGAAGTCCACCTGGCAGTCCAGTTCCTGTAGCTCCGCCAGCCGGGCCTTGCCCGCTCCGGGGGTCTTCCAGGCGTAGGGGGTCATCTGGAACAGGGCCTGGATGTCCGCCTGGGTGGGGAGATGGACGCTGTAGCTTACCGGAACGATCTCCTGGTAGGCAAATCCCTCATAGGGAGTTTCCTTTTCCTCGTTGGGGTAGGGCGCGTCGTAGAGCACTTCCTTCAGCTCCCACAGATGTTTGGCGGCGGGGACCACATACATATAATATCCGCCTTTTTTCAGCACCCGGCGAAACTCCTCAATGGCCAGGGGGGAGAATACGTTCAGCACCAGGTCCACGGCCTCGTCCGCCACCGGCAGGTGGTAGGCGGAGGCTACCGCCAGATCCAGCTCCGGGCACCGTTTGGCCCCCTTCTGGACGGCAAACTTGGAGATGTCGATACCCGCCACGTGGGGCGTTTTTCCGGCAGACAGCAGGGCCTCCCGAATCCCCTGGGTATAGTAGCCCTCACCGCAGCCCGCGTCCAGCACCACCGGTTCGCCGCCGGTATGGGCCACCGCCAGCTGCTCCAGGGCCTCCCGGAGAGGCGCGTACCAGCCTCTGGCCAGAAAGGCACGGCGGGCAGCTACCATGGCCTTGTCATCGCCGGGAGCCAGGGAGTGCTTCTGTCCCACCGGCAGCAGATGGACATATCCCTCCCTGGCCCGGTCAAAGCGGTGGCCCTTGGGACAGCGCAGGCCGCCGGGGACCTCCCACAGAGGCCCGCCGCAGAGAGGACAGCGGAATATGGTCATAAAGCGGGCTCCTTTCTCCCTTTTTCAGGGCTCGATCCGGGTGATATCGTGGATCCACTTCCGGCTGTGGAAGCGGATGAGGCCCAGGGGACATTTGCAGAGGTTTTCCGCCTGCATGGCGATGCACACCACAGGTACCGGGGCGTTGAATACCAGGGCGGTTACCGCCATCAGGGGAATGGCCACCAGCCACAGGGGTGTGATGTCAATGATAGAGGCGGTCCGGGCGTCGCCTCCCGCCCGGAGAACACCGGTGATGTTGGCGATATCAAAGGCCCGCATGGGCATAAATACGGCGTAGACGATGGCCATAGAGGTGGCGGCCAGGGTGGCACCGGTGGAGAGCTTGAAGAGGGGGAAGAGGACCGGCAGGAAGAAGGTGGGCAGCAGCCCCAGCAGCAGCAGAGCTACCCCACCGCCGATCATCAGGGATACCAGCAGCAGCGTCCAGCTGATCTCGTAGACCTTCTGATAGTCGGTGCCCGCGCCGATCTCCTTGCCCACGATCACGGCGGCGGAGGCGGCAATGCCGAAGCACACCACGGTGGAGAGCTTATCGATGTTGCCGATGAGGGCATAGGCCGCCAGCATATCCTGACTGTTGTCCATGTGGCCCATGATGACGGTGAGCATGGAGGTGCCCAGGCTCCACATGGCCTCGTTGGCCACCACCGGGGTGGAGTACTTCACGAAGCTGTGGAAGATGAAAGTGCCGGGCCGGAAGATACACCGGGGCTTCAGGGGCAGGCGGCGGTTGAAGAGGGCAAAGCCCATAGCCACCAGGAACTCCACCACCCGGGAGGTGAAGGTGGCGATGGCGGCGCCGGTGACGCCCAGGGCGGGAGCGCCGAATTTGCCGAAGATCAGCACATAGTTGAGGAAGGTGTTGACGCACATGGAGATGGCAAAGAGGAACATGCCGAAGGCAGGATACTCCGTACTCCGCTGGACCCCGGCGTAGATGCTGCTGATGCCGTTGAAGATGTAGGAAAAGCCCACGATCTGGATGTAGGATACCGCCAGGTCGATGAGGGCCTGGTTGGGGGTGATGAGGCCCAGCACCTGGGCGGGAAAGAAGAAGGTGATGAGGGCGATGGCCGTGGCAAAGCCGGTGACGGCGTAGAGGGCCACGCCGATACAGCGGTTGATATTGTCGATGTCCCCCCGGCCCCAGTACTGGCTCACCAGTACCGCAAGGCCGCTCTGAAAGCCGAAGATCACCACCTGGATGATAAAGATGGGTACATTGGCGGCGGTGACGGCCGCCATCTCCGCGTTGCCCAGAAGGCCTACCATAAAGGTGTCGGCAAAGCCCAGGGAGGTGGTGATGAGGTTCTGAAGGATGATGGGCAGACTCAGCCGCCATAGACGGTGGTAAAAGCCGGGCTCCCGGCGCAGACTGCGGATGACCATAGGAAAAACGGACTCCTTTATATAAAGTGGTATATCGGGGGGGTTCGTTACAGCATGGGAAAGCGGTTTTTCTGGTGGGCGCGGAGGGCGTCGGCAAAGGCGTCGATGTCCTCCCGGGTGGTCTCCGGGCCAAAGCTCACCCGGATGGTCCCCGCCGCTTCTTTCTTGGAAAGGCCCATGGCGGTGAGGACGTGGCTGGCCTTACCCTTGTGGCAGGCGGAGCCGGCGGAGATGCAGATGCCTTGCTCCCCCAGGTCGGAGACGATATTCTGACTGGGATAGCCGGGGAGGGACAGGGAGAGAATGTGGGGGGCGGTTCCCTCGCCGATCCGGATGAGACCGGGGATATCCGCCGTCCGCTCCAGGGCGTAGTCCCGGCAGGCCGCCATGTGGGCGATATCCGCCTCCATAGACGCCTTCCGCCGCCGCACCGCCGCGGCAAAGCCGGCGATCTGGGCGGTGGGCTCTGTGCCGGGGCGTAGGTTCTGCTCCTGGCCGCCGCCGTAGAGGAGTGGCCGGGGGTTCTTCATCTTCCCGCCGATGTACAGAGCGCCGATGCCCTTGGGGCCGCCTACCTTGTGGCCGGAGAGGGCGATCAGGTCCGCTCCCAGGGAGGCAGCGGTAAAGGGTACCTTCAAAAAGCCCTGGATGGCATCGGTGTGGAGAAGGGTGGGCTTTCCCTTCAGGGCTGCGGCCACCTCCTCCACCGGGAAGCGGACGCCGGTCTCGTTGTTCACCAGCATCATGGACACCAGGGCGGTGTCCTCCCGGACTGCCGAGAGGATCTGCTCTGCTGTGATGCGGCCGGCGCTGTCGGGCTTTACCAGAGTGACCTCATAGCCCTCCTGCTCCAGGGCCTTGAGACACTGGAGGACGGCGCTGTGCTCCACGGCGGTGGAGACGATATGCTTGCCCAGACGGCGGTTCTGCCAGAGGGCGGCACGGATGGCCCAGTTGTCCCCCTCGGTGCCGCAGGAGGTGAAAAAGAGCTGCTGGGATTTGGCGCCCAGAGCCTTCGCTACCGCGGCGCGGCTGTCCTCCACCAGATCCCGGGCCGCCCGGCCCAGAGGATACTGGGCGGAGGGGTTGCCGAAATCCTGGGTCAGTACCGCCAGCATCACTTCCGCCACCGGGGCAGGTACCGGGGTAGTGGCGGCGTAATCCAGATAGTGCATAGGGGCCTCCTTGTCCGCCGGCAAAACTGCGCCTTGCCAGGGCGGAGAATGTATTATATAATGAAAAAACCGGCTGGAGGCCCCAAAGGGGCCCAAAAGCCCAGTAACTTATTATTATATCTGTTATATATACAAAAGGCAAGGGGGACAGGTATGAAAATCGGGATCTGCACGCTGGGGTGCAAGGTGAACCAATATGAGACCCAGGCTATGGAGCAGGAGCTCCTCCGCCGGGGCCATGGGCTGGTCCCCTTCGAGGGGGAGGCCGACGCCTACATCATCAATACCTGTACTGTCACTGCCGTCAGCGACAAGAAGTCCCGGCAGATGATCCGCCGAGCCCGGAAGCTGAGCCCTGACGCCGTGGTGGCGGTATGCGGCTGCTACCCCCAGACCCACCCGGAGGACGTGAAGGGCCTGGATGTGGACCTGATCTCCGGCACCGGGGACCGGATGAAATTCCTGGACCTGCTGGAGCAGGCGGTAAGGGAAAAGGAGCCGGTGGTGAGCATGGATGAGGCCCTCCGCCGCCGGAATTTCGAGGTGCTGCCCGCCGGGGGCATGGCGGAGCGGACCCGTGCCATGCTGAAGGTGGAGGACGGCTGCGTCAGCTTTTGCTCCTACTGCATTATCCCCTACGCCCGGGGACCGGTGCGGTCCCTGCCGCTGACGGCGGCGGCAGAGCAGACCCGGCAGCTCAGGGAGGAGGGCTACCGGGAGGTGGTCCTCACCGGCATCGAGATCTCCTCCTGGGGCCAGGACCTCCGGGACGGTACCAGCCTCATCGATCTGCTGGAGGCGGTGAGCCGTGAGGCCGGGGACATGCGGCTGCGGCTGGGGTCCCTGGAACCTCGGACCATCACTGAGGATTTCTGCCGGAGGGCGGCGGCGCTGCCTAACCTCTGTCCCCACTTCCACCTGTCCATGCAGTCCGGCTGTGACGCCACATTGCGGCGGATGAACCGGAAATATGATACCAAACGGTATAAAGAGAGCGTAGAATTACTAAATGTATACTTTGATCGCCCCGCCATCACTACGGATCTCATTGTGGGCTTCCCTGGAGAGACGGAGGAAGAGTTCGTAACCACCCTGGATTTTGTCCGCGCCTGCGGTTTTGCGGAGATGCACATCTTCCCCTATTCCATCCGGCCCGGCACCCCGGCCGCCGAGATGGAGCAGGTGCCCAAGGCGGTGAAGGATGACCGGGCCGCCCGGGCGGCGGCGGTGGCGGAGGAACTCCACCAGCGGTACCTCGCCGGCTGTGTGGGAAAGACCTACCCGGTGCTCTACGAGCAGCCCTATGATGGCCGCTACCACGGCCATGCCCCCAACTACATGACCGTGGCGGTGTCCGGCGAGGATCTCCACAACAAGGTCGTTCTTACCCGCATTACCGGCGTAGAGGGGGAGCTTCTTACCGGGGAGCTGCTGCCGGAGGCGGAAAACAGATAACACACCCCAGGGAGGAGAACGCCTGTGTATAACTTTTTTGCCTATATGGCCCGGATGAAGTACATCACCCGCTGGTCCCTCATGCGCAACAGCGTACCGGAGAATATCCAGGAGCACAGCCACATGGTGGCGGTGCTCTCCCACGCCCTGGCGGTGATCCGGCGGGAGGTATTCGGCGGAAACGCCGATCCGGAGGCCTGCGCCTGCGCGGCGCTGTTCCACGACGCTACGGAGATCTTCACAGGGGACCTGCCCACCCCCATCAAATACTTTGACCCGGAGATCCGTCAGGCCTACCACCGGGTGGAGGACGCGGCGGCGGAGAAGCTGCTGGGCCTGCTGCCGGAGAAGCTGCGGGGCGCCTATGAGCCGCTCCTGCGGGAGACAGATGCGGATACGCGGAAGATCGTGAAGGCGGCGGACAAGCTGGCGGCCTATCTCAAATGCCGGGAGGAGCTGGCGGCGGGGAACAGCGAGTTTGCCGACGCGGAAAAGGAGACCCTGGAGGCCCTCCGGGCCATGGACATGCCGGAGGTGGAGTGGTTCCTGGAGAACTTCGCCGGGGCCTTTGGACTGACGCTGGACGGTCTCCAGCGGGGCTGAGCCCCCGCCGGAGACAGCCTCCGGCTCCAGAGGAGCAGCGTGCCGGGACGGTTCCGCGGCATCCCTTGGGGCGGAAAGAGGGGGTTGTCCGTGTAACATGAGGCCAATTTTGGGCCTTTTGACGAAAAAACCGAAGAAAAAGTGCTAAAAATCACCAGAAAACTCTTGCCATCCCGTCAATAATGTGATACTATCTAACCGTTAGTGTAGTAAACCAGAGTGGACGTCAAGTCCGCTCTTTTTCTTGACCTAATTTGCTTGAGCAAAATTTCCGGGGCCCTGGAAACAGGGGAAAAGCGAGGAGTACGGTATGGCGAAGGTAACAGAGATCGTAGCGGAATTGGCGGCCCCCGCCATCGCGGCGGCCGGCTGTGAGCTGTGGGACGTGGAATATGTCCGGGAGGCCGGGGAGTGGTTCCTGCGGCTGTATCTGGACAAGGAAGGCGGCGTGGACATCCAGGACTGCGAGGCGGTGAGCCGGGTGGTCAGCGACCTGCTGGACGAGGCGGACCCCATCGAGGGCAGCTATACCTTCGAGGTATCCTCCGCCGGAGCGGAGCGGGTCCTCAAGCGGCCCGGCGACTTCCAGCGCTTTATGGGCAGCCCTGTTCTGGTAAAGCTCTACAAGGCCCGGGACGGCCGCAAGGAGTTTCCCGGCTATCTGGAGAGCTATGACAACGGCGATATCACCATCACCGCCAACGGCAAGCAGATCACCTTCCCCAAGGCGGAAGTGGCGCTGTGCCGCCTGCGGATCGAATTCTGACGGGAGCCGCACTCTCCGGTTGTCAGAGGGTTCGCCGGAAGTCCGGCGTACAAGCGTTTTGCCAGCGGCAAAACCTTGCCGCCGCCCGGATTTACTTCGGGCGGGGGAAGTGAAAATAGGGGCCCCCGCCAAATGGAACATTTGGTGGGGCGGCGCTGTGCCGCCTGCGGATCGAATTTTAATGGGATCGATTGATTATAATAGGTAGGAGTATTGCTATGAAGTGTGATGAAATCTTTGCCGCGCTGGATATGCTGGAGAAGGAGCGCGGGATCTCCCCCAGCTTTATGATGGATAAGATCATCCAGGCCCTGACTACCGCCTACAAGCGGGACCACGAGGGCGTGGAGAATGTGATCGTGGAAGTAAATGAGGCCAAGAAGGATCTGCGGATGTATGTTCAGAAGGAGATCGTGGAGGACGTGGAGTTCCCCGGTACCCAGATGTCCGTGGAGGAGGCCCGTGCCAAGTTTGGCCGTGTGGATGTGGGCGGCACAGTGAACATCCCCGTTGATAATGTGGAGTTTGGCCGTATCGCCGCCGGTAACGGCAAGCAGGTGATCATCCAGGGCCTCCGTGAGGCCGAGCGGGGCATGGTCTATGACGAGTTCAACTCCAAGCAGCATGAGATCCTCACCGGCGTAGTGACCCGCATCGATCCCCGCAACGGCAATGTGTCCCTGCGCATCGGTACCGGGGCGGAGTCCACGGAGGCCATGCTGGCCGCCAGCGAGCAGATCAAGAGCGAGGAACTGGAAGAGGGCCAGCACGTAAAGGTATACGTAGTGGAGGTCCGCCGCAGCACCCGGGGTCCCCAGGTCCTGATCTCCCGGACCCATCCGGGCCTTGTGAAGCGGCTGTTTGAGCTGGAGGTGCCGGAGATCTACGACGGCACAGTGGAAGTAAAGTCCATTGCCCGGGAGGCGGGCAGCCGTACCAAGATGGCGGTGTGGAGCCACGACGAGGCCGTGGACCCCATCGGCGCCTGTGTGGGCCCCAGCGGCCAGCGTGTCAACAGCATCGTCAGCGAGCTGCGGGGAGAGAAGATCGACATTGTGAAGTACAGCGAGGACCCCGCCCAGTTTATTGCCGCCGCCCTGGCCCCTGCCGACGTCGTTGACGTGCGGATGGCCGAGGAGGGGAAGGCCTGCCGGGTCATCGTTCCCGACGACCAGCTGTCCCTGGCCATCGGCAAGGAGGGCCAGAATGCCCGTCTGGCCGCCCGTCTGACGGGGTATAAGATCGATATCAAGCCCCAGTCCTTCCAGGAGGAGTAATTCTGGCCCACCCGCGCCGGGAGGCTACTCGACAGGGGCTACGCGCCCCCGCGCCCCGCGGTTACTTTGCCCTCGGCGGCAAAGTAACCAAAACGCCGCCGGGGACTCCCCGGACCCCGGTTTGCCTAATCGGTCTGCATCAGATTTTGCTGGTGCATTGCCTCTGAAGCTACCAAATCCTCCGGGCATCTGATCTGCGGCGGGTTCCTTTTCGGACTTCGCCTGACGGCCTTTTGAAGGGATAGATTCATCTATTTTCTTGTGTCGAACTGCCTGCGCCTACAGGAGAGGCTCCGCTGCCGTCGCAAAAAGAAACAACCCTCAGCCCGAGGGCCGGCAGGCGAAGTGCGTAATGCACCGAACCGATTACGAGGGGCCAGCGGCCAGGCAGAAATTCAGTGGCAGCTGGGAATCCCCCTTGCTTGCGTCCGATTGGACAAAAAGAGGGGGACTGGGGTCTCCCCAGCGCGCTTTTGCCTACTTTTCCCGCGTAGGAAAAGTAGGCCCGCGGAGCGTTCCAGCCCGGAGGGCTGCAAAAGCGACATTCAGAGGATACCTCCTCTGACACCCACCCCCGCCGCCGGGGCCGGCGGCAGAGAAACCACCCGCCGGCGGAACCGACACAAGTGCCTGCCCTGCACAGGGCGAAAGAACAAGAAAGGACCCACAGCCATGCAAAAGCAAAAGAAGATCCCCCAGCGCCAGTGCCTTGGCTGCCGGGAAATGAAGAATAAAAAGGACCTCATCCGGGTGGTCCGCTCCCCGGAGGGAGAGATCAGCCTGGATTTCAAAGGAAAGAAGCCGGGCCGGGGAGCCTATGTCTGCCCCGACAGCCAGTGCCTGGCCAAGGCCCGGAAGAGCAAGGCTCTGGAGCGGGCCTTTGAGACTGCCATCCCGGCGGAGGTCTACGACCAGCTGGAGCAGCAGATGGGAGAGGCCAATGGATAACATCCTGCATATGATAGGCCTGGCCCTTCGGGCCGGCCGGCTGGAGGTGGGCGAAGAGCCGGTAGGCGCTGCCTGCCGGGCCCGGGACTGCCGTTTGATCCTGGTGGCCCGGGACGCCGCCGATAACAGCTTCCGGCGGGTACGGCATTTTGCCGATGCCGGACAGTGCCTGTGGGTGTCCGTCCCCTATACCAAGGAGGAACTGGGGGAGGCCGTGGGCCGTACCGCCTGTGCCATGGCAGCTGTGACGGATATCGGCTTTGCCGAGGCGATCGGCCAGAAGCTGGCTGCTGTCGATCCGGAGAAATACAGCCTCACAGCGGAAAAGCTCCACGTCAAGGCGGAACGGGCCGCTCAGCGCCGCAAGGAACAGCAGGCCCATGAACGCAACTTGCGCCGGGGCGGCAAAAAACACCGTGAGAAACCCTAATTTATCATATTCACCATAACGCACGCCTGGACATTGCATATACGGGAGTGCCCGGACGTGTGTTATGGTGCAGAAACCCTGATCACTATTGGAGGTGGCCTTATTGGGTAGTATTGTGAACAAATATAAAGTAAATGAGCTGGCGAAGGACTTCGGCCTGCAGACCCGGGAGATCATTGATATCCTGGGCCAGTATTTCGACGTTCCCAAAAAGTCCGGACAGAACCTGGACGAGCGGGAATTGACCGTGGTGTTTGAGCACCTGACCCAGCATAACCAGGTTTCCGGGCTCCAGGCTATTTTTGCCGATACGGCGGAGAAGTCTGCCCAGACTGCCGCTCCGGCGGCCCAGACTCCCGCTCCTGCGCCGCAGCAGCAGCGTCAGGGCGGCCAGGATCAGCAGCGCCAGGAGCGTCAGAATCAGAATAACAACGCGCAGCAGCGCTCTCAGCAGCAGGCACCCCATGCCGCGCCGCAGCAGCAGCGTCCCCAGCAGGGCGGCCACAGCGCCCCCGCTCCTCAGCCCCAGGTGCAGACCCAGCCGGTGTCCAAGGTCCCCAAGACCAAGGTAGTGGATACCCGCAAGGCCACCAACGTCAACCTGGATAAGTATGATGAAAAGCTCCAGGATCTGGCAGAGCGCAGCAGCGGCGGTATGCGGGGCATGGAGCAGAACAAGGAAAAGTTCCGCAATGCTGGTAAGAAAAAGAGCAACCAGCCTGCTTTCTCCAACAAGCGCAAGCAGGAGGAGGCGGAGAAGCTGCGCCGCCTGCAGCTGGAGATCGCCAAGAAAACACCTCTCACCGTGAAGATCCCTCCGGAGATCTCTGTGGGTGAGCTGGCCAGCCGGATGAAAAAGACCGGCGCTGAGGTGGTCAAGTGCCTGATGAAGAACGGCATCATGGCCTCCCTCAGCCAGATCATCGACTTCGACACCGCCGCTATCATCGCTGAGGAGATGGGCTGCAAGGTGGAGCAGGAAGTGGTGGTCACCATCGAGGAGAAGCTGATCGACGACAGCGAGGATAAGGCCGAGGACCTGGTGCCCCGGGCTCCCGTGGTGGTGGTCATGGGCCACGTTGACCACGGCAAGACCTCCCTGCTGGACTATATCCGCAATGCCCATGTGGCCTCCGGCGAGGCCGGCGGCATTACCCAGCATATCGGCGCTTACCAGGTGCAGATCAACGGTAAGCCCATTACCTTCCTGGATACCCCCGGCCACGAGGCCTTTACCTCCATGCGTGCCCGCGGCGCCATGGTCACGGATATTGCCATCCTGGTGGTGGCCGCTGAGGATGGTATCAAGCCTCAGACCGTGGAGTCCATCAACCACGCCAAGGCCGCGAAGATCCCCATTATCGTGGCTATCAACAAGATGGATAAGCCCGAGGCCAACCCCGACCGGATCAAGCAGCAGCTCACCGAGTATGAGCTGGTAGCCGAGGACTGGGGCGGCGAGACCATTATCTGCCCCATCTCCGCCAAGACCGGTATGGGCATCGACAACCTGCTGGAGATGGTCACCCTTACCGCTGAGATGGCCGAGCTGAAAGCCAATCCCAACCGTGCCGCCTCCGGTACGGTCATCGAGGCCCGTCTGGATAAGGGCCGGGGCCCTGTGGCCACCCTCCTGGTCCAGAACGGTACCCTCAAGCAGGGCGATATCATTATCGCCGGCACCGCTGTGGGCCGTGTCCGGGCCATGGTGGACGACAAGGGCAACCGCCTCACCGAAGCCGGACCCTCTGTGCCTGTGGAGATCACCGGCCTGGGTGAGGTCCCCGGTGCGGGCAATACCTTCAACGCCGTGGCCGACGAGCGTCTGGCCCGGGAACTGGTGGAGCAGCGCAAGGCCGAGGAAAAGGCCAAGGCAAATGCCCCCATCCAGAAGGTCAGCCTGGAGGATCTGTTCAGCCAGATCCAGGCCGGCGAGATGAAAGATCTGAACATCATCGTCAAGGCCGACGTTCAGGGCTCTGCCGAGGCGGTGAAGAGCAGTCTCGAGAAGCTCTCCAACGACGAAGTTCGTGTCCGGGTCATTCACTCCGGCGTGGGCGCCATCAGCGAGAGCGATGTAATGCTGGCATCTACCTCCAAGGCCATTATCGTAGGCTTCAACGTGCGGCCTGACGCCGCCGCCCGGGACAGCGCCGCCCGCAGCAATGTGGATATGCGGATGTACCGGGTCATCTACGACGCCATCAACGAGGTGGAGGCCGCCATGAAGGGCATGCTGGCCCCCAAGTTCCGGGAAGCTCTTATCGGCCATGCCGAGGTGCGTCAGACCTACAAGGTCTCCGGTGTGGGCACCATCGCCGGCTGCTACGTCCAGGACGGCAAGATCCAGCGTGGCTGCCAGGTGCGTATCGTCCGGGACGGCGTGGTCATCCACGAGGGCGAGCTGGCTTCCCTCCAGCGGTTCAAGGACGCCGTCAAGGAGGTTTCCTCCGGTTATGAGTGCGGTATGTCCATTGAGAAGTTTAACGATATCAAGGAAGGCGACATCATTGAGTGCTTCGTAATGGAGCAGATCGCGGTAGACTGATCGCCTGACTGACAGTTGATTTTTGTGGCAGAATAGACCCCAGGGGCGGGCGCGCACGCCCGCCCCTCTTTATTTATCAGGAGAGACAGACGATGGACAGATCATGTGATAGCTGGGACAGGCTCTATGCCGCGGCCCGGGCTGTGCAAAATCACCGGATCATCTCACCATTTGTGGAAGCCGGCGGCGTTGTGGCCGCTGTAGAGACGGTGACAGGCAATATTTATACGGGGATCTGTGTGGATACGGCCTCTACCCTGGGGATCTGCGCGGAACGCAGTGCCATTTTTCAGATGCTGACCCATGGAGAGCATCGGATAGCCCGTGTGGTGGCTGTGATGAGAGATGGCAGTGTAGGGACACCCTGTGGTGCATGTCGTGAGTTGATGATGCAGCTGGGACCGGATGCCGGAGATATTCAGATCCTGCTGTCCTATCCTGAAAAAGACGTTGTTACCCTGAAAGAATTAACCCCCAGTTGGTGGGGAGAGAGCCGCTATACGCGGAAAGAGGAGGAATGAATCAATGGCCAACAATCGGATCGGCCGGATCAATGAAGAGATCCAGCGGGAGCTCAGTGCGCTGCTGCGCACCGTGAAAGACCCTCGGCTGCAGGGAGGTCTGCTCACTGTCACCCATGTGGATACCACCAGCGACCTGCGGTATGCGAAGATCTATGTCTCTGCTCTGGACAAGAGCAAGGAGAAGGAAATGCTCAAGGGCCTTAAATCCGCCTCGGGCTATCTGCGCCGGGAACTGGGAGCTGCCCTGCAGCTGCGTTACACCCCGGAGCTGCAGTTTGTAGCGGACGACTCTATTGAGCAGGGGGCCCATATCCTGGAGATGCTGCGGGACCCCAATGTGGTAAAGCCTGCCAACCCCGCTAACGCTGATATCGTATTGGAAGAAGATGAGTAATAGTATGACTACCAGAGAAGCTGCCGAAGTGCTGCGGCGGCAGGATAATGTGCTGATCCTGACCCATCGTCGTCCCGATGGCGACACGGTAGGCTGTGCCGTGGCCCTGTGCAGGGCTCTGCGGCAGCTGGGAAAGACCGCGTGGCTCCTCTCCAATCCGGATATCACCGCCACCAACAGTATCTACGCCCAGGGGCTTTGGGCACCGGCGGATTTTGTGCCGGAGTTTGTAGTGGCGGTGGATATTGCCTCCCGGGGACTGTTTTTCCCGGGCTCTGAGGGCTATCTGGACAAGGTGGATCTGACCATCGACCACCACCCCTCCCAGGAGTTCTTTGCCTCTGAGACATGCCTGGAGGCCGACAAGGCTGCCTGTGGAGAGATCCTGTATGAGATCTGCCGGGAACTGGGGGAGATCACGCCGGAAGTGGCCCTGCCCTTGTATGTGGCGGTATCCACAGATACCGGCTGCTTTGTTTATGCCAACACCACCGCCAACACCCATCGGGTGGCGGCGGCCCTGATGGACACCGGGATCGACTACTTTGCTGTCAACAAGCGCCACTTCCGCACCAAGAGCCGCAAGCGTCTGGCGTTGGAGGCAGACCTGCTGAGCAATATGGAGTTCTTTCACGAGGGAAAGGGCGTATTTATGTCAGTCCCTCTGTCCCTGATGGAGCGGGTCGGAGCCACGGAGAACGACGCCGAGGATCTCAGTGCCCTGGCCAATCTGGTAGAGGGCGTGGATTGCGGCGCGGTATTGCGGGAACTCAAGCCGGGGGAGTGGAAGCTGTCTCTTCGCACAGGCGCCGAGGGCCGGGTCAATGCGACAGAAGCCTGCCGCCTGCTGGGCGGCGGCGGCCATGCCATGGCGGCGGGAGCTACGATCAGCGGGACTTTGCCGGAAGTGAAGGAAAAAGTTCTGGCTGCCATCGACGCTGTAAAGCGCAGTTGAGCGGCTGATAGGGTATGCCAAGGATATTTTTGTAAAAACACAAAAAAATTTCATGCAAAAGGCTTGACAAAACGCCTCTTTTTAGGTATAGTAGTTTCTGCCCGTTTGAACAGGCAACCTATGGCGGCGTAGCTCAGTTGGCCAGAGCATTCGGTTCATACCCGAAGTGTCACCGGTTCGAATCCAGTCGCCGCTACCATGATCCATGTCATGTGGATCAGCCCTTGGCGCGTTGGTCAAGCGGCTAAGACACCGCCCTTTCACGGCGGTAACACGGGTTCGATTCCCGTACGCGTCACCACGGACGGGAGGAATCGCTCCCGTCTATTTGGAGGCTTAGCTCAGCTGGTTAGAGCGCCTGCTTCACACGCAGGAGGTCACTGGTTCGAGTCCAGCAGTCTCCACCAAAAGCTCCCTTAGAGCCGCAAGGCTTTGAGGGAGTTTTCTTTTTTCTGCTCTGGAGAAAAAAGAAATGTACGACAGAAATACGACAGTAATGAGGAGGAGGCAGGATCTCCTGCCTCCTCCCCCGCCTATGTCTTCTCCCCGGTGATCGCCTTTCGCAGGGTGTCCACAGTGGTATGATCATAGACGCGTGCCAGCATCTGAGTACCGCAGTGTCCAAGCAGTTTGGCTGCCATGTGTGGCGAGACTCCCTGGGCTAACCAGAGTGTCGCCCGGGTATGACGAAGCTCGTGTGGTGTCAGTTTGGGAATGTCGGGATGCGCCTCGATGAGGTCACGCATAAAGGCGTCAAAGACACGATGTCCCCAATTGTGGGGCTGATATGGCAGCCCCTCAGGGCTGTGGAAGATATATTCTGTTGTGACAAGTTTCCCCTTATCAGGACTACATCGGGAAGCAATTCTGATCGTTCTTGGTTTTTCTGACAGCCGCGTCAAAAGATCCTGATCCACCAGAGGGATCGCCCTCTGTCGGTATTTGTTTTTTAGCCCATTGGACTCCAGGACCCATTCCTGGTCATCCAGAGATTTATAAGCCACAAGCCCTTGGTTGATAGTCAGAACGCCATGTTCCGTATCCAGGTCTTCCCACCGCAGTCCTAGGAGCTCTGACCGTGTGATGCCTGTCTCCATCATCAGCATAATCGACAAACCGTTGACGTGCTTTTTTGCAAAGTTGTATACTGTGTCATATTCCTCCTGCGTGTAAGATCTTTTGGTAGTGACGGTCTCATACTTGGGAAGCCGAATGGATCTTGACGCTGGATTGGACTTACATAGGCCGTTGTCTACGGCTGTCTGCATGATATAAGCCAAGACCGTGAAATCCTTTTTTACCGTTTCAGGCGAATACTTTTTTGAGGCCTCATTGATGTATTGCTGAACATGCAGAGGCATGATCGCATCCAGGGCCATACGGCCAAAGTATGGGATGAGGTGCCGTTGTACAGGCGCATAGTATGTCCCGCTGTAGGTGTTGGCTTTGACAAAAGGTTTTTTGTAGAGTTCCAGGCATTTGGGAGCCCAAGTGGAAAAAAGGACCCGGGGATGGGTCTCTTCCCCACCACAGAGGAGTTCCAGCTCATACTTTGCCTTGAATTTTTCCGCTTTTCTCTTGGCATCTCCGCGGCTCTTGGTGCTGTAGAAGGACTTGCGTAGCAGATTGCCGTTGATATCCTTGCCAAGGGTGATTTTATACTCGTATCGCTTCTTATTTGCAGTTGCTATAGAAATCCCGCTCCTTTCTAAAAACCGGGAGGAGGGACTAGCCCTCCTCCCAGTCCCTTTATGAGGTGATGGACACGGTCCCCTTGGTGAGCCACGCGACAAACGTGACAGTCGGGATCTTGTATCCGCTGCGCTCCCCAAGAGCCCAGGAGAATCCAAAGGGACAGCGCCCCTGATCAATAGAAGCTCGGAGCGCCTCCGGCTTGATGTGCAAGAAGGACGCAGCCTCGTTCACAGGGATGTAAAAAGGATGCTTGGCGCACAGCGCAGAGAAATTTTGTTCGGTCATTTTATACCTCCTTCAGATAGATTTCATAGGTATAATATACAGCTCAGAAAACGAGATTTAACTGTTTGGGGCGTTCATCGCTTTGGGACAGAGACAACAAAAGCTTGACCACTGGGTTGACGGCAAAGGAACTGGCCGACCTTTAAGTTTCGGATCAGTTGAGACCACTGCGGCGCACTACCCGCTTCGGCTTGACTGAAAGATTTCGTCAGATGTGGGATATTGGCGTCATCAGGCCGGAAATATGCCTGCAGTGCGGCCTGCCCCAGCGCCGCGGCGGCGGTCTTTTGGGTGATGTACTGGGAACTGAACCACCCCGCCAGGCCATACTTCCGCCCTTCCCGGAGGATCCGGACGGCCATACTACCCTCCCCCCAGCTGAGGTTCTGACACTCGTCCAGGAGCAGAATCAGTGGGCACGGCCAATCAGACTGGGAGATACGCTGTGCCCAGACAGCGCCCAAGAGCAGTTCCACCAGCAGGGAACGGATCCTGGTGTTCAGAATCTGATTGAAGCTCAAAACCGAGAGGCCAGGGGCGGTCAGGTCCAAACTGATGAGTTCCTCTCCGCACCGGACAAGAGCAGCCAGCAAATCCAGAGGCTCCAGCGCAGCGGCCAGGCCGGCATTGGGCCTCTCCTTTTGCCTCGCGAAATCGGCCAATCCCCGCAGAGAGGGATGAGCGGCCGCCTCGAGGTACTCTAACGCGGCTGTTTGCAGTGACAGGCTGGCCCTGGCCCCGATCCTGGACACGTTGTGGATGGCAGTGAGCAGACGTTGGGCAGCGACCTGGGGACTGCTATCGTCCCCGTGTGCCAGTGGGTTGAACCGGAAATCCGGGTGGGACACATCCAAGCGGCGGAAAGGAATCCCTTCCGGAGGGCGGTATCCAGGAAAGTCGCCGGAGTAGTCCAGTACCAGGCAAATGACCCTCTGTTGTGCCGCCTGCTCCAGCAGGCCCTTCAAAAAGTAGGATTTGCCGCTGCCGCTCCGCCCGGAAACCGCAATGTGGGGATTGTCCGCTCCGGACCAGATGACTGGCGCACCGGCCCGGGTGCGGCCAAGCGTCAGGTGCAGATCAGTCATCGGTCTTCCTCCTCTCCCAGGATCAGCGGATCGCCCAGTTGGTCAAAGGCCTTCCTTGGAAGCTTGTACACCTGCTTGGACTCTCTGACCCCGTACTGGTTCCAAACGCTCACCCGAGTCAGCCCAGTGGTGGCGTTGACTGGCCTTCCCAGGAGCACCCCTGCCTGCCGCAAGGCCCGGACCACTACAGGACAACTCTGCGACAGCCGCTGACAGACGTGACGGAACGCATGAGAAGTAAAATAAAGGGCACTGTTGTCGTAGAAAACGACTTTTTCTGGAGGCAGCGCAACGTACTCCGTTGAGCAGGCACTCAGAGTGCCGCTGATGAGGCAGGAGTGAGCAATGTCCAAAAACTGGGCAGCATAGTCGGAGCCGTCCAGGGCCTTCTCAGCGGTCTGCACCAGAAGTTCCAGCAGTTGCTCCTCCCACTCATCTCCGATGATGTCACAGCTAACCTTATCCTCCCCGCAACCGTGCAGAAACTCTTGGAAAAAAGCATCCACGCCAAGCAGTACCCCCAACGCCTGGACACAGTTCGCGTTCAGCACATCGCCTCCGAGCGTGTTGGCGCGTTGAGCAGAGTGGTCCAACGCATGCCGCAGCTGATCGATATGATCACTGGCCCATCCGATGAATGCCCGGAGATAGCCATGCAGGATCCCCTTCACCTCCTCCGGACGTACTGTAACATCTCGGAGGTCCTCTTCGGTAACCTCCAGGACCATGACCTTGGGCGAACAGGTGAGCGAGGAAGCTTCCGCCGACAGTATGGCGGGAAGCGCCTGGAGTGGGAACCAGGCGGAGTTCTTGCCGTCTTTCCACAGGACCTTCCTCGTCTCAAGTGCTTCACCAAAAATCTTAGCGTTGACCGCTGAAGCAGATGTCTGCCACCTGTCCAAGATGAGCAGCGGCTGATCTTTCCGCTGCAGTAGCTCCTTGCCAAAGAGCGGAGCGGGATCGTCCAGTGAGAGCGGGCAGTCCCCGAACCAGTTGAAGAAAAGATTGATAAATGTCTGCCACCTAAAGCTCTCAGTAAAAATACACAATGCCAGTGGCAGGGGATGCCCCAACTGGTCCAGCAAGGTACTGAGTGCGGCGGCATGGATCCAGGCTGTCAGCAGGCGCCGCTGAAAAGGATCCTGGACGGACCTCATCAGCCTCTGAAATTGCTGGAGGGCGGATGCGGCAACCGACGGAACAGGACACTCTACCGTTTCGGCTGGGGCATCGAATGATCTACCATCGGAGTGAGTGGAGTGGTTGGGGAACAGGCAGAAACGGAAAGAGTTCCTCTCCACTTCCTCCCAGCCGCCAAAGAAGCGAGGGCAGTACTCTTGGAGAATCTCATTAATAGCCCGGCGGACCAAGTATGCGGTCCCTCGGACAGACCGGGCAAGACTGACCCTGACTCCTGGAAGCTCTCCGAGCCTCTGCAGCAGCACGGAGTCACGAAGGAAGTCCTTCTCCGTGAGTACCAGACAGTGGTCAATGCCGCGGACTTTGACGATATAACAGTCACACGGGGAAAACGGCGGTCTGGCAATAACATGGGCCGTCCACTCAAAGGTAGAATTCAAGAGTTCTACTGCCCGCCCGGTCCGGTCAAAAGTGTAGTAGCGGTCTGAGTTTAGCCAGAGTTCGCGGTAAGCGTCCTCGGCAGCCTGGCGCTGGGCAAGCTGGTGCTGGAGACGTTCGTTCTCGACAGCAACGCGAGAGTACTCGGTGCAAGCGGCGGCGGCCTGTGAGGCGTAGGCGCAGGCCTGGTTGGCGGCGCAAAGGAGCATTTGCTGGGTGACGGGATTTTCATGATAGAAAACCGAAGCATGCTGGGGCGGTTCCTGTTGTAAACTGGCTGATTCCATTAAAAATCCTTTCTCAGCGCAGATGGCCAGCCTGCGCCACTGTGATTCCCCGGGGGTGTGACCATCATAGCACACTCCCATATGCTTGTCATAATCTTATGCATTATATAGTTATTTTGCAGAACATATAAGCCCGTCCCCCTCTGAAAGCAGAGGATGACGAGCTTAGTGGTAACAAAATTTTAGAGGGACTCACGGGCCTTTGGCAAGACGTCAGTCAGTCAGGCCAGTAAGATTCTGCGATACGAAGGAAACAGCTTCAGAAACGAATTTCAAGCTGTCTGACTGGATACGATGCAATAACTGCAGCAAGAGACCGTCCAATAATGGGATACACACCAAGTTAATGAAAATATGAAAAGGCACGTCTTCATCGGAATGTGAAATAATATAAGTAAGATGCATAAGGCTTTGCACTATTCTCTCTGGAGAGAAGGAATGGATATATTGGGGGTAATAGTGTTTTGCAGCATAATCTGCGGCAGGGCAAAAATTTTGCACAAAAGCAAGAATGTCAACTTCATGTTCTTTTGTAAATATCGTTGCATCCTTACCGTAAAGCATCGTACATGCTCCTTCGAGAAAATCGTAGAATTGCACAGCAAAGTTTAAACTTATATTGAACTTCTCGGCTCCCGGAGGGCCTTCATTTTCTTTGCTAAAAATTTTTAAAATATATTTTTTTGATTTCAGAATAATTTTAGATTGACCTAAACGGAAGTATTTTCTTTGATGTTTTATTAATTTACTGCACCGAAAATAGTTAATATCCTTTTGGTAAATAGCAAATATCTCTAGCGTTTTCATTAGCCGAATCATGTAAACTGTTTCGGAAAAATGGTCTAGCGTCGATTTCATGAAATCTCTGGCCAATTTAGTGACCAGATCACCAACATAGCCATGCTGAGAAAGATCAAAGTCAGGAACATCCTCGATTAGCCGAGCTTCAATGCAGGAAACAGCTACCTCTCGACACCAATCTTCTGTCCATTCGGTAAGCTGATCCGTAAGCTGATTCAAATCGGCAGGAGTAGAGACCCACGACAAATAGTTGCGAATTTTTCTGTATTCTTCCTCTGTAGACGAAGGATTGGATTCAGCAAGATGTTGCAGATAGGACTTTCGAGTAGCCGCAAGATAGCTTGGATCAACGGGATGGTATCGATTTTTGATTGCATTAAAGGCATCATGCAGAGTAACTGTTGTTTCAGTTGCTACATTTGATTCTCGAATCAAAACTTTTATGTTTTCTACAATGTAATCTACAGATCGCCCGTCTTGCTTTATCATGGCTTTTCTGGCCTTCAGCAGTTGGTCCAGCATGGTTACAACAGCTTGTTCAGAAGACGGTTTATCACTGTGTTCATGTTTGCTATGGGAGAATTTGCTGATGCACTGATCCAATGCAAGTAGGCAGTCACCTAAAATTCGAAATTGGATATCTGTATTGGAGTCAGAAAGTAATGACCGGAGCGTAGTAATTCTAGCATTGATCTGCTCGTCCCATAGATCACTCAAGATAACAGACGCAAAGGTTTCATTCTCAAAGAGGACTTGCCTGCAGTAAGCGCCGGAAGGATCAGATTCTTCGCCATCCGGAGGCTCTATCTCTTTATATATATTGCGGCATAAATCGGCGGCTAAGTTCTCCGTATTTACACTGGGTCGCTTGCGTTTGTTGTAATTACGGAACAGAGCTTTTTTATAATTTGGATCATCTCTTAATTTAAAATATCCTCGCATAAAAGGAAGTATTTCTATAGGAAGAGGGGTCTTCGCTATTTGGCTTCCTTGAAACTGCTTCTTATTCGCATCAGGTTCAAATGGTTGATATAATTGACATAAAGCGGCTTTAAATAGATAGCTGTTAATGAAATGATCCTGGATTGCTCGAGAGTCCCAGCCATACTTGTTTTGAAGTTCATTAACCGAGCAATCAATAGGAAATATTTTTGATGTATCATCCATATTATACACAAAAGTTTTGGCTGACTTACCTTCTTGATGATCATTCGATATTACTTTTTGATGATTCATAGTGGTCCCTCCATCCTTTGCTGTTTCTTTAATTGTACTCTATCGGGGCTGTGAAGGAAACTGTTTAGTGAAACTATCCGGAGAAAAACGGTAAATAATGTCACTTCACGAGATATTCTCTTAAATAACACCTAACACTCTAATAGGGTCCCCAACGGGGAAGCGGGGTCAAACCGCTTCCCCTGGCGACCAATTCTAAAACCAGATAGGAGATTACAGTTATATGCAAATCATGAGTGATTCTAATATAGATATAAAAAATACTAAAATAATAAAAACCATTAAGATCGAACTATCCAAAGAAGAGTATGATCAAGTTTCAGAACAAGCAGAGCGAATGAAACTCTCTCTAAGGAAATATGCGAAGATGCGGGTGCTGGACCAGGAGCCGGGCCCGGATATGCGGTGTCGGCAGATTATGCAGCTGATGCCGTTTTTTTATCATGCCGCAGATAAAGTAACAGACAACAGCGTACAGCAGGAGTTGCGGAAGATCGGAGGCCAGATATGCCAGTGTTTAAAGTAATCTACAGACCCGGCCCCTACGTCACAGACACAGGGTTACCAAAATACCACGATGACGAGGCCCTGGAGACGGTCATCAACTATTGCCAGGACACAGCTAAGACCGGCGGTCAGTACATCGGCGGATTCGGGGTGAATGTTGCTCAGGCTGCCTATGAGATGGATCTGCTGTCCCGGGCTTATGGGGCGGACAAGGGACTGCGTCTCCGCCACTGGATCTTGGCCTTTTCCCGGGATGAGGTCAAGCAGTTCGGGAGCAGTGTCTATCCCATGCTGGACCATATCGCCCGGCAGGCCGCCGCCTATTATGGAAGCCAGTATCAGATCATCTACGCCGTCCATATGGACCGGGACCATCCCCATGTCCACTTCATAATGAATACCGTTGGCTATGTCACAGGCCGCAAGTATCCCGGTGACAAGGAGGACTACTACGCTTATCAAAAGCATCTCAAAGAGATCCTTCACCCCTATGGGCTGTACGTGATGGCCGTTTCGGATGAGGGAAACAGGTCTGATTTCTAACACACTTTTAATGTATTTCTTAAAGAATAAAGTAACATCATGGTAAAAAATTAACGAAAAGGAGACAAAACGTATTATGAACGAACATGGGCTCGAAGAGGCCATTAAAAATATGAGAAACCGAGGCATTCGCCTCGACCGAGAAGGAGATATTTGGAGCCAGGACGAGAAGGACCGCCTGGAAGAACTGTTTTATGAAGGAGTGGGTATCAGCGAGATCGCCATCCGGCTGCAAAGGACAGAACCGGCTGTCATCCAGCAAATCGAAAAGATGGATCTATACCAACGGAAAAGCTACCCTAAGCGCCGCAGATCCTTCGCCAAATCCGGGAGCTGCCTGTGTCAGCAGTGCACGGCTGACCGCAGCTTGTGCCCATTGTACGAAGAAGGCGAACAAGAGGAGGCTTGCTGATGCTGGAACAGTACGATGATGTGATGACCACCGAAGAAGCGTGCGAGGCACTGAAGGTGGGTTACAACACCCTGTACGAGCTGTTGAACAGCGGGCAGCTGAAGGGGTACCGCAACGGGCGGACGTGGCGCATCCCCAAGCTGGCGGTCCAGGAGTTCATCCTGGAGAGTGCCAAACTGGAGCCATGATGTAGTAAGATTTGCTAGATTTTAAAAAATGTCTCTTCCGTTTAGTGCGAAAATAGGCGTTTTTCAAGACGTCATCCAAAAAATCTAGCATCCTGCTTGTAGATCTAACCGCCCACATAATCTTCCCTTGAAATCACAGATGAAATGCGTATATTACCACACCATTCTCTCTGAGGGGTGCGGATCGCTTGAAATACAGTGATGAACAGCGGCTTGAAAAAATCATTGTCATAACAATCACCATGCCGACCGTTTCACAATCGGCATGGTGATTGCATATGCCGCCCCAAAAGTGCAACTTGACCGCGGATGATGGTGCATCGCCACCGCCGGAATGGTGCACTCCTTCCGCAAAGATGGTGCATGGCGGCCGGGAGCGTGGTGCACCAGACCGCCATGCGGGAGATCACTCGAGGATGCCCTTGCGCTTTCGCATGGACTCGCCCTCGATCTGGATGGTATAGGCATTGTAGATGATTCGGTCACAGATGGCATCAGCCAGGGTCGGGTCGTACAGGTTTTCATGCCACTCGCTGGTGTCATACTGGGAACAGAAAATGGTGGAGGCCACCTTGTTTCTGGCCTCTACCAGTTCCAGCACATCCCGCGCCTCTGCCTCCTTGAGGGGGTAGAGCAGCCACTCGTCCAGAATAAGCAGCTTCTCTTTCCTGAGCTTTTTCATGTAGTCCCGGTAGGTTCCGTTAGCCCGGGCTATGATAAAATCGGTCTCCTACCCCCTGCGGCATACACAGACGCAGGATATCGGTTATATAATGAGCAAAGTCTGGAGCACCTGCATCAGATTCTATTGTATCGGGAACTGGAATTTCCCTTAAGTAAAATCAAAGCAATCATGGCATCCGAGGATTTTGACAGATATGAGGTGCTGGATCAGCAAATCGAAATGCTAAAAGCCAAAAAGGCACATTTGGAAAATTTAATCCTGTTCGCTCGTGGAATAAAGTTTTCAGGTGGAGGTAAATACATTATGTCAGGTATTCGAGCAAAATATATTCCTAGGATTGATCTTCATGATCCTGTTGAACTAAAGGAAGCAATTCCGCTTCGGACACCATATGTTATTTATATCGATCCTTGCGACACATGTAATTTCCGGTGCAAATTCTGTCCTTCTGGAAATCTGGATTTGATGAAAAAGACACCGGGTCGTGGTCATGAGCCCATGGGTATGACCCTTTATAAAGAAATCATTGATTCGCTTTCCGAGTTTAAGGACCCCATCAGGGTAATCCGACTCTATAAAGAGGGGGAGCCGTTACTGAACCCCCACTTTGCAGAAATGGTGCGTTATGCCAAGGCATCCCCGAAGGTATTGCGCGTAGACACTACTACCAATGGCGCTTTGCTGACACCAGAGCGGAGTCTGGAAATCATCAATGCTGGACTTGATCGTATCAATATCTCAGTAGAGGGTATGGACGCCCAGCAGTATAAAGAGTTCTCCGGCATAAATTTGGATTACGAGAAATATGTAGAAAACATTTCCTTTTTCTACGCCCATCGCAATCAATGTGAAGTAAACATTAAAATCTGTGGCGACAATTTAACTCAGGAGCAAGAAGAACAATTCTATAATACCTTTGGCAACATTGCAGACGGTATTTCCGTGGAACATACTATTGAATACTGGCCCAAATACCAGGAAATGGGGGTCGATGTGGATGAATCAGTAACCTTATTGGGTGGAAAATCCCGAGAAGTGATGGTCTGTCCCTATGTGTTCTATGAGATGTGCATTAATTCCAACGGTACCTATAGCTTGTGCCGGTTCGATTGGAACCATGCAATGATTATGGGTAAAGAATTTGCTGGAAAAGTAACTCCCAAGCAGGTATGGGATAGCATTACACTTTGGACATTTCAATCTAAATTTCTGAATAAGGAACGTAAATTGATGCCCATGCTCAGTTGTCCGAAATGCGGGATACTCAAGCAGGGTGTTCCCGAGGATATAGACAAATATGTGGATGAAATTTTAGATAAAATGTGAAGAATTATTTCATTTTCCGCCACTTTTTCAGGGCAATTTGGGGATATGGCTTGGGAACCAGTGCGCTTGTGACGGCCGATTGACGACTATCTTCTTCAAATCCGAAAAGACGGTTTGCCCAGTGGATTCAAATCTTTTATCAAGGTGACATCACCCTTGGCCTCCCGTGCTTTCGGCGTGCGGGGCCGAGACCCCCTCGGACGCACCACGCCGCCGCGGACTGTACCGGTTTGCGGCGGCTTTTTTATAGAAAGAAAAACCACGCGTCAGACGCGTGCTTCTGTGGAGGCTATGGTGAAGAACAGAAAAGCCCCATGTAAAAATAGGATAAAGCTGAGCCGGACACAAAGACGGCATGAAGGCAAAGTTCTTTTCAGAAAAATCAGAAGAACTCCCGGTTTTATCGGGAGTTCCTTTTGGATAACGGCGGGAAAATCAATTGTCGATCGGGTGGAGCTCGGGCTGCATGGCGGTATAGGTCGCGATGTAGCGGATGCCGGCCTGCTTTGCACGGACCTTGGCCAGGTCGAGATTTTCGCCGAAGCGGCGGACCTGGTGTGCGTCGGAGCCTAGGGTGACGAACTCGCCGCCGAGCTCGCGATAGCGCCGCAGCCAGCCGAGCACCGGCGCGTCGTCGCCGCGGAGCGACTGCGGGCAGGAGGTGTTGATCTCGATGCAGCGGCCGTGCTCGATGGCATAGCGCATGACGGCGTCCAACTCGTCGGGGGCGTATTCATAGCGGAACAGGCCGCCGGGCAGATAGGTCGCGCCGAAGCCCTTGGCCATGTAATCCAGATGTGCCAGCGCGGAGAACAGCGCCGGGTCGATGCGCCGCAGACAGGTATAGAGATCCTGCAGATACGAGCGGCAGACTGCGATGGGGTCCCGGTTCTGGAACATCTCCTCCTGATACGGGTCGCTGCCCATGAAGCAGTGCGAACTGACGAGGACAAAGTCCAGCGGGTAGCGGCTGAGCTGCGTGACAAGCTCTTCCACATCGCAGGCGGCGCAGTTGAAGTCTGCCTCGATGCCGAGCTTGACCGGGTAGCCCGCGGCCTGAAGCGCGCGGATCTTCGGCACATAGGCGTCGAGATCGACCATCCAGTTGCCGCGGTGGAAGTTGACGGCCATATGCTCGGTGACGCAAAATTCCGTGATGCCGCGCGCTTGCAGCTCGTTCAGGTAGGATTCAACCGGCTCCTGGCTGTCGGCAGAAAAGCTTGTATGTACGTGATAATCAAACATGGTGTGTCTCCTTATGCGTCTTCCGGAACAAGATAGTCCACCTTGACGGCGTCCTGCTTGACGGCGGCGATGTACTTCCGGATCTCAGCGTGGTAGGGGTGATCTGTGAAGATCTCAAAATCGTGCTGCGTCAGAAACTCGCAGATCTCGATCAGGTCATAGGATGCGGGCGCGCCCACAAAGTCCAGACCGACCTCGACGCGGTGCAGCTCCGGAATGTGCTGCCGCAGCGAGCAGATCTTCTCCGCGCACTCCTGCGCGCGGCTGCGGTCTTTCAGACGGATGAGATAGACATGGCGGATCATAGCGGTTCCTCCTTGCGGTTCAAAACAGCCTGCGCCGTAAAACGGCGCAGGCTGTCGGTTTGTATCTCAGCCCTTCAGATCAAAGATGCCGTGCTTGGCCTCGGAGTAGATGCCCCAGAGCTTGAGCGCGACGCCGAGCTCTTCGTATTCCTGGCCGGCCTCTTCCAGAGACTTACCGGCGCAGACGGCGTCGATGCCCTGACGGAAGGCGCGGGCGCCGGCAGCCGGGCCCATCGGATGGCCGTGGATCGCGCCGCCGGCGGCGATCATCACGTCCTTGCCGAACTTGTGGATGACGTCCTCGATGTGACCCTGCGTCGTGCCGCCGCCGGGCATCGGGAAGACGGGCTTGATGTGGCCGAGCGGGGCGAGCATCTGGATGCCCATGTTGACGAAGGTGTCCATCATCATCGGGAACTTGCCATACGGGGTCAAGCCGATGACCATATCAAGACCTGCCAAACGCGGGAGTTTTGCTCCGATGAGAGTGGCAGAGAGTCCAGACCACTCACTTTCATACTGCGCTCCTGTGTAATCGCTGTGCGCAAGAATCGGTACGTTGATGTTGGGGTCTTCTGTAATCATACGAGTAGTATCCAGACCGCAGGAGGCGAAGTTGACCATCAGCGCGTTGGCGCCGGCATCGATTGCACGGTAGGCGTTGTCGCGCATCTGCATGGCGGGTGCGGTGATGTTGAAGGCATAGAGCGTCTTCTCGCCCTTGACCTCGTCGGCACGCTTGATCGCCTCCATGACGGCCTTGACGCGGTCTTCGAGGCGGCAGAAGGGAGGATCGCAGACGAGCTCGTCGTCCTTGATGACGTCGACGCCGCCGACGGCAGCCTCATAGGCCAGCTCTGCGGTCTTGTCCGGGGTAAGGCCGATGCAGGGCTTGATCATGTTGTTCAGCAGCGGGCGGTCATAGACGCCGAGCAGCTCGCGGATGCCGGGAACGCCGAACTTCGGACCCTTCATCTCGGCGAGGAAGGACTTTGGGAACTCCAGATCGATCAGCTTGACCTTGCCGGAGGAAGAGATGTTGCCAATGACAGTTGAAAGCATCATTGAGAACTGCGCGCCGAAGTTGTGCCACGGATAGGCGATGCGGACGATGAAGTGACGCTCGGTCACGTCGGTCGGGATGCCGATCTGATAGGCAGGGGCTTCATAAACACCGACAACGCGACCAATCGCACGCTCACGTACCTCAGGAGTCTCGCCAGGTACCTTCAGCCATGTGCCGCAAGTCTGTTCAATAGCCAAAGCCGCCGCAAATTTCACCATGTTTGTGGTGGGCTTGGTTGCGCAATAATAAGTGGCGATGACAAAGTTTTCTGCATCGAGATTTTCGGGGAACTGCATGATAATAGGATCTACAAACATTTTTGAACCTCCATATCTGTTTTTTACATACTTATCCTAGCACATGGGCGTTTTCCTGTAAAAAAAGAAAATATTTTCGTTCTATCGGGAGTTTTTTCACATCGCTCAGGCGTTCTTCTTGCGGAGCTTTGCGGACTTGAACTGGCGGACGGCGTCCTCCAGCGGGCCTTCGATCGGGATACGCTCTGCGCTGGACGCGCCGAGGAAGCCGACGGACTCGGTGTGGTCGTAGATGTACTGGGTGTCCTCCGGCGTGGAGATCGGGCCGCCGTGCGCGAAGCAGAGGCAGTTCTTGTTGATCTCGCGGATCTTGCCGATCAGATCGTTGACGAAGTCCACGGCTTCGTCCAGCGGGGCCTTCTTGCCGGTGCTGCTGGCGTCGTAGAGCGCCTGTACGCCGCTCAGGTTCGAACCGGTGGAACCGCCGACGGTCATGCCGAGGTGGCAGATGATGATGTCTACATCCGCTTCTGCGGCCAAAATAGCGGCCTCCTCGTCATAAGCGTAGGCAATTGTATAGAACCCCAGTTCCTTTGCCAGCACAAGCGTTTCCGTTTCCTTGCGCACACCGAGATTCATTGCCTCAATATCTGCGCGCAGCTTTCCACGCCAACCGCCGATGGTGGGATAATTCATAATCGCAGAAAAACCCCAAAACTTCAATTCCTGAAGGAACGGTTTCATTTCTCTCGTAGGATCACTGCCGCAGATGCCGGCAATCATCGGTGTCTCCTGTACGATTGGGAAAACACGGTGTGTCAACTCAAGCAGCAGATCGTTGCCGTTCGCATAAGGCATCAGACCGCCGGTGGAGCCTTTGCCGTCCATACGGAAGAAGCCAGAGTTGTAGATGCCAATCATGTCTGCACCGCCGCGCTCGGCAAACTTTGCCGAAATACCGGTACCTGCGCCAGTAATGACAATCGGAGAACCGGCGTCAATCTGCGCCTGCATACGAGCTTTCATTTCTTCGCGTGTATACTGTTTAGCCATAGTTATGACCATTCCTTTCCGCTGCGCTTCAAGGCACCAAAGGAAAATGAA
>UROF01000030.1 GCA_900549475.1 uncultured Eubacteriales bacterium
CTGTCGGTGGACGATGTGCTCAGCGGCGGCGGGAGGTTCCAGACCAAGACCACCCGGATGGAGGAGGCGCTGGAGCAGGTGCTCACAGAACCTGTGCCAGCCGAAGAAGTGCTGAACCGAGCGAAGGAGCTGGGTGTGTCGGAGCGCACGCTGATGATCGCCAAGAAAAACTTGGGCGTCGTTTCAGAGAAACGGGGCAGCCAGTGGTATTGGCGGCTGCCAGAGCAAGGCTGTAAGGATGTAACGACCTAAGGGCTTTGCACCCTTGCATTCTTCCTTCTCTGCGGATCACTGCCACAGGAAAACGGTGGCCCCGCCGGGGAACGGACTCCTCCCTTTTGGGAGGGCAAGCAGAGCACCTGTCCGACTTTGTCGGTCTTGGCGCCGCCGGAAAACCGGCGTATTCCGGGCGGAAGCCCGGACCCACTGCGTCGACGCAAGTTCCATATCATTTGCTTTCGGCAAAAAGCCGAAAGTAAATTCACTACACTGCGTCTCCTTTCCAAACGAGACCCGCTCCGCTGGGCTCTCGTTTGGCGAGACGAGGAAGCGAGAGGTGCGAATGAAGCAGAAAAAAGAAAAGCGGATCACGCTCCGGGTGACACCGGAGCAATATGAGACAATCCAGGCCAAGGCGGAAACGGCCCACATGTCCACCGGAGCCTATGTCCGCGCCGCCGCTTTGCGGCACCGGGTAGTGGTGATCGACGGGCTGAAAGAGTTCACCCACGAGCTCAAGGGCATCGGCCGAAACGTCAACCAGCTGGTGGTGCTGGCCAACATGGGCAAGATCCAGGAAGTCCGGTTAGGCGAGACCATGGAGGCCCTGGGGCGGATCTACCATCAGCTCCGGGAGCTGACCGAACAGGAGCACCGCTGATGGCCACGGTCAACTTCATCAAGTACAAAAAGCAGTCCGCCGGTGCGCTGAGCGGCGTGACACGATACATCTTGCAGGATGAAAAAACACTGGACGAGAATGGCCGGCAGCTGGTCAGCGGGCAGAACTGCACGCCACAGCTGGCCGGCCGGGAGTTCCAGGCCACCCGGAACGCCTGCCGCAAGGACAGTCCCGTCTGGTTCTACCACTACGTCCAGTCCTTTTCTCCGGACGAGGTGATCACCGGAGAACAGGCCCACCAGCTGGCGAAAGAGTTCGCGGCAAGGGCCTGGCCGGACAGCGAGGTACTGATCGCCACCCACCTGGACGCGGAGCACATCCACTCCCACTTCATCGTCAACGCGGTGTGCTGGGAGAGCGGCAAAATGCTCCGGCAGGGTCCCAATACCCTTCGCAGCCTGCGGCAGCTGTCGGACGAGCTGTGTCTGGCGCACGGATTTTCGGTGCTGCCGCAAGAACGGAAGAATCAGGCCCAGGGCATGGGCACCCGGGAGTACCGCTCCGCCGCAAAGGGAGAGAGCTGGAAGTTCCGGCTGATGAGCGCCATCGACCAGTGCATGAGATATGCTGCCACCAAAGACGAGTTCCTCTCTCTGATGGAGAGCGAGGGGTATCAGGTGCGGTGGACGGACAGCCGGAAGAACATCACCTACACCGCGCCGGAGGGCATGAAGTGCCGGGATGACCGGCTCCACGAGGAAAAATACACCAAGGAGGTCATGGAACGTGAATTCCGAATCCGGGCGGAGATTATCTACAGAGGAACTGAAACGGCTGAACCAGCTGTCGACTACGCTTGTGCGGACTACGCCGCCGGACGCTCCCACGAGGCAGGACTGGGAGAACCTGCTGGCAGTGGTCAGCGCCCTGTACCGGCTGGAGAGTACCAACAGCGGCCGGCTGGAGCGCCTGGAGGCCAGCGTTGGCCCACAGGAGGCCCTGCTTCGGGCGTTGAGCCGGCAGATGGGGCAGCTCCCCACCCAGGCCCAGCTGGAGGCGCTGGCGCGGGATGTGGCCCAAATGCGGGCGGAGCTGCAACAGGCTGGGAAAAAGAGAGAGCGGCACTTCTCTCTGCCCAAGCCGCACCTGCCCTACATTCCCTGGAGCAGCCTGCTGCTGGGGCTGATGAGCCTGCTCCTGATTGGGGGCGTGTTGTGGGCGGTCTGGTTCAGCTGGGAAAAGCTGTGGAGCGCGGCCCAGACGCTGCTCCCGTGAGGGATGCCACCACCATGCACCAGCACACAGATAAGAAAGCCCTCCGCAGGGAGAAAGCAAAAAAGATCGCCCTGGGTCACAAGGAGGACGATCATGAGGAAGAACCAACTTGGCAGCAGACCATGCGCTGAGTGCGGTCTGCCATTTTGCCCCTCCAGGCAGGAAGGAGATTATGAGGAGAAAGCGCCCCGAGATTACAAGCGTCCTATTTTCCTATGTGGGCACGGACGCACAGTTCGACGAATTTTTGAAAGGGGTGATTCATGACTACCTGTCTGCGGATCACCCTTACACAAAATTGGAGACCGTTCTTGTGGATTGTGTAGAATCTGAACCTGCATGAATAGTTTCCATAGCTATTCCTGAATGATTGTGGTATGTGTTGTGCTACAAAAAAACGCGCAGCACATCGGAAAGGATGGAGCATGAAAGTCTGGCTGTATTACCGCCTGTCCAGAGACGAGGACGAGGAACTCAACTCCCTGAGCAACCAGCGGAAGATCATTTTTAACTACGCCGTCGCTAATGGCCATGAGGTGGTGGGCGAGTCTTTCGACGACAATGTGAGCGGGATGCACTTCAACCGCCCCGGCATCGATCGGATCTACGAGGTGGTGGAGGCGGGAGAGATCGAGGCCGTGGTGGTGAAGGACCTGTCCCGCCTGGGCCGCCACCGCACCCAGACCGCCCTGTTCATAGACTATCTGCGGGAACACGACGTACGAGTGCTCTCCGCCACGGAAAACATCGACACCTTCAATGAGAACGACGATCTGATCATCGGCTTCAAGGGGTTGGTGAACGACTTCTACGCCCGGGACGGCAGCCGCCGGGTGCGCACCGGGTACCGGCAGAAGCAGAAAGAGGGCATCGTCATCATTCCGCCCTTCGGCTACTTCAAGGACAAGAACACCAAGCAGGTGGTGGTCGTGGAGGAAGCGGCGGAGACGGTGCGTATGATCTTCACCGCCTACACCGGCGGACAGGGGCTGAAAGCCATTGCCAGAACACTCAACGAACAGAGACGGAAAACGCCGGCCCAGATCCAGTTGGAGCTTCTGCGCAAGCGGCTCCCCAGTACCCAGGACACGATCTTGAAGAAGTATCTGTGGGACGGCACCATGGTTTCCCGAATCCTGCGGGATGAGAGCTACATCGGCACTTTGATCTGCCACAAGAGCGAGCGCAATAAAATCAACAAAACCTTCCGGTTTACTGAGGCGTCAGAGCAATTCCGGCATGAGAACTATTTCCCCGTCATTGTGACCAAGGAAATTTGGGAGCAGGCGCAAATACTTCTCCAGGCGCGGAAAGAAAACCATACACGGGCGGCGCCGAGCAAGGGAGTTCTCCGATACGGCGGCCTGCTCCGCTGCGAGGACTGCGGCCGCGCCTTTGTGGGAAAGCGGGTCAAGTTGAAAAATGGGGAGCGGGTGGAGTACCGATGCGACACCTACCACCGCTACGGCAAGGAACACTGCACCGCCCACACGGTGGAGGAGGAAACGCTGGATCGCCTGATCTGCAAAGAACTGCTCCAGACCAAGCGGATGTATGAGGACAACTGGAACGCCATGGAGCATCTGATCGACCAGTGGCGGCCCAAGGCCTCCACCGCCGCCGCGCGGATCAAAAAGCTGGCCCAGCGGGTGGAAGTGTTGGAGGACGAGATGGAGGTGATCCTGATGGAACGCATCCGGGACAAGGCAAACGCGGAACGCTATGACCGCATGATCCAAAAGCGGGAGGAGGAGATCGCGGCGGCGAAGAAGCAGATCGAGGAGCTCCAAAATATCGAGGTCACCCTCCGCAGCCGGCAATCCAGGCTGAAGCGGGACATCAGTATGATGGACGACATTCTGAAAGAGGGCAAGCTGTCGGAAGCCCATCTGCGGATGCTGGTGGAAAGGATCTATGTCCACGAGGAGGACGGCAAGCTCTCCCTGAACATTTGCCTGAAGGCTCCCTTCCGGGATCACATCGACGTCTATGAAAACGGGGAGCAGACGGAGTGCTGGCTCTCCCAGGACTACGACTTCGAGCGGCTGGGACCCATTATCATGCGGGATTTTTACGAGAACGGATGAGGAAAGATGCGGGTGTGGATCTATACCAGGCTGTCCAATGACGACGACCCGGAGCGGGACTCTCTCCAGAATCAGGAGCGGATCTGCCGGGAGTTTGCCGTCCAAAGGGGTGACCACATCGCTGGCCTGTCTTCCGATGACAACATCAGCGGCATGAACTTCAGCCGCCGTGGGCTCTCCCGGCTCACGGCGGCTGTGGAGGCTGGCGGACTGGACGGTGTGGTGGTAAAGGATCTGTCCCGCCTGGGACGACACCGCACCCAGACCGCCCTGTTTATCGACTACCTGCGGGAGCGGGGTGTCCGGGTGCTCTCCGCCACGGAAAGGCTGGACACCTTCCGGGAGGAGGATGACCTGATTATCGGCGTCCGGGGCCTGATGAACGATTACTATGCGAAGGACATCGGTAAAAAGATCCGCGCCGGCTATCGCCAGAAGCAGCGAGAGGGCATCGTGATCACGCCGCCCTTCGGGTATTGGAAAGATCGGAACACCGGTGAGATCAAGATCCAGCCGGAGGCGTCGGAGACGGTGCGGAGCATCTACGCCCTGTATCTGGAGGGATGCGGGCAAAGAGAAATTGCCCGACAGCTCAATGGGCTGGGGCGCAAAACTCCGGCGCAGCTCCGTGCCGAGCACTGTGGCCGGGAGGTGCGGGCCGCACACAAAACCCAGGACGGGAAATATCTCTGGACTTATGCCAGTGTCAAAAATATACTGGTGGAAGAGGCCTATACCGGCGCGCTGGTGAACCACCGCTCGGAGACCAACGGTGGAAAAGTAAAACGGTTGTCCCCAAGTGAGTGGTACCGGCATGAGAGCTTCTTCCCCGTCATTGTCCCCAGGGAGCAGTGGGAGGCAGTTCAGCGGCGAATGAAAGAGCAGGCCCGTCCAGCCAATGGGAACAAGGCCAAGCACCGCTATGCCGGACTGCTTACCTGTCAGGAGTGCGGGAACCCTTTCGTTCCGATGATTCGATACTGGCGTGGAAACCAGCGGGTGGAATATGTGTGCCGGGGCTATCACCGGAACGGGAAAAGCTATTGTAGCTCCCACCGTATCCACGAGGAAACGCTGGACACCATGGTGTGGGAGTATCTCACAGCAGTTCGGGATAGCCATGTCAAAGAGCAAGAGCAGATTGTAAAGTTGCAAAAAATGTGGGCGTTGAGGAAACCGATCCTCGACGCCCACATTTTGGCGTTGCAGGAAAGAATTCAGCAGTTGGAAGGGGAGATTGATGGGATTGTGATGGAACGAATTTCACAATGCCACTTCAATATAGGAGACTTATCCACCGAAGCGGCTGATAAGAGCATTGATGAAACTAACCTCAAATGATATAATTTAATAATCGAATAATAGACAATGGGTGCATTCTGTAGTAAAACGCTTTACTGAGTCTTCTTTGAGGAGAATGCTTATGAATAATTTAGTGACAGCAACAGAAATCGATACATGGGCTCGAATGAATCCTCGTAGAGCTCAAGAAATACTGCCTGAATTAATCGTAAGGCTTATATTGAGCACTTCTTCAAAAATAGATGATTATAATTTCCCTATTGAAAAAGGAATTCAGTTTTCAGGATATGACGGAGTGTTGAATTCTGGCGAGTCAACAAGCTACTTTCCAGAAGGAAAGTCCGTTTGGGAATTTGGAACAAACGAAGATTCCATGAGTAAATTTAAGGAGGACATTGAAAAACGACATAAGAATTCTCTTGGTGTTGATGTCCATGAAAGTACCTTCATTTTTTCTACATTAAAAATATGGAATCATAAAACATCCATAGAAGAACTTATAAATGAAAGCAAATCTAAGTATAACTGGAAAGATATTCGTATCATAGATGGGGCAAAAATTGCAATGTGGTTATATTCGCATACTTCCGTGGCAGTATGGTTTGCTAATATAATAGGGAAACATATTGCAGGTATTCGTACTATTGAGAGTTATTGGGATGATTACGCTGAACATACTTTGCCGAAATTAAATAATGAGTTTTTTCTTCTTGGACGAGATGTTCAAAGTGCTTATTTATCGAAGTGGCTTGAAGCAGGAACAGGCTCTCTTACTGTAATTTCTGAGTCAACAATTGAATCAGTTTTATTTGTTGCCGCCTATTTTCGAACACATGAGCAGTACAAGGCAATAATGAATCGCACCCTCGTGATAGAATCTCCCGAAGAATGGAACCGGCTTGTTATTAGCAATGAAACAAATTGCTTGCTTATACCAGTTTTTAATTTTACTGAGGATATCCGATGCCCGTCTGATTCATTTATTCTCCTTCCAGTAGCCAAATATTCTCCATTATCGAAAATAACAAAAAATGTGGACTCCATAAAAATAGATAAACGACGCAAGGCCGTCTACCATGAAGCATTAAAGACTCTTGGTTTTAAAGAAACTGAGTTTACAAAAATCGAAACAGAAACAAAACGCAGTTTTCTTCCCCTTTACAGACAAATTACCACAATCGTTGCCAGGAAGAAACCAAAATGGCTTTCTGAGTCAATGCTTGACGATCTAATTCCTGTTTTTTTGGCCGGTGGTTGGAACGGTAGTATTGATGGAGACAAGAAAGCAATAGAAATATTAAGCGGTTTCAAGTACGAAGAATACATCCAGCGAATTAATAGGTGGCTGTCGGTTGAAGATGCACCAATTTTTAAAGTATTTGAAGTCTATCAGGTTGTATCTGTACAAGATATGTGGACATTTCTATTCACAAGGCTGACTACAAAGCAAATTCAACGACTAAAAGAGTGCGTTCTTATGGTTTTTGGAACAAAAGATCCAACATTTGAACTTCCTGAAGACCAATGGGCAATGGCATCAATATACGGAAAGAGTGCTCCGTACTCAAACCTACTATGCCAAGGGTTAACTATCAGCTTGATTTTACTCTCAGAGCAAAACACCGAGGATAATAACTGCAATATTACATCAACAGAGTACTATGTATATTCTTTAGTAAGAGAACTTCTCCGTGCGATTAACACATGGCAGCAATGGAATACTATAGCTCCCATGTTGACATTATTAGCTGAGGCGTCTCCTTCTGCATTTCTCGAAAAAATCGAACACGAGGTTGAAAATGAAGAGAGTGAAATGTGGATACTCTTTAAACCAGTAGCAGATGCGCTTTGGGGTAGGAGTTACTACACATACATCCTCTGGGCGTTAGAACAGCTTGTTTGGTATGAAAACTATGTTGTTCGCGCAATTACAGTATTGTCAAAAATTGGTGAAAAGAAGTTTAAATACTCTCTACAAAATTCACCCATTAACACATTGTATGAGATTTTTTGCACATGGCACCCGCAATGTTGCCTCGACTGTGGTCAACGGTTAGAATTATTGAAAAAAATTTGTAAAACATACACCTATACAGGAAACGAGCTTATTGCCAAACTGCTACCACAGGGACACTCAATATGTACTTCTATTCAAAAACCAAAGTGGCATACCTTTGAAAAAGAATTTGAAGAAAAGATAACTGTTTCAGAACATAGGTCTATACTACACACCGTAGCAGACATCGCTATAGCAAATGCTAACAGCGTAGATCAGTGGATTGTAATCATCGAACATGCATCGTTCTTTTTCGGCGCAGTTAATTTTTGGATTGATAGGCTGTCTGATTTCTGTAAAAATCTCTCTGCGTCTGAGCTTAATGCAATTGCAACTGCTTTAAGATCTGAAATTAGCAAAAATCGAAAGTTCTGCAACACCGACTGGGCAATTCCTGAAAAGTTCTTAACACGGATGGAACAGGTACTCACACAGATACTGCCGAACAACTATGAGCAATATGTGTATTTGTTCAAATACAATCCGGACTTATTACATCCAATCCCATATGAAGAACAGCGATATGATTATGTCAAGGAACGCAATTATCTACATGAGGTACAAAAAACTGCCATTAACGAAATCTTGGAGGGATATGGATCAGATGCCTTGATTACTTTTTCCTCAAACGCTTATGATTGCGAGATGTTAACCGAAGTTATTGTTGACAAGATACTTCGTAATTCATATGATTTTGTCCTCATTTTTAGAATTAAGGCACAAAATCATCAGCTGAGTTCTTCAATATTGTGGCGCTTATATCGAATCAACGGATTGGACAAGCTAATCGAAGAATTGAAATCAAGTACCCTAACCAATGCGGAATATGCCGGTGTTCTATGTCAAGCGCCTTTGGATCCAAATATTTGGAAGCGAGTTGATGAATTTGGAGACGAAGTGTCCCAATATTATTGGGAGAACATTAGTGTATACAGACTCGACGACGAGCTCGTCCAATACTGGGATTTTTTCTTGAGCCAGTTACTTAAATACAACAGACCTTTTTCGGCTGCTCGAGTAATAGAGTATTCTGAATATTCCAACTCAACAATGATTGTTTCAATTCTACACAAATGTTGTGAGTTCCAAAACTATACAGAACCAACGGGAGCATCGATTAAAGACTTATCAGAACATGGCATTCGGCACCTCTTCAAAAAATTGTATGCTGATCAAAATGTTGAGTTAAATACATTAGTTCAATTGGAAATTGCGTATATGCCATATCTCAAACATGAATGGATTCCAAACGGGATTAATAGGTATTTAAGTAATAACCCAATTGAGTTTGTTGAATTGATAGCATATAATTACAAGCCAGATCCAGGATTTGAATTTTTGGCGAAAGAACATCCTGATAATCAGAGAAGCATAGCGTATGATATAATCGAACTATTTAAAACAGTACCTGGTTTTGACGGGAAATCTATTTCGGAAGATAAATTTAATGCGTGGGTTACTACAGCACAAGAACATGCCAAAAAGATTGGATATACAAATTCTTTTGCGTTTTGTTTTGGACGAGTGCTTAGCTATGCCCCTGTTGGTATCGATGGTATTTTCCCTCACGAAGTAATACGAGATTACTTTGAACACTCACATAGTGAAAAATTAGAGAACGGGTTAATTACAGAATTGCATAACCAACGGAGGTTTCATGTGGTAACAGGGGGGCTGGAAGAGAAGGAAATATCTGACAAGTATCGTGTAAACGCATCTAAGATCCGGATATCTTACCCGCGTTCTGCGGCGCTACTTGATAAGATTGCACAGTCCTACATGCAGGAATCGCTATATGAACAGAAGCGGGAACTGTTGGATTTTACCGGCTGACCCTTGATTAGATTGAGCTTTTCACGAAAAACAGGCGTTAAGGATATATAACCTTAATGCCTGTTTTTGGTGCGCCTGAAGGGACTCGAACCCACACGCATTGCTGCACGAGAACCTAAATCTCGCATGTCTACCAATTCCATCACAGGCGCATATTCAATTTTTAAGATCATGGGCACCGGAAACGGAGCAGTAAACCTTCACTAAGGTGACGGCACCTAAATCTCGCATGTCTACCAATTCCATCACAGGCGCATATTTATGATCTGATATGTTTGATGTGATACCTTTCGCATTATACTCCATAACAGGTTGGTTTGTAAACGGGAAATTTCAAAGGCCGGCAGAGAGGGAATGCTGAAAAGGAAAATGAACCAGGAGCGGCAGATTTCTCCCTGGGGACACCCTTGCAAGAATGGCGAAAATGACATATAATTGGCGAAGTATGACTGACAATTTCCCCGCTTTGACGGGGAAGGAAAAGGAAGGATTCCCATCATGCCTACGCCTCGTGTCGCTGCTGTGCACGATCTCAGCTGCTTTGGCCGCTGCTCTCTCACCATCGTTATGCCTACTCTCTCCGCCATGGGGCTCCAGTGCTGTCCGGTGCCCACTGCCATCCTCTCTACCCACACCGGCGGCTTTACCGGGAACACCTTCCTGGATCTGTCCGACGAGATGACGGCTATCACCGCCCACTGGCAATCCCTGAAATTGGGGTTTGACGGCATTTACACCGGCTTTCTGGGCAGCCGCCGGCAGATCGGCCTGACAGAGAGCTTTATCCGTACGTTCCGCCGGGACAATACCGTTGTGGTGGTTGACCCTGTTATGGGGGACAACGGCAAGCCCTACCGGACCTATACCACGGAGATGTGTCAGGGGGTCAAAGAGCTCAGCCGCCTGGCGGATGTGGTAGTTCCCAACCGGACGGAAGCGGCTATTTTGCTGGAGCGGAATTATGACGAGGTCACACTGGAGCGGGAGGAGGACTGCCGCCGGTGGGCGGAGGAGCTGAGCCTGAAGGGACGGCGCTCCGTGGTTCTCACCGGCGTGACGCTGGAACCCGGACGGATTGGTGCAGTTTGTTTTGACCGGGCTGCCGGACGAACGGAGATGGTAGCGGCGCCCCGGGTGGAAGGCAGCTTTCACGGTACCGGCGACCTCTTTGCCAGCGTCCTCACCGGCGCTCTGGTCCGGGGAATGGACCTGTCCGCCGCCGCGTCCCTGGCGGCGGATTTTACTGCCCGCTGCGCCGAGAGAACGGCGGCACAGAACTACCCGACACGGGAGGGCGTGGACTTTGAGCCGCTGCTGTGGCGGCTGGGAGCTGAATTTGCAGAGAAAGCCGGGGCTATCCCGGCCCATACAGAAAGGGAGGAAAGGCCATGAGTTACGCGGATCAGGTATTTGTCAACGTCTGCCGGGATATCCTGGATAATGGTTTCTGGGATACGGACCTTGCCGTTCGGCCCCATTGGGAGGATGGTACTCCCGCCCACACGGTGAAGAAATTTGGTGTGGTGAACCGCTACGATCTGCGGAAAGAGTTTCCCATCATGACCCTGCGGAGGACTTATTTCAAGTCCTGCGTGGATGAACTCCTGTGGATCTGGCAGAAGAAGTCCAATGACACCCATGAGCTCCACAGCCGGATCTGGGATGCCTGGGCTGACGAAAAGGGCACCATCGGCAAGGCCTACGGCTACCAGCTGGGTGTCAAGCACAAGTACAGCGACGGCTGGTACGACCAGGTGGACAGGATCCTGAAAGATCTGAAAGAGAATCCCGCCAGCCGCCGGATGCTCACCAACATCTTCAACCACCACGACCTCAGCGAGATGGGCCTCTATCCCTGCGCCTACTCTATGACGTTCAACGTCAGCGGCAATACCCTCAATGCCATTTTGAACCAGCGCAGCCAGGACATGCTTACTGCCAGCAACTGGAATGTGTGCCAGTACGCCGTCCTGGTCCATATGATGGCCCGCCACGCGGGGCTGGAGGCCGGGGAACTGGTCCACGTCATTGCTGACTGTCACATCTACGACCGCCATGTGCCCCTGGTGGAGGAGCTCATCAAACGTGAGCCGCGGCCCGCACCCCAGCTCATCATCGATCCGGATGTGAAAAACTTCTATGACTTCACCGTAGACAGCTTCCAGCTGGAGGGCTACGACCCCTGGCCCTTTGATGAGAAGATCGAGGTGGCTATCTGATGAATACGATCGCTGCGGTGAGCCTCGACTGGGGCATTGGAAAAGGAAATGATTTGCTCTTCCACATCGGGGAGGATATGAAGCGTTTCCGGGCATTGACCACCGGGGGAACCGTGATCATGGGACGAAAGACCCTGGAGTCCATGCCGGGTGGAAAGCCTCTGCCCCGGCGGCGGAACATCGTCCTTACCCGGCAGAAGGATTTTGTCCGGGAGGGGGTAGAGACTGCTGCCTCGGTGGAGGAGGTACTGTCCCTGGTGGCGGAAGAGGACCCGGAGAAGGTGTGGGTCATCGGCGGCGGTGAGATCTACCGCGCCATGCTGCCCTACTGCCGGCTGTGCTACCTTACCAGGGTCTACGCCCGGCCGGAGAGCGATGTATCCTTCCCGGACCTGGACACCCTGCCCCAGTGGCAGGTGCTGCGCTCCGGGGCCATTGTGTCCGACGGGACGCTGGATTACCAGTTTATTGAGTACATCAACCGACAGGTGTGATCCTGCCGGAAGGGGAGGAGGGGAGCGGATATGGCAGATCTGAGCACCGACGTGCGGTATATCAAGGGCGTTGGGGAGCAGAAGGCCAAGGCCCTGGAGAAGCTGGGCATCCGCACCCTCCAGGACCTTATTTCCTATTTTCCCCGGGCCTATGATGACCGCCGGCAGGTGGTGAAGATCAAGGACCTCCGGGACGGGGAGAGCGCCTGTGTGGAGGCCATGGTGGCCGCCGCCCCTACTCTCAGCCGCATCCGCAAGGGCCTGGAGTTGGTGAAACTCCGGGGGGTGGATGAGAGCGGCACCCTGGATATCACCTTCTTCAACCAGGCCTACCGAAAGACCAGCCTGATCCCCGGGGAGACCTACACCTTCTACGGCAAGTCGGAAGGGAATTTGCTGCGCAAAGCCATGACCAATCCGGTGGTGGAGAAGGAGGGGCGGCGGGAACTTACCGGGCGTATCGTCCCAGTCTATCCCCTTACCGCTGGTATCAGCCAGTTGACGCTGATCCGGGCCATGGAGCAGGGGCTTGCCGCCTGCCGGGACCTGCTGACGGACCCGCTGCCCGACCAGGTGCGGCAGGACCACGGCCTCTGCCACAGCGGCTACGCCTATGAAAAGATCCACTTCCCCGGCGATGAGAAGGAGCTGGAAACCGCCCGGCGGCGGCTGGTGTTCGAGGAACTGTTCCTCCTGGCCATTGGCCTGAAAAAGCTGCGCCGGCGGCGGGATGGCCTGCATTGCCGCCCCTTTGAGGATACGGACCTGTCCTCTTTTTATGCGGCTTTGCCCTTTTCTCTCACCGGCGCCCAGCGCCGTGCCATCGGGGAGATCCTGACGGATCTTGCCTCCGGACGCCCCATGAACCGGCTGGTCCAGGGAGACGTGGGCTCCGGAAAGACCATGGTGGCTGCCGCCGCCATGGTCTGCGCTGTTCGCAATGGCCGTCAGGCGGCCCTTATGGCCCCTACGGAGATCCTGGCGGAGCAGCACTATCAAGGCCTTGCGCCGCTGCTGGAGAAGCTGGGGATCACCTGCGTCCTTCTTACCGGAAGCCTTACCGCCAAGCAGCGCCGGGAGGCGTTGGGGCGGTTGGAGCGGGGGGAGGCCCAGGTGGCGATCGGTACCCATGCCCTCATTAGTGCCGATGTGGCCTACCACCACCTGGGGCTGGTAGTTACTGACGAGCAGCACCGCTTTGGCGTGGACCAGCGGGCGGCTTTGTCCGCCAAGGGGGAGAATCCCCACCTGCTGGTCATGTCTGCCACGCCCATTCCCCGGACACTGGCTCTCATTATCTATGGGGATCTGGACGTGTCGGTGATCGACGAGCTGCCCCCGGGACGGCAGAAGATCGACACCTTTGCCGTTACCTCTGCCTATCGCCAGCGGGTGTGGGAGTTTATCCGTAAGGAAGTGGCAGAGGGCCGTCAGGCCTATGTGATCTGCTCCATGGTGGAGGAAAATGACACCATTCCCGATGAGCGCAAGGCAGTGACGGAGTATGCCACCATGCTCCAGGAGCAGGTGTTTCCGGAGCTGAAGGTGGGCTATGTCCACGGCCGGATGAAGGCCAAGGAGAAGGAACAGGTCATGGCCGCTTTTGCCGCCGGGGAAGTCCACATCCTGGTGTCCACTACGGTGGTGGAAGTGGGGGTGGACGTGCCCAACGCCACAGTGATGGTGGTGGAGGACGCGGACCGTTTCGGCCTCAGCCAGCTCCATCAGCTTCGAGGCCGGGTAGGCCGGGGAAAGCACAAGTCCTACTGCATCCTGATTTCTGATAACCGCAATGAGGAGACCCGGGCACGGCTGCAGGTAATGACAAAGACCGGGGATGGCTTCAAAATTGCGGAGGAGGACCTGCGCCTGCGGGGGCCCGGTGACTTCTTTGGCCGGCGGCAGCACGGCCTGCCGGCATTGAAGGTGGCGGACCTCAGCTGCGATGTGGCTTTGCTGCAGGAAGCCAGAGGGGCAGCGGAGGAGCTGATGGCAAAGGACCCGGAGCTGCGCCACTACCCGCTGACCGCTCTGCGGGTAGCCCAGATGTTTGCGGACAAAGGGGATACCCTGAACTGAAATATGTATCAACGCCGCCGCCTGTACTGTTCAGGCGGCGGCGCTGCATATATTGGCGGGGGAGGGGATGCCTGGTGGACCCGAGGGAACTGACGCTGCTGGTGACAGGGACGGCCAACGCCCTGTATGACAGCCTGCCTGGGGAAGACCTGGCGGTGCTGGCGGCGGTACTGACCCAACTGGGAGATACGTTGGCTACGCTGGCAGCGCAAAAGGAGAGACTGGGAAGCGGAGAGGAAAAAGAAAAGTGACCTGGAGCAGCTTGCTCCAGGTCACTTATTATAGTAAGGGGGATCAGGCCAGGGTGGAAGCCTTCTTGCTCAGGACAGTCTTCTTCAGGAAGATGGACAGGAACAGGATGGCAACGACGATACCGCCCACCACAGCGATGGGATAGTAGGTGGACATGGGGACGTTCATGGGAGTCCACAGAAGGCCCATGCACTCAGGAGCCGCCAGGAAGTAGGTGGCGGACACGGCGGACATGAAGGTAGCAGGAATGGCGCAGATCTTGTAGTTCTTCTTGCTCTGCCACAGATAGGTAGCGGCAGCCCACAGAGCGATCATAGCCAGGGTCTGGTTGGACCAGGAGAAGTAACGCCACACGATGCTGTAGTCGATCTGGCAGATGATGGCGCCCACAACCAGCAGGGGAGCGGTAAGGGCCAGACGCTTCTTCCAATCCTTCTGGTCGATTTTGAACCAGTCGGCCAGGGTCAGACGGGCACTGCGGTAAGCAGTATCACCGGAGGAGATGGGGCAGACCACCACTCCCAGCAGGGCCAGGACGCCGCCTACCTTGCCCATGGTGGAGGTGCACACCTCATACACCACGGAGCTGACACCGCCGCCGGCTTCCAGCAGGGCCTGGCTGCTCTCGTAGCAGCTCACACCGGCAGCAGCCCACACCATGGCGATGACACCTTCCGCCACCATGGCGCCGTAGAAGATCTTGTGACCTTCCCGCTCACTCTTGCAGCAGCGGGCCATCATGGGGGACTGAGTGGCATGGAAGCCGGAGATGGCGCCGCAGGCCACAGTGATGAACATAAAGGGCCACACGGGGGTGCCGGAAGCGTGCTGGTTTTCAAAGTTGAGCCACAGCTCAGGCATCTCAAACTTGCCGGAGAACATCATGGAGCCGGCCACGCCCACAGCCATGACGATCAGGCAGACACCAAAGAGAGGATAGAGGCGGCCGATGACCTTGTCGATGGGGACGAAGGTGGCGACGAAGTAGTAGATCATCACGACCCACAGCCAGAAGGTAGCATCCAGCGTGTCGGGGGTGAGGATGGCCAGCAGGCCGGCAGGGCCGGTGGTGAACACCACGCCGCACATCACCAGCAGCACCACGGAGAACACACGCATGACGTTCTTCATGCCGTTGCCCAGGTACTTACCGGTGAGCTCGGAGATGCTGGCGCCATTGTTGCGCATGGAGAGCATGCCGCACATATAGTCGTGGACAGCACCGGCAAAAATGTTACCGAAGATGATCCACAGGTACACGATGGGCCCGAACAGAGCACCGCTGAGGGCGCCGAAGATGGGGCCGGTACCGGCGATGTTCAGCAGCTGGATCAGAAACACCTTCCAGGTGGGCATGGGGATGTAGTCAACGCCGTCATTGACGGCGATGGCGGGGGTATCGCGGTCATCTGGTCCAAAGATCTTGTTGACGAACTTCCCGTAGGTCAGGAAGCCAACCAGCAGGAAGACCAGACAGATGATAAAGGTAATCATGGAATTCCTCCTCACACACTGAGCCGAAGCTCTATATTGCAGAGATTGTTATATACCGTTTTGTGGGGGGAATCAAGGGTTGTTCATAATTTTTTAAAAAATTCGGCAATATTATCAAAAAGAAAATAAAAATTTTTATTAATGCGGCAAATAGCACAAAAAATTTGACGAAATTTTTTGCATATCCTATAAAAAAAGTGGTGCTAAAAGGAAGGGCCGGTGCGGCGGCAGTAAGGCAATAGCAAAATTGCGAAAGGAAGGGGAACCGCAAAAGCGGTTCCCCTTATGCGTGATATCTGCCTGATGCCAGGCAAATACAACAAGATTATATTCCGGCTTTTTTTGCCAATCGCTGCAGGAATACGACCAGTTGCTCTCGGGTCACAGGAGAACGATACTGCAGATTCCCCTGAGTGTCTCCGCTGATCAGCCCAGTGTCCTCAGCCCATTGACGGGCTTCCTGACTCCACTGAGATGGCGGCTCATTCTTGAGCTTTTCCAGCCATCCCTGCATCAATTTATCGAATTGTTCCGCTGTCATCTGGTCATCCTCCTTGTCTTGGTCCTGCTCCGGCACATATAGCGGCATAGGGGGAGGAAGCTTTCCGGCCAGGATCTTAGCATTGCTCCAGCTTCCTCCTGCATCCCATTGGATATGGGGACTGTCAGGGAATGAGCGCCAATCGCCGCCCCAACTGAACCCCATTTCTTTGGCCAGATCAGCAGCGGCCCGGAAGAAGGCTGGGTCGCTGTACTCCTTGCCGCGGATATTCTGGCAAAAATCCCAGGCGAGACCGGCTTTATCGCTGTGGAACGTGGGAACACGCCCGTTGGTTACGATAGTGCCGGGACGGGTGCGGCCTCTGGCGTAGAGGAATTCCTGGTATTCCTGGTCTCTTACGGTGCTGGTGACCAGTACAGCCAAACCGGCGGTACGGCACCGATCCAGCCAGATACGGCAATTGGCGGCTACATCCGGACGCAGCAGACCGATATCTCTGCTGTTGAGCATCTCTCTCGCTCCTTTCGGGGCAGAAGATTTCGCCCCATCCAGTGTATGCTGGGCACTGTCAGGAAGAAACGATTAAACAGCCATTTGGAATCCGAGCCAGGTATATTCTCTCTCGTGGATAATGGCCCAGGTATAGCCATGGGCATGACATTCCGCCCAGGTAAGGTAGCGGAAGTAAAACTCTACTTCCAGATGGCAGGGGATGATGTCCAGAATAATGGTACGGATGCGGTCAAAATCAGCCGGGATGCCGACAACGTCCGGAAAGATGACGCGGACATAGCCGAATTGCTCTTTTTCCTGAACGATGGCACGGATACCGCAGCCGGATATAGTGTCGTTGATCGCGTCCAGGGTAAAGCTGTCTCCGCCGATCCGCAGCAGAGCGGCAATAGCCTCTCTGCGCAGCTCTGTAGAGAAGTGGACAGGAGCGCTGGCAAAGAGGGATTCCCAGAGATCCAGCCCCTCTCCAACAGCAGTAGATAGGGAACTTTCTCTCTCTGCCTCATCCAGGGCTTGTTCGGTCTCGTCCAATCCGTGACCTAAGGCATCCAACTCGCTGGCGCTGAGGCTGCCTGTCGTCAGGTCGTAGATTCCCAGAGGGCGCAGCAGATTTTTCAGGTGGTCACTGTAACTCATGTCAGCTCCCCCATTCCGATATGGTCAGTGTACCCAGCCGGGGAAGAACAGTAGGGCCGGCCTCAATATCTGCTGTGGGAGTGGAAAAACGGTAATTTTCCACACTGTTCAAGTCGTAGAGAAGATTGCCGAGGGCGGCCATGGTGACGCCTTTCCCCAGGAGGGAACCGGTAAAAACGGCTCGCAGAGCAGCATCAGCGTCCTCCTTTGCGGTGGAGAAGGTATATCCCTGGGCAGGCTTCAGCGATACAGTAACGTCTACTGCTTTTTCTATAGGGGCCAGCACCTGAAGATCCACGGAGATCTCACGCCGTTCCTGCAGGTAGTCGTTGATGGCATCCAGCAGCTCCTCATCCGGGATACCGGCGTCTGTGGCCACATATACATCCACGGTTCCGATTCCCCGGGGGCGGCCGATGGCCCGGGCTGCCGCCACGCCGGTAAAAGACATGGCTGTGTGCTCATAGTAGGCGGCATTGGCTCCGTTTGGCAGACGGATGAAGGTATCCAGAAGCCGGGCGCGCAGGGATTCGTCGTCCTCGGCGTCGTCGCCTCCGCTGAAAGCTTCCGGGTTGGTGCAGGCGCGGATGCCGGGCGGCATGGCTGCCATGATGATGATGGTGTTGGCAGCCACATTTCCGTTCCTACCCGGTTCCAGAGCCTGTGCAGGGACGTCCACATACAGGGAGCCGGCAGAGAGGACAGCTTCTTCTGTTGTAGCGAAACGGATGCCTTCCTCTGTCATACAGGTGGTGCCCTGGGAGATGGTAAGGTCTCCGCCTACCGTGTTGGAGATGCCGAAGCGCAGCGTACCGGTGGCGCAGGTGGCCACACTGCGCTTAAGTCCCCGCAGAGCAGCCAGACGCTCCAGGTATTCACCCTGAGCGGTCTGAGGGAAACTTTGCTCCAATACCCAGCGGGCCTGCAGCAGCAGTCCGTGGACCTGGGCTGCGGCGGCATAGAGCCGTACAGCCAGGTCACAGGAGGGGGAAGGCAGATAACCACTGGCCTCAGCAAAGACGGAGAGCATCTCTCCATAGATTTCATCAATGGTTTTGGACATGTTGGTTCCTCATTTCTATACGGTAAGCGTAATGGACAGATCGCTTCCGCGATAGTCCATCAGCACTGCCAGATGAATGCGCCCTTCTCCGGCCGGCGTGAGGATGACGTCGGTGACTTCCACATCCTCTTCCGCCAGAGCTTCCGCGGCGAACAGCCGGGCAGCGGACTCGCGGCTGGCAGCCGGTTCCCGACCCAGCTGATAGAGTCTGCTGCCCAGCTGGGGAAGGAAAGGAAATTGTCCTCGCCGGGCGGTAAGTCGGAACAGGACGCGCTGCAGCAGAGCGCCGCTGCCCTTACACCGTTCGATGCCGCCCAGACCGTCAGGCACATAGTCGCCCTGAATCAGCTTTGCTTCCATAGATTGTGCTCCTTTCCGGTGTCAGAGACCGCAGGCAGGGCACAGCTGTTTGTTGATGTAGAGCTTTCCCTCGATTTCCACGTTTCCGGTCACCTTGATGTTGCCTTTGATCTCTGTATTTCCTTCCAGCTTGATGTTTCCCGTGATCTCCGCGTCCCCTTCCAGTTCGATATCTCCCTTGATAGCGATGCTGCCATCATTTTTCAGATGTATGGAGCTGCCTTCAGAGGAATAGAGGAACAACTCTCCCGGGGCCATATCCTCCGGGGCGGCAGAGGCGGTCTCTGCTGCCACGACGCAGCGCTCCTGGCAGCCTACGCCGCCTTTGATCACCAGCACTGTATCACCGGCACGGGGCTGCCACACCAAGCCGCCGGGAGCAAATACCTCCAGATCCCGCTGCTCGCCCCGGGTCATGACAGAGGCGCTGGCGCCGCCGATGGTGGTCACGCCCATGTCGGCTACGGTACCCTCCTGTTCCACGGCCCGATAGGCGGAAAATTTTCTGGATAGCCACATAGGCCATTACCTCCTGCTCAATACGATTTCTGTGCGTTCTCCCGATTCGTCCAGACAGCATCGCGATTCCACCACATCGTAGGTGTCGCCGGGGCCCAGTTGTTCCAGGGCCAGATACAGTCTGTCTCCAGGGAATGCGGCAAAGGGGAGCGGTACCTCCAGGGTGATCTCCAGCTGGTCCAGGGCAGACTGGGCGATCTGGTACTCCCCGGTATAGCGTCTCTCGTCGGCAGTGCTGCGGGGCATATAGAGGACGTGGCGGCGGCAGCCCCCCTTTTGGGTGAATTCCTCATTTATCACCCGATGGCTGATGCCCTGGACCTTGTCCTGAATCAGCATCTCGGAGATCACACCGTAGCGCTGTTCCCGGCGGCGGAGGGAGCGTAAGGGTGTGTTTTTATCTGCCCGCAAGGTACGCCCGCTGCCCCATAAGGGCTTGATCACCAGTCGCCCATCCCGGGTGAAGTAGGGGTCGAAGCCGCCGTATCGGTGGGTGAAGCCCCGCAAGGCTTTCCACTGGCTGGACCCTGAGACCACGGCGTAGTTGGCTCCGGAGAGAGAGCTCTCTGTCTCACAGCTGATGCCGTAGGGGGATACATGATTTCCCAGAATATCTCCCAATGTGGCGGTACCATAGGTCAGCGCCTCAGACTCATTGTCCATCAGCAGTGCCGCCATGCCCCGGCCCTCCAGTGTCACCAACAGTCCTTGACCGGACAAAGATAGCTCATAGGCGTCGATAACGCCCCGCAGCATGATCTCACCGTCTTGGGAAGCGGTAAAACGGGTGGCGGCGGGCAGCACATCCGCCATGCTGTCGTCATAGGGGCAGCAGGCGGTCATGCTGTCGCAGGGGACGCCGGCGGTGTAAGTAAGGGTCCAGGAGAGCAGAATGGGCAGCCGATATGATTTTCCATCCCAGGTGGTCAATTCCATGGTCAGCATGGGATCACCACCTGATCGCCCACATGGATAAGGTTGGGATTTTTGATGGAGGGATTGGCTGCCAGCAGGCTGTCAAGGCTTACACCGTAATTGGCGGCGATGCCCCATAAGGTGTCGCCGCTGACCACAGTGTAGGCAGGTTCGCTGTATCCGCTGGAAAGCGCCTCTGAACCGGAGCTCGTTCCAGACTCCAGTTCCTCATGGTAGCCGTCATAATGCTCATGGAACGTGAAGCTGTAGCGGACATAATCGGGAAGAGGGGCCTGTTCCAGCTTCAGAGAGGTAAAGAAAGCGTTGGCGGACTGCCAGACGGGATGGACCAGCAGACCGGGGCCGCCGCCGTAGAATACCGTGGCCAGCTTTTTGAATTCCTCGTAAGCGCCTTCCCCGGCAAATACGCCCTCGCCCCGCATGACGCGGCAGCTCTGCCCCAGATCCTGGGTGTAGTAGCGTCCGAAGGGGACTTTGTGGAGTGCCACCTGCCGCTCAAAGGTGATGGAGTAGGTAGTGGGGTTGTGAGGCCAGACATAGTCCTTGTAACACATAGGTGTCAGCAGCATAGTAAACCACCTCCATTAATACAGGGGAAAGCCGTTGTCATAGCGCCGGTCATCCCGCTGGAAGGCGAGGGAGACCGCTTCTGCCGTTAAGGGGGCGGGGCCGGAGAAGGTCAGTTCCTCCTGAATACCGCCCCATATTCCGCCGGATGCCTCCGGAAGCTGTACCTGCGGATAATAACCGGCGGAGCGGGGAGCAGACAGCTCCAGAAATTCCTGGACAGCGGGCATTTCTTCGGGAGGAGGGGAATCCCCCTCCTCCGATGCGTGGGGCTGATCGGATGGTGCTTCCTCGCTGGAGGGCAGCATCTCATCCGGCTGAGCCGTGGGAATGTCTCCTTCCTCCATGGCGGACTGGATCTGATCAGCGGAGATCTCCGGCACAGCGGACAGATCTGCTTGTGCTGCCGGCGGAGAAGCCAAGAATGAGACTTCGCTTTCCGCTCCGGGAGCGTCTGCGAGAAACGACAACTCAGCCTGGACAGCGGGTGCTTCCTGCAAGGACGACAGCTCGGCTTGGACGGCAGGTGCTTCCTGCACGGCGGACAGCTTTGCCTGCACGGCAGGTATCTCCCCCATGGATGATAGTTCTGCCTGAGCTGCGGCAGCATTTTGCTGAGATAGCAACAGTTCAGCCTGAATCGAAGATGCTTCCGGCAGAGAGCCCATAGGTGTCGTTTGCTTATCGATTGGTACAGAGGACGGTACAGCTGACACCTCATTGTTTCCGGACAATTCCGCCTGCATGAGCTGCTGAAAACGCTGCGGGTCAAAAGCCGGGCTTTTCTCAGCTTCCTGTGGAGTGGAGCGGCTATTGTCGGCAGCCATTAGCTGCTGCAGCTGCTCCAACAGATGGGAAAAGCGGCCCAGTTCTTCCAGAGGGAGCTGGATGTTCAGCTGAATACCCTGGCTCATCAGGCGCCGACCTCAATGCGGCTGGTGGCCATCAGCGTCACTTTTTCCGCCACCATAGAGCCGACTTTGCCCTCCTCCTGGATGGCGCTCCACTGGCAGCCGCTGTAAATAACTTTTCTGTCAGGTTTACAGATGACCAGGGAGAAATCAGCCAGTTTGAAGAAGTCAATGCCGTCGCTGATGGCCTCATCGGTGGCATAAAGCCGGGTCAGCTCAAGGACATATTTGTTCTGTCCGTTGATAGTGGCCACGGGTTCACTTTCGCCGAAGGCCTCCACTACCTGACTGGTTTTGGTTGCCTTGGCGGTGTAACTCTGGACCACTGCCACTTTTTTGCCGTCCAGCTCCAGATAGATGTCACAGCTGGTAGGAAATCCTGTTACCTCCATGTTGATGCCTCCTCAATTAAATGGTGATATGGGCGGTGAGGTAGATCTGGTTAAGACCGTGGGCCACGGCAAAGCTGAACTCCACCAGACACACAGAGGGGTCGTCCTCATAGACGGATACCTCTACCTCGCCATAGCTGTCGATGATCTCGGCCCGCAGCTTATTTTCCAGCTCCACGATGACTTGGGAGCGGATAGCGCCTCTGGTCTGGGCGGTGTTTTTGGTGCGGCTGAAGCGGCTGCGGAGGCTCGCACGGATAGTAGGGATCACATCGTCCACCACCAGGATAGTGGTCAGTTCCCGCCAGGTGATATCCGGGGAGCCGCCGGTAGTGGTACGGGTGGTGATGCCGCGGACAGGGGAGACCACGCCGCCCACAGCTTCCAGGGGGGTGACGCCGCCGCGGACCAGCAGATCGATCTCATTGTCGTTGTAGAGAGTTGCCACCCCACCCAGCCCCTTCAGAGCGGTGCCATTGAGAGGGATTGCCGGGTCCGCGTTAACGGCCACGGCACCGGCCACAGCGGCTGCGGCAAAGATACCGGACAGCGTATTCCCAGTTTTGTCCAGTACGTCGGGGCCTACCAGCACCATGCGCTCGCTGTTGAGGGCTTCTGCCCGCTCTGTGAGCTTTGTGGTATCTGCGCCGCTCATACCCACCACAGCGATGCGTTCCCGGCGGGTGGCGGATGCCTCTTCCAGACTGGTGCGCAGGGCCTGATGGATGGTCTCCTCTCCGCTGTCGCATACGATGATCTGAATGTTGTCCTCGGCGCCCAAAGCGGCGAAAGCGGAGGGATAATCCTCTTCGTCCACGGCCACAGCCACTACAGTGGATGCACCGTTCTGGAACAGAAGGGACAGGATCGTGGACATGCCGGGGGTACCCTCGGCGTCCTCACCGAAGGCAGTGATGCCGCCCTCATAACTGGTCAGGGTAACAGGGGTATTGGGCGTGCCGGAGGTGGCTTTGGCGGCCACACCGATGGTCCGTACTGCCCGGCCGCCCCGGATAACAGTGGAAGTGTCGTAGGAGGAATATACTCCCGGACGTTCGTGGATGATGATATTGCTCATTTGGTTACCACACCTTTCAGAATAAAGTCGGTGAGCCAGAGTCCCTCTTCCGTGGCGGTAGCCACGAAGTAGGCGCTGCAGGAGAGGCTGCCCTTTCGGAGGAACATAGAAGTTGTATCATCCCAGACTGTCTCCTCCCACCGCAGCTCTGCGGGACGAAGACCGGAGGGCAGCCCATTCAGCATGACCTGGTGTACGGTGTCCAGCGCCTGGTCGCACCCTGCCGCGCCGGTCTCCGGTGGAGAATAGATGTCCACAGACAGCGTCAGGTCCAGACGCATGCCGTAGAGCTCCTGGGGCGTCTGGGTGTCCGGATTCAGCTGCTGTCCCAGGTAGCTGTTGAAAGCGTCGCTGCGGCTTTCACCGGACCGAAGCCCCACAGCGGCTACCGGAGTGCTGTACTCCTTGGCCCAGCCTGGAGAGAAGGCAGGACAGACGGCAAGTCCCGCCTGGGAAAGGGCTTTTGACAGAGCGTCGCGGACCTGTTCCAGTCCTCGGTTCATTCTGCCGCCTCCTTCCGCTGCCGGAGCAGCGCCCAGCGGTATACGACCTGATCCCGCCATAGCACGGCTCTGGCCTCCTGGACGATCAGGGAAAGTTCGGGTGTATCCACTGCGTCTCCGGCAGACAGCGGCTGACGGCCGCTGCCCAGATAGAGCCATTGCTTGGTGCTGACAGCGCCCAAAGGAGAGGGAGAGAAGGGCAGTGCCTCCTGCTGCCTGAGAACAGGCTGGAGAAAAGCCCGCAAAGATATGGGGTCTCCAGAGGCCCGGGGAGTAAGCGTAACGCTCTGACCATAGCGGGAGAGAAGCTGATCAAAGGAGCCTGTCATCCTCTCACCCCCCAAAAAGCGAAGGTGTCGTCCCGCCAGTAGGGGGCCATCAGGGCGTCAGCCTGCTGTTGGAGGGAGGATGCGGCGCCGCCGGATGGAGCGGAAAAGCGCATGCTCACCTCGCCGGCGGTAAACTGCTCAATGTTCCCGGCGCCGCGGCAGGAGAGAAGTCCCGCGGCGGCGGAGAGAGCGGCGGCGCAGGTGAAGGCGTCGGCGCAGTCCTCGGGAGTCACCCCATCGGACAGCCGCCCGGCGATCTGGGCTTCCGCGCAGGAGCAGAGGCTGTCCAGCAGAGGCCGCTCCTGATCAGAGGGGGAGACAATGGCTTCCGCCAGGGAAAGAATTTTTTCGTGCATGGTTCTGCGCTTCCTTTCAGTACGCCTGCCGCCTGTGGGGAGACGGGCGGCAGGCCGGGTGTTCCGGCGGAGACGACCAGCCTCCGCCGGAGCAGGTGCGAAGGGAACTATCAGATGGTAAGGACCTTTCCGGCATCGGCGTAAAGCTTGGCAAAGCCGGAAATGCTGGTGATGGCGGCCCGCTCCACCTGACGGTCAATGAGCTTGTCATATTCCACCATCACCTCGCCGGCGCTGACCATCTCCAGGGCGTAGTTGCGGTCCAGACCGATGAGCTTGCCCTCGGGCATGGCGCTGGTGCGCAGAAGGGTGGCCCCCAGAGGAGAGGCCAGGGTGCCGGTGCCCTGGAAGTTGAGGCCGGTGAGGGGGTTCTGGAACTCTTCCATCTTCAGCATGTCCAGCATTACGGCGTTGGGCACCAGGATGGTGTTCATGGTATAGGGGTCGAACTGGGCCCAGAAGTCCAGCAGTGCCTCATAGGAGAGGGTGCCGCTGGTGCCGCCGATGGGCGGAGTGCCTACGGTAAGGCTCTGGGCGGGGTTGTCGTTGCCGTCACCGTTGATGATCACGTTGATGGCGTCCTCCAGATGCATCCGGGCGATGTGGCTGCCGATCTGGCGCAGGGTGATGGAAAACAGGTCCAGCCGCTGGAAACGGATGGCCTCGTAGGAAGCCACCAGCATACGGCCCCGCTTGTGGAGCTTCACCAGGTTGGACTGGGTGCGCACGCTGGTCTGAGGCAGAGCTGCGCCTTCCTCCACCCGCTTGAGGGACTTTTCGTCCTCACTGGGGACGGAGTAGATGGAGCGGTAGTCCATGCCGTCGAACTGGGTGACGGTAGCGGTGATGAAGGGGAGGACGTTGTCCTCCTCCATGCCCTGGCGCACCACCCGGGAGACGAACTCAGGGAAGAGGACGGCGGACTCGGTGGTGCGGAAGAATTTTTCCACCATGTCGGAGCGGCTGCCCTTGACGTGGATGTCAAAGCGCTTGAGCTGGCGCTGGAAGGCGTCCAGCCCCTCCAGGGGAGTGCCACGATAATTTTCGCTGGGGTCAGCGGCCTCCAGCACCTGGGTGAAGGATTTGCCGGCCTCGCCGTACATACCTTTTTCCAGTTTCAGATTGTCATAAGTGTAAGCCATGATTTTGTGCCCCTTCCTTTACAGCAAAATGGTGACGGTCTTGGCGGTGGTGTCGGCGCTGACCACCAGATACTCCCGACCACTCTCGTCAGTTTTTACGCCGCCGGCGCCATTGGCGGAGAGCTTGGCATAGCCCACAGAGGGGACGGTGCTGCTGTAGGGCACGGTGACAAAGCCTGCCACCTGGACGCAGCAGGCGTCATCCTTGACGCATACCGCCACACCGCAGAAGCTGTTGCCGTCACTGCAGGGGGCCACAGTGTCCCGGTCGCTCATTTTGACTACCTGGCCCTCGGTACCGGTACCCAGAAAGGTGGCGCAGACCTGGCCGATGCCATGAAAAGAAACGCTCATAGTTGGAATCCTCCTGTCAAATCAAAAATGCGCCGTCTTCTTCGGCGCGGGGGACGGTGGGGGTGGACCGCAGCTGAGGTTTGGGCGGGTAGATGGTGTCCAGCTGGGAGCGGCAGCTGCGGGTCAGCTCCAGCAGCTCCTTTTCCTCCAGCTTTTCCGTGATCCCGGCGAAAACGCCCAGATCCAGAGACGTATCCACCAGTCCCGCCAGCCGTACCAGTTCCTTCCGGAGCCCTGCCAGGTAGGACCGGCCCATGCCGGCCTCCTTTTCGAGAGCTTCCAGCTGCCGTAGCCCCGCAGGGGAGTGGGCCAGCAGGCGGCGCAGGTTGCCGTCCCCTTCGCCCTGGGCAAAGGCCTTGATGACCCCGGCCTTTCGCTGGGCGGGTACGGCCACAAAGCTCCACTCATAGGCATCAGTGGGGTCCTGAAGGGTAAAGTAGCACAGTTTCCCATCGTAGGTCTGGCCCCGCTGGTGGCTGCAGTTGGTCTGCCCGCAGATGGAGCATACGCTCCGGGCTACACTGCAGCCGATGCTGACCTCTTTTTTGATGCCGCCCTCGATCTCCTGAATCAGGTCACTGTTTTTATCGCTGCGGAGCATGTAGGCATAGCCCTTCAGATAGCGGCAGGGTTCTCCGGCGGCGGTAAGGCCCGGCTCCTGGCACAGCTCGGTGCGGTAGATCCGGGCGGTCTGGCCCTCAGCGGACCAATTGTGGTCAAAGATACCGCTTTTCCCCACAAACAGCTGACTGAGGATGGACAGGGCGGGGATGTCAAAGCGTTCCCAGTCCCGGTCCACCTCGTTGTCGCACAGACGCACGGCGAAGGTGTACACCTGCTCCGGCGTCAGAGTTGTTTTGGCCAGGCTGTTGATGAGATCCATATCCTCCTGAGAGATCTGGTGTTCCATCACACAGCCCGGCTGTTTTTTTACATCCAAACAGGATCGCCTCCTATTAAAAATAGCAGGGGCAGAGCGGGGGAGCGAGGGGTTAAGACAGGGCCCGCTCCGCCGCATCATTTTCCAGGGCCAGCTTCCTGGTCTGCTCCCGGTACCAGCCGGCTTTGGCCTCCTCCAGCAGATCCTGAAGGTTGATGTCGTCCCACTCTACCTGAAAGTCGCATCCATAGCCATGCATCCTCAGCCAGAGAGAGCAGATGCGCTCGATCACCGGAGTGAGGGAGCGGCGTATGGCGGTCATCTCTGTGGTAAGGAGGTCCGCCTGCTGGGTGCTCATCCGCTCGGTGCTGGACCAGCTGAGTCCCAGCATGAAGGGCGGGATGCCGGTCTTGGAGACCAGCTGTTCCAGAATCTGTCGAATGGGCACGGAGCTGTCCAGGATCTGATTGTCCGCGCCGATGACTTTAATGTCCACATCGCCTACGGCTACAAAATCCCGCACGTTTCCGCTGCGGGTGCGTTCCATAGCTCTGCTCCACTCGCTGGCCAGCTGCTGGCTTCGCTCCTGGGCCATGCCCCGTTCCAGTTCTCCGGCCTGGGGTTTGTAGACTACGGCAAAGCGTACATTGCCCATCCGTTCCCAGTTGGCGCCGATGGCGTGGTAGATCTTGCCCAGCAATTCTGTGAGGAAGGGCATAGACCGCAGCATGGATACGCCGTAGGGACAGTAGGTCTCCGGGTTAAAGGGGGTGAAGAGGAGCAGCTGCTGGCAGGGGAGAGGGGAGATCTGCCCATAGGCGTCCATAGCGCACAGGGTAAAGTCCAGAGGGTTGTCCCCCTCTTTGATCTGAATATCCTCCACCCGGCCGCAGAGAAGAGCGGCAATATCCCTGCCGTCCCCGGTAGGAACGATCTCGCCGATCCCCCGTCCGAATACCAGCATGGAATCCAGGTATTGATCCACGAAGGCGTTAATGCCCTGCTGTCCCCGGCCGGTAGGGACATGCTCCAGGAACAGTTTGAGTTCCTTCTCTGCCTGTGGGTCACTGCAGGTGGCGCTGACGCCGCCGCACAGACGGATGATCTTGTAGATGCAGGCGTCCACCAGAGGAACGGCCTCCCGGATGGCCCGGTACAGCTTTGCTTCTCCTGGCTGCAAAGGGACATAGCCTGCCAGCATACCGAAGGGAGGCGCGTCGCCCCTTCGAATCTGGGGGGAGGCGGCTACCGCTCCGGCAGCCTCATGTTTCCGCTTAAACAGTCCCATCCATTGAAAAACTCCTTTATACATTATATATAAGGCAACGGCCTACCAGATGGGCCGCTCGACGCTGCCGGCAAAGAAGGAGGTGCTCCGCTGCTCCGGTTCCACGATGGTGGCGGCGAAGTAGCGCATGTCGTCCATGGCGTGGTCATCCTCCTTGCGGGGGGCGTCGTGGCCGCCGCCCTGATCGGCCCAGCGGTAGAGCGCCATCTCCCGGAGACAATCCTCGCAGCCCTGGCAGATCACCAAACGGCCCTGTTTCAGGAGGCTGGCGGTGATACGGATGCCGGAGAGGACGTCATTGTTGGCTTTGATGACGCGATAGCCCGCCTGACGCAGGGCGGTGATGAAACTGGCGGCGGAGGGGTCCACCACCACGCAGCGGATGGAGCGCCCGGCCGCCAGGCGCTCCAGAGCCGCGGTGTACTCCTGATCGGTCAGCTGCACGCCGGTGCGACGGGATGCGTAATAATACTCCTCCATCCGGTACCAGACGCCGCGTTGCCGGCCCCACAGGCCGAAGGAACAGGGATTGGCGGTGCCATAGTCCACAGAGATGCAGTACTCCTCCATATCACCCTCCGGCCGGGGCCGCGCGTCCCTGGCGGGATCAAAGAAGTCGTACACCAACCCTTTGGCGGCGGTCCATTCCCCCAAAATGAACCGCCGGTAGAAGGCACCGCTGTAGCTGGAGCGGTAGCGCTGCCGGATACGGGGGGAGAGGGAAGGATTGTCATCCATGGTAAAATGGAGGTATAATGCATTGTGCTGCTCCGCCTTCAGGATCCACTCCTGATAGAACCAGTGTTGGGGCCCTTCCGGGTTACAGTTGAACCATAGCCGGGAGCCGGAAACACTGCACCGGGCCACAGCCTGTTCCACGAAGCTCCGGGGCATCAGTGCCACCTCATCCAGTAGTACCCCTGCCAAGGTGACGCCTTGGATCAGGGCGGCGCTGCCCTCATCTTTTCCACCCATTAGGCAGAAGCGGTTTTCCCGGTTGCCTCGTTTGAGGATCAGCAGATTTTCACTGCGTTTTTCCCGGCATTGGAAACCTAAGTCCTTCAGCAAAGGTATCAGTTCCTGAAGCAGATTCCGCCGCAGGGAGATCACGCTTTTGCCGCAGAAAGCGAACTGCTGATGATTGAAGCAGGTCATAGCCCAGCAGGCGAAGCTCAGTCCCATGCATAAGGTTTTTCCGCTGCGCACGGCCCCGTCGCAGATGATGGCGTCGAAGCGCCGGTCAGCGGATCGGGGGCTCCACCAGGCCATGACCCGCCGCTGCTTCGGGGAGAAGCGCTTGATATTCAACCTTGACCACTCATTTCCATTAAGAATCGTTTTCCTCCATACCGCAGCTGTCCAGAGCATCCAGCAGGGCGGCCATACCGTCCTCGCTGCCGCCCAGGGCTTCCAGCAGCAGGGAGATCGCCTTTACACGGTCCGTAAATTTGATCTCGATCACACCGTTGCTGCCCTTTTTGAACTCCGCCACGCCCCACAGATCCAGCGTACTCAGTCGTTTTTCCGGGTGCAGGGCCAAAGAAATGGCGTCGTTGGGTTTGGACATTGCGATTTTTCCCAGAGTCTCCAGCAGTTGTTCTCGTTCCAGCTCCGTATCCCATCACCGTCCCTTCATCACCAGAGGGGATTCACGCTTTTGTTGCATGAAGGGATGCAACCAGGCTGTAAAAAATCCCTATTGATGAAGAGCGACAGTCCGTTCAGGCAGGACAAACCGGCGGAAAAAGGGGAAAACAGACGGCTTAGGCGGCATCTCCTATAGAAAAAGGCAAAAAGGAGAGGGAAACGTGTAACATTACAGTTATGTTACAAACCAGCTTCTCCCATTGACACTTGGCCTCCCCGCGTGATAAACTTCATCCGTAAACCGAAGAAGGCCCTTCCTGCCGTTCTTCCCGGGATAGATACGGGACCGGCTAGCCACGGTATGTGTTCCGGTGCGAACGATGGGCTGGATTTTCCGAGGTTTGCGAAAATAGGGGTAAGGGGCTTGGTGCTGACCTTGAAGCGCGAAACAGCGGCGTGGAAATGTGCAGGA
>UROF01000031.1 GCA_900549475.1 uncultured Eubacteriales bacterium
CCTTTGAAAAGGGCATGCACGTGCTGGTTATCCTGACGGATATCACCAACTACGCGGAAGCCCTCCGTGAGGTCTCCGCCGCCCGGAAGGAAGTCCCCGGCCGCCGCGGCTATCCCGGCTACCTGTACACCGACCTTGCCACCATGTATGAGCGTGCCGGCCGGAAGCTGGGCTACGAGGGTTCCATCACCATGATCCCCATCCTCACCATGCCTGAGGATGACAAGACCCACCCCATCCCCGATCTGACCGGTTATATCACCGAGGGCCAGATCATCCTCTCCCGTGACCTCTACCGCAAGGGCATCCTGCCTCCGGTAGACGTGCTGCCCTCCCTGAGCCGTCTGAAGGATAAGGGTATCGGCCCGGGCAAGACCCGTGAGGACCACGCCTCCACCATGAACCAGCTGTTCGCGGCCTACGCCTCCGGTAAGGAAGCCAAGGAGCTGATGACCATCCTGGGCGAGGCGGCTCTGAGCCCCACGGACCTGCTGTACGCCAAGTTCGCTGACGAATTTGAGAAGCGCTATGTCTCCCAGGGCCAGGAGGAGAACCGGGACATCGAGGAGACGTTGAATCTGGGCTGGGAGCTGCTGAAGATCCTGCCTCGCAGTGAGCTCAAGCGTATCAAGCAGGATATGATCGACAAGTACCTGCCCAAGGAGGACTGACCCCAGGCAATCTGAGTAGAAAGAGGTGAACCCATGGCCTCTGCGACCATAAACCCAACCAGAATGGAGCTGACCCGGCTGAAAGGCCGGCTGAAGACCGCTGTCCGCGGCCACAAGCTTCTGAAGGATAAGCGGGACGAGCTGATGAAGCAGTTCCTGGAGATCGTGCGGAAGAACCGTGAGCTCCGGGCCAAGGTGGAAAAGGGCCTGGAGCGGGCCAACGCGGCCTTCACCGTGGCCTCTGCCCTCATGTCGCCGGAGATGCTGGAGCAGTCCCTCATGTACCCCAAGCAGAGCGTGGAGCTGGACATGAAGTTCAAGAACATCATGTCGGTGAACGTGCCGGTGTACGAGTTCCATACCCGGAACGAGGACCCCACGGAAATCTACCCCTATGGCTTTGCCCAGACCTCCGGTGAGCTGGATTCGGCCCTGGAGGCTCTCAGCCAGGTGTTCCAGGACATGCTGGAGCTGGCGGAGGTGGAAAAGACCATGCAGCTGCTGGCGGAGGATATCGAAAAGACCCGCCGCCGTGTAAACGCGCTGGAGTATGTGATGATCCCGGACTTCCAACAGAAGATCCGGTATATCTCCATGAAGCTGGACGAGAATGAGCGCGGCAACATCACCCGCCTGATGAAGGTGAAGGAGATGGTGCTCCAGGACGCCCACAACTTCAAGCCCCCCGCATCCTGATACAAAACAAGATCCGCCCCGCTCTTTACAGAGAGCGGGGCGGTCTTTTTATTGCGGGCTCGTTTTTACTAGCTTTGGTCAGGCAGACGGATGGGGTTTCCCAGGAGGCAAAAATTTTTAACCCCTCCAGGGGCTTTACAAGGCGAGGGGCCTGTGGTACACTGACACTGTAAGTTGATATTGCGCTGTCCGCGGCCGCTGATGCGGCACATGGAATAGGGTGAGAAGCCCTGCGAGTCGGTCACTGTGATGCCTCCTTAGGCGAGGATAAGTCAGATACATGGCGGATGGCGGCGTTCTGCCGGAACCGGAATCGCGTATTTCTGTCCGGCCTCGCCATCATTGCGGCGGGGCTTTTTGTTGTGCGCTTCCGGTGCGGAGGCGCATTTTTTGCGCCGTTGCTGCTGTGTTTCCCTGGTCCGCCTTGGGGCGGCGGGCTGGAAACAAATAGATTCTCTTCAATGCGCAAGTCTGTATGAAAAAAGGAAGGGCGTCCAGGTCTCAAGACCGCCTGGACGCCCTGTTCCTTTTCTGGAGGAGCTGGCAGCTTCAGAAATGGTGGGAAGAGAACGAATGATGTGGCGTCCGATCCCGCCAGGTTCCGCCGTTTTGTCCTGTTATGCGATACTGGAACGCAGCTGGGATAAAAGCGTTTCACAATCCAGATGATATTTAACTGAAAATTCTTCCAGAGTTTCAAACATATGATTACACATCACACATTCACCGATGACGGCATCATATTTACGAAAGACCTCCTGGGTCTCCTGATGGTCACATATGATATCTAAAATGGTCATTTCTTTGCGGATCATAAGAAAAACTCCTCTCTATTCATAGAATAGCTGCAGCTGGAAAAATCGGATGGCAATGGGCAAAAGGGAAATCGCCAGTTTAGCTGGTTGGCACATGTGTCAGAGGCTGGTCAGTTTATCCATAATTGTGCCTATTTTACAATACATTTTTTTTGGTGCCCAAAATTTTTGTTTGCTTTTACGGAAATTTATGTTATCATAAGTATATATTAATGCAGTTTACCCAATGCTGATGAGATGGAGGCAAGCCCCGCGATGAAAGTTACGAATTCCGGCAACGAGGCACTTTTCCGCCTCGATGGTGTGCCGCCCCTTGGCACAGCTCTTTCCCTGGCACTGCAGCACCTGGTAGCTATGATGGTGGGCTGCGTGACCCCGGCTATCATCATCGGAAACGCCATCGGCCTCAGCCAGTCAGACCAGGTCTTTCTCATCCAGGCGTCCCTGGTGATGTCGGCGGTGTCCACGCTGCTCCAGCTCTACCCGATCGCGGGACGTTTCGGGTCAGGGTTGCCGGTGATCATGGGTGTGAGCTTTGCCTATGTCCCCAGCATGCAGGCGGTAGCTGCTGCGGGGGAGGGGATCTCTGCCATTACCGGCGCCATGATCGTAGGCGGTGTGGTAGCCATTCTGGTGGGACTGTTCGTCAAGCGTATCCGCCCGCTGTTCCCGCCGGTGATCACCGGTACGGTAGTATTCACCATCGGTCTCTCCCTGTATCCCACCGCCATCAATTATATGGCCGGAGGTACAGGAAACACCTATGAGGTGGTCAGTGCCAGCGGCTTGTCCCTGTCTCTGGTCTATGGTTCCTGGCAGAACTGGCTGATGGCAGCGATCACACTGGCAGCGGTGATGATCCTGAACCACCATGCAAAAGGCTTGTGCAAACTGGCCTCTATTCTCGTCGGCATGGCCTTTGGCTATGTTGTCTCCATGGCTTTCGGCATGGTGAGCTTTGCTGATGTGGCGGATGCGGCTTGGTTCTCTGTACCCAAGTTCCTCCACTTCGGCGTTACTTTTGAACCGGCATCCTGTATTGCCATCGGCCTGCTCTTCGCCATTAACTCGATCCAGGCCATCGGTGATTTTACTGCCACCACCATCGGCGGACTGAACCGGGAACCGACTACCCGGGAGCTCCAGGGCGGAATCGTCTGTTACGGCGCCACCAACATACTGGCGGCCCTCTTCGGCGGCCTGCCCACTGCTACATACTCCCAGAACGTAGGTATCGTGGCTACCAATAAGGTGGTAAACCGGGTAGTCTTTGCCATGACCGGCGGATTCCTCCTTCTGGCGGGTATCTCTCCCAAGTTTGCCGCAGTCCTCACCACCATTCCTCAGTGCGTACTGGGCGGCGCTACGGTGACAGTGTTTTCCACCATCGCCATGACAGGTATGAAGCTGATCGCCTCTCAGCATTTCAGCGCCCGAAACACCACTATCGTGGGACTGTCGGCTGCATTGGGTGTGGGCGTGTCCCAGGCTTCCTCTGCGCTGAGCCAGTTCCCGGAAGAAGTGACCATGATTTTCGGCAAGTCCCCGGTAGTCATCGCCACCATCATGGCGGTGCTGCTGAATCTGATCCTGCCCCGGGAGGAGAAGCAAAGCTGAACAAGATGGGAAAAAGGCCCTGCTGTACCAGCAGGGCCTTTTTATTGTTATGGATCAGTCGCCGAAGCCGGTGCCCGCATCCCGGGCGGTCTGGATCAGGGGGTGATCCACCGGCAGGAACTTGGTGCGGCTGGCGGCCTCCTCCAGAGGCACATGGACGATCTGGCCGGACTGGATACCCACCATGTAGCCGTATTTCTGCTCCATGATCATCCGGGCGGCAGCGGTGCCGAAGCGGGTAGCCAGCACCCGGTCGTAGGGGCAGGCGGGACCGCCGCGCTGATAGTGGCCGGGGACGGTGACCCGGGCCTCCTGGCCGGTGAGCTTTTCCAGCTCATCGGCAATGCGGTAGGAGATGGTAGAGTAGGGGTTCGCCTCTTTCTGACGGCGGCGCTCCTCCTCGGAAAGGACCTTGTCCCCCTTGGAAATGGCGCCTTCTGCCACAGCCACGATGGAGAAGGTACGGCCCTTCTTCTTCCGGCGCTCAATGGTCTCCGCCACACTCTCAATGTCGTAGGGAATCTCCGGGATCAAGATCACGTCAGCACCGCCGGCAATACCTGCGGACAGGGTGAGCCATCCCGCATCCCGGCCCATGACCTCCACCAGGAAGATCCGGCTGTGGGCCAGGGCGGTGGTGTGGATATAGTCGATGACGTTGGTGGCAATATCGGCGGCGGACTGGAAGCCGAAGGTCTCATCCGTGCCGTAGATGTCGTTGTCGATGGTCTTGGGCAGGGTAATAATGTTCATCCCTGCGTCGTGGAGGAGCTTGGCGCTCTTCTGGGTGCCGTTTCCGCCCAGGACAACGACGCAGTCCAGATTCAGGCGGTTGTAGGTATCCAGCATGGCGGGCATCACATCGTTGCCGTCCTTATCCACAATGGCTTTGCCGGGGATGTAGGGCTGGCGGGAGGTGCCCAAGATGGTGCCGCCGGTGGCAATGATGCCGGAGAAGTCGCTGGGCTCCATATATTTATAATCATTCTCAATGAGGCCCCGGTAGCCGTCGTACATACCGAAGATCTCAATGTTGTCCACATATTGGAACAGCGCTTTGCCCACGCCGCGAATGGCGGCGTTAAGGCCCTGGCAGTCGCCGCCGCTGGTCACAAGGGCGATCCTTGTTTTTCTTTTCATGAATCTGTACCTCCTGAATAGATGATCTCAATACTCCACCTATTATACATTATTATAAGGCATAACCGTACAAAAATCAATCCATGCTTTTTTATCCCTGAAAAATTTGTACGGTCGAAAGGGGAGAGAGGTTGTCGATATCCGGAAATGTCAAACTTTGCGGGGCTTTAATCCTTAACTTTTGGAGGTATTTTATCCCGCCTGACCTTGACAATCCCTTGACAATCCATCCTATTTTCCCTATAATTTATACTGTTGGATCACGGGGTTTCCCATGATCCGCGGGAACGTAAATCATTCGGTTGCTGCCAAATCGCGACTGGAAATAAAGGAAAGGAAGATTCGCCATGATCTATTCTACCGAAGTTCAGAACATGTGCCCTGTCGCCAAGGGTGCGTACCATGGTCCCGCCCCCATCCCTGAGGAGGGTAAGTGGGTACAGGCCAAGGAGATCAAGGATATCAGCGGTCTCACTCACGGTGTGGGTTGGTGTGCTCCTCAGCAGGGCGCCTGCAAGCTCACCCTGAACATTAAGGACGGCATTATCGAGGAAGCTCTGGTGGAGACCCTGGGCTGCTCCGGCATGACCCACTCCGCCGCTATGGCCAGTGAGATCCTCATTGGCAAGACCCTGCTGGAGGCTCTGAACACCGACCTGGTGTGCGATGCCATCAACACCGCTATGCGGGAGCTGTTCCTGCAGATCGTTTACGGCCGCAGCCAGACCGCTTTCTCCGAGGGCGGCCTGCCTATCGGCGCTTCTCTGGAGGACCTGGGCAAGGGTCTGCGCAGCCAGGTGGGCACCATGTTTGCCTCCAACGCCAAGGGTCCCCGCTATCTGGAGATGGCCGAGGGCTACTGCACCCGTATGGCTCTGAATAAGGACAACGAGGTCATCGGCTATGAGTTTGTCCACCTGGGGAAGATGATGGCTGCCATTGCCAAGGGCACTGATGCCAACGAGGCCCTGAAGGCTGCCACCGGCCACTATGGCCAGTGGGATGCCGCTGTCAAGTATATCGATCCCCGCCACGAATAAGAGAAGGAGGACAAAAAAATGGCTCTGTTTGAAAGCTACGAGAGAAGAATTGACAAGATCAATGGTGTCCTCGCTCAGTACGGCATCGGTTCTGTGGAGGAGTGCCGCAAGATCTGCCAGGACAAGGGCTTTGATCCCTATGAGATCGTCAAGGGCATTCAGCCCATCGCTTTTGAGAACGCCGCGTGGGCTTACTGCGTGGGTTCCGCCATCGCCATCAAGAAGGGCGTAAAGACCGCTGCTGATGCTGCTGAGGCCATTGGTATCGGCCTGCAGGCCTTCTGCATCGACGGCTCTGTGGCCGAGGACCGCAAGGTGGGTCTGGGTCACGGTAACCTGGGTGCCATGCTGCTGCGTGACGAGACCAAGTGCTTTGCCTTCCTGGCTGGCCACGAGTCCTTCGCCGCTGCTGAGGGTGCCATCGGTATCGTCCGCAACGCCAACAAGGCCCGTAAGGAGCCCCTGCGTGTTATCCTCAACGGCCTGGGCAAGGACGCTGCTCAGATCATCAGCCGTATCAACGGCTTCACCTATGTCCAGACCCAGTTTGACTACGCCTCCGGCAAGGTGAACATCGTCCGTGAGATCCGCTACAGCGAGGGTGAGCGTGCTAACGTCCGCTGCTACGGTGCTGACGATGTCCGCGAGGGCGTGGCCATCATGCACCTGGAGGGCGTGGATGTGTCCATCACCGGTAACTCCACCAACCCCACCCGTTTCCAGCATCCTGTGGCCGGCACTTACAAGAAGGAGTGCGTGGAGCAGGGCAAGAAGTACTTCTCCGTGGCCTCCGGCGGCGGCACCGGCCGTACCCTGCACCCCGATAACATGGCCGCTGGCCCCGCTTCCTATGGTATGACCGATACCATGGGCCGTATGCACTCTGATGCCCAGTTTGCTGGCAGCTCCTCCGTCCCCGCTCACGTGGAGATGATGGGCTTCCTGGGCGCCGGCAACAACCCCATGGTCGGTATGACCGTGGCTTGCGCCGTGGCTGTGGCCGAGAGCATGAAGTAAGATTCCAGTACAGACCGATATGAAACGTCCCGGAGCTTATGCTCCGGGACGTTTTTTGTCATGCTGCCCCTGGTAGGCTGCTATAAAATTAAGGTAGCCGCTTGCCGTGAGATAAATCTATGCCAAGGGAGTTTTTTCATCCCCCGCAGATGAAACGGGACAAGGCCTCAAGATAGTCCCGTGGCCCGAGAAGAAAAAGAGGTCCGATACCCACTGGGTATCGGACCTCTTTGTAATTACACGGTGTTTTGTGCTGTGGATTAATACATGCCGCCCATGTCGGGAGCAGCGGGAGCGGGTGCGGGAGGCTCGGGCTTGTCGGCCACCAGGGATTCGGTGGTCAGCACCATGGAGGCCACGGAAGCGGCGTTCTCCAGAGCGCTGCGGGTCACCTTGGCAGGATCCACGATGCCGGCGGAGACCATGTCGCAGTACTCCTCCTTGTAGGCATCGAAGCCATAGCCGGTCTTGCCGGACTTCTTCACATTCTCCAGGATCACGCTGCCATCCAGACCAGCGTTGGCAGCGATCTGACGGATGGGGGCTTCCAGAGACTTGGCAATGATGCGCACACCGGTCTTCTCATCGCCCTCAACGTTGGCCAGCAGAGCCTCCACAGAGGAGATGGCGTTGACATAGGCCACGCCGCCGCCGGCCACGATGCCTTCCTCAACAGCAGCCTTGGTGGCATTCAGAGCATCCTCGATGCGCAGCTTCTTCTCCTTCATCTCGGTCTCGGTAGCAGCACCGACCTTGATGACGGCCACGCCGCCGGCCAGCTTGGCCAGACGCTCCTGGAGCTTCTCGCGGTCATAGTCGCTGGTGGTGACAGCGATCTGGCTGCGGATCTGAGCCACACGGTTCTTGATGGCCTCGCTGTCGCCAGCGCCGTCCACGATAACGGTGTTCTCCTTGGTGACCTTCACCTGACGGGCACGGCCCAGCATGTCGATGGTAGCAGTCTTGAGCTCCAGGCCCAGCTCCTCGCTGATGACCTGGCCGCCAGTCAGGATGGCGATATCCTGCAGCATCTCCTTGCGGCGATCACCAAAGCCAGGAGCCTTGACGCACACCACGTTCAGGGTGCCGCGCAGACGGTTGACGATCAGGGTGCTCAGGGCCTCGCCCTCCACATCCTCGGCGATGATGACCAGCTTCTTGCCGGACTGGACCAGCTGCTCCAGGATGGGCAGGATGTCGGAGATGACAGAGATCTTCTTATCGGTGATGAGGATGTAGGCGTCATCGATGACAGCTTCCATCTTCTCAGTGTCGGTGACCATGTAGGGGGTGATATAGCCGCGGTCAAACATCATGCCCTCGACCACCTCGCTGTAGGTCTCAGCGGTCTTGGACTCCTCGATGGTGATGACGCCATCGTGGCTGACCTTCTCCATAGCCTCAGCAATCAGCTTGCCGATGGTCTCGTCGCCGGAGGAAACAGTGCCTACGCGGGCGATGTCATCGGTGCCGTTGACCTTCTGGCTGTTGGTACGGATGGCGGAAACAGCGGCCTCCACAGCCTTGGCAATGCCCTTCTTCATGACGATGGGGTTGGCACCGGCGGCCAGGTTCTTCAGGCCTTCGCCGATGATAGCCTGGGCCAGCAGGGTAGCGGTGGTGGTACCGTCACCGGCCACATCGTTGGTCTTGGTGGAGACTTCCTTCACCAGCTGGGCACCCATGTTCTCAAAAGGATCATCCAGCTCGATCTCCTTGGCGATGGTCACACCGTCATTGGTGATGAGGGGAGCGCCGAACTTCTTGTCCAGCACCACGTTGCGGCCCTTGGGGCCCAGAGTGACCTTAACGGTATCCGCCAGCTGGTTGACGCCGATTTCCAAAGCCTTGCGGGCTTCCTCGCCGCGCTTAATCAGTTTAGACATAATTGCAAAACCTCCAAATCAATTATCATTCATACGCGTCCCCGTGGGACGCCTGCGCTGGGAAAAAGGGAGAGGCCTCCTGACGATCAGTCGACGATGGCCAGGATGTCGCCCAGACGGACGATCACGAACTCCTCTTCACCGATCTTCACGGTGGAGCCGGCGTACTTGTCAGTGATGACCTTGTCGCCGGGCTTAACAGTCATAACGATCTCCTTGCCGTCCACGGTACCGCCGGGGCCCACAGAAATGACCTCAGCAACGGAGGGCTTCTCCTTGGCGCTGGCAGTGAGGATGATACCACCCTTGGTGGTCTCTTCAGCCTCGGTCATCTTCAGAACGACGCGGTCAGCTAAGGGTGTGAGTTTCATGGATATTGCCTCCTATATCAATTTTTTTATTACAGAAATAAACGAGCACGGTTAGCACTCAATAAGTAGGAGTGCTAACGGTGCTTATCTTACAACATCTGTATCCATATTGCAAGAGGGTTTTTCAAAAAAAAAGCGCTTTTACAAAAAGTTCACAATCTGGATGAAACTCTCACGGGAGGGGACGGGCGGTAGCGTTGGGGTCACAGCCGGCTGGACCGAAGAAGTTTACCTTCCCCGGGGCCATGCGGAGGGATACCTTTTGATTGTGAAGGGATTCGCCATCCAGACAGGTGACAATAGGAGCGCCATGGGATTCAATGGTGATCTCACGGGCGGTATAGCACTTGGCGAATTTGGGAAGGCGATAGTACTCACCGTTGGCGTAGTACTTTACGAACTGAAGGAAGGTGGGGCGGCTGACTTTCTTGACTACCAGGGTGTTGAGCACGCCGTCGTCCATCCGTGCCTCGGCCACCGGCATGAAACCGCCACCGTAGTAGCGGCCGTTGCATACAGCGGCCAGGACGAACTCCCCGGAGAGCATCTCCCCATCCAGGGTGATGGTCCAGGAATGGCCCAGGCCCCGGAAAAGGAAATTTACCGCCAGGGAAGCAATGTAGCTGCCCTGGCCGCCCAGAAGCGGCGATTTCCCAAAGCGGTGGACATCGTCGGCCACCTGGGCGTCAAAACCGGAACAGGCGATGGTCAGGGCGCAGCGGCCGTTGCACTCAATGGCGTCCAGGGGGAATTGCGGGCCGTTCCAGAGGTTTTCCGCATCGCGGAACAAAGGGACCATATCTCCGAAATTTTTCAAAAAATCATTGCCTGTCCCGATAGGGATGCAGGTCATGGCGGCATTTTCTCTGCCCACGATACCATTGGCCACTTCATTGGCGGTGCCGTCGCCGCCGCAGGCGTAGAAGCGGACATCTTCTCCCGACGCGGCAATGTTTCTCGTGACCTCTGTTGCGTAACCTTTGTTTTTGGTGAGGATACAGTCCGCCGTAAGATGGTGGCGGGCTTCCAGACCCTTGGCCATCTCCATCAGCTCTATGGTGCAGTCCCGTTTTCCCGCAGTGGGGTTGATAATAAATATATGTCGCATGGGCGTCCATCCTGCTCTCTGAATTTCAACATTCTTACACAATATACAGGGAAACTGTCGGAAAGACAAGAAAAAATTTTCCCGCGGCAGCTCAGCGGCTGAACTGATAGAGGTCGCACTTGAGCATACCGTTGTAGAGCTTACGCTTTTTATCTGCCTTCCGGCCGAAGAAACGCTCAAACTCCGGATGACTGGTGAGGACCAGTACCCGCCACTTGGGAGGGACCTGCCGGTAGACCTGGCCGAAAGTACGGTACAGGGCCTCCGCCTCCTCCTTCTCCAGCAGACGTTCGCCGTAGGGGGGATTGGTGACGATCTGACCGTATTCGCCGCTGCAGCGGAAGTTTTTCATGTCTGCCTGTTCAAAGCGGACCAAGTCCTCCACTCCGGCTTTCTCCGCGTTCTCCCGGGCGATACGTATCGCTTTGGGATCGATATCACCGCCCCAGATGTCGTAGTGGCCGTCAAATTCCTTATCCATGGCCTCGTCTGCGGCGTCCAGCCAGCAGCGGGAGGGGACACAAGTCCATTTCTGGGCGTCAAAGGAGCGGTCAAGGCCGGGAGCCCGGTTTTTGGCAATGAGGGCAGCCTCGATGGGGATGGTGCCGCTGCCGCAGAAGGGGTCCCGGAAGGGGTCTTTCCCGCGGAACCGGGAGAGGATCACCATGGCGGCGGCCAGGGTCTCACGGAGGGGAGCTTCCACTCCCGCGGCCCGGTAGCCCCGCTTGTGGAGCCCTGCACCGGAGGTGTCCAGATACAGGGTACACTGATCCCTGTGGATGGCGAATTGGATCTGATATTTGGCACCGGTCTCCGGCAGCTGTTCCAAACCGTAAGCCTGTCCCAGACGGCGGGCAGCGGCTTTTTTTACGATTTTCTGGCAGTCCGGGACAGAGTGGAGCTGGGAATCCAGCGCATAGCCCTTTACCGGGAATTGGCCGTCCCTGGGAATGAAGTCCTCCCAGGGCAGGGAACGGACGCCCTCAAAGAGAGCCTCGAAGCTCCGGGCGGGAAAGGAACCCAGCTGCAGGAGCACCCTCTCGCCGCAGCGAAGATTGATATTGAGCCGGGGCAGGTCGGAGAGTTCTCCCCGGCACACCACCCGGCCGTTTTCCACCTGTACATCCTTCAGCTCCAGGCGGCGCAGCTCGTCGCCCACCAGGCCTTCCAGGCCGAACAGGCAGGGAATCGAATATGTTACCATTTGATCGAAAAACCGTCCTCTCTGGCATATCGGCTCCAGTATAGCAGACGGGGAAGAAAAAGGCAACGAGGGGAGCGGGAAAACAGTGGAAAAAGCCGTGGAAGGATGGTATACTAAAATCGATCTGGCAGATATGCTGCCATACTGTGAGTTTGTGAAGGTAAGGAGGAAGCCCGTATGTTGTATATTTTCATTGCGATCGGCGTTATTGTGCTGATCCTGCTGCTGACCAATATCCATGTTGTTAAGCAGTCCCGGGCCTTTGTAGTGGAGCGGTTGGGAGCCTATCACGCTACCTGGGGCGTAGGTCTCCATATAAAGGTGCCCCTTTTGGACCGGGTAGCCAAACGGGTGAGCTTGAAGGAGCAGGTGGTGGATTTTGCTCCCCAGCCGGTGATCACCAAGGATAATGTCACCATGCAGATCGACACGGTGATCTATTTCCAGATCATCGATCCCAAGCTCTACACCTATGGAGTGGAGCATCCTATGAGCGCCATTGAAAATCTGACCGCTACCACTTTGCGGAACATCATCGGCGATCTGGAGCTGGACCAGTCCCTCACCAGCCGGGATCATATCAACACCAAAATGCGGGCGATTCTGGATGAGGCCACGGACCCCTGGGGCATCAAGGTCAATCGGGTGGAGCTGAAGAACATCATTCCGCCTCGGGAGATCCAGGACGCCATGGAGAAGCAGATGAAGGCGGAGCGTGAGCGCCGTGAGTCCATCCTCCAGGCTGAGGGCCAGAAGCAGAGCCAGATCCTGGTGGCAGAGGGTGAGAAGCAGTCGGTGATTCTCCGGGCAGATGCGGCCAAGCAGGCCAAGGTCATGCAGGCAGAGGCGGAAAAGACCGCCCGTATCCTGGCGGCGGAGGCCGAGGCTGAGGCGATCACCAAGGTGCAGCAGGCCACGGCGGATGCCCTGCGGCTGCTCAACGAGGCGGCCCCCAATGACCAGGTGGTGAAGCTCAAGGCACTGGAGGCCTTCCAGGCTGCCGCCGACGGACAGGCGACCAAGATCATCATTCCCAGCGAGATCCAGGGGATCGCCGGCCTTGCCGCCGGAATAAAGACTCTAGTGGAGCCGGATAAAAAATAACGGCAGCCGCAGAAGCGGCGGGTACTGCCGATGAACAGAAAAACAGGGCAGCGGAGGCCTCCGCTGCCCTGTTTTTTAAAAAAATCCATAAAGGAAAAATTAAGAAATCGTCCATACTGTGCGGACAAACGGCCGCTGATTACATACCTTACATTTGAGAAATTTTCCAGAAAAAAGAAAATATCAAAGAAAAATTAACATATATTGGAGAAAAAACAATAAGGTTTATGAATAAATATTTGCATATATGTACACGCTGAAAAAACGATAAATGTCGGAAAATGATAAAACATACACAAACAAAAAGCCTCTGTGAAAGAAATATCTATAAAAGTTGTTGCATTTTTGCCGGCACGTTGCTATAATATTTTTGTACCGCAGGAAGGAGTCGATAAAAAAGATGACGGAAATGCGGTATATATACCAAAGTGGGCGGGGCAGCCCCGGCTCCGTCTGTGCGGGTGTGAAAGAATTGATTTAAGGAGGATGAAAGTATGAAGAGGATCTTTGCAGTGCTTCTGACGGTGGCGATGACCCTTACGCTGGTGGCATGCGGCGGCAACAGCAGCGGGAACAAGGTGATCAAGATCGGTGTGTTTCAGCCCCAGTCGGGCGATAACGGCGCTGCAGGCAAGCAGGAAATCCTGGGTATCGAGTATGCCCACTCCCTGGTCCCCACGGTGGATATCAACGGCGAGACCTACGATGTCGAACTGGTGATTGTGGACAATCAGTCCACCACCGATAAAGCTACCTCCGCTGCCCAGGAACTGGTGGGCAAGGGCGTGTCCGTAGTTCTGGGCTCCTATGGCTCCGGCGCATCCATTGCCGGCGGCCCGGTGTTCCAGTCCGCCAAGATCCCCGCGATCGGCTGCTCCTGCACCAACCCCAGTGTTACCGTGGGTAACCCCTATTACTATCGTGTCTGCTATACCGATCCCTTCCAGGGCACCGTTATGGCAAACTTTGCAAAGGATGAATTCTCTGCTCAGAAGGTATATGTTCTGACTCAGCTGGGCGATGACTACTCCGCTGGTCTGAGCAATTACTTTATTGAGGCTTTTGAGGCTATGGGCGGCGAGTGCGTCCAGGAGAACTTCCCCGAAGGCAGTTCCGACTTCTCCGCATACATAACCAACGCCACCAACTCCGGCGCAGACGTGATCTTCGCCCCTGTTTCTCTGGCGTATGTGCCCCTGGTGATCCAGCAGGTTGATGCTTCCGGCACCAAGATGCCTATTCTTGCCGGCGATACCTTCGACCACTCCCTGGTGCTGGAGGCCCAGAATGGTACCGGCATCCCCATCTACTGCTCCACCTTCTTCGATGAGAGCGACGAGGGCAGCGTGGCGGCCGAGTTCGTCACCGGCTTCAAGGCATGGCTCAACGAGAACGAGGACAAGAAGACCAATAACGGCGGCAACGACATCATCGCTGCCTGCTCCGCTCTGGCGTATGACTCCTACATGGTAGCTATCGAGGCCATCAAGGCTGCCGGCTCCACTTCTGGCGAGGACATTCAGGCCGCTCTGGCTAATGTTGATATTGACGCGGTTACCGGCCATATCACCTTCAACGAAGAGGGTGACGCCAACAAGGATATGGCTTACATCAAGCAGGCCAATGATGGCGTGTACACCTTTGTGAAGATTCAGACTGTTGCCGACATGGGCTAACGCGATACCGAGAAAGGTCCAGCGGGGCAATTGCCCCGCTGACCTTTCTTAATCCGGTCCTAGGCTCCCTCTGCTCCACTGGAAGCGGTGGAGCAGAGGGGGACCGGGGCAACCTGTGATCTAAGGAGAAGATGTGAGAAACGACAAGGAGGACGCCCCTGTATGAGTTTTTTTGCCAAATGGATGCCCTATGTCCTGTCGGGCATCTCCGTCGGCGGACAGTACGCGCTGATCGCCATCGGTTATACGATGGTCTACGGTATTCTCCGCCTGATCAACTTTGCTCACGGTGACATCTTTATGGTAGCCGGTATTCTCATGGTCTACGCCATGACCGCCATGCCAGTGTATCTTGCGGCGCCGCTGGTGATCATTGCCACGGTGATACTGGGATTCCTGGTAGAACGTGTGGCTTATAAGCCGCTGCGTTCCGCACCTCGTATGTCGGTTATGATCTCGGCTATCGGCGTAAGCTATTTGCTGCAGAACCTGGTATTCTATATTACCGGCGGTCTGCCCAAAGTGTATCCCACTCTGCCCTGGATCAGTGATATCATCAGTGTGTTCGGCATCAATACCAGCCGTGTGACGGTGATCACGCCGATCCTGACAGTAGTGTTGGTGCTGTGCCTGGTGACCCTCATCAAGCGCACTAAGCTGGGTATGGCCATGCGGGCTGCTTCCCGTGATTTTGAGACGGCCCGTCTCATGGGTATCCAGATCAACACGGTCATCAGCATGACCTTTATCATCGGTTCTTTCTTGGCGGCCATTGGCTCCATCCTGTTTTTCTCTACCTTCTCCAACGTCACGCCGACCGTGGGCGCCATGCCCGGTCTGAAGGCGTTTGTGGCGGCAGTGTTCGGCGGCATCGGTTCCATTCCCGGTGCAGTGGTGGGTGCCTTTGTCATCGGTATTTGTGAGAGCCTTATCAAAGGTATGGGCTGGACCACCTACTCCGACGCCTTTACCTTCGCTCTGCTGATCGTGATCCTCACCGTCAAGCCCACCGGCCTGTTCGGAGAGAGCCTGAAAGAGAAAGTGTGAGGTGACGATGATGAAGAAAAACACCAAAAAGAGCCTCATTGCCATTGGGATCGCATTGGTGGCCTGTGTGGTACTGGTGCTGCTGGATACAATGCCCGGTGTGCCCGGCATGCTTGTGACGGTGCTGCAGAAGGGTGCTATCTTCTCCCTGGTGGCAGTGTCTATGAACCTGCTCAACGGCTTTACAGGCCTGTTCTCTCTGGGACAGGCGGGCTTTATGCTCCTGGGTGCTTACTCTTATGCGATTTTGACAGTTCCTGTTGCCCAGCGCATGTCTGTGTGGAAGTACTATGACGGCGGTGTGGTACAGTTTGCTCTGCCGGTGCTGGTGGCACTGCTGGTGGGCGGCCTGCTGGCGGCAGGATGTGCTTACCTCATTGGTCTGCCGGTACTCAAGCTCAAGAGCGATTACCTGGCGGTGGCTACCCTGGGCTTTGCAGAGATCGTGCGTGCCATCGTACAGTCCGAATCCATTGGTCCTCTGACCAACGGTTCCAACCTGATTTTCAACTTCCCCCATTTGAACAACCTGACCTTCCTGGGCATTAACGTTCCGCCCACCCTGGCGGCGTTCCTGCTCTCCGGCGTCTGCATCCTGGTGGTCGTACTGCTGATCAACTCTACATACGGCCGGGCCTTTATGGCCATCCGGGATGATGAGATCGCCGCGGAGGCCATGGGTATCAACCTGGCCAAGCACAAGCGGATGGCCTTCGTCATCAGCTCCTTCTTTGCCGGGATCTCCGGCGGCCTGCTGGCTATGTTCCAGGCCACGGTGTCCGCCAACATCTTCAAGGCAGCCATGACCTATGAGATCCTTCTGATCGTGGTCATCGGCGGCATTGGTTCTATTTCCGGTTCCTGCATCGGTGCGTTTGCCTTCTATGCCTGCAGCGAGTGGCTGATGCGTTTCCTGGACGATCCTTCCTACAACATCGGTGGGCTGAATATCCTGCGGGGCGGCTTCCGTATGGTGGTGTTCTCCGTAGTGATCATGCTGGTGGTGCTGTTCCGCCGGGAAGGCCTTATGGGCAACCACGAGCTGTCAGATCTTCCCAAGTTGTGGAGGAGGCGTAAGAGCGCTAAAGAAAAGGAGGCGCAGGCCAAATGAGTGAGAACGTACTGAGAGTGGAAAATGCCACGATGCAGTTCGGCGGCGTGGTGGCTGTGGATAATCTTTCCCTGGAGGTCAACAAAGGGGAGATCGTCTCCCTGATCGGCCCTAACGGAGCAGGAAAGACCACGGCGTTCAACGTGATCACCGGTGTCTATGAGCCTACCAACGGCTGTATCTGGTTCAACGGAAAGAAACTGGTGGAAAACTTCCCCAAAGGGAAGATGAAGCAAATGTACAAGGGGGAGAATGCGGGCAAGTATACCGAGACTCTGGCCCCTACTCCTGACAAGATCACACAGCTGGGCATGGCCCGTACCTTCCAGAATATTCGTCTGTGGAAGGGTATGTCGGTATTTGACAATGTCCTCACTGCCAAGCACTGCCGCCGTACCAGCAATATCTTCACCGCTACGTTCCATCTCAACGGAAAAGAGGAACAGAAGCAGCGGCAGGAGGTAGAGCGCCTGCTGGATATCGTGGGACTGCTGGATGTCAAGGATGAGCTGTCTACATCACTGCCTTACGGCAAGCAGCGCCGGCTGGAGATCGCCCGGGCCCTGGCCACAGAGCCCAGCCTCCTCCTCCTGGACGAGCCTGCGGCGGGCATGAACCCCCAGGAAACCATTGAGCTGACGGAGTTTATCGGTCAGGTCCGGGAGAAATTCGGCATGACGGTATTCCTGATCGAGCACCATATGGACCTGGTCATGGAGATCTCTGACCGCATCTATGTGCTGGACTTCGGTAAGATGATTGCCAGCGGCACGCCGGATGAGATCCAAAACAATCAGCGTGTCATTGACGCGTATTTGGGGGTGGCTGAAGATGCTTAGAATTGATGAGATGAAGGTCAGCTATGGAGGCATCGAGGCTGTCAAGGGCATCACGATGGATGTGCGGGACGGCCAGATCGTCACCCTGATTGGCGCCAACGGCGCGGGAAAATCCACTACCCTGCGGGCCATTGCGGGATTGGTCCCTGTTCAGCATGGCCGTATCCACCTGCTGGGTGAGGATATCACAGAGTGCCCCTCTGACCGGATCGTGTCCAAGGGAATCACTTTGGTGCCGGAAGGCCGGCGGGTATTCCCGGATATGACGGTGCTGGAGAATCTGAAGATCGGTGCCTATCTGCGCAATGATAAAGCGGAGATCGAAAAGGATATAGACTGGATCTATATGTTGTTTCCCCGCTTGAAGGAGCGTTCCTGGCAGACTGCCGGTACGTTGTCCGGCGGCGAGCAGCAGATGCTGGCGGTGGGCCGGGCCCTCATGTCCCGCCCCAAGATCATGATGATGGATGAACCTTCTCTGGGCCTGGCGCCGCTGATCGTGCAGGGAATCTTCGACATCATCAAGGAGATCAATAATCAGGGCGTGACCATCCTCCTGGTGGAGCAGAACGCCAACATGGCCTTGAAGATAGCGCATTATGCCTATGTTCTGGAGACTGGTACCATTACCCGGGAAGGTACCGGTCAGGAGCTGCTCAATGATGAGAGCATCAAGGAGGCCTATCTGGGCAAGAAGAAAGAGAAATAGTCTGTGCTTTTCTGCGCAGGCAAACGAAAGCAGAGCCCCGACAGTCAAAACTGTCGGGGCTCTGCTTGTGCTTTGCACTGTATGAGATGTTCTTCCCAGGGTACCTTTGCCCCGTTACGGTTTTTATTAAAAACATGGACAGACAGGAGGCATATTTTTGGCCTGTATGCGTCTGGATAACTATAGAGAGGGGGAAAAGAGATGAAACATAAGCCTCTGCTGATGCTGTACAGCCTTGCCCATTTCTGGGTGGATCTCAGCTGCGCGTTTCTGGCCTTTCGGTTTCTGGCCGGAGCGCCGAATTTCCTCCTGTGCCTGCTTCTCTATAATTTCTGCGCCTTTGCCCTTCAGATGCCCCTGGGCCTATGGGCTGACGGGCTGAACCGAAATGGGGTTGTGGCGGCATCAGGCTGCGTTTTGGCAGCGGCGGCGTTTCTGGTACCTGTCCCCCTGGCTGCCGCAGTGATAGCGGGAACAGGTAATGCTCTGTTTCATCTGGGAGGCGGCATCGATGTGCTGAACACCAGTGAGAAAAAAGCGGCGGCGTTGGGGGTATTCGTATCTCCAGGGGCCGTGGGGTTATATGTGGGCACTTTGTGGGGCGGCGATACAGTGATGAGCACCCTGCTGCCGCCGCTGGGGCTCCTGCTGCTGGCAGGTGGCATCCTGCTGCTGTGTCGGAGAACCCTGGGAAGCTTTTGCTCCGGAAATGCTCCGGTGGAGACAGCCCTGGCGGGCGGCGGATGGCTGGCGTTGGTTTCGCTGTTTCTGGTGGTGGTACTGCGCTCCTGGATGGGCCTGGGGCAGAGCTTTCCCTGGAAGGATCAGTGGGGAGTAGTGCTGGTGATAGCTCTGGCATTGGGCAAGGCGGCAGGAGGATTTCTGATGGATGCCATTGGTCCCCGACGGGCTGCAGGGTGGTCCTTGGGGCTGGCGGCGGTGCTGTATTGCTTCTCCGGTGATCCGCTTCCGGGGCTTCTGGCGGTGTTTTTCTTCAACATGACCATGCCCATGACTTTGTGGGCGGCGGCAAGAATTTTGCCGGGAGCGAAGGGCTTTGGCTTCGGCCTTCTGACCTTTGCCCTGTTTATGGGTTATCTGCCGGTATATTTGGGCTGGCCTGCGGTGTTTGCCCAATCTTGGGCCTGCGCCGGGGCGGCAGCGGTATCTCTGGCCGTTCTCTGGTGGCCGCTGGGAAGGAGGGAGCTGCAGTGCTGAAAACACTGGCGATGTCCCTGGCCCTGACGCTGGTACTGGAGGTATTTTTTGCTCTGATCTGGGGCCTCCGTGGACGGCAGGAGCTGGGTACAGTGGCACTGGTGAACATTCTCACCAATCCACCGGTGGTATTGGCCTACCACACAGCGGTAGGGCTTCTGGGCTGGAACGCTCTGGTGGTAACGGTGGTACTGGAGACGGCGGCAGTGTTGGTGGAGTGGCGGTACTATCGCCTGTGCTCCCGGCAGCTGAAAAGGCCGTTCCTGTTTGCCCTCCTGGCCAACCTGTTTTCCTACATAACTGGGCGGCTTATCAGTCTGCTATAACAGCATATATCCTTTTTCTTGAAAGAAAAAGGATCAAAAAGAACTTTATGCGCAAAGCTTTGCTTTGCGCTGAAAAAATAACAGGGGGAATGAGGATGGAAAAGCGGATATTGATGGCGCTGCTGCTGACGGCGGTAACAGCCGTAAGCCTTACCACGGTAGCTCTGGCTGACGTGATCTCCGGCGGTGCGGCGGTGGCAGCGGCCGGTGAGGCACTGCTGCCCTGGCTGCTGGTGGTGGTTATTGGGGGAGTGACGATTTTCTTGCTGCGGCGGAGGAAAAAATAGGAGGATATGAGGATGAAGCGGAAGTTTTTTTCTTTAGTTCTGATGGTAACGACCCTGCTGGCCCTCTGCACCCCGGCCCGGGCGGATGTATTGTGGGAGCCGGAGAACAATTTTTATAAAAAGCACGCCGACCAGTGTGATTACATCGGACGGCAATTCTATGCCAACGGGGACGAGGGGTTCATTACCCTCTGGGATGCCCCCGAGGGGACCAGGGTAGTCCACCAGTTCCGCAACGGCTACACCCTCTGGCTCTACTACCAGTATGAGGACTGGGTCTGTGCCGTGGTATGGGGAGACGAAGGGGAGATTGTCGGCTGGGCGCCTATGGAGGATTTCGTGCTGAAGTACGATTATCTCTCCTTTGCGGAGGAATACGCCGATGAGATCCAGCCCTACGACGGGCAGTTTGAGGGCTGCGACGGTAATGTGGCGGAGATCGTCTTTTATGACTACCCCGGCGCACCGGCGCCAAAGGACGTTTGGGAGGCGGCAGAGGTCCTGGACCAGCTTACCGGTACGGGCTATATCGATTCCACCTTTACCGACGAGGAGGGGCGGACCTGGGGCTATGTGGCATACCTCTTTGGGAGCAGGAACCTGTGGTTCTGCCTGGATGAGCCGGACGGCAGGGACTTCCCGGTGCGTCAGGTGGGCACGCCGGAGCTGACAGCCGCTCAGGACCCCACCATGCCTGTCAGAGGTTACGTCCCCTACATCCTCAGCGGTGTGCTGGTGGTGGCGGTGGTAGCCGCGGCGGCGGTGTTGCTGGCCCGGCGGAAGAAAACGGTATAATAGCAAAGGGACGCGGCCCAAGGCTGCGTCCCTTTGCTATGTACAGATGATTTACTTGGCCAGGATCTGGGAGATCATAGTATCCACCTGGATCAGGCACCGGGGCAGGTGGAAGGGGCCCTTAAAGGTAGAACCCTTGGTGGACGGCATGGTGGGCAGGCCGTCCCGCCGCAGGTAGCCGTACCACTCGCCGTACTCAGGATCGGCAAAGTGCTCCTTGCAGTAGTCCAGAGTCTTGTAGAAGGCGTCCAGATACTTCTCATCGCCGGTATCCCGGTAGATCATCATGGAGGCGATGAGGATCTCATTGTGGGGCCACCACAGCTTCATATCGTGCTCATAGGCCTCCGGGGGCTTGCCCAGGCAGTCGATGAAGTACAGCAGTCCGCCGTACTCCTTGTCCCAGCCGGCGTTGAAGGCGTCGTCGAACATCTCCACGGCCTGCTGATGCAGCGCGGGATTGTTCTCGTAGTTGGCCTCCTCCATGACGAACCAGGAGCACTCGATGTCGTGGCCGGGGTTTACCACACGGCCTGCGGTGTACCACAGCTCCGGGTTGCCGTCCATGTCTACGCTCTCCAGTGTGCAGTGCAGTTCCGGCTTGCGGTGGTATTTGAAGATGGCCTCGGCGCACTCTTTGGCCCGGGCATCATACAGCTCCCGCTGCTCGCTGTCGCAGCGGCGCATGACGGCGGTGATGTTCAGGTAGATCATGGGGTCGGCCAGAGCCCGGCCGGTGCGGGTCTCGGGGATGGTCTTGGGGCCAAGACCGGTGGGGTCCTTGATGAGGCCATTGTTGAGCTGCCAGATCAGCTCATAGGCCTTCCGGGCCCGCATGAGGCACTCCTTGTCGCCGGTGACGCCGTAGTACTCGGCGTTAGCCATGCAGTAGAAGCCCTCACTGAAGCAGTAACGGCGCTGGCGCAGAGGCTTGCCGTCCTCGGTGACGGTAAAGTACATACGGTCGCCGGCCTCCCGGTTGATGCAGTACTTTTCCATGAAGTCGATGCAGCTCTTGCTGGCATCCAGCCACTCCTGCTTTACGCCGTAGACGTGGCACAGGTAGGCAAAGGTCCAGCCGCACCGGCCCTGCATCCACACGCTCTTATCGGTGGAGTAGATCTCGCCCTTACGGTCAAGGCAGGTATAGACGCCGCCATGCTGATGGTCCATGCCGTTTTTCAGCCAGAACTGAACGGAGCGCTCCAGCTCCGAACGTACCCATGCCTGGGTATCCTGGAGTTTCTTTCGATCCATCGCTTTGAACCTCTCCTTTTTGTGAAATATGTAAGATTTCAGGGGTTTCCTCTATTGTACCATTGCCGAAATTATTTTGCAATGAGCAAAAAGAAAAGAAAAAATTTTTTATTTGGGGTGACAGGGAGGAAAAAGCGTGGTAGAATAAACTAGAACGGTAAATCTGCCGGAGCGGGAGGATCCGCCCCCAATTTTGAACGATTGTGAGGAGAATCGCCATGAACAGATTTGGTATTTCTGTGGAGCTGAAACACATCCCATCCCTGGATCCTGATTTTATGCCCCTGCTGCGGTTTAACCGCGCGTTTTTGGCTGATGCCAAGAAGCCGGTTTCCATTGCCGTGGAGCGGGACCGGGGGCAGATCGCGGCCTACCATACCTTTATCCACGGCACCGAGGAGATGCATGAGGCCGATTGCTACTACATGGACCGTCTGGTAAAGACCATCCTGTGGATGAAGGGCGGCTTCAAGGTATATGTGGCCGGCGACGAGACCATTTACAACTATCTGAAGGAGACCTTCTCCCTCACCGGTAAGCGGGCCTTTGACGCAGACTTTATGGCCAGTGTCTATGAAAAGCCCTTTGAGGTGTTACAGGTGGACAAGGTACCTGAGGAGAAGGGTGCTTCCCAGGCCATTGGCCGCCATATGGATGGCTGCCGCATTGGCTTTGATGCCGGCGGAAGCGACCGGAAGGTGTCCGCGGTGGTGGACGGTGAGACCGTCTATTCCGAGGAGGTTGTCTGGTTCCCCAAGACCAATTCCGACCCTGATTATCACTACGATGGTATTGTGGCGGCCTTCAAGTCCGCTGCGGAGAAGATGCCCCGGGTGGACGCGGTAGGCGTCAGTTCTGCTGGTGTGTATGTGGACAACCGTACCATGGTGGCCTCTCTGTTCCTGAAGGTGCCCAAGGACGCCTTCGAGGCCAAGGTGAAGGACATCTATATCCGGGCCATCAAGGATACCTTTGGCGACATCCCCTTCGCTGTGGCCAACGACGGCGACGTGTCCGCCCTGGCCGGCGCCATGAGCCTGGAGGACAACAGCGTCCTGGGTATTGCCATGGGTACCAGCGAGGCTGTGGGCTACGTGGATGACAAGGGCAATATCACCGGCTGGCTCAATGAGTTGGCATTCATGCCGGTGGACGCCAACCCCGAGGCCATGGAGGACGAGTGGAGCGGCGACATTGGCTGCGGCGTGAAGTACTTCTCTCAGGACGGCGTCATCAAGCTGGCCCCCCGGGCTGGGATCGCCCTGGATGAGAGCCTGAGCCCCGCCGAAAAGCTGAAGGTAGTCCAGAAGCTGATGGAGGAGGGCAGTGAGGCTGCCGCCAAGGTCTATGAGTCCATCGGTGTATATCTGGGCCACACCCTGGCCTATTACTTCGACCTCTACGGCTGCCGCCATGTGCTGCTGCTGGGCCGGGTAATGAGCGGAAAGGGCGGCGACCTGATCCTGGATACCTGCAAGAAGGTGCTGGCGGAGGAATATCCCGACATCGCCGATAAGATCCATCCGGAGCTGCCCGACGAGAAGTTCCGCCGGGTAGGCCAGTCCATGGCTGCCGCCAGCCTGCCGGAGATCGTGAAGTAAGCCGCTGAGGAGGAAATCGATATGCTGATCAAAAACGCGAAAGTATTCGTGGGTAAGGAATTTGTGGACGCCGATATCCTTTTTAATAAGACCATTGAAGCGGTGGGCGCCCTGGATGGCGCAGCGGACCTGGATGCCCAGGGCTGCTATGTGATCCCCGGCTTGGTGGATATCCACACCCACGGCGCCATGGGAGAAGACTTCTCCGACGGCAATCCGGCGGGTATGCAGCCGATGGCGGACTACTACGCCGCCCACGGTGTGACCTCTTTCCTGGCCACCACCATGACCCTGAAGGAGGAGACCCTGACCCCTGCCATGCACACCATCCGGGACTTTAAGCGTGAGGGCGGAGCCAAATGCGCAGGTATCCATCTGGAGGGTCCCTTCCTCTGCTACGCCAAGCGGGGCGCTCAGGCGGCGGAGAACCTCCACAAGCCTGATGTGGCCCTCTTTGACCGTCTCAACGAGGCCTCCGGCGGTATGGTGAAGCTGGTGACCGTGGCCTGCGAGGAGGAGGGCGCTGAGGAGTTCATCCGCAATGTGTCCCAGAAGTGCACCGTCTCTCTGGGCCACTCCACTGCTGACTACGACACGGCTATGGCGGGCTTTGCCGCCGGCGCCACCCACGCCACTCACCTCTATAACGGTATGCCCTCCTTCCTGCACCGGGCGCCGGGGATCATTGGTGCGGCTCTGGACAGCGGCGCCAGTGTGGAGCTGATCTGCGACGGCCTCCACATCCATCCGGCGGTGATTCGGGCTACCTACAAGATGTTCGGGGATAAGCTGAACCTGATCTCCGACTCCCTGCGCTGTGCGGGCATGCCCGACGGCGACTATGAGCTGGGTGGCCAGCCCATCACCGTGAAGAACGGAAAAGCTACCCTCACTGGCACCGACACCCTGGCGGGTTCTTCCATCTCCATGGTGGATGCCCTGCGGAATGTGGTGAAGTTCGGCCTGCCTCTGGAGGCTGCGGTATATGCAGCTTCCACAGCCCCCGCCGAAGCTGCCGGTCTCAGCGACATCGGCGCCATTGAGCCGGGCCGGGCTGCCGATCTGCTGGTACTGGATCAGGAGCTGAATCTGAAAGCTGTTTTCGTTGACGGACAAAAACTGTAAAATGGACAAAAGTGTCTCTCTGGTGGGCAAAAACCGCCAGAGAGACATATTTTTTGTAAGTAATACGAATTCGTTGACGATTTTGACGACCAAAGGGGGTAAAGAATATCAATTTTGGGTAATATCAACATTGACAAAAAGTGCTGGAAAATGCTATCATAGTCTCAGTTCGGGAGAGAAACCTGAACTGTTGTATCGTTTTTCCTCAATCTTCTCCATCAAGAAAAATGCCGCTTTCTGAAAGAAAGCGGCATTTTTCTTTTTCAGCACCCAGGGCATACTCTTTTCAATGTTTATGGGGCATGGTATACTGAGGATAAATCGGCGTCAACTGCTGACAAAGCAGCTGCGGCAGAAGAAATATTAGTGCAGAGGATTTCCAGGAGAGGGGGTAGGGTATGCAGAGCGGGACAGTTCGTCTGGATCTTCACGGGATGACCTGGTGGCAGGCGCAGCGGGCAATCGATGCGGCTCTGCGGCGGGCAGGTGGCTCTGTGTATCGGCTGGAACTGATCCACGGCTATCACAGTGGGACACAGCTGCGGGATATGATCCGCAGGACATATGCATCTCACCCCAAGGTCATCCGCCTGGAGATCGGACTGAATCCTGGAGCAACAGAATTGGTGCTGCGGGAATATTGAGAAAGGAGAATAGACGGTATGCTGTTGATCTGGCACCCAGGGTGCAGTACCTGTAAGCGGGCCCGGCAGTGGCTGGACAGCCATGGGATATCCTATGAGCTCCGGGACATCCGGCAGGACAATCCCACCAGGGAGGAACTGGCCCTGTGGCAGAAGAAAAATGGGTGGCCTCTGAAGAAATTTTTTAATACCAGCGGCCAGCAGTACCGGGCTTTGGGCCTCCGCGACCGCCTGGCTTCTATGGGTAAGGAGGAGCAGCTGGATATTCTGGCCAGTGACGGGATGCTGGTGCGCCGCCCTGTTCTGGTATGGGAGAACGGCGTCCTGCTGGGGTTCCGGGAAGCGGAGTGGCAGGAGGCTCTGGAAGGGCACACTGAAGGGTAAAAGCGCGGTGATATGGCGGTGAAAACGCTTGCGCGGGTAAACGCCATATGATACAATAATTCGACAAGATTTTTCACATAGGAGGGAATACGATGAAGCAGGATATGATTTTGATCCTGGATCTGGGCAGCGAGGAGAACCCCCGTCTGGCCAGAGAGATCCGGGCCATGGGTGTTTACACGGAGATCCATGCTCATGATATTTCCGCTGAGGAGCTGGCTGCCCTGCCGAATGTAAAGGGCATCATTCTCAACGGCGGACCGAACCGGGTGGTGGACGGAGTGACCATCGACGCCGGTGAAGCGGTGTACGGCAGCGGCTTGCCGGTGTGGTCTGTGGATCACAAGGGCGGCGCCCCCCTGGCCCATGACGGCGAGGAGCGGGAGAAGGCCATTCGTGCTTTCGTGTTTGACACCTGCAAGGCGGAGGCCAACTGGAATATGGAGAACTTTATCGCCGATCAGGTGGAACTGATCCGCCGCCAGGTAGGGGATAAGAAGGTGCTGCTGGCCCTCAGCGGCGGCGTGGATTCCTCCGTGGTGGCCGCGCTGCTCATCAAGGCTATCGGCAATCAGCTCACCTGTGTCCATGTCAACCATGGCCTTCTCCGTAAGGGAGAGCCGGAGCAGGTAGTCCGGGTATTCCGGGAGGAGATGGGCGCCAATCTCGTCTATGTGGACGCTGTGGACCGCTTCCTGGATAAGCTGGCTGGTGTTGCGGAGCCGGAGCGCAAGCGTAAGATCATCGGCGCTGAGTTCATCCGGGTGTTCGAGGAGGAGGCCCGGAAGCTCCAGGGGATCGAGTTCCTGGGCCAGGGGACCATTTACCCTGACATCATTGAATCCGGCACCAAGACGGTAAAGGCAGTGAAGAGCCACCACAATGTGGGCGGCCTGCCTGAGGATCTGAAGTTTGAGCTGGTAGAGCCTTTGAAGATGCTCTTCAAGGATGAGGTGCGTGCCTGCGGTGTTGCCCTGGGCCTGCCTGCCTCCATGGTCTATCGTCAGCCCTTCCCCGGTCCCGGCCTGGGTGTCCGTTGCCTGGGAGCCATTACCCGTGACCGCCTGGAGGCTGTTCGGGAGAGCGACGCCATTTTGCGGGAGGAGTTTGCCAAAAACGGTCTGGAGGGCAAGGTGTGGCAGTATTTCACCGCCATCCCCGACCTGAAGAGCGTAGGTGTCCGGGATAACCGCCGGGCCGATGAGTGGTGTGTCATTATCCGTGCGGTGAACACCGTGGATGCCATGACGGCCACGGTGGAGAATGTGCCTTTTGATCTGCTCCAGCACATCACCCGCCGCATTACCAGCGAGGTCAAGGGTGTCAACCGCTGCCTCTTTGACCTTACGCCCAAGCCCACCGGCACCATCGAGTGGGAATAAGCAAAAAGTGGATATGAGGGCCCGCAAACCCTTGAAAATACTGACTTTTTGATTTTTCAAATTCCCATTTGATAGCAGATTGATAGCACTCGTCAAATCCCGATTTATTGAGTTTAAAAAGAAAAATCGGGTGGCTTGCGAGTAGCCTAAAAATCCTCATCTTTTTATTCATAAGTAAAAGGTCTAACTGATTTTTGCTAATCAGTTAGACCTTTTTTATTTTGCTCTCATTTATCTGAATTTTCTGATTTTGTGCAACAAACGGCCTCTCCCGTGGCCTACAAGTGAGAGGTTCAGATCAGACCTTCCGGAGGTACCTTGGCGTGGATCTGGTTGCTGTCGTACTCCGGGTAGTAGTAACGCCAGCGGTCGTACTCCTCCTGGGAGATCTCACCGGCCTCCAGTTTGGCCGCCTGTTCCCGCCAGGCCCAAAGCATTTCGTGCAGCCGGGCAGCATCCTTGTTTTTGCGGAAATCTACCTGCAAGGCAAGCTCACCGTCCTGCTCCGTGATCTTCAAACCGTAGTTATCCTCCAGGGTAAACAAGGTGTGCATAAGCCCCACATAGGAGTCTATGTCCGGGACGGAGAGGGCATGGGGCGAGACATCCAGTACCTGCGCCAGGGCGGCAGTTAGATCCGCCTTAGGGGTCCTTGATCCAGTTTCATACTGTGCCAGGCGCACATCGGCAGACTTCTCTGGAAAGCCCAACGCCATACCGAGGTATTTCTGTGTCATCCCCCGCAGGAGACGGAAAAAGTGAATCCGTTCGCCAATCGCCATACATCCAGCTCCCATCTATGGTTGTTCTTATAAGAAACATAGCATATTTGCTTAGTTCTGTCAAGGTAATCTAAGCAAATTTATTTAACAATATTTCTTCAAAAAGGCTTGAACTAAGCTTATATGTATAGTATTATAAGATCACTAAGCTAATAAGCTTAGATAATATAGTGCATCAAATGGCCCGTCAGATTTTTGGTTGCGAAACTAAGAAAAAGTGGCGGACATAAGTAAGGAGGCATTTATGAAACACAACACTTGCAGGCCACAGTCACCAACAACAAAGAAAGGAAGGTATTTATCATGGCAAACCAGATTTTTATGCGCGTCAATGAAGTGGCCGAGGAGCTGGGTGTATCCGTCCCCTACGCTTACAAGCTCATCCGGCAGATGAACGAGGAACTGGCGAAAACCGGCTGTATCACTATCTCTGGCCGGATTGACCGCAAGTTCTTCCACGAGAAGTTTTATGGCACGAGAACCGAGACGGCGAGAAAGGGGGAGTAATTATGGCAGCGTTCAAGAACAAGGACAACGGCACCTGGTATGTGCAGTTCCGCTACACCGACTGGAAGGGAGAGCGTCAGCAGAAGCTCAAAAGGGGCTTTGCCACCAAGCGAGAGGCGCTGGAATGGGAACGGGAGTTCCTGATGGAGAAGCAGGCCGATGTGAACATGACCTTTGAGAGCTTCGTCGCCCTCTATGAGAGGGACATTAAGCCCAAGCTGAAGCTCAATACCTGGCTTACCAAGGAGAGCATCATCAAAAAGAAGATCCTGCCCTATTTTGCCAAGCGGAAGC
>UROF01000032.1 GCA_900549475.1 uncultured Eubacteriales bacterium
GCGGCTGCCGTCTGACCGTGGGCGGCGAGACCAAGTTCGCCTGCGTGGATGGCCCTGAGTTCGACGGCCACCAGGTGGATTTCGACGAGGCCATGAGCCGCGGCGCCATGTACCGGGATTTCGAGCTCCATGCCCGTGAGGAAACCTGTAATCTGTTCAAGCAGGAGGTAAAGTAAGATGCCTAATATGAGCCTGAAGAAGAACCCCATGCCCCACCAGGACCCTGTGGTCCGCGCGGGCAACTTTCAAGAAGTAGCTCTGGGCTACACCAAGGAGCAGGCCATTGACGAGGCCCAGCGCTGCCTCCACTGCAAGAACATGCCCTGCGTGTCCGGCTGCCCCGTTATGATCCACATCCCCGACTTCATCGCCAAGGTGGCCGAGGGTGACTTCGAGGCCGCCTACCAGATCATCGCTCAGGACAGCGCCCTGCCCGCCGTGTGCGGCCGTGTGTGCCCCCAGGAGACCCAGTGTGAGTCCAAGTGTGTCCGGGGCATCAAGGGCGAGCCTGTGGGTATCGGCCGTCTGGAGCGCTTCGTGGCCGACTGGCACAACGCCAACGCTAAGGAGAAGGCTGTGGCGCCCGCTTCCAACGGCCACAAGGTGGCTGTGATCGGCTCCGGCCCCTCCGGCCTGACCTGCGCCGGCGACCTGGCCCGCAAGGGATATGAGGTCACCGTGTTTGAGGCCCTTCACCTGGCCGGCGGCGTGCTGGTCTATGGTATCCCCGAGTTCCGTCTGCCCAAGAGCATCGTGCAGAAGGAAGTGGATGGCCTGAAGGAGCTGGGCGTGAAGATCGAGACCAACGTGGTCATCGGCCGTTCCATCACCATCGACGAGCTGATGGACGAGATGGGCTTCGAGGCTGTGTTCATCGGCTCCGGCGCCGGTCTCCCCATGTTCATGCATATTCCTGGCGAGAACCTCAAGGGCGTATATTCCGCCAATGAGTTCCTCACCCGTATCAACCTCATGAAGGCCTATCGCGAGGGCGCTGACACTCCCATCATGGACCTCAAGGGCAAGAAGGTGGCTGTGGTCGGCGGCGGCAACGTGGCTATGGACGCCGCCCGCTGCTCCAAGCGTCTGGGCGCCGAGGTGTACATCATTTACCGCCGCTCCGAGGCGGAGCTGCCCGCCCGCCGCGAGGAGGTGGAGCACGCCAAGGAGGAGGGTATCATCTTCAAGACCCTCACCAATCCTGTGGAGATCCTGGGCTATCACAATCCCGATGATCGCCGCGATCCCAAGAACGGTTCCGTCTGCGGCATCAAGTGCGTGGAGATGGAGCTGGGTGAGCCCGACGCCTCCGGCCGCCGTCGTCCTATCGTCAAGGAGGGCAGCGAGTTCGAGATGGAGATGGACTGCGTGATCATGTCCCTGGGCACCAGCCCCAACCCCCTGATCAAGTCCACCACAAAGGGCCTGGAGATCAACAAGAAGGGCGGCATCATCGTCAACGAGGATGGCCTGACCAGCCGCGAGAGCGTATACGCCGGCGGCGACGCCGTCACCGGTGCTGCCACCGTGATCCTGGCCATGGGCGCCGGCAAGACCGCCGCCAAGGCCATTGACGAGCAGCTCAAGAACAAGTAATCCTGCGGGATTCATAAGCCTTTTCATAAAAACTGCCTGGAACGCTTGCGTTCCAGGCAGTTTTTTTTATAAAAATCTTAAACACTGTTCCCTTGTCATCAGGGCGGAAAACGGCTATCATAAAACAGATAAAAAGCTGTCCCGGTGTGTGCCGGGGGAGAGGAGGGACTATGTACAAGATCTTTCTGGTGGAGGATGACGACGCCATTGCCGGGGCCGTGGAGCGCCATATTGCCTCCTGGGGCTGGGAGGTCCGCCGGGCGGCGGATTACACCAACGTGGTAGGGGAATTTGCCGCCTTTGCGCCTCACCTGGTGCTGCTGGACATCGGCCTGCCCTTCCGCAACGGCTACCACTGGTGTGCTGAGATCCGCAAGCTCAGCCAGGTGCCGATCATCTTCCTCTCCTCCGCTTCGGATAATATGAATATTGTCATGGCTATGAACATGGGCGGTGACGACTTTGTGGCCAAGCCCTTCGACCTGGAAGTGCTTACCGCCAAGATCCAGGCTATGCTGCGCCGGACCTATGACTTTGCTCCGTCGGCGCCGCTGCTGGAGTGCCGGGGGGCGATACTGGATACCGGAGACAACACTCTGAGTTACCAGGGCAGCAAGCTGGAACTCAGCCGCAATGAGTACCGGATCCTCCAGGTGCTGCTGGAGCACAAGGGGAGTACTGTCTCCCGGGAGACCTTGATGCAGAAGCTGTGGGAGACGGACAGCTTTGTGGATGAAAACACCCTGACGGTGAATATGGCCCGGCTGCGGCGGAAACTGGAGGGGATCGGGCTGGAAGATTTTATCCGTACCAAGAAGGGTATGGGTTATCTGATCGAGTGAACGAGGGAGTATGAGAAGAGCAAACAGATTTATCCGGGAACGGATATGGGTGCTGGTCCTGCTGGCGGCATGCACGGGGATTTTTGCGGTGGTCTTGTACCTCTATCAGATGCCGGTGGAGGCAGTGGGCTATGCAGCACTGCTGTGCGCGGTACTGCTGCTGCTATGTGCCGTGGTGCGGTTTATCTGGTGGCGCAGGCGGATCGTCCGCCTGGAGGAGATGGAGGGGCACGCCTCCCTGGTGCTGGACCAGATGCCGGAGCCTGAGAGCCTGGAGGCGGAGACCTACCAGAAGCTCCTGCGGGAGCTGGACGAGGTGCGGCGGCAGGTCAGTTCCGCCGCCGACGCCCGGGAGCGGGAAAATATGGATTACTACACCATGTGGGTCCATCAGATCAAAACTCCCATCGCCGCTATGGGCCTGCTGCTCCAGGGAGATGAGACGGACCGGGGGCGGGAGCTGCGCTCAGAGCTGTTCCGCATTGAGCAGTATGTGGAGCTGGTGCTCAGCTACCTCCGCCTGGGATCGGATTCTACCGACTACGTGATCCGGGATCACGACCTGGACAGTATCCTCCGTCAGGCGGCCCGGAAGTACGCCACTTTGTTTATCCGGGGGAAAGTATCCCTGGAGCTGCGTCCCACCAACCTGCGGGTCCTCACTGACGAGAAGTGGCTGCAGCTGGTGGTGGAGCAGGTCCTGGCCAACGCGGTGAAATACGCCCCAGGGGGGCATGTGAAGATTTACGCCCGGGATGCCCGGTTGATCATCGAGGATGACGGCGTGGGTATTGCCCGGGAGGACTTGCCCCGGATTTTTGAGCGGGGCTTTACCGGCTGCAATGGCCGCATGGATAAGCGCGCTACCGGCATCGGGCTGTACCTGTGTCGGGAGACCTGCCGTCGACTGGGCCACACCATCACGGCGGAGTCGGAGCCGGGCCGGGGGACTCGGGTCATCATTGGTCTGGAACGGCCTCTCCTGGAAGTGGAGTAAAGGAAAACGTGCCGTGGAGCAAACGCTCCACGGCACGTTTTTGAAGAAAATTATGCCCCTCACTGGTACTTTCGGCCCATCACATAGATGGGGATAAACAGACCGCCGAACAGGATGGCCATGCATAGGATCATCAGTGCCGCGATCTGCTGTCTCTCATCGGCCAGCAGGCCGCAGGCCCGGCGGGTCAGGAGATAGACCGGGGAGTACAGGAGCATCATAGCCACCGACCACATACGGACTGCCCGCAGGATGTGGGGCCAGTTGCTGTTGTTGAAGGAAACCCCGGGGACATTCATCCGAAAGGGGCCGTCGCTGTAAAAATTGATCTTGTTCTCGTCATAGAAGGCGGGGAGCCGCTCTTTGGCAAAGAAACAGAAGTAGAGGCCGAAAATAGCGGCCAGCAGCAGGGGAGTCAGCAGCATGGATGCAAGATTATCTGTCAAATAGCCTGTGACCCGCCATAGAAACAACAGCTCCACGGCCAGCACCAGAACGCCCAGGGCGTAGCGCAGAGCCCAGCGGCGGCGGATCTCCCGCTGCTCCGCCTGTTCCTGGACGGTGAGGTGGAGTGCTCCGGACACCAGCCGGTCTGCCTCCTGCGCTGTCAGCGGCGTCTCTGCCTGAATGCGCTGGCCCCTGAGGAGTTCCGATATGGTCACGCCCATCAGGTCCGCCAGTGGCTGGAGCAGAGCCACGTCCGGCAGGCTCAGTCCCCGCTCCCACTTGCTCACCGCCTTGTCAGAGACGAAAATACGTTCCGCCAGGTCCTTCTGCGTCATGCCCTTTTCTTTCCGCAGCTGGGCTAAAAATGTGCCGAATGCTTCCTTGTCGATCTCATACATAGTCTGGCACCTCCTTGCTACCCACCTTACCCTATGCCGGAAGGTTTCTGCAACCGACCAGCAGTAGAGTCCAGTATTTGCAAGGGGTTGCGGTTATCCCAAATAGGATACCAGGAGGCCCAGGGTGTTCTCCACGCCCTTCTTGTGGCTGCGTTCATAGCCATGGGAGGCATAGACGCCGGAACCGATCAGGCCGTGACGGCAGTCGTAGCCTGCCCGGAGAGCCGCCTCCGCGTCGGAGCCGTAGTGGGGGTAGACGTCCACGGCAAAGTCCAGGTTCGCCCTTTGGGCAGCGCTGACCAGACCGGAGACCACGTCGTAGTGGTAGGGGCCGCCGGAGTCTTTGGCACAGATGGAAACCTGGGTCTCCTTGCAGTCCAGGCCGTCACCCACGCAGCCCATGTCCACTGCCAGGATCTCCGCCACATCGGCGGGGACAGAGCCGGAGCCGCCGTGCCCCACTTCCTCAAATACGGTAATGTGCTGGTAGATCTTCCGCTGGGGCTTTGTGTTTGTCTCCTTCAGATGCCGGGCATAGCCCAGGAGGATGGCCACGCTGAGTTTATCATCCAGGAAACGGCTCTTGATGAATCCGGACTCTGTCACCACGGTGCGGGGGTCAAAGGCTACAATGTCCCCCGGCAGGATACCCAGGGCCAGAGTGTCAGCCTTGCTCTCCACCAGCTCGTCCAGCACCACCTCCATCACATCGTAGGAGCGGGCGGTGGAGTTGTAGTCACCGTTGACGTGGATGGAGGCATTTTTCATCTGGAAGGTACCGGTGTAGACCTTCCCGGTCCGGGTATAGACCCGGCAGTTCTCCGCCTCGCCGTTGTTGGGGTTCATGCCTCCCAGGGGGCTCAGGGCCAGACGGCCCTTTTCATTGATGGAGCAGACCATGCCTCCCAGGGTGTCCATGTGGGCCTGAAGCAGGATGGGACTCTCCTCCGGCTTGCCGGAGGCCTGTCCGTTGCCTTCGTTGACGCACACCAGGATGCCGCCCTTGTTGGTGAGGACGGGGTCGTAGCCCAGCTTCCGGTACTCGCCCATCACATAGTCCGCCGCCCGGGCGGTAAAGCCGGTGGGGCTGTCAATGGAGAGGACGTTTACCGCCTGCTCCACCACATAATCCGTCAGATTGCTCATAATGATCCCTCGTTTCTGCAGCATATCGCCGATAAAACAGCGATGATTTAGATATCCTTATCATACAAGCGCCGGGTCTGCCCTGTCAATGGCTTTCGCCTTTCTGCAGAGGAAAACGGAAAGAAGCTGCTGGGGGCACTGGAAGCGGCCAACCTTACACGACCGTAAGATTGATGGCCCAATTATAAGGTAAATCGATGGCTGGACCCTGCTGCGGAGGGTATAATGACCTTGTCAAACAGATCCCAAGGAGGAATGAATATGCCGATCCTGCAAGTAAATGATTTGAAAAAGACTTATACCACCCGCTTTGGTGGTCAGCAGGTCCATGCCCTGACCAAGGTGAATTTTTCCGTAGAGGCCGGGGAATATGTGGCTATCATGGGTGAGTCCGGCTCCGGCAAGACCACTCTGCTGAACATCCTGGCGGCACTGGATAAGCCCACCAGCGGCAAGGTGCTGCTGGATGGGAAAGATATCGTGGCCATCCGGGAGAAGGACATCGCCGCCTTCCGCCGGGACCATCTGGGCTTTGTGTTCCAGGACTTCAATCTGTTGGATACCTTCTCTGTCAAGGACAACATCCTGCTGCCTCTGGTGTTGGCGGGGCGCAGCTACCCGGACATGGAGCAGCGGCTGAAGCCCCTGGCCAAGCATCTGGGGATTGAGGAATTGCTGGGGAAATATCCCTATGAGATCTCCGGCGGCCAGCAGCAGCGGGTGGCAGTGGCCCGGGCCCTGATTACCGAACCCAGGATCGTCCTGGCCGACGAGCCTACCGGAGCCCTGGACTCCAAAGCCACCGACAGCTTGCTGAAACTGTTCAGCCAGCTCAACGCCGAAGGTCAGACCATCCTTATGGTCACCCACAGCACCAAGGCTGCCAGCCATGCCGGGCGGGTGCTGTTTATCCGGGATGGCGAGGTGTTCCACCAGATCTATCGGGGCATGAGCACCCCGGAGGAGATGTACCAGAAAATCTCTGACACGTTGACCCTGCTGGCGTCCGGAGGTGAGGGCCGTGCGTAAGAGCCTCTATCCCCGGCTGGCGGCCCAGAGCCTCAAGCTCAACCGCCGGTTCTTTGTGCCCTACATTCTCTCTTTGATGGGAAACGTGGCCGCCTTTTACATTATGTCCGCACTGGTCAACGATCCCGGTGTCCAGGACATGACCCCCGGAAGGACCAACGGTTACTACTATGTCCAGATGATGATGTCCATGGGCATGTTCGTGGCCTTTGTCTTTTCCGTCATTTTCGTCTTTTATATCAACGGTTTCCTGATGAAGCAGAGGAAACGGGAACTGGGCCTGTACAATATTTTAGGTATGGGCAAGAACCACATCGCCGCTTTGATGCTGCTGGAGGGCCTGTATGTAGGCGTGATCGGCATTGCTGGGGGCCTGGCTGTGGGGATGCTCCTCCACAAGCTGGTGACGCTGCTGCTGTACCGGGCTTTGGACTTTGGAGTGCCCCTGGGCTTCTACATCTCCTGGAAGGGCCTGACAGAGACGGCGATCCTCTTTGCGGGACTGATCGCCGCTACCGTACTGGTGAATCTGGTGAAGATCCAGGTATCCCGGCCCATTGAACTGCTCCGGGGCGGCAACGTGGGGGAGCGGGAACCCAAGACCCGGTGGCTGATGACACTTCTGGGGATTCTGACCCTGGGGGGCGGCTACTTCATTGCCGTTAGGACCAGCAGTGGTGTGGAAGCTATCGCCTTTTATTTCGTGGCGGTGTTCCTGGTCATTATCGGCACCTACTGCCTCTTCACCGCCGTCAGTGTCTTTGTCCTCAAGGCCCTGCGCCGGAATAAGAAGTTCTACTACCGCACCGGCCCCTTCATCAGCGTCTCCGGCATGCTCTACCGCATGAAGCAGAACGCTGTAGGCCTTGCCAACATCTGCATCCTCTGCACCATGGTGATGGTGATGATCTCCGGCACCTTGTCCCTGTGGCTGGGTACCGAGGATATCTCCCGGCGGCTGCATCCCAGCGATCTTCAGATCCGGGTGAGATATTACCTGGATGAGGAGGACCCCTTTAACCCGCCAGTCATACTGAAGGATGCGGAGAGCTATATCAACAGCGAGGGCGTGACCGTCACAGGGGAGCGGACTATGGCCACAGTGAGGTTCGGTGTGGGACTGGATGCTGATGGAGTGTTTCATACCAATACCCGGGCAGATGAGATCGTTTCCATTTACAGCGTGGATGTCCTTACCGCTTCCGCTTACACTGATCTTACCGGGGAAACCGTAAACCTTCAGTCTGATGAGGTCATGGTATACGGGACAGGTCTTTCCACCCTGGAATTTCGCTGGGATAACCGGGACGATGGGGAGGAGAAGCATCCTGCTACTGTATTCCAGGTGGTGCGTAATCTCCGGGAGAGCCCCTGGTTTTCCCCGCAGATCTCCAATCAGATGTGCCTGATTGTGGCGGATGAAAGTGTGCTGACAGAGCTCTATCAGGCTCAGCTGGCAGCTTATGGAGAGGAGGCGTCCCTCCTGGATTGGTACGCCTATCTGGATTTGGATTGCTCCGATGAGGAATGCCAGCGCCTGACAGAGGACTACTGGGAAGGGAACAAGACGGACTACGGCGCGGGACGATGGGAGTATATGAGCTGGAACTCCAGCGGTCAGGGCCGCTCCGAGCTGTACGGCCTTGCCGGAGGTTTTCTGTTCCTGGGACTGTTCCTGGGCTTCATCTTCCTGATGGCCACGGTGCTCATCATCTACTACAAGCAGATCAGCGAGGGGTATGAAGATAAGCGCCGGTTCGAGATCATGCAGAAGGTGGGCCTGAGCCGGGAGGAGGTCCGTACTGCCATCCGCAGCCAGGTGCTGATGGTGTTCTTCCTGCCGATTGTGGTGGCAGCCATCCATATTGCCTTTGACTTCAATATGGTGGAAAAACTCCTGACACTGTTCTATCTCCACGACACTGCTCTGACGGCTCTGTGCACGCTGGGTACCCTGCTGGTGTTCTTCCTGGTCTACGGCGTGGTGTACCTGCTGACCGCTCGTACCTATTACAAGATCGTTGAGAGGTAAGCACGATGCGAAAAATATTCTGCACCCTGCGCTATGGTGCGCTGCTGGGGTTCCTTGTCCTGGGGATTCTGGTAATGATGGCCCGACGGAAGCTGACGACGGGTGACGTATTCTGATAAACAGCAAAGCCCCCCGGCGGAACAGATGCTCCGTCGGGGGGCTGACAAGTAATGGGATTACTGAGCCTGCTCGATATAGGCAAGACCCAGAGCGCCGGGACCGATATGGGTGCCGATGGTGGCGCCGATGCAGCAATAGTGGAGCCGCTGGGGCAGCTTTCCCAGTTCCCGCAGCTTGGGGAGGAGAAGCTCCTCCCGGCCCTTGTCATCGGTATAGAGGAAATAAGAGGGGAACGCGTCGTCCACCGGGTGGTCGGCAATGAGCTTGAGCAGCTGCTTGACGGCAGCGCCGGTGCCAAATGCCTTGCCGGTGATGGCTACGGCACCCTCACGGACGGCAATGACGGGCTTGAGCTTGGTCATGGTGCCGAGACCGGCCTGCAGGGTGGAGATCCGCCCACCCCGGCGGAGATACTCCAGGGTATCGATCACGGCAAAAATACGGATACGGCCCTTGATCTGCTCCAGCTGAGCGGCGATGTCGGGAGCTTTCAGACCGCTGTCCCGGAGCTTGCAGGCATAGTTGACCAGGATCTGGATGCCGGCGGTGGCACTGAGACTGTCTACAATGTAGATCTCGTCGTAGTCACACATGCCTTTGGCGATCATGGCACTCTGGATGGTGCCGCTGAGGGCGCTGGAAAGTAGCACAGCCACTACCTGATCCCCAGCAGCCTTGGCAGCCTCAAAGACTTTGAGAAAATCGTTGGGGGTAGGCTGAGAGGTGGAGGGATTCTCCTTACCTTCTTTAAGAAGCTTGTAAAACACCTCGCCGCTGATGGTTTTTCCGTCCAGGAAAGTAGCTTTACCGAACTGAATGGGCATGGAGACGATCTCCACATTCCGCCGCTTGGCAACGGCGGGTTCAAAATCGGATGAAGAATCAGTGATAATACGGATCGCCATAGGAATCAAGCCTCCTGTTGAATCATGTCAAAAGTATCCACCACCTGGTGGAGCATGGGGATCAGCTGTCGGATCTGATCTTCTCCTACGGAAGCGATCAAACGCTGGATCAGATGGATGATCTGCTGATGGGATGCGGCGTAGCTGGCGGCGCCTTCCGGCAGAAGCCGGACCTCGATCTGCCGCTTGTCCTTGGCGGACTGGCAGCGGGAGATGAGGCCCTTTTGTTCCAGCGAGCGCAATATGACATTCATTTGAGATTTGAGGATACGGGTCTCTGTGCACAAGTCCTTGGCGGTCAGGTATCCGTCCGCTTGGCGGGCGGCCCGGCCCAGCAGATTGCAGACGACGGCCTCATTGAAGGACAGGCCCGCCACCAGCCGCTGGTTGTTGATCACGCTGCTCAGCCGCAGCCAGGCGGTCAGCAGTTCTTCGCTCAGGGCTTCCATAGCATCCTCCCAAAAAGTTCATGATGTGAACTATATGCCGAAAAGTATAAAATGTCAAGCATTTTTTGGGAAAGCGGATCAAACATCATGAAATATGTTCTAATAGACAAAAACGCAGCCCCAAGGGGCTGCGGGAAAGGCGATATTCACAACAAAAGAACTTACCGCTTTTGTTTCGGAAAGGGAGGAAGGCCCAAAACGAAATCTGCACTGACCTGGTAAAATTCGCATAGCCGGCGCAGGTGCCGTACCGGCATTTCGTTGATGCCGTTTTCATAGCGGGAGTAAACCTGCTGCGTGGTGCCCAGTACTTCAGCGATCTGGGCCTGGGTGTAATCACGGTCTTCCCGCAGATCCCGCAGAATTTCAGGATAGGTTTTCATAGCAGTGTCTCCTTCCGGGTTTCTGACAGGGATATTATTTCATACGGTTGAAATTACACTTGACATTACATCATATGTGGTGTAAATTGGCTGAGGAAACAGAACAGGAGAGAAACACAATGGGAAGGCGAATCAAAGGAAAAAGAGGGCTGGCGCTGCTGGTGGCGGTGGTGCTGTTGTTGGTGCTGCTGTCGGGATGCACCAAAGTCTGTAGCTTTTGTGGGCGGTCTGCGGTATTTTACGATCAGTGCCGTATTCACGGCCAGGAGATCGTGGTGTGTCCCTTCTGCCAGGTGTGGTGATCTGGCGGCGAAAAGCCCGGCTTTACAGAAAGCTTTGCTATATCAAGAGCGGCAGGCGCTGTGCCTGCCGCTCTGTCTGCTCTGTACGTTACTTCTGGTTCTGAGGATTGCTCTGGCCGCGGTTGTTCTGGCTCTGGCTGTTGGTCTGATTGCGGTCGCTCTTGCTGTTGCGGCAATTGCTCTTGCTGTTCATCTTGTCCATTTTATCCATCTTATCCATTGTACGGGGCCTCCTTTCCAAGAGTGTACGCCCCTATTGTTTCCTCGTCGGCTGGGCTTTATACCGTGGGTTTGTAGAATAAACGGAAATTTTTCGCAGAAAATAGGGTTGCCAGCTGATTAGGAAAGGAGAAGATGAGCTATGGAATGGAAAGACAGTGTTACCCGTGAGAATCTGCTGCGGGCTTTTGCCGGGGAGAGCCAGGCCCGGAACCGCTACACCTTTGCCGCCGGCGCAGCCAAAAAGAAGGGGCTGCATCTGATCGAAGCCATATTTTTGTATACTGCAGATCAGGAGCGGGCCCATGCCAAGGTGTTCTACGACCATCTGAAAAAGGGCGGCTGCGACAATGGGATCATTGACGGAGCCGGGTATCCGGTGGATCTCAGCGAAGAGATCGTGGATCTGCTGGAACTGGCCCAGGCCCATGAGACAGAGGAGTGGAAGGACGTTTATCCTGCGTTTGCCCAGAAAGCGGAAGAGGAGGGATTTGCGGAAGCAGCCCGCCATTTCCGCCAGATCGCTGACGTTGAGAAAACCCACGCCCAGCGCTTCCAGCAGTTTGCCCAGCAGCTGCGGGAAGGGAAGCTGTTTGTGGACGATGTGGAGATGGGATGGATCTGCCTCAATTGCGGCCACATCCATCTGGGGAAGCAGGCCCCTGCCAAATGTCCGGTCTGCAGCCACGACCAGGGTTATTTTATCCGCTTGTCCCTGTCCCCCTGGCATCAGTGAGCTTTGCCGCCGCCGGAATGGCGGCGGGTTACATATTATAAGGCTGACGGCGGTACGCGCCGGGGAGAAACATCGCCCTTCTTTCAGCAAAATAAAAATTTTTAAAAACTTTTCCTTGACAATCTTTACCCTCTCTGGTATACTAACTCTGCAAAATAAAGAAGGTGGCTGCATCCGCCTCACCCCCAGCCAAGCGAAGGGGTCAACATGGTAAGAACACGTCCCGACAAGAGGGGGCGTGCTTTGTTGGTGTGCGGATGCGGTTTCGTATCCGCATTTTGTTTTGTGGCGCATAGTCAATATGGGCAATTGATTGAAGGAGGTGCTTCGGTTATTAGCAGTGTTATGCATCAACTGAATGAGGACATTCGAGACAAGGAACTGCGCTTGATCGGCAGCGGCGGCGAGCAGCTGGGTATCATGTCTGCAGAGGAAGCTCAGAAGATCGCCGATGAACAGGGCCTGGATCTGGTAAAGATCTCTCCCCAGGCCAATCCCCCCGTGTGCAAGCTGATGGATTACGGCAAATACCGGTTTGAGCAGGGAAAGCGTGAAAAGGAAGCGCGCAAGAACCAGCACGTGGTGGAGATCAAGGAGATCCGCATGTCCCCGGGTATTGATATCGGGGATTTCAACGTGAAGCTGAAAAACGCGCAGAAGTTCCTGACCGATGGCAACCGGGTGAAGGTCTCGGTCCGCTTCCGCGGCCGTGAGATGGCCCATACGGACATCGGCAAGAAGCTCCTGGATAAGTTTGCAGAGCAGTGCGCCGAAGTGTCCAGCGTCGATAAGGGCGCAAAGCTGGAGGGGCGGAATATGTCCATGTTCCTGTCCCCCAAGAAATAAACCACGATTTGCGTATGCAAAGGAAAGATACGGAAGGAGTATGCAATTATGCCTAAGCTGAAGTCCCACAGTGGTGCGAAGAAAAGATTCAACCTGACCAAGACCGGTAAGGTCAAGCGCGCCAAGGCCTTTAAGAGCCACATCCTCACCAAGAAGGATACCAAGCGTACCCGTCGTCTGCGGGCCGGTGGTTATGCCGACGTGACCAACGAGGCCACTATCCGCAAGATGATCCCCTACAAATAAGAAATACGATACGCTTTAGAATAGGAGGCTTTTACAATGGCAAGAGTTAAGGGCGCAATGATGACCCGCAAGAGAAGAAATAAGATCCTCAAGATGGCCAAGGGCTATTGGGGTTCCAAGTCCAAGCACTTTAAGATGGCGAACCAGCAGGTGATGAAGTCCCTGACCTATGCGTATGTGGGCCGTCGCCTGAAGAAGCGGGACTTCCGTCAGCTGTGGATCACCCGTATCAGCGCTGCCTGCAAGATGAACGGCATGAACTACTCCACCTTTATGCACGGCCTGAAGGCTGCCGGTGTGGAGATCAACCGCAAGATGCTGGCTGAGCTGGCTGTGAACAACGCCGCCGCTTTCACCCAGCTGGTGGAGATGGCCAAGAAGGCCAACGCCTGATCCTTTTGAAGGACCAGATACCTGTCTCACAGACAGACGCGCCGCGAGAATTTCTCGCGGCGCGTTTTTTCTGTCTGTGGCAGGGAGCAGCAGCAAGCGGAGGACCTGCCGACCAGGTTCCCTTTCAGCGGCGGAGATAGTCCTCCCACACTGCTCCGGCCTCCCGGGAGAGCTTCTCCTCATCCCAGCCGGCCAGATGGCCCTTCCGGACGGTCACCTTGCCGTGGATCACGGTGTAGTCCACCGGTCCCCGGACACCCACCGTGGCCAGTACATTCTTGGGATCGGCGCAGGAGCCCACCAGCTCCAGACGGTTGCTGTCAATAAGGAACAGGTCGGCGCATTTTCCAATCTCCAGGGAGCCGATATCCGTTCGACCCAGCAGACGGGTGCTGCCCCGGGTAGCTATCTTCAGCAGGTCGTAGCCCGAGGGCGCGGCGGCGCTGCTGGTGAGGCGGTGGAGAAGATAGGCGGTGCGCAGCTCCTCCAACAGGCTGTTGCCGTCATTGCTGGCGCTGCCGTCCAGGGCCAGCCCCACCGGGACGCCCAGCTTCAGCATCTCCGGGATCCGGCATACCCCGGAGGCAAGCTTCATATTGGAGGCGGGGCAGTGGGCCACGCCGGTGCCGGTATCTGCCAGCAGCTGCAGCTCCTGGTCGTTGAAGTGGATGCCGTGGGCATACCACACATCCTTGCCCAGCCAGCCCAGAGATTCCATGTAGGCCAAAGGCCGCATGCCGTAGCGCTCCAGGGTGTAGTTCTCTTCATCCTTGGTCTCGCACAGATGGGTGTGGAGCCGCACGCCGTACTGCCGGGCCAGGATGGCGCTCTGCCGCAGCAGCTCTCCGGTAACGGAGAAGGGGGAGCAGGGGGCCAGGACCACTTGGCGCATGGAGCCGGGCCGGGGGTCGTGGTAGGTCTCTATGGCCCGGGCGCTGTCAGCCATGATTTCGTCAATGGTCTGCACCACGCTGTCCGGCGGCAGACCGCCGTCTTTACGGCTGAGATCCATGCTGCCCCGGGAACAGACCATCCGCATCCCCAGTTCCTCCGCGGCGGCAAACTGGGCGGAGAGAAGGTCTCCGCTGCCGGCGGGAAAGACGTAGTGATGGTCGAAGCAGGTAGTGCATCCGTGCTTCATCATCTCTCCCATGGCGGTGAGAGAGGAGTAGCGCACTACGGTCTGATCCAGGTTCTTCCAGATCTCATAGAGGGTCCTCAGCCAGTCAAACAGCTCCATATTCTGTACCTGGGGCAGGTTCCGGGAAAAGCACTGGTAGAGGTGATGGTGGGTATTGACCAATCCCGGATAGCAGAGCATCCCAGAGCAGTCGATCACTTCATCGGCAGCAGTGCTGAGAGCGGGACCCATGGCGCGGATGAGGCCGTCTTCACAAAAGATGTCGATGTGTTCCAGGACCTGGTCACTGTCATCACAGGTGATGACGGTGCGAATGTTTTTCAGCAGCAGAGATGCCATAGAGAGTCGCTCCTTTCGTGATTCCCAATGGGGATAGGTGTCTCTGTATTACATACAATTATAAAGAAAAGACCGGTAAAATGCAACCAAAAGGGAAAGACTAACAGGGATTTCGTGACAGCCGTTGACTATTTGGAAATTTATGATATGATACCGGTGCGACAGCAAATGAGGAAAGGAAATGCCGGCTATGATCGACATATTTGACATTATGGGCCCCATCATGGTAGGCCCCTCCAGTTCCCACACCGCCGGTGCGGTGCGGATCGGCCGTATGGCCCGGGCCCTGCTGGGAGAGACCCCGGTGCGGGCAGCTTTGCACCTGTACGGCTCCTTTGCGGAGACCGGTGTGGGCCACGGTACTGACAAGGCGCTTATCGCGGGTCTGCTGGGAATGGCCCCTGACGATCTGAGGATTCCCAACAGTTTCAGCATTGCTGAGGAACAGGGGCTGACGTTTACCTTTGGAGAAATTGATCTGCGGGATGCCCATCCCAACAGCGTGCAGCTGGAAGTGGTGGGAGAGGAAGGCAACTGCCTGACGATGCAGGCCTGTTCCGTAGGCGGCGGCCGGATCCGGGTGAACAAGATCGACGGGGTAGAGGTCAATTTTACCGGCGATTATCATACGCTTATCATCCATAACCGAGACGACCGGGGCCATATCGCTGATGTGACTTACGCTCTGTCCCAGGCAAAGGTCAACGTGGCCAATATGAGCCTCCACCGGGATGCCAAGGGCGGCAGCGCCATTATGATCATTGAGACCGATGAGCCGGTACCGCCGCTGATCTTGGATCTGATGCGGCGTCTGCCCGGCATCCTGCATATCACCTACTACGAAAAGGAGGATTGAGGATGAACCTGGATTCCATGAAGGATATTCTGGCCGCTGTCCGGCGGGAGGAAAAGCCTATCTGGGAGATCATTATAGAAACGGACATGGAAAACCGGGGCGTGACCCGGGAGGACTCCATGGCCAAGATGGCCCAGGCATGGCATGCGATGCTGGACGCCTCTGACTCCTATAATGGCAAGCGCCACAGTGCCAGCGGTCTGGTAGGGGGCCAGGGGGAGCAGATGCGCTCCTATGCCGCCTCCGGTGACCCCATCTCCGGCAGCTTTGCCGCTGAGGTGATCACAGAGGCCCTGTGCATGGGGGAGTCTAACGCCTGCATGCGCCGGATCGTGGCGGCGCCTACTGCCGGAGCCTGCGGGGTGATGCCGGCAGTGCTGATCCCGCTGTACCGTCGGGACAACATCCCTGAGGAGCGGATGCTGGAGGCCATGTTTGTGGCCAGCGGTATCGGCGCTGTGATCGCCTATCGCGCCTGCATCGCCGGTGCCTCCGGTGGTTGCCAGGCGGAGATCGGCAGTGCCTCCGCTATGGCGGCAGGCGCCCTGGTGACCCTCCGGGGCGGCACCCCGGAACAGGTGTGCCACGCGGTGGCCATGGCTCTGAAAAACCTGCTGGGCCTGGTGTGCGACCCGGTGGCGGGCCTGGTGGAAGTCCCCTGCGTCAAGCGCAATGTCATTGGCGCTATGAACGCTATGTCTGCTGCAGATATGGCCCTGGCAGGGATCGAGAGCCGTATTCCGGTGGACGAGGTCATTGACGCTATGGGCGATGTAGGCCGCCGCCTGCCGGTGGAATTCCGGGAGACGGCTCTGGGCGGTCTGGCTGTGACGCCTACAGGCAAGGCTGTAAAGGAACGGATGGTGGGCAAACGGAACAAAAACCGTACGCTGACCATCAAGGATGCCCGCTGGAAGCTCCAGAGAGCAGACGAACAGAAATAAGCATGAGCGCAGGCAAACGTGTGCGGCGTTTGCCTGCGCCCATTTTCTTTCAGCGGATTTCCTGTTCCAGGCTGTCAAAGGCTTCTGTGTCAAAAAAGTCCCGGAGGGTGATGTCCAGGCCATCACAGAGCTTTTTGATAGTTGCAACAGTAGTGCTGTTGTTTCGCCCGCTGATGATGTTGTTGACGGTGGATTGGGTGACGCCGCTGAGCGTGGCCAGACGGTTCACGGTGATCTCCCGCTGGGCACAGAGCTCCAGAATCCTCTGACGGACGGCGGTGCTGGTATCCATAGGGCCACATCCTAACTCAAATGAGATAATATGATAGTATGAGGGTACCCGTTTTTTAACGGAAAACTTACCTCTTTTGAGTTGACTTTTTGGGGCGGAGACGATATACTCATGTTCGCCGGGGACACCCCGGCCAGACTGCGGCCCCAGGCCGCGTAAGGGAGAAACACCATGAGAGAATTATTACAAGTGCAGGGTCTTACCAAGACCTTCCGGCTGTCTGCCAAGCAGCAGAAGCTGGAAAAGACCCGGGAGAAAGTGCGCGTGGCGGTGGACGATCTGTCCTTTACCGCCTATGAAGGGGAGATCTTTGGTCTGCTGGGCCCCAATGGCGCAGGTAAGACCACCACGCTGCGGATGCTGGCGACCCTGATCCGGCCTGACAGCGGAGATGCCCTGCTGGACGGGGCCAGCGTGGTCCGGGAACCGGACAAAGTCCGAGGGAAGATCGGCTTCCTTACCAGTGAGCTGAAGCTGGAGGAATTCTTCACCCCCAATTACCTGTTTGATTTCTTTTCCAAGCTGCATGGCGTACCCCAGGAGGTCAGCCGCCAGCGGAAGGAGGAGCTGTTTGCCCGCTTTGGGATCGACCGCTTCGCGGAGGTAAAGGTGGCGGATCTGTCCACCGGTATGAAGCAGAAGGTGTCCCTGGTGGTATCTATCGTTCACGATCCGGATATCATCATCTTTGACGAGCCCACCAATGGTTTGGATGTCCTCACCGCCCGGGTAGTTACGGATTTCCTTCAGGAGCTGCGGTCCCAGGGAAAGACGGTCATCGTCTCTACCCATATTTTCAGCCTGGTGGAGAAGCTTTGCGACCGGGTAGGGATCATTATCAACGGGCGTATGGTCTGCTGCGATACGCTGGATCAGATCCGGCAGGGGAAGAGCCTGGAGGACCGGTTCTTCGACATTTATCAGGAAACGGTAGGTGATGTGGAATGAAAAACAGCGGTATTCTCCCCATCATGCGCAAGGAACTGGCCCGCTTTTTCGGAGATAAGCGGATGGTAGTCAGTATCCTTCTGCCGGGCATCCTGATCTATGTGCTGTACAGCTTTATGGGGCAGGCTATGGGAAGCCTCTACGGCGTGGATGAGGACTATGTGCCCACGGTCCAGACGGTGAATCTGCCGGATTCCGTATCACAGCTGGTGCAGGCGTCCGGCGGGATGAACCTGCTGGCGGTGGATGAGGCCGCCATTGAGGACGCCAAGTCCGCTGTGGCGGAGCAGAGCCTGGATCTGCTGGCGGTATTCCCGGCGGACTTTGACCAGGCGGTGGCGGCCTATGTGCCAAACAGCGGCGCCGCGGCCCCCAATGTGGAGCTCTACTACAATGCGGCCTCCACGGCTTCCCAGAGTACATACATGATGTTTACCAGCCTGCTGGATACCTACGAGGCCCAGCTGGCCAACAAGTTCGATATCAACGCCGGGGACAAGACCTACAATCAGGCTTCGGAAAAGGATACAGCAGGGACCTATTTTGCTTCCCTCATGCCCATGCTGCTGATGATGTTCCTGTATTCCGGCTGCGCCGCTGTGGCGCCGGAATCCATTGCCGGTGAGAAAGAGAGAGGCACCATTGCCACTATGCTCATTACCCCCATCCGCCGCGGCGATATCGCTGTGGGTAAGATCCTGGCCTTGGCGGTGATTGCCCTCCTTTCCGGCGCATCCAGTGCGGTAGGTACGGTGCTGGCCCTGCCCAAACTGATGGGAGCGGCCTCTGATGAGCTGTCGGCCAACATCTATGGCGTGCAGGACTATCTCCTGCTGGCGGCCGTGATATTGTCTACGGTACTGCTGATGGTGACCCTCATCTCCATCCTCTCTGCGTTTGCCAAGACCGTGAAGGAAGCTCAGACCTACGGTATGCCTCTGATGATTCTGGTGATGGTTCTGGGCGTGACAGCCATGTTCGGCGGCGGAGCCAAAGAGGATCTTTGGTACTACCTGCTTCCCCTGTATAACAGCGTACAGTGTATGGCCGGTGTGTTCTCCTTCACCACAGTCTCTCTGGGAGTGGCAGCCACGCTGGTGTCCAACGGTGTGTATACGATTCTGGGCGTATTTGTACTGACCCGGATGTTCAAAAGCGAGAAGATCATCTTCTCCCGGTAAACGGACCTGGTTTTCCCTCAAAATAAGAGATCCCTCCTGTATCTTTTGATACAGGAGGGATCTTTTATAGGGAGAGGAGGCTACCGTTCTTCTCGGAAGTAGGGCAGTCCCAGGTGGGCCGGCGGCTGATTTTCCGGCTTGCGGCGGAGAGAAACCACGATCAGAACCGCGATAGTAACAAGGTAGGGGAGCATCTTGAACAGCTCCAGAGACCGGCGGTTCAATCCGGGGATGTACAGGTACAGCCAGGTCAGAATGCCGAACAGGTAGGAACCCCAGATGGCATTGAGAGGCCGCCACACGGCAAAAATGACCAGAGCCACCGCCAGCCAGCCCAGGGCCTCGATGGTGCCCTTGCTGTCCCAGGTGCCCTTGATATAGTCCATGGTGTAGTAGAGACCGCCCAGACCGGAGATGCCTGCGCCGATGCAGGTGGCCAGGTACTTGTAGCGAGTGACGTTGATACCGGCGGCGTCAGCGGTAGCGGGGCTCTCACCGATGGAGCGGAGGTTCAGACCGGTACGGGTCCGGGTAAGGAACCAGTGGAGGATGATAGCCAGGATGATGGCCAGATACACCATGAAGCCGTGGCTGAGGAAGATCTTGCCAAAGACCCCGGCGTCAGCCAGAGCGGGGATATTGGTGCGGTAAGCGCCGGAGGTGACGGCCACGGAGATCTGCCCCACACCACCCGCCATCTTGTTGAGGCTGCCGCCGTAAAAGTTGGCGAGGCCGCCGCCGAAGATGGTGAGGGTCAGGCCGGTAACATTCTGATTGGCCCGAAGGGTGATGGTGAGAAAGCTGAAGAGAAGGCCGCCCAGTGCCGCGGCGGCAAAGGCACAGACAAAGGAGAGGACCAGACAGATCACCGGGTTGGGATCTGGCGTGGAACCTTCATAGAGAAAGGCGCTGGCAAGGCCTGCGATACCACCCAGGTACATGATCCCCGGCACGCCCAGGTTCAGGCTGCCGGACTTCTCTGTCAGGATCTCGCCCAGAGCGCCGAAAAGAATCACGGTACCGAAGATGATAGCGGATTGAAACAGTTGGCTCATGCTTTGGCCCCCCCTTTCTTTTTGCGGAAGATAAGCTTGTAATTGATAAAGAACTCACTGCCGATGATGCAGAAGAGGATGATACCGGTAATGACATTGGAGGCGTAGCTGTTGAGATTGAACTGAGTAGCAATCTCGGTGGCACCCTTCTGGAGGAATACCAGCAGGAAGGAGATCAGCACCATGACGAAGGTGTTGAATTTTGCCAGCCAGGCTACGATGATGGCGGTAAAGCCCCGGCCTCCGGCGGTGTTGACGGAGATGGTGTGGTCCACGCCTGCCACGGCCAGATAACCGGCCAGACCGCAGATAGCACCGGAGATAGCCATGGTGCGGATAATGACCCGGTTGAGCTTGATCCCGGCGTAGCGGGCGGTGTTGTAGCTCTCGCCTACCACAGCGATCTCATAGCCCTGCTTGGCGTATCTGAGGTAGGCAAACATACCCACTGTCAGGACCATAACGATGGCCACGTTCAGACCGTAGTCCTGTCCCAGAAATTCAGGGAACCAGCCCAGTCTGGTCTGTTGGTTGATGACGCTCACCGTGTTGGAGCCCGGAGGGTTCTCCCACAGTGCCACACAGTAAGATGTGATCTGGATGGCCACATAGTTCATCATCAGGGTGAACAGTGTCTCATTGGTGCCCCAGCGGGCCTTGAAGATGGCGGGTACGATGCCCCACAGGGCACCGGCAGCCAGGCTGACCACCGCCATAAGGACCAGCAGGAGGGGCGTGGGAACGGAGGTGCCCAGATAGAGCATCATTCCGGCGGTGACACAGCCGCCGATCAGGATCTGGCCCTCAGCGCCGATATTCCAGAACCGCATCCGGAAAGCAGGTGCCAGGCCTACGCTGATGCACAGGAGCATCATGATGTCGCGAATGGTGATCCAGACGCGGCGGTTGGTACCCAGAGCGCCCTCATACATGGCTTTATACACATCGATGGGGTTGAGGGCGGTGATGGAGTAGATGAACAAACCGCTGATGATCAGCGCCAGGAGGACGCTTGCCAGCCGGATGCCCCATGCCTTGGGCCGGGAGATGCTGTCCCGTTTGGCCATGCGGATAAAGGGCTCGCTGTTATGAACGGTACTCATACAGGCCGCGCCTCCTTTCTGAGATTTGTCATCAAGAGGCCGACTTCCTCTTTCGTGGTGGAACGGCCGTCAACGATGCCGTTGACCTTTCCGGAGCAGAGCACCAGGATACGGTCACACAGCTCCAGCAATACGTCCAGATCTTCGCCCACGAAGATGACAGCCACGCCTTTTTCCTTCTGCTCATTGAGCAGATGATAGATGGTGTAAGAGGTGTTGATGTCCAGACCGCAGACAGCGTAGGCGGTCATCAGGACGGTGGGGGAGGAGGAGATCTCCCGGCCCACCAGGACCTTTTGGACATTGCCGCCGGAGAGCCGGCGCACCGGTGTGGTGAGGCTGGGGGTCGATACCTCCAGCTCCTGCCGCACCTGTTCCGCCAGAAGCTTGGGGGTTTTCCGATCGGCAATGGGGCCGCGGCCCTCCCGGTAGCTCTTGAGCATCATATTGTCGATCATGCCCATGGAGCCTACCAGACCCATGCCCAGACGGTCCTCAGGGACAAAGGCCATGGATACGCCGATCTTATGGATCTGCAGAGGATCTTTGCCCAGCAGCTCCTCTCCCTTCACATCTACAGGGACATGCTGCCCTGCGATGGCTTCATCGGGGGTAGGCGGGTAGTAGGTGACGCGGGAGCCATCCAGCGGGTGCTGCAGTCCTGCGATGGCTTCCAGCAGCTCCTTCTGACCGCTGCCGGAGATACCTGCTATGCCAAGGATCTCACCGCCAAAGGCGTCGAAGGAGACTTTGTCCAGCGCTTTTACACCGTCGGGCGTAAGGACGGTCAAATCTTTTACAGACAGGCGCAGAGGACGGTGCTCCACCAGAGGACGGTCGATATTCAGGCTCACCGCCCGGCCCACCATCATGTCGGTGAGCTGCTGGGGATTGGTATCCTTGGTGGCCAGATCGCCGATATACTCACCCTTGCGCAGTACGGCCACCCGGTCGGAGATGGCCATCACCTCATGGAGCTTGTGGGTGATGATGATGATGGACTTTCCGTCCGAGCGCATGTTCCGCAGCACGTCAAAGAGACGGTTGGTCTCCTGAGGAGTCAGAACGGCGGTAGGTTCATCCAGAATCAGCACGTTGGCGCCGCGGTACAGGACCTTGACGATCTCCACCGTCTGCTTCTGGGAAACGGTCATGTTATACACTTTTTGATTGGGGTCTACCACGAAGCCGTAACGCTCGCAGATAGACCGGATCTTTTCCGCGGCGGCTTTCAGATCCAAGCGGCCCGGCTCCTTCAGACCGAGGAGAATGTTTTCCGTGGCGGTAAGGACATCCACCAGCTTGAAATGCTGATGGATCATACCGATGCCCAAATCAAAAGCGTCCTTGGGAGAACGGATGGTCACTTCCCGCCCGTCGATAAAGATCTGCCCTTCATCGGGGAAGTAGATCCCGGAGAGCATGTTCATCAGGGTAGTCTTGCCGCTGCCGTTCTCGCCCAGGAGTGAGAGGATCTCGCCCCGGCGGATGTCCAGATTGACCTTGTTGTTGGCCACTACCGGCCCGAAGGTCTTGGTGATGCCTCGCATCTGAACTGCGTTGTTACCTTCCAAATAGTGTCACCCTTTCCCGGCCTTCCGGACCCGCGGGGGATAGCAGATCCTTGCCGATCATGATTGCGGATACCGGGCCGCAGGACGATGGGGCCCGGCGCTTGTTAGGGAAAGAGAGGAAGCCGCAGAGGCGGCTTCCTCTCTCGCAGTTGCAGGACAATATTTAGTTCAGCTCGGTAATGCCGTCGATCCGCAGATCGAAGTAGGGAGCTGCCCGGTGTACAGACTCCTGGAATACGCCATTTTCGATGACGTCAACGGTGGGGCCTTCAAAGACCACATCGCCGGTGGTGAAGTCGATGATGGAGAAATTCACCTCGTAGCTGTCAATAGTCTTGCCATCCACAGTGAATTTGCTGGTGTCGAAGATGTTGAGCGTGCCGTCCTTCAGACCGGCCCAAGCGGCGTCGACGGCCTCCTGGGTGCCCTCAGCACAGGCAGGACCCAGGGGGGAGATGGTCTGAGCGCCCTCGGCATAGCCGCAGGCGAAGTCAGAGGGGATCTCCTCACCGGCCAGGAACTTCTCCAGAATATCCTGGTAGAGGACGTACCACACGTTCTGAGAGGAGGTCAGAGCGGCATCGGGAGCCACAGACAGCATGTCGATGTTGTAGCCCACGGAGTAAACTTCCTTGCCCTTGTCGTGCTCAGCCTGGACAGCGGAGGGAGCGCCGGTGGAGTCGGCGTGCTGGCCGATGATGACGCATCCGTTGGCCATCAGAGCGTTGGCAGTCTCAGCTTCCTTGGCCTGGTCATACCAGGAGTTGGTGTACTGAACTTCCATGGTGGCTTCGGGAACGATGGACTGGATGCCCAGGAAGAAAGCGGTGTAACCGGAGACCACTTCGGCATAGGGATACGCACCCACATAGCCCACCTTGGGCTCGGTGATGGCGCCGCTGTCCAGCAGCTCCTTGAGCTTCATGCCGGCTACCACGCCGGAGACGTAGCGGGACTCATATGTATAGGGGAAGATGTTCTTCAGGTTGTCCTGGCCAGCAACACCAGCCTGGTCGCCGGTGCAGGCCACGAAGGTGATGTCAGGGAAGTCCTGGGCGGCCTGGAGCATGAATGCCTGGTGGCCATAGGAGTCGGAGAAGATGATGTCGCAGCCGGAATCGGCCAGGTCAGCGGCGGCGTCATAGCAGTTGGAGTCCTCAGCAATGTTGTACTTGAAGGACACATTGGCCATGTCGATGCCTAAGTTTTCGCAGGCCTGGGTGATGCCGTCGATGTGGGCTACATCGTAGCCGGAGTTTTCGTCATGGATCAGGATAACGCCGATCTTGATGTCGGGGGAATCGGTGCTGTCTCCTCCCTCGTCACCGGTATTGCCGGTGTTATCGGTCTGCTGGGAATTGTTTCCGGTGTTGCCGGCATTGCTGTTGGTGCCACCGCAGGCCACGAGCCCCAACATCATGACCATTGCCAGCAGCAGGGCCAAGAATTTCTTCATAAATTTTTCCTCCTTTTCTTTTCCAAAAACATACAAGGGAACCTTCTACTTTTGTATTGTACAGGAAAGCATCGTAAATTTCAACTAATAATTCTGCTGATTGGCTAAAAAATTTTTAGGCATTTAGACAAGAAGACTGCTGCACAGGCAAAAGGCATGGCGAAAAGGGAACTGTTTGGTGGAAAAAGACCCTTGAAAGAAAAATCCTGCCGCGGTGCAATACCACGGCAGGATGATGAGATACTTTATGGACAGGTGTCGGAGAGGGGGATATGTTACTGACGGACCACGGTGCCGGTCTTGCCGGCGATACCGTCCTTGGCTTTCTCCAGCAGGGTGATGAGGGCGGTGCGTCCGGTCTTGGACTCGGCAAACTTCACGGCTGCCTCCACCTTGGGGAGCATGGAGCCGGGAGCAAACTGTCCCTCCGCCATATACTGCCGTGCCTCATCGGGAGTCATAGCGTCCAGCCACTTCTCGTTTTCCTTGCGGAAGTTGATGGCCACCTTCTCCACGGCGGTGAGGATGATGAGCATATCCGCGTCCAGCTGCTCTGCCAGAAGCTCGGAAGCAAAGTCCTTGTCGATGACCGCGGCGGCACCCTTGAGGTGGTTCTTTTCCGTGCGGTAGACGGGAATACCGCCGCCGCCGCAGCAGATCACCAGATGGCCGTCCTCTGTCAGGGCCCGGATAGCACCGGCCTCGATGATGTGCTTGGGCTTGGGGGAGGCCACATAGCGCCGCCAACCCCGGCCGGCGTCCTCCTTGACCAGGTAGCCGGTCTTGGCGGCGTAGTCCTCCGCCTCCTCTTTGCTCATGAACTTGCCGATGGGCTTGGAGGGATCAGCAAAGGCGGGATCAGCAGGGTCTACCTCAACCTGGGTAACGATAGAGCACACAGGCATGTTGGTAATGCCGCGGTTGAGCAGCTCCTCGCGGAAGGCGTTCTGCAGATCGTAGCCGATATAAGCCTGGCTCATGGCACCGCAGACAGACAGGGGAGTAGGTCCCTGGGTGGGGTCCTCCTTCTGGAGAGCTGCCATAGCGTTGTTGATGATACCTACCTGGGGGCCGTTGCCATGGGCAACCACTACCTGGTTGCCGGCTTCGATCAGGTCTACGATGGCCCGGGCGGTGATCTTTACCGCTTCCGCCTGCTCCGGCAGGGTATTGCCCAGAGCATTGCCGCCCAGGGCGATGACAATTCGTTTCATAGTCGATCTTCTCCTTCACATCAGACAGTGCTTGCTGCTATCAGACGTGTTCCTCCAGCCGTCCGAAAACCGGAAACGCAGCGGAGAAAACGCCTGGAACTGGAAATGGAGTACCAACTGGGGTACTCCATTTCATTATGTATGATCTATGGGTGGGCTGCGGGGAAATTAGAACTCCTTGCGCTTCTCGCCCCGGGCCTCCAGTTCGCGGAGAGCGCCCACGGGGTCCTTAACCTTGCTCAGGAAGATCATGGCAGCGATAATGTAGGGCTTAAAAGAAGCTTCCTTATACAGAGGCTCGATGTAGCGATCGAACACGCTGTTGTCCACTTCGCCTTCCTTGCAGCTCAGGCCGGTGATGTCGGCGGGCAGGCAGTGCATGTACAGGGCCTTGCCGTCCTTGGTCAGCTTCATCATTTCCTCGGAGCAGGTCCAGTCCTTGAACTGGGCATTCTGAGCCAGCAGCTCCTGCTCCAACTTGTCGATACCTTCCTTGTCGCCCTCGCGGTACAGCTGAGTGCGCTTCTCCATGGCCTTGAAGGGAGCCCAGCTCTTGGGATAGACGATGTCGGCATCCTTGAAGGCTTCCGCCATGGAGTTGACCTTGGTGTAGGAACCGCCGGACTTCTCGGCGTTGGCCTTAGCGATCTCTTCCACCTCAGGCATGACTTCATATCCCTCGGGATGGGCCAGGACCACATCCATACCAAAGCGGGTGAACAGGCCGATGATGCCCTGGGGCACGCTCAGAGGCTTGCCGTAGCTGGGGGAGTAAGCCCATGTCATAGCAACCTTCTTGCCCTTCAGGTTCTCCACGCCGCCCATCTCATGGATGACGTGCAGCAGGTCGGCCATCACCTGGGTGGGGTGGTCCACATCGCACTGGAGGTTCACCAGGGTGGGGCGCTGCTCCAGAATGCCCTTCTCATAGCCCTCGTCCAGGGCATCCATGAAGGTCTTCTGGTACTTGTGGCCCTCTTCGATGTACATATCGTCGCGGATGCCGATGACATCAGCCATGAAGGAGACCATGTTGGCGGTCTCACGGACGGTCTCGCCGTGAGCGATCTGGCTCTTCTTCTCGTCCAGATCGTTTACCTCCAGGCCCAGCAGGTTGCAGGCGGAGGCAAAGGAGAAGCGGGTACGGGTGGAGTTATCACGGAAGATGGAGATACCCAGGCCGGAATCAAAGATCTTGGTGGAGATGTTGCGCTCACGGAGATCACGCAGGGCGTCGGCCACCGTAAAGACAGCGTCCAGTTCGTCGTCGGTCTTGTCCCAGGTCCAGTAGAAATCGTTCTTATACATGTTGTTGATCTGAAGTTTCTCCAGATGCTGGACCAGCTTTTCTGTCTTGCTCATGATCATGCACTCCTTAATATTATTGAGATAGCGAAACGAATGTTTCGCGCAAAAGTTTTCTTTTGATTCTTTTCTTTTTCAAAAGAGAAGAATGGAGTCAGCGTGTCGTTACTGAATATCGTTGTCGGTAAGGCTCTGACGGAACTGGGTGACGTCCTGGGTCTTGTTCTCCTCCTTGTACAGGCCGGGAACGGCGGCGTACAGGGCGGCGCAGGTCACCAGATCCTGCTTCCAGGTGATCTCGTTGGGGGCATGGGCCTGGCTCTCAGCGCCGGGGCCGAAGCCTACGCAGGGGATGCCGTAACGGCCCTGGATGGACACACCGTTGGTGGAGAAGGTCCATTTGTCGGTGAGAGGCCGGTTGCGCAGGTGCATGGCGTCGTACTTGGGATCAGCGTCGGCATGGCCGATACGCTTGTCTCCCCACAGGGCGTGGTGGGCGTCGATGAGAGCCTGCACGTGGGCAGCGGATTCCTTGTTGATCCAGGTGGGGAAGAAGCACTCGGTCTCATAGACGGTGCCGGTCCAGGCGGGCCGGTCATACATGTACATGCTCACCTTCACGTCGTCGCCGTACTTCTTGACGGAGGGCAGCTGCCGGATCTCCTCCAGGCAGGAGTCCCAGGTCTCGCCGGCGGTCATGCGGCGGTCGATGGAGATGGCGCAGCTGTCGGCCACGGCGCAGC
>UROF01000033.1 GCA_900549475.1 uncultured Eubacteriales bacterium
CTATGTGACATGGCCGCGCACAGTTTGCTCTATTGAAGGGCATGATATAAAGGGAAATCCACTAAACGGAAATTATGGTTGCGATATAGAGCAATATGGTGAAACGGAAGGAGAAGTAACCGATCCAGAAACCGGGAAAAAAATCCGTGGAAAAGTATATAAAAAAGTGAAGATCCCAGTATATCCTCAATTGTCAAATTTGAAGCTGGCAGATGGCTTTAAAACCAATGCTGCGTTTTTCAAATTAAGTTTTCTCGATAAAACATCTGTTGCTTTGGGCAGACAGCTTAAAGAGCTGCTTCCCGTTCTCTGGATGAAAGGCGGAGCCATCGGTAAATGTCCTACGGTAGATGAGGGTGACTTGCCCAACATGCTGATCCTGCCAATGAATAAGATGGCTATACTAATTGATGAAATCTATTATCCAGAATTTGATGATCAGATGGCTCTATATCCCGAAATTCAAACGGTATTCATTGTGACGGATTCTGAACCGGCTTATCGTGAAATGATCCGTAATTATAACGGCAAGGCCTGTTACCAGCTTTACCGTGACTACTTGGATAATTTCCGCATTAACACAGGGAGGTGATTAAGGTGAGAGTTGAATTATTCCCTTTTCAGAAAAGAGCTCTCGCTGATATTCGTATGAAAACGGCGGAGGCCATGGGCAGTTATCATCGAACTCACGCACCCCAAGTGGTTTCCTTTACTGCGCCTACTGGTGCGGGTAAGACAATTATTATGGCGTCTCTGATCGAGAATATTTTCTTTGGTGACGAAAACTATGTGGAACAACCCGGCTCCATTATTGTGTGGTTATCTGACTCTCCACAGCTGAACGAGCAGTCTAAGCAAAAAATTGATGCAAAAGCGGATAAAATTCGGCTTGGCCAGTGTGTTGCGATCAGTGAGGACTCTTTTGACCAAGAAGTATTTGATGATGGTCATATCTATTTCCTAAATACACAGAAGCTTTCTGCAACATCGAAGCTAACAAAAAATGGTGATGGGCGTACCTACACTATCTGGCAGACTATTGCAAATTCCGTGCGTGATAAAAGCGACAGACTTTACTTTATCATTGACGAGGCACACCGGGGTATGCAAGGCAACGAGGCAAGCAAGGCTACTACCATCATGCAAAAATTTATCAAGGGCAGCAGTGTGGACGGTATCCCGCCTATGCCGGTAGTAATTGGTATGTCTGCAACGCCTCAGCGATTTAATGCGTTGGTAGAGGGAACTGCTTCTACGATTCACAAATGTGTTGTTACGGCGGATGAAGTACGCGCATCTGGGCTTCTAAAGGACAGAATCGTTATTACATATCCCGAAGAGGATGCCGTTAACAATGATATGGCAATCTTACAAGCAGCAGCGGATGACTGGAAAGAAAAATGGGAACATTGGACACAGTATTGCTATGAGCAGCATTATGCCTATGTCAATCCGATTCTAATTGTGCAGGTATTAAACGGAAGCGGGAAAAAACTGACGGACACGGATTTGGATGATTGTCTTAGTAAAATTGAGGAACGAAGTGGAGTTAAGTTTGAGGCAGGCCAAGTCGTTCATACTTTTGGTCAGACAGCTGCCAATATACAGATAAATGGCCTTGATGTCCGTTATGAGGAGCCGTCTCGCATTGCCGACGATCGTAACATTCGTGTTGTATTTTTCAAAGAGAACCTGTCCACCGGCTGGGACTGTCCTCGTGCAGAAACCATGATGTCTTTTAAGCGCGCCAATGATGCAACGTATATCGCGCAGCTTCTTGGGCGTATGATAAGAACGCCTATGCAGATGCACATTGAGGTGGATGATGTCTTAAATGATGTTCATCTTTATCTACCTTATTTTAACGAGGATACTGTTAAGGATATTGTAGAGGCGCTCCAAAACAGTGAAGGTGGCGAAATCCCAGCAGATATTGTTGGGGAGTCTACGGCGGGGAAAAAATTTGATACTCTTACGGTTAAATCCGGAAAAAAGGGCAAATCAACTCCTTGTCCAGGACAACTGACATTGGATGGACTATTGCATAATCCGACGCAAAGTGATTTGAATCAGGTCGCCAATCCTGTAAGCACCGAAACTTCCGATAGACCCGATTCTACGATGAGAGTAGAGCCGGATATTCAAAATCCACAACAGGAGCTGCAGAAATCCAATCAGGCGCAGCCAGTATCAGATGCTGAAAACCAGCCAAATTCTGAAACGCATATTGGTAATGTGACATCTTTTGATAGTCCCTCTGTGACTGATAATGTACCAGCTACGATGGAAGGCCACGCTTCCTCCGCAAGCGAGACTCCTACAGATTTATTTGACCGGGAAGCGGTAATGAAGTTCATAAATGATTCAGGTCTGCTGTCGTACAATGTACGGTCGTTGCGGATTAACAATTATTTGAAATCATTGTATAAAATGGCGCACCTGCTTACTATGTCTAGACTGCGGCGAGAAGCTATTCGTGAGGTACAATCTGAAATCGCTGACATGATCCATACTTATGTACAGGATTTGAAGGCCAAGGAAAAATATGAAGACCTAGTGTTGCAAGTCAAACAGTTCAAATTAGCTACACAGATATTTGATGCCTTTGGTGAAACGGTGGACAACTACTCAGTGCATGATCTGTTTACTACGACAGACACTGACATAGATCGCCAATTCCGAATTGCGGATGTAAAGCTTGGGAATGAAGGCATTGGTATGTTTTATGGCAACAAGTACATGGATGATGCTGATCCGAGTGGATTTAAGGTGGATGTTATTCTATTTGCTGCTGATGGTGAATGCATGATTAAACTATACCAATATGCTGAAACTCGCTTCCATCGCATAAATGATGATTATAGAAGGTATTTTGCAACCATTACTTCAGAGGATATACGGAGGCAATACGACCGAGTCGTATCAGATGGAGATGTAGTCAGCAAACACAATTTCCGTTTGCCGGAAACAATTCAAGTTCCCCACGAAAGTGGAGGAAAAGAATATAGGGACCATCTTTTTGTAAGTGAAGAAACCGGGTTCGCGAAGCTAAAGCTAAATCCTTGGGAATCGGGTGTCCTCAAGGAGGAACAAGGGCGAAAGGATTTTGTTTGTTGGATTCGGAATCCATCCAGAGGCTCATGGGCCTTGTGTATTCCTTATGAGATGGACGGTGAAACGAAGCCTACATATCCAGACATCATTATTGTGAGAACTGATAAGGCGCTCGGATATGTAATTGATATTCTGGAACCACATAATCCTGCCTACAAAGATAATCTTGGAAAAGCGAAAGGGTTTGCAGAATACGCAAGGCAGAATCCGGGCGTTGGCAGGATTCAGTTGATTCGCATGAGCGAAGATGCAGCTAAAAATAAGCGGTTCAAACGACTCGATATGTCAAAGAGTGCCATTCGAGATAAAGTATCACATGCTATGAGCAATGATGAACTGGATCATATTTTTGACACAGATGGATTTTTTGCGGATTCAATTGAAGATTAAGAAAAACTATGCTACAATACCATTAAGCCACCCAATCATCCACCTCAAGCAAAATCCCTGATAGGATGGCCCGGATAGATTTTTGATAGCAAAAGTCCGAATAGACCTTAGGATAAGGATAATCTGCGTCAAATAAAACCACAACGAATCAAATCCTCTATACAAAAAAGTTTAGAAATGGATTTAACTCGGCGAGTGGGAATAAGCTTAAAACGCCGCAAAGCTTTGCGCTGCAAGGCTTTGCGGCATTTTTACAATGCTTCCAGGTGGGGGAATGTGATACTGAAACTGGAGAAGCGGGTAGGAGAGTATCCGACAGATAGGGCGTATAACGAAGGGGGTTGACATTTCCCCTGCGAATCTGGTAGAATACGCTTTGCGTCGGGGACGCTTCGTTTGGTACATTATCGCTAACAAGTGTATGCTTGTTAGCGATTTTTTTGCGTTTTGGCGACGTTATAAGATACGATAATGGAAAAGGAGATGATTGTATGGCAGATCGGTCCCGTGGACAGGCGGAAAATAGGTTTCTGTCCGGACCTATTTTACCGCCGCTGGTCAAATTCGCACTGCCGCTGATGCTGTCATTGCTGCTTCAGGCCCTCTACGGCGGTGTGGACCTGGCGGTGGTGGGGCGATTTTCCCCCACAGAAAGTGTGGCAGCGGTAGCCACCGGCAGCCAGGTCATGCAGGCGGCCACAGTGGTGGTCACCGGCCTCACCATGGGCGTCACGGTGCTGCTGGGTAAGGCCATTGGCGCTGGAGATCGGGAGACCGCCGGCTGTGTGGTGGCAGGACAGGTGCGCCTGTTTACCCTGGTAGCGGTGGTGATGACTTTGGTAATGGTGACCTTCGCGCCCCAGGCGGCACGTTTTATGAATGTACCGGAATCTGCCATTCCCGAGACAGTGCGCTATGTCCGGATCTGCTCCGGCGGCATGGTGTTTATTACCGCCTACAATGCCATCAGCGGAATATTCCGGGGTATCGGTAATTCCCGTTCCCCCTTCCTGTTTGTGTCTATCGCATGTGTGGTCAATATTGTGCTGGACCTCCTGTTTGTGGGTGTATTCCATCTGGACGCCTCGGGAGCAGCTTTGGCTACGGTGATCGCTCAGGCGGTCAGTGTGGTGTTTTCCGCAGGGTATATGCGCCGCCGCCCGCTGCCGTTCCAGGTCACGCGGGACAGCTTCCGGCGGAAAGGCATGGTGGGACGGATCCTGAAGGTGGGGGCGCCTATTGCCCTTCAGGATTTCCTGGTCAACGTATCCTTCCTGATCATTACCAGCATTGTCAATACGCTGGGACTTGTGGCAGCGGCAGGGATCGGCGTATCGGAAAAGCTATATGTGTTCCTTTCCATTGTGCCGATGGCATTTATGTCGGCACTGTCCGCTTTTGTCGCTCAGAACATGGGAGCAGGAAAGCCGGAACGGGCGGTCCGCTCTCTCTTTATCGCCCAGGGCATATCCTTCTCCTTCGGCGTGGTCATGTTTTTGCTGACCTTCTTTGCCGGCGGTCAGCTGGGTTCCCTCTTTGACAATGATCCCGCCGTCATCGAGGCCACTGCGGCATATATGCACGGCAGCTCCTTTGAATATCTGATGATCCCGCTGACCTTCTGCTTCTTGGGGTACTTCAACGGCAGGGAGCATACCACCTTCGTTATGGTCCAGGGATTGGCCTCAGCCTTCCTGGTTCGGATCCCCGTGTCCTATTTCCTCAGCCGCCTGCCGGATACAGGGATGTTTCTGATCAGTCTGGCAGTTCCCATTTCCGGCCTGGTCAATATCCTGCTGTGTACCGCCTGGTTTTTGCTGCTGCGCCGGAAAGACAAGGCAGCAGAGGCTCTGGGGAAAACACATTGAAAGAGGAAGCGGGCCATGGTATAATGACCCTTGCTATGAAGGGAAGAGGAGGCATTTCCATGGGCGGGATATTGTATCTGGTGGCTACCCCCATCGGCAACCTGGGAGATTTCAGCCCCCGCGCGGTGGCTGTGCTGGAGGAGGCGGATTTTATCGCCGCAGAGGATACCAGGGTGTCCGTAAAGCTGCTGAACCATTTCGGCATCAAAAAACCGCTGGTCAGTTACCATCAGCACAACCAAAATACTGCCGGTCCTGCCATCATGCAGCGGCTGCTGGCAGGGGAGACCTGCGCTCTGGTCACCGATGCCGGTACTCCGGCCATCAGCGATCCGGGAGAAGCACTGGTGCGGCTGTGCGCGGACAGCGGGGTCACGGTACAGGCTATCCCGGGCTGCTGCGCTGTCATATCCGCTCTGGCAGTCAGTGGTCTGCCTACGGGACGGTTTACTTTTGAGGGATTCCTCAGTACCAATAAGAAGAGCCGGCGGGAGCACCTGCAGTCACTTCTTACGGAGCAGCGGACCATGGTGTTTTATGAAGCGCCTCATAAGCTGTGCGGGACGCTGGATGACATGCTGGCTGCTTTCGGCGACCGGCCGGTGGCCCTCTGCCGGGAGCTGACCAAGCTCCATGAGGAGGTCCGCCGGACGACTCTGGCCCAGGCGGCGGCATACTATCAGGAAAATGCGCCGAAAGGAGAGTTCGTCCTGGTGGTGGCGGGAGCGGAACCGGCAGAGGAGACGGCTGTCACGCTGGAAGAGGGCGTAGCTATGGTGCAGGAGCGCCGGGCGGCGGGGGAGCGTATGAAAGATGCTGTCCGCCAGGTGGCATTGGATACCGGTCTGAACCGCAATGAGCTCTATACCGCGGCGCTGAAAGCCGAACAGTAAAAAACGGTCCTGAAAGCTACTGCTTTCAGGACCGTTTGGTTTTGGGGGAGAAACGATCACACACAGTACAGTGCCACGCAGAGGTAGTGGAGGACACTGCCTGCCAGAACGAACAGGTGCCAGATAAAGTGGCTGTATTTGCGCTGGGATTTGTAGAAATAGATCCCGGCTGTATAGGCCACACCGCCTGCCACCAGCAGGGCCACGCCTGCCGGAGCCAGCACCTGGAGAATGGTCCGCAGGGCCAGGATCACCAGCCAGCCCATCAGGGCATAGAGCACCAGGGAGATCTTGTCGAAGCGGGTGAGGCTGATAGCGTTCAGAGTAATACCCACCACAGCCAGAGTGGTGTTGGTGAGGAACAGGGCCCATCCGGTCCTTCCGCCCACCACCAACAGAGACAGAGGAACATAAGTCCCCAGGATCAAAAGGAAGATGGAGCAGTGATCCATGACGCGCAGGACCCTCTTGAGAGCGGGATTCCGTACCCCGTGGTACACCGCAGAGGCAGTGTAGAGGAGGACGAGGGTGATGGCGTAGAACGTCAGGCTAGCGCCCGCTTTGGCAGATCCCGCCATAATACCTTTGATCACCAGAGGGATACCTCCTGCTACTGCCAGCAGCGCACCTACGCCGTGGGAAATGGTATTGGCAATCTCTTCGCCCATTGTCTGGGATCGCCTAGTAATATCTCGTGCCATAATGGACTCCTTCCTGCTTTTAAAAGCGTAACATCTAATATTGAATATTACTATATGACGTTTGCGGCAGTATGTCAAGCGGTTTATATGAATTATTTTTTGATTCTGCGTATTGCATTATGCGTATAGGGAGATTATACTGATGAAAAAGCGTGAGGAAAGGAAAAGAGACGATGACAGATGCAAGCAGAGTGGCAGAGCGCCTGGCGGCGTGGGAAGCGAGTCTGAAAGATTTTCGCCTGCCGGACTGGGAGAGCCTGCCGCAGTTGGGCCTGTACATGGATCAGGTCATTCTGCTGCTGCGGCAGTATTTGGGGCCTCTCAGCCGCAGTGAGGAGGACAAGCCCATCACCGCCAGCATCATCAACAACTATGTTCGCCTGAAAGTGATGCCGCCGCCGGTAAAAAAGAAATACAGCCGGGTCCATTTGGCCTCATTGATCATTATATGCATTTTAAAGCAGAGCTTGAGCATCTCCGATATCCAGCGGATGTTCCCACAGGACCACAGCGAGGAGGCTATCCACAAGCTGTACGATGATTTTGTGGAACAATACCGGAAGGTATTTGGAGCCTTTGCCCGGCAGATCCAGGCGACGGATGAAGTTTTGATCGAGGGAGGTAGCGCGCTGATCACTTCTGCTGCAGTGATCTCCAGCTTATCCAAAGACCTGACGGAGTTCCTGCTGGGATGTGGCGAAGCAACAGACAAAACAGAGAAAGCATAAAAGAAATGTCCCGGACAAATTTTGTCCGGGACATTGTTTTGCGGCATCGTTTTATGCTTGCTTTTTTGCAACAGCCTTACGGAAGCGGAACAGGAGAACCAGAAGGATCAGAGGGAAAATCGTGGCGGCCAGGAGACCGGCACGGAGTTCGCCGCCCTGCAGCCCGGAGACCAGGCCCACGATCGTGGGGCCGCTGGTGCAGCCCAGGTCGCCGGCCAGAGCAAGCAAAGCGAAGAGAGCTGTTCCTCCTGTGGGCAGGCCCCTGGCAGCCAGGGAAAAGGTGCCCGGCCACATGATACCCACAGACAGCCCGCACAGGCCGCAGCCCATCAAAGACAGGATCGGCCAGGGGGCAAAGACAGCCAACAGATAGCTTACGGCGCACAGGATACTGCACCATGCCATAAAGCGGGTCAGTTCTACCCGGTGGCTGATGTTGGCGTAGATCACCCGGGAAACGCCCATGAGGAGGGCGAAGAAACAGGGGCCGGCCAGATCGCCCAGGGACTTGGATACACCCAGACCGCTCTCTGCGAAAGCGGAAGCCCACTGGCTCATGGACAGTTCTGACGCTCCGGCGCATACCATCAGTAAGGCCAGCAGCCAGAACAGCCGGGAACGGAGCAGGGTGGAAATGGGCATGGCCCGGCCCTCCTCCACAAGAGGAGCGATAGGGACCTGGGTAAAATAGACGAAATTGAGCAGCGGGATGATGGCCCACAGGCAGGCCAGTGTCCGCCAGTGATCCATGCCCACCAGAGTAAAGAACACGGTAGAACCGATGATCACCAGCATACAGCCCCAGCAGTAGAAGGAGTGGAGAAGGCTCATGGATGCTTCCTTCCGCTCTGTGGGACAGGCTTCGGCGATGGGGCTGACCAGCACTTCGATCAATCCTCCGCCGATGGCGTAGCAGCATACGGAGAGCAGGAGACCGGTATAGGGGGCCATGAGCTCCGGCAGGATGCCCAGACCAGCCAGTCCCAGGGCAGCCAGCAGATGGGCCGCCAGGATAGAGGTGCGGATGCCCACACGGTCCACAAATTTAGCGGAGAGCAGGTCCACCAGGAGCTGGATGCCAAAATTCAATGTCACAAGAAATGTGATCTTCTCCAAAGAGATGTGATACTGGTTTTGGAAAGTCAGAAACAGCAGCGGAGCAAATATGTTGACAGTAGCTTGGGTGATATAGCCCAGGTAACAGGCGAACATGGTATGACGGTAATTGCTGCGAAGGCTCATGGCGGTGACCTCCTTATATCTGTCCCGCCCATTATAGCGGCTCATATACGCCAGAGCAAGAGAAAAAGAGGACAAGGGGAAAAGTTGAGAGAAATTTAACAAAAACTGTCTTGCCATTGGAGAAAAAGTATGGTATGTTAAAAAAACGGTCAGGGGATAACTCTGCCCGAATCAAGAAAAAGGAGGAAAAACCAGGTGGACATATGCGGTCGAAGTACGAAAATGGACAGTGATATTCATTTACGGGGCCGGAGTGTCCGGAGCCCCTGGTTTTCCTTGTGAATAGGGCTGCCTGAGGGCTGCCTGTAAGTGAGTATCGCCGCTGCAGGACTGTCGGATATTTCCGGCGGTCCCGTTGCGGCGTTGTCTGTTTGGTGACTTCCTCGCTGCCATTTCAGGGAACAGGAGGAATATCCAATGGAGAAAAAGTTTCATATTGAGGCGCTGCTGGATCTGCTGGAGCGCCGGGATTACCATGCCCTCCGGGCGATGCTGCAGGAGGAGAACGAGGTGGATATTGCCGAGGCGATCTCGGAACTGCCTCATGAGAAAGCGGTAGTAGCGTTCCGTACGCTGCCCAAAGAGCTGGCGGCGGAGGTGTTTTCCAATCTTCCGCCGGAGACCCAGCAGGTGATCATCCAGTCCGCCACGGACCAGGAGCTTTCTGCCATTGTGGAGGAGCTGTATGTGGACGATGCGGTGGATATGCTGGAAGAACTGCCTGCCAACGTAGTCAAGCGGGTGCTGAAAAATGCCGGGCCCGATACCCGACGGCTGATCAACCAGTATCTCAACTACCCGGAAAACTCTGTGGGCAGCATCATGACGGCAGAGTTTACAGATCTGCGCAAGAGTATGACGGTGACGGAAGCCATCGATCATATCCGGCGTACCGGAGCGGATTCTGAGAGCATTTATACCTGCTATGTCACCGACGCCAGCCGAAAGCTGGAGGGTGTACTGAGCATCCGTGAACTGCTGCTGGCGAAAGATGACCAGCGGGTAGCGGATCTGATGGAGACCGACGTCATCACCGCCGAGACCACGGAGGACCAGGAGGAGGCCGTGGCCCGGATGATGCGTTACGACTTTATTTCTCTGCCGGTAGTGGATAAGGAGCAGCGTCTGGTGGGCATCGTCACGGTAGACGATGTGATGGACGTTATGGAGGAGGAGGCCACCGAGGACTTTGAGAAGATGGCTGCCATGGCCCCCTCGGAGAAGCCGTATCTGAAAACCAGCGTATTTTCTCTGGCCAAGCACCGGATCATGTGGCTGTTGGTGCTGATGATCTCCGGTATGATCACCGGCGGCATCCTGGGCCGGTATGAGGCGGCTTTTGCCGCCATGCCCCTGCTGGTGACCTTTATCCCCATGCTCACTGATACCGGCGGAAACGCCGGCAGCCAGAGCAGCACCCTGGTGATTCGCGGTATGGCTGTGGGAGAGATCGAGCTGCGGGATTTTATGAAGGTGTTCTGGAAGGAACTGCGGGTCAGTATCCTGGTGGGCGTGGTCCTCAGTGCGGTGAACTTCGTTCGCCTCATCATCACCTACCCTGGCAATGAGATGATCGCTCTTACTGTAACCATGGCACTGTTCGTCACAGTGCTGCTGGCCAAAACCGTAGGCGGTATCCTGCCTATGGCCGCAAAGCTCTGCCATGCCGACCCGGCCATTATGGCTGCGCCCCTCATCACCACGATTGTAGATGCCATCTCTCTGGTGGTCTATTTCCAGATCGCCAGCGCCCTGCTGCCGATTTAAAAAGAAAAATCCCTGCTGTTCGGACGGTCCTGTCCATACAGCAGGGATTTTTACATGGAGACAGATTATTTTCCCAGCTCCCGATTGCGCTCCATGGCGGCAATGACCGCATCCATAGCGGCAGAGCGGAAGGCGTGTTCCTCCAAAGCACGAACGCCGGCGATAGTAGAGCCGGCGGGGGAGCACACGGCGTCCTTCATGACGCCTGGATGCTGGTTTGTCTCCAGCATCAGCTTCGCGGTGCCCTCTGCCATCTTGGCAGCGTAGGTGAGGGCCTTCTGCCGGGGAAGGCCGCAGGCCACGCCGCCGTCGGCCAGGGCCTCCAGAAACAGGCTCAGGAAGGCGGGACCGCAGCCCGCCACGGCGCTGCCCGCGTCGATGAGACGTTCCTCCAGCCGGTCGAGAAGCCCGGCTCCCGCCATGGCGGCGGTAAAGAAGGCGAGCTGCTCCTCACTGACCAGGGAATTGGCATCGTAGAGCACTACCCCGGCCCCCACAGCACAGGGGGTGTTGGGCATGATGCGGATGACAGGATACTCGCCGCCTGCCATGGCGGCAATGCGCTCCATGGTCAGTCCTGCCGCCATAGTCACCAGAACAAAGGGATCGCTCCGCTGAGCCAGGATTGGCCGCAGCTTCTCCAGGAGCCCTGCCATCATCTGGGGCTTCACTCCCAGGAAGATGTAGTCGGACTGGGACGCAGCGGCGGTACTATCCCCGGCGGCACAGCCCAGCTCTGCGGCCAGAGCCTCCGCCTTGGCGGCGGTGCGGTTGCTGAGGATGATCTTCTCCGGTGCTATGTGCTTCACAGCGGCTTTTGCCAGGGCGGAGCCCATGTTGCCGGTACCAATAAAACCGAAGGTGTAGTCAGCCATGCTCATTTCCTCTTTTCCATCACGTAGTTGTCCAGGAATATGCCTCGTCGTACCACCGTCTGCCGCCGGAGGACCCGGTAGCCCCGACCTTCAAAGAAAGGCCGGGCGGTGAGAGAGGCGTGGGTGGTGAAGTGCTCTGCGGGGCAGGAAGCCTCCAGAGCGTCGCACAGAGCGGTGGCCACCCCTTGGCCCTGGTAGTCCTTGTGGACGTACAGCCGGTCCAGATAGCCTGTAGTGTCCATGTCGGCAAAGCCTAGGATCTCCCCATTTTCCTCTGCCACTAAAGAATGGTGGGCCAGGAAGGAGGTATCCCAGGCGGCCAGATCCACATTCCCGTCGGCCCAGGCGTCCAGCTGTTCCGGGGTATAGTCCCGGGCATTCACAGTGTGGACCGTGTCGTAGAACAGCCGGGCCAGAGCGGGGCAGTCCTCGCTTCGGTAAGGACGCAGAATCATTATCGCACCTGGCCTTCCCCGGTGATGACGTACTTGTAGGTGCACAGCTCCTCCAGCCCCATGGGACCCCGGGCATGGAGCTTCTGGGTGGAGATGCCCAGCTCGCAGCCCAGGCCGAACTCCCCACCGTCGGTGAAGCGGGTGGAGGCGTTCCAATACACGGCGGCACTGTCCACCAGGGCAGTAAAGCGTCCGGCGGTGTCGGCGTCGGCGGTGACGATGGCGTCACTGTGGCCGGTGGAGTGGGCGGAGATGTGGGCAATGGCCTCCTCCAGGGAGTCCACTACCTTTACCGCCAGAATGTAGTTGAGAAACTCAGTGTCAAAGTCCTCAGGTCCCGCCGCTGTGCCGGGGATAATGGCGGCGGCACGGCTGTCCAGCCGCAGCTCCACGGGAGGCTTTCCGGCGGCAGTACGATCATCCACCAGACGCTGCCGGAGCCGGGGCAGGAAATCCGCCGCCACGGCGCTGTGGACCAGCAGTACCTCCTCGGCGTTGCATACGCTGGGACGGCTGGTTTTCGCATTTTCTACAATAGAGAGGGCCATATCGAGATCTGCATCCTTATCCACGTATACGTGGCAGATACCGGTGCCGGTCTCGATGACGTTCACGGTGGCGTTTTCCACGCAGGAGCGGATCAGCCCCGCACCACCCCGAGGGATCAGCAGGTCCACCAATCCCACGGCGGTCATCAGTTCCGTGGCGCTCTGGCGGCTGGTATCCTCCACCAGGCTCACCAGCTCCCGGGGCAGCCCCGCCTGCTCCAGGCCGGAGCGCAGAGCTTCCACAATAGCGGCGGCAGAGCGGTGGGCCTCCTTGCCGCAGCGCAGCACACAGGCGCTGCCCGCCTTTACGGCCAGGGCGGCAGCGTCGGAGGTGACGTTGGGGCGGCTCTCATAGATAATGGCCACTACCCCCATGGGAACGGCCACCTTGCGGATCACAAGGCCGTTGGGGCGCTCCACAGTCCGCAGCACCCGGCCCACAGGATCGGGCAGCTGGGCCACCTGACGCACGCCCTCCGCCATGCCGGCGATGCGCTCCTTTGTGAGTGCCAGACGATCCAGCATCACCTCACTGATGGTGCCTCTGGCTGCGTCCATATCCTGGGCGTTGGCGGCGAGAATGGCTTCCGCCTGGGCCTCCAGCGCGTCAGCCATGGCCAGGAGAGCACGGTTTTTCTGTTGGGTGTCCGCTCCCTGAAGGGCGGGGCGGGCGGCTTTGGCCGCCTGCAAGATCTCTCTTGTGGTCATACTCTGCCTCCTTTGAACCGCGTGCCGATGTTCTCACCGTCTACGATGCGGTAGAGATCGTTAGGCCGTTCTCCATTCATAATGATCATATCGCAGCCGGCATCCATACACATCTTGGCTGCCCGGAGCTTGGTGACCATGCCGCCGGTGCCCAGCTCACTTCCGGAGCCGCCGGCCAGGGCCAGGATGTCCGGGGTGATCTCTTCTACCAGAGGGATAAGCTTGGCGTTGGGGTCCTGCCGGGGATCGGCGGTATACAGACCCTCAATGTCACTCATAAGGATCAGCAGATCTGCCCGGATGTTGGTAGCTACGATGGCCCCCAGGGTATCGTTGTCGCCAACGGCGATTTCCGCCGTGGCCACGGTGTCGTTTTCGTTGATGATGGGGAAGGCACCCATTTCCAGCAGTTTGAACATGGTGTTCTGGAAATTCAGATGGCGCTGGGAATCCTCCACATCGGAGCCGGTGAGCAGTACCTGGGCCACGGTGTGGTGATACTCGGAAAACAGCTTGTCATAGATATACATCAGCTCGCACTGGCCGATAGCGGCCAAAGCCTGCTTGGAGGGAATGTCTGTAGGCTTGCGGGTCATATTCATTTTTCCCACGCCCATGGCGATGGCGCCGGAGGACACCAGCACCAGCTCATGTCCCGCGTTTTTCAGGTCGCTCATCACCTTGCACAGCAGTTCCACCCGCCGGATATTCAGCTTTCCTGTGCCGTGGGTCAGGGTGGAGGTTCCCACCTTGATGACGATTCTCATGTCACTCGTTCCTCCTGGAGTGGTTTTGGCATCAGTATAGCACAGCCCGGGTGCCATTGACAACGGACAATTCGCCGTATTCTCCCGCCTTTGCCTTGTCAAAGTTCCGGTGGTATGGTAGGATGAAGCGAAAGCAAAGGGAAGCGGGCGGCACATTTTTTCCGCTTCTGCGTCTTACAGGACAAAAGAAGAAAAGGAGGGAAGTACCCGATGGAGGATGCTCAGATCATTGAGATGTATTGGCTGCGGGACGAGGGGGCCATCCGGGAGACGGACAGCAAGTACGGCGCCTTCTGCCAGCGCATCGCCATGAATATTCTCGGCAGCTTTGAGGACTGTGAGGAGTGTGTCAGTGACACCTACGGCCGCTGCTGGGACACCATGCCGCCCCAGCGGCCTATGAGCCTGCGGGCCTATGTGGGAGCCATTGTGCGCAACCTCTCCATCAGCCGCTACCGCGCCCAGCGGGCCCAGAAGCGGTATAACGGAGCCGAGGTCCTTCTCAGCGAGCTGGGGGATTGCGTCCCTGCCAGGGACAGTGTCCAGCGTACAGCGGAGGTCAAGGAACTCAGCGAGCTCATCAGCCGGTGGCTATACGGCCTGGGGGATGAATCCCGGGCACTGTTTATCCGCCGGTACTGGAATGGCGACTCGGTAAAGAGCCTGGCCCAGGAGCTGGGGATGCAGCCCAACGCCATGACCAAGCGGCTGCTGCGGCTGCGGGAGAGCCTGCGGGCCTATCTGGAGAACGAGGGGGTGGGCGTATGAGATCGGAGGAAAAACTGTTTGACGCCATCACCGGTATCGATGAAGGGCTGGTGGACAGTGCCCAAAGCTATGTATTCCACAAGCAGCCCCGTACCTGGCAGCGGATAGCCAGTCTTGCGGCCTGCCTGCTGATCGTGGCCAGTATTGGCTTTGGGATGCTCCAGCTGGCGGGCATCGGTGGCATGGGCGGCAGTAACACCGCTGCGGATGCCGGAAACGCAGCCCCGCCGGAGAACAACGTCACTACAGACAATGGAGCTACCGGCAGCGGTGGGGCCACCGGAGACGATTCTGGCGTCGATCAGGGAGCGGCTGTAGAGGAAACTGTATTGACCGCCACGGTGCTGGAGATCGGCGACGGCTACCTCCTGGTGGAGCCGGTGGAAGGCGATCCCATGCTGGCTACAGCGGACCAGATCCAGGTTCCCGTTGACGGTGTGGAACTGCCTGACGGCGTGACCACTGGCACTGTTCTCACTATCACCTTCAGCGGAGGTGTTATGGAGAGCTATCCCGCCCAGATCGCCGATGTTATCAGCATCGTTCTGGCGGATGGCTGATGGCAGGAAACTGACAGAGGCTATGGGAAAAAAGATGACCCGGACATTTGTCCGGGTCATCTTTTTTCTTATTTCCAGCGGATCATTTCCGGTTGGCAAGTTCCCGGCGGATGACCTTGGTGAGGATCTCCTGTCCCTCGGGAGAACGAAGGACGTCCAGCACGGCAGCCCGGAGGCTTTCCTGGAATTTTTTGCCACTGATCAGAGCGTCCAGCATGGAGCCCTGTCCGTCAGAGGCCGGAGTGGGTTCTGCTTTCGGTGCCCGGCGGGGCATGGTGGGCTCTGCCTTGGGCGCGTCCAGAAAGGCGCCGTCCATCCAATCCTCCATTTTGGTTTTGTCGCTGCTCTCTCCACGGAGATAGAAAAGGGATACGCCGAAGAAAGAGGCCAGCTTTTCCTGCTGCTCCTGAGTGGGGGTCTGGCGGCCGGTCTCAAATTTTTCAATTGCCGTTTTGGGCAGGCCCAGGGCGGCCGCGAGAGACGGCCTGCTCATGCTCCGCGCCATGCGGAGTTCCTCGATTCGTTGCGCCATGGTGACCATACGGTATTTCCTCCTTGTGATATTGCCTAACAATATGATAGCACGAAAGTCTGGATTGTTCAATCAATCAAAATTCATGCTAAAAACCGGCAAATTTGCGTAACGACTTGCATTTATACGGAGAAAGGGGTACAATACATACGGTTTTGAGGAAAAAGATCAACAAAAGCACGATCTCTGAAAATGATCAGGAGGAATACATAATGGCTGTTCAGAAGAACGTAAAAAAGGACGCTCCCGCTGTCCAGGAGGTCAAGGCGGTTGAGACTGCTGAGGCCAAGAAGACTGTAGCTGCCCCTGTCGTGGAAGTAAAGACTGCCGAGACTGAGACCAAGGCGGCTGCTCCTGCTGAGACCAAAAAGACGACCAAGACCACCGCTGCTAAAAAGACTGCCAAGGCAGCTGCTCCCGCTGCTGAAAAGATGGAGGAAATTTTCATCCAGTACGGCGCTATGGAGTGGAAGACCAGCGAGCTGATGGAGCGTGCCAAGGCCGCTTATGCCGCTGAGGGTCACCGCGCCTCTTCCATCAAGTCTGTCAACCTGTATGTCAAGCCCATGGATCACAAGGCCTACTATGTGATCAACGAGAAGGTCACTGGCAGCATCGATCTGTAAGCTCAGAAAAAGTTGCAGCCCGAGGAGGGGGAACGGCGGTTCTCCCTCTTTTTTTGCCCTGTGTCCCGCTGTTTCGACAGACAGAAATAAAATTCGACAATTATTTTTCAAGACGCAAACTTTTTGCTTTTCTCAGGAATCTAAGCTAATGAAAGCACACACGACGGACGGCGTAAGCGGACAGGGGGTATGTACATGCGCAAGCGGAAAATGGATCGTCGGTATGTTGCTCCAAGGTATCGTAGACATGGCAGGAGAGTCAGTCAGTTTCTGACGATTCTTGTCCTGGTTCTCGCCGTCAGCGGAGCGATTTTCCTGACATATGCTAAAAAAGGTGAACCAGAACCTGTGATTCCGGATGAGGACCCGGTTGTGGAGGATGTAACAGAGAACGAGGGCTCGGATACAGATACCCCGGTCTCCCATGGAGAAAAGCCGGAGATCCCGGTAGAGTCTGATACGGAAGATGAGCAGGAGGAAGCGGATCAGACAGACGTCTCCGACAGCGGTTCCCAGACCGGTGGAACGCCTGCCGCGGACTGTGATGTTCTGGTACCGGCCTCTGAGGCGGTAGACCTGGATTACTTTGACGACGCAGTTTTTATCGGCGACTCCCGGTCGGAGGGCCTCTATATCAATACCGGCCTTTCCAATGCCACCTTCCTTACCCATCAGGGCCTGATGGTGGATGAGGTATATACCAAAAAAGTGGTGGAAGTCAACGGGACCAAGACCACGGTGATGGATGCCCTGGCCAGTACCTCTTTCAGCAAAGTCTATATCATGCTGGGGATCAATGAGACCGGCTGGGTTTATGATGACATTTTTATTGAAAAGTATGGAGAGATCATTGATGGTATTCGGGAGATCAATCCTGACGCTGTGATCTATGTACAGTCCATCCTGCCGGTAAGCAATGAAGTGTCCAATACCCACAGCTATATTAAAAACGAGAAAATCAACACCTATAATCAGCTCCTGCAGGAGATGGCGGAAGAGAAGGATGTTTACTATCTCAACGTGGCGGAAGCGGTGGCAGCCAGTGACGGCAGCCTGCCGGAAGATGCAGCGACAGACGGTATCCATCTGAAAAAGGAACCCTGCCAAACCTGGTTGAATTATCTCCGGGAGCATACAGTGCAGTAACCGGGCAGCAGACCCGGAGAAAGGAAGTCAAGGAACCATGAGAAAAGCGGTCCTGCTGGGCGCTGCTCTGCTACTGGTATTGGCAGTCAGTGCCTGTGGAAGCAAGGCGACAGACGTGAATGTAGAGGAGCTGGCTGACAAGCTGCTGGAACAGGTCGATTTCGAGGATGAACTGACAGAGGTAGACAGCGGCATGGTAGCAACTCTCTATGGTATAGAGGGAGCCGAGGAGCAGAAGGTGTATATGAGCAGCGGCGCCACCACGGAGGAAATCGCGGTGTTCCGGTTTGCCACGGAAAAGGATGCGCAGACAGGTCTGGATACTCTGAGCCAGCGCCTGGAGAGCCGGAAGGAGGACTATGCCAACTATATGCCGGATGAGGTGACCCGTCTGGAGAACGCTGTGCTCAAGTGTTCCGGCTGCTATGTAGCTTTGTGTGTATCCTCCGGTGATGAGGCTCAGCAGATTATCGGAGAGTACCTCGGCTGATTGGAAAGTCAGATATCTGATTGCTGAAAACAAAACAGAGGGTCCTGCGGTATGGTACCGCAGGACCCTCTGCTGTTTTTACTGTGACAAGGATCAGCAAGCTTAGAAAGCGGCGATGATACCGCCGTCGTTGGCATATACGGTGGAGATCCCGCCGGTAGCCACGATCAGGATCTCGCTGAAATGGCAGCGCTCCAAAGCCAGCTCCCGGACATATTCCGCCCGTTCCCGGCAATTGCAGTGGGCAATGACGAGACGCCGTCCGGCGTGGTCGGAATGCTCAGCCATCCGGGAGACCATCCGTACCAGTGTCTGCCGCAGAGACAGGCCCTGGCCCAGCTTCTGGATCTCGCCTTCCCTGGTGGCACCCATAAGGAGCTTTACCCGCAGAGCACCGGTCACCAGAGACTGCACCCGGGTGAGGCGGCCGTTTTTCCGCAGGTTTTCCAGATCCTCCAGTACGAAAACCGTTTCCATCCGGCTGATATATGCCTCCACCTGTTCCACTACCTGGGCAAAGGGGAGTCCCTTTTCTGCCAGTTCCCGGATCAGAAGGGCGATCTGGACCTGGCCGGCGGAGGCGGAGCGGGAATTGAAGATGTGGACATTGGCGGTTCCGCCCTCCTCCTGATATATGGACAGGGCCTGAACAGCCGCGTTATAGGAACCGGAGAGCCGGGCAGTCAATGTGACTACATAGTTATCCGCGCCCTCTGCAAACTGCTCCAGATACTGGGCAGGAGAGGGACAGGCGGTTTTGGGCGCAGTAGGCCAGGCACGCATTTTTTGCAGCAGTTCCCCCTGATGGAAATTGCTGTCGTCCAGGATGGTTTCCGGGCCGACTTGGATGCTGAGAGGGACTTTGACGAAGTGGGGATCTTGCAGCATTTCCGCTGTCAGGTCGGTGCAGCTGTCACCAATGATTTTATATGTCATCTCAAAACCCGCCTAAACTAATATTGTATATCAGATTATAGCTGATTCCTCGGAAAAGTCAATAGGGCAGGGGGAAGAAGGCGGTATATGGAAGGAATGGGACAAACAGGGGGGAAAGCCGTTGCGTATTTTTATATCTTGTCGTATGATAAATGAGCATGGAAAACAGCAGATGGATCATGCCGGGCAGATGAAAGCGCCGGCTTAGGCGGCTGGCGGCTGGAGCTGACAGCAGTATGCAGCAAAAGGGAGGACCTGTATGGATGGCCGTTACATTGCGTTTGATGTAGAGACCCCCAATTTTGCCAATGACCGAATGAGTGCCATTGGCATCACGGTGGTGGAAGGGGGGCAGATCATCGGGACGTATGATACTCTGGTGGACCCGGAAGAGCACTTTGACCGTTTCAACATCCGGCTCACCGGCATCACTCCGGAAATGGTGATGGGAAAACCTACCTTCCCGGAGCTGTGGCAGGAGATCGGGCCTCTGCTGGACAGCGGGCTGCTCATTGCCCATAACGCGCCCTTTGACCTCTCTGTACTGGCCAAGTGCCTGCGGGCCTATGGGATCTGCTGGCACTCCAGCGTGCCGTATGCCTGTACCTGCCAGATGAGCCGCCGCCTGCTGCCGCAGCTTCCCGACCATAAGCTCAATACACTTTGTGCGTATCTGGGACTTGAGCTGGATCACCACCGTGCAGGCAGTGACAGCCTGGCCTGCGGAGAGATCCTGCTCCACCATCTCCTGTCCGGTGCGGATATGGCGGCGTATACCCGCACCTATGATCTGGAAAATATCCGGACAGCGCGACAGAGCCGCTGCCGCTGAGCTGGTGAAGAGAAAACAGCGGATAGTTTTTTTAAAAGGGATAAGCATGGAAACACCGGGAAGGCTCCCAGCCTTCCCGGTGTTTTTCATCAATAGATATTCTGAAGGATAGTTTCCCAGCCTTCCGCCGGGAGAGGATCAGACAAAACCAGGGAATAACTGTAGCCATCTTTCTGCCAGATCCCCAAAGTGAATTGCCCCTCAGCTCCTTTTAAAGTGATCTCGTATCCTGCCAGAGTGGTTTCCTGGATATCACTGTATGCTGTATAGTCCCCGGAGGGGTCGTCTGCACCTGCTGCCTTCCGGAAAACAGCACTTTCAGTGCCGCTATCGTACCGGATCTCTGCCAGTTGATCACCCAGTGCTGTATATTGAGTATCTTCTACAGAGAAAGGAAGCTGGTGCAGCTCTTCCACAGGAAATCCTACCGCTTCAGCCAGTGCCTGGGCAGAGGAGACTTCCTGCCGGTTTGGCAGAGGATACCCGGTCACCGGCGGATCATTTTCCTGGGCGGCGGGGAAGAGAGCGGGCAGGGCGGCCACGCTGACCAGAAGGGTAAGGCATGCGGCCGCAGCCCAGAAGCGGATGGACAGGACCTTCCGGGCGGCAGGAACAGGCTTTGACAGGCGGTGCAATATTCTGCGGCGCATATCCTCTGTTACCGTGACATGATCCATGATCTCTCTATACGTCTTTTCCAAAGTCGTATGCCTCCTTCAACACGTCTTTCAGCAGACTGCGGCCCCGATTGAGATGGGAGCGGACGGTAGATTCGTTCTGCTCCAGGATCTGGGCGATCTGTGCGGTGGAATATCCCTCGTAGTAAAAGAGATGGATGGCCTCCCGGTACTTGACGGGAAGAGACTTCACCGCGTCCCAGACAAAGGAAAGGTCCTCCCGCTGCTCCGCAGCCAGGGTGTCGCTGAGTTCATCTGCCGCGCGTACTTTGTTGTATGCCAGGCGGTTTTTGCTCAGATTTCCCGCTACACGCAGGAGCCAGGCCTTCTCATGTTCCTGGCTTTCCAGGGCAGGAGGCTTTTGAAAAAATTGCAGCAGCGTCTCCTGCAGGATCTCCTCCGCGTCAGCCATGTTGTGGAGGTATGCGTAGGCCAGACGCAGAATACTGTTTCCATATGTGGTGAGAAGGCGTTCTGCCAGCTGATCGGGTGTTTCGCTTGCTGCTGCGGGCTGTGTCCGATATGTCCGCCCCGGTGGAACAAAAGAGGAAAACAGCACAGAACATGCCCTGCGGATTGAGAAAAAATAATAGGACATGGAAAACATATGGGATATACGGATGCTCAGCACACGGGCGCCTCCTTTGCAGGACGGTGCCGTACGGGGACGCCCGTACGGCACCACATTATTTTCATGCGATTTCCTGGATCAAGGCAGCTGCGGTATCCTCAGTCATACCAGCAGGGGCGGAAAGAGAGTAGCTGTAACCGTCAGTGCTCCAGACGGCGTTCATGACCTTCCCGTCATTGCCTTTATAGGTGACTTCCACACCATGGACGGTCACGGTTTTGCTGCTGTCGTAGCTCTGGTAGTCCCCGCTGATGTCATCACTGCCTACAGCTTTGCGCAGCCGCAGCTCCTGATCGCCTCCGCGGTAGGTCACCTCCAGCATGCTTCCTGTCATGGCACGGAAGGTGGTCTCCTCCACCCGGTTGGGAATCCGGGAGGGAAGGGTCATGGAAAATCCGGCGATATCCGCGGCGTCTTTCATAGAGGAACAATCGACGAAGGGATTGGGGATCTCTGCATCCTCTGTCTGAATGATGATCTGTCCGTCCTCCAGGCGTACAGCGTCCTCATCTCGCAGAAGGGCTGTAAAGAGCCCCAGAGGTACATAGGTGACGCCATCGACCATATACGGGGCTGCACCAAGGGAGAAGGGGGCGCTCATCCCCACCAGTTCCGGATTGCTGGTAGTGATCACATAGCGATCTGCCCCGATGGTGATATCGGTATGAATGGTTCCGTTATCCAGGCGGACAGCGCCGCTGTTCCAGGTCACGGAGAAGCCCAGAGGCTCAGCGACAGCGCGCAGGGGGACCATAATACAGGCCGTGGCGTCCAGAACCTCGCCGTTGATCTGGATGGCATATTGAGAAGAGGAAGAAGAAAGTGCGTCGGAAGTATCGATTTGAACAACAGCTGAGGGAGCCTCATAAGCTGTTTTCATAACAGAAAGGTCTGCCGCAAATGCGGGGACCGTCAGGGCGCCAGCCAGTGCAAAGGGCAGAAGCTTAGTCAACATATTTGTTTTCATAATGAGATCCTTTCTCTGTGATGAAATTTGCTGCAGCCATCAACCGGCTACACTTTACATACAGATGGGGATCGACTTTTGTTGCAGTGGCGGCAAAAAATTTTTCTTACCGAGAATAAGGAAGATGAAATGGGGGGAGATCCTCTGTCGAAAGAGCGGATCGGATATCACCTGGGGGGAATGGCCTCAGGCATATTGGGCTTTTGGGCGGACAGGCGCTTGAACTCCCTGGATATGAGCACCACAGACAGCACGAAGGCAATAAAATCGGCAATAGGTCCGGCCAGCAGTACACCAAAAATACCGAACTTCAGGGGGAGGATCAAAATCAGGGGGATCAGGAAAAACACCTGCCGCGTGAGAGAGAGCAACAGTCCTTTCAGGGCTTTTCCAATGGCAGTAAAGAAGTTGGAGGAGAGCAGCTGCACACCGTTTACGATCACCATGAACAGGAAGGTGCGCATGAATAAAACGGAAAATTCGAAATAAAGGGGCTCGCCTTTACCGAACAGAGCAATAATAGGGGTGGGGAAAAATTGGAACAGGCAGAAACCTACGGCGGAGACTACCAGATTCCATTTGATCGCCAGCAGATAGGCCTGTTTGACACGGTCATACTTTTCAGCGCCGAAATTAAAGCCGATGATAGGCTGTACACCTTGGGAGATGCCCACGATGACAGAGAGCAAAATGGCGTTGGTTTTCATTACGATGCCGCAGGCTGCCAGAGGGATCTCTTTACCGTATTCGGACAAAGCGCCGTAATATGTCAGGGAATTGTTGAGAACGATCTGAACAAAAGTGATGGCCACCTGATTGATGCAGCTGCTGGTCCCCATGTAGAGGGTGCGCAGGTTGTCACGCCAGTTGAATCGAAAACAGGATTTGGTGAGCTTGATGTTCCGGAACCGCCAGAGGTAGCCCAATGCCAGGAGAAACGAGAGGATCTGTCCCAGGATCGTAGCCAGAGCTGCGCCGAACACGCCCCAATTCAAAACAAAAATGAATATGGGGTCCAGAATCGTGTTCACGATGGCGCCAGCCACCATGCAGAGCATAGAGTATTTCGGGCTGCCGTCGGCACGGATCAGATTGCTGATGCCGTTGGTGAGGATCAGGAAAGGCATGCCCAGAAGGACGATCCCGGCATACTGCTGGGCATAGGGCATGACCTCATCGGTGGCCCCAAATACCACCAGAAGCGGCGTCAGCAGGAGCTCCCCGATCACGAGGTATAAAAGGCCGGACCCTGTCATCATAATAAGGCCATTTCCCACCAGCTGCGCGGCGTGCTCTGTATCTTTTTTCCCAAGATAGATGGAAAAACGGGAGGCGCTGCCGATACCCAGCAACAGAGAAATCGCCAAACAAATAGTAGACAAGGGGTAGGATACATTGGTGGCTGCGTTTCCCAGGTAGCCTACGCCTTGTCCGATAAAAATCTGGTCTACAATATTATAGAGAGAGCTGACCAGGGTCGCTGTAATGCTGGGGATAGCAAAACCTCGCAGAAGCTTTGAGATTTTTTCGTATCCCAGTGGATTCTCATTCATCAAATTCATCCTCCATGCGATCTATACTGATTTTTTTCACAATTTGTTTGCCGGCACGAAACAGTGCGTCCTGAAAGAAATCCTGCTCGCTGCTGCTGAATTCAGCCATCAGGACAGCTTCCGTTTCTTCGCAGGCAGCCCGGATCTGATCAATGGCAGCCAATGCTTTTTCCGTGGGATAGAGGCGCCATGTCCGTCTGTCCTGCTCATATGCCTCTCTGGTCAAGAATCCTTTTTTTTCCAGAGTAGATATTGTGCGTACAATATTGCTGGGGTGGACATAAAAATACTCCAGAAGCGAGTCCTGGAGGATCCCCGGCTGATCGCACAGCTTGAGAAGATACATGTGTTGGCTGCTGTTGATGCCGAGAGGGGCAAGCTTGGAGTCCAAATAAGTTTTTGCAAAACGATCTGTTACAGACAGCCATTTTAGTAATTTCATTCCATCGCCTCCTGTATGGTAAATAGCATACACCTAAATGCGTGCGCGCGCAATTATATATTTCGTTTAAAGACGATTGATAGTGAGAAAATGAATTCTGTGATTTATAGCAGTGTGTTTGTATTTCCACCACCCAAGCGCTTTTGGCGCTGTGAGATGCTGCTTTTGAAACACAAAAGGAAAACAAAAAACCACCAAAAAGACTTGAACAATCAAGACTTTTGGTGGTTTTTGCATGGCAGCGGGAGAAGGATTCGAATTATAGAACTTGCATTTTTCCGTGTAAATAGCTGTCTATTCCCGTATTTTCTCTGCCTGTTTCACACCTATAAGTGTAAATGTGTAATATAGCTGTAAAGGGTAGACAAGAGGTTAAAGGGTATTTTGAAGGGTCAAAAAGGGTCAGGTTTTAGGCGGTGTCAGGGGTCGATATAATAGACTTGTCCGGTGGTCTTGTCAGTAACCACAATCAGCGCCCCAGCCAACTCGATTTTCAGTGTGTCGGTATCTGCGGAAGTCCGGGCAATGCAGCGGGCTTGCATCTGCTCCAGCGTGGGCTGCTGGGTGGTGAGTTTCCGGGTGGTGGTATAGCTGTACTCGGTGCCGGTGGCCTTGTCTGTGACGGTGGTTTCTGCGCCCTCCAGAACAATTTTCACGGTGGAGGTGTCGAACAGTGTCACAGCCTCCGGCGTGGCCTGTGCGGCCTCTGTGGGGTTGCTGGTGGACGTTTCCGGGGTTGCAGCACATCCCGCCAGCATGACGGCGAACACAAGGCAGAAAAGGGCAATCAACTTTTTCATGCCGTCGCCCCCTCTCCGGCCACGCTTGCGGCCACGGCCTCCAGGTCTGCAAGGTTGGGATTTGCTTCAATCTTTGCCTGTAAGAGTTTGTCGGCATCCTTTACGCTATAAAATCCGCTGTCCAGTCCGGCCTGAATGGCTCCGGCAATGGTGTCATAGAACAGGGTGAACGCTTCTTTGCGCTCTGCTGCGGTAGGCGGAAAGGCCAGGACAAGGCCCCGCCGCTCTGCTGCCTCCCGTGCCGCTCGCAGGGCGGTAGAGTTATAGCGGTTTTCGTCCACAAACTGCTGCATTTCCTCCTGGGTCAGCGTGACAGGGCTGTTACCGGCAAAAAAAGCGGCATTAGCTGGCAGTTTAGCAGCGTCCAGCGTGTCCCAGCGGTCAAGCATGGTGTAAGCCTCCGCCTTCACGGCCTCCGCTGCCTCCAGGGTGGTTCCCCGGCAATATTCCAGGGCTTCGGCCTGGTGCTCCAGCTCGTATTTCCGGCAAGCGTCCGTTGTCCATCCGTCCGCAAAGTTCTTTTCAATCTTCGCCCGCTTGCTGGCATCCTCGTCCAGTGCAGCCTTGTATTTCTCTTTTAATGCAAAAAGTCGGTCAAAGTAAATCATGGTTGTATCTCCTTTATCATTTGAATTTCCCGGTGATCCGGGCAAGGTCTTGTATCAGTCGCTGTGTGTGTTTGTTCCGGTAACGAAAGAATCTTGCTAAGTAACGGTGGTAAGTCTTGCGCCACATTCCCGGCGGTTTCTCCGGCACATAGCCCACAAAGGAAAAGCCGTCCGGCACATACTCCGGGAACTTCAAGCGCCGGTTTACAAAGTCCATTCCTTCCTCGTAGTAGGTCATACTGCCCTCTGTCCGCTGCTGGCTGCGGTAGTTTAGGCGGGCGCACTTGCGGCAAAGGAAACGATTTTCTTTCATGTATAGATACCGTACTCTTTCCCCACACTGGGGACATAGGAAAAAGGTCTGCGGTTTTCCGCCGTAGCCGTTGCGCTTGTGTGACAGCTTTACCGCTACGCTTTTCCGCCAGCCGGTCAGGTAAAGGTGGGCGGTGTCGGCCTCTGCGTCCACTTCTATCGGCTTGTCTCCACGGTCAGGGCATCCGCAATACATGATCTCCCACGGCTTGCCTAGTGGCAGCTCAAAGGAATCTATCCGGGGTGTCCGCTCCACCTGTTCATGGGTCTTATTCCAGCCTCCGGCGTTGCATCGGTAGTACATGGGTTTTTCCTCCGGGAATCTGGATTTTATGCCTAAATACATTGAAAACTGACGGCTTTGTCCGCTGGGTTACGGTTAGGTTACGCTTGCAAAAAGCCGGAAACCCTTGTCCCACAATGACTTGCGGGTTGGGTTACGGTGGGTTACGCTCATTTCCCTAAAGTCCCTATAAGGGTTTAATTTTTCCTGATTTTTTTAAACAATAGGAAAGTACCGTAACCGTAACCCAGTACCGTAACTCGCTGGTTATGCTATGCTGTAAATTGGGGTGGTGGATAGGCTCAGGCCCACCCATGTTTTTCGGTTCTTCGGTGCAACTTTCTGAAACCCTGCCGCCTCCATAGCTGCGTTGAAGTCGGGGAGCCGCCGGACATAATCGCCGCTGCGCTCTGCCCATGCCCGGTATGCCTGGTACAGTTCAGCGGCCCCGGTTCGGGCATCCGCCGCCGTTGTACAGCACTCCGCCAGGAAGTTGCCCACCCAATCCTCTTGCCCTCGGTATGCCTCGGTGACTTCCTCCACCACATCCGGGGTCTGGAGCTGGTAGCTGTTACGGGCGAAGTTCACGGCCCCCTCAATGGCCCAGGCCAGGATAGACGGCCCGGCCTCTTGCACCAAAATGTCACCATAATTTGACCGGCTCCCCTGTGTGGGGATAGTGGCCCGGAAGGGTACCACGATCAGCCGCCGCCAGGTGCCGGGGTCGGTGCTGC
>UROF01000034.1 GCA_900549475.1 uncultured Eubacteriales bacterium
AAATGCCTCGGTGGGCAGCTGCACCGTACCCAGGTTCCGCATCTTCTTCTTGCCCTCTTTCTGCTTCTCCAGCAGCTTCTTCTTCCGGGTGATATCGCCGCCGTAGCACTTGGCCAGCACGTCCTTACGCATGGCCTTCACCGTCTCCCGGGCGATGATCCGCCCGCCGATGGCCGCCTGAATGGGCACCTCGAAGAGCTGGCGGGGGATGTTGTCCTTCAGCTTCTCACACAGGCGCCGGGCTCTGGGGTAGGCCTTGTCCCGGTGGGCGATGAAGCTGAGGGCATCCACCTGGTCCCCGTTGAGGAGCAGGTCCACCTTCACCAGATCGCTGGGCCGGTAGTCGGAGAGCTCGTAGTCCAGGGAGGCGTAGCCCTTGGTGTGGGCCTTCAGAGTGTCAAAGAAATCATAGATGATCTCATTGAGGGGCATCTGGTAGTGGAGCTCCACCAGGTTGGTATCCAGATACTGCATATCCTTGAACTCTCCCCGGCGCTCCTGGCACAGGGGCATGATATTGCCCACATAGTCGTTGGGGGAGAGGATAGTCACCTTCACATAGGGCTCCCGGGCCTCCGCAATGGAGGCGGGGTCCGGATAGTTGTGGGGGTTGTCCACCGCCACCTCGGTGCCGTCGGTCTTGGTGACCTTGTAGATAACAGAGGGCAGGGTGGTGATGAGATCCAGGTCAAACTCCCGCTCCAGCCGCTCCTGGATGACCTCGCTGTGGAGCATACCCAAAAAGCCGCAGCGGAAGCCAAAGCCCAATGCCACAGAGCTCTCAGGCTCGAAGGTCAGGGAGGCGTCGTTGAGCTGGAGCTTCTCCAGGGCGTCCCGGAGATCAGGGTACTTACTGCCGTCCTCGGTGTACACGCCGCAGTAGACCATGGGCTGGGCCTTCCGGTAGCCGGGCAGGGGCTCGGCGGCAGGATTGTCCAGGCCCGTGACGGTGTCGCCCACCTCGGTGGTCTTGACATCCTTGATGGAAGCGGTGAAATAGCCCACCTGGCCCGCCTCCAGGACCTCGCAGGGCTCGTAGCCCAGAGGACGCAGCAGGCCGCACTCCAGCACCTGGTGCTGGGCGCCGGAGGCCATCATCTTCACGTTCATGCCCCGGCGGAGGGTACCCTCCATAATGCGGAAGTACACGATGACGCCCTTATAGGCATCATAGTAGCTGTCGAAGATCAATGCCCGGAGGGGAGCGTTGATGTCGCCGGTGGGGGCGGGGACATTCTGCACCACGTCCTCCAGCACCGCCGGGATATTGATGCCCATTTTGGCGGAGATCTCCGGAGCATCCATGGCGGGGAGGGCCAGGATGTCCTCGATCTCGTGCTTCACCCGGGCAGGATCGGCGGCAGGGAGGTCGATCTTATTGACCACCGGCCGGATCTCCAGGTCGTTGTCCATGGCGAGGTAGGTGTTGGCCAGGGTCTGGGCCTCAATGCCCTGGGAGGCATCCACTACCAGCAGAGCCCCCTCGCAGGCCGCCAGAGACCGGCTGACCTCGTAGTTGAAGTCCACGTGGCCCGGGGTGTCGATGAGGTTCAGGGTATAGGTCTCCCCATCCTGGGCCTTGTAGTCAAAGGTCACCGCACGGGCCTTGATGGTGATGCCCCGCTCCTTCTCCAGGTCCATGTTATCCAGGAGCTGGTTTTCCATGTCCCGCTCCGCCACAGCGCCGCACTGTTCCAGCAGCCGGTCCGCCAGAGTGGACTTGCCATGGTCAATGTGGGCAATAATACTGAAATTTCTGATGTTTTCCTGTTTTACCATCGTGTCACCTCTATATAAGATCGGCAAGTCCACCCGTTCCCGCCGTCAGGCGGTACAAGCATTTTGCCAAGGGCAAAATCTTGCCGCAGGCGGAATTCATTTCCGCCGAGGAAATTCAAATCATAAAGGGGCTCCCAGGAAAGCCGACGGCTTTACTGGGAAACGGACTTGCCGTGGTCAATGTGGGCGATAATACTGAAATTTCTGATGTTTTCCTGTTTTACCATCGTGTCACCTCGTTATCAGATCTTACTGCTCCAGGGTCTTGGCCCGCTCGTCGGTGGTGTGGAACACCTGGGCCACGCTCTGGCTGAGGCCGGGGTACCGCTCCGCCAGGGACTGGGCGTCCACTGCCGGGAACTCCCCTTCGTACTCCCGGATGGCCTTGTCATACCGGATCCGGGCCATGGTCATATCCGCCGACAGAATGTCCATATCAAAGGACCGGCTGTCGGTGGAGAAATAGCTGTCGTTGCCGCCGGCGCTGCGGTAGAGCTGCCGGAACAGCTGATAGAGGGCACTGCTGAGATAGGCGCCCGCCTGGGCCACCGCCTCCCGGCTGCCCATACGGCCCAAAAGGTCAAACAATACACTGGTGGTATTGACGATGAGTTTCTTCTGCAGGGTGGCCATGATGCTGCCCCGGAGGGTCTCACGGCCCTCGCTGGCATCCACCAGCTCCTCCGCCTCGATAATGGCCCCGTCCCGGCTCAATGTCCGGCCCAGCAGATAGTCCGCGGAGACATGATAGTAGTCGCAGGCCTTGGCCACAAACTCCAGCCCCGGCTCCCGGATGCCGTTTTCATAGTGGCTCAGGAGGGCCTGGCTGATCCCCAGCTCCGACGCGGCCTTCCGCTGACTGACGCCCTTCTCCTGGCGCAGCAGAGACAGGACCCGTGAAAAATTGGCGTTCATCCCATTCCTTACCTCGTTTCTCTTTCTCCCCGCCGGCCATCGCCGGCAATACAGGAAGTATAGTATAGCAGGGTATATACATTTTGTAAAGGATTTTTTGCTGTTTTTTATGACGATCTTCCGGCAGTTTCCCGTATTTCCCCGGAAAGAGTGCACAAAAAGTCATGTTAAAGATTTGTCAGTATGCCAATTGCGCGGGAAATACGGATATGGTAGGATAAAGTTGTCGAAAGGGAGTAGTTCCACGGCGAAAGCCGGGGGTGCGCACCGTCATCACAGCCGAAAGGCTCGGGACGCGCAGAGATCTCTGATCAAGATTTTAACGAGACTTTTACCAGGGGTAGGAGTCTCGTTTTTTCGTACCCGGGTGCGAAAAAACAGCTCCCCTCCGACAGGCGGCCGCCCCGTGCCGCCGCTCCTGCAGTCCTTCGCCGCCGGGACCGGGAGCATCCTTCCCGGCGGAGGTCCTGCCCCCAACCGGGCATGGTCTGTCATCGTATTTCCATACCATACATCATACACATATAATTGAGGAGGAGAAATCTTATGACGGAACTGATGAAGTATATTATTCCCGCAGCTATCGTACTAATCATTTTACTGTTGTTCTTTTCCGGATACCTCAAAGCGCCGCCGGATACCGCCTATATCATCTCCGGTCTTGGACGCAAGCGCATCCTCATCGGCCGGGCCGGCTGGCGGGTACCCTTCTTCGAGCGGGTGGATAAGCTGAGCCTGCGGGTGATGCAGGTGGATGTGAAGACCAGCGAAGCGGTGCCTACCAACGAGTTCATCAACGTCACCGTGGACGGCGTGGCCAACGTGAAGATCAGCTCCGACCCGGAGCTTCTCAAGCTTGCCGCCGAGGCCCTGCTGGGCAAGCGCCCGGAGGAGCTCATCGGCCTTGTCACCCAGGTGCTGGAGGGCAACATGCGTGAGATCGTGGGCTCCGTGGGCCTCAAGGAGATGGTCCAGGACCGCCAGGGCGTGGCCCGGAAGATCACCGAGAACGTGGTGCCCGACATGCGGAAACTGGGTCTTGAGGTGGTGAACTTCAACATCCAGAACTTCAAGGATGCCGCCGGCACCATTGAGAACATGGGTATCGACAACGTGGAGCAGATCCGCAAAAACGCCCAGATCGCCAAGGCCAACGCCCAGCGCGACATTGCCATCGCCACCTCCAACGCCCAGCAGGAGGCCAACGCCGTGAAGGTCCAGGCGGAGAAGATGATCGCCGAGCAGGATGCAGAGCTGGCGGTACAGCAGGCAGAGATGAAGGTGAAGGCCGACACCAAGAAGGCCGAAGCCGACGCTGCCTACTCCATCCAGCAGGAGAGCCAGCGTAAGACCATCGAGGTCACGCGGGTCAACGCCGACATCGCCCGCAAGGAGAAGGAGGCGGAGCTGGCCGAGAAGGAGATCGCTCTGAAGGAGCGTCAGCTGGACGCCGAGGTCCGCAAGCAGGCCGACGCCATGAAGTACAAGGCGGAGAAGGAGGCGGAAGCCGATCTGATCCGCCGCCAGAAGGAGGCAGAAGCCAAGGCCTACGAGGCCATCAAGGAGGCGGAGGCCCGGAAGGCGGAAGCCGAGGCCCTGCGCTTCTCCATGGAGCAGGAGGCCGAAGGTATCCGTGCCAAGGGTCTGGCGGAAGCCGAGGCCATCGAGAAGAAGGCGGAAGCCCAGCGGAAGATGGGCGAGGCCTCCGTATTGGAGATGTACCTCAGCGCCCTGCCCGAGGTGGTGAAGAACGCCGCCGCGCCTCTGGCTCAGACCGACAAGATCGTTATGTACGGCGACGGCAACTCCACCAAGCTGGTGAAGGATGTCATGAGCAGCGCCAGCCAGATCATGGACGGCATGAAGGAGTCCACCGGGCTGGATCTCACCGCCCTGCTGGCCGGTGTGGCCGGCGGCAGCCTGGCCGCTTCCCGACCGGTGGTGGTGACGCCGCCCCCCGCTCCCCAGGCCCCCGCGCCGCAGCCTCCCAAGGCGGAGGAGGACACTGAGGCCAAGGCCGCCGGTCCTCAGTCGGAAGACAAACCTGTGTAATCTCTCTTTTCCCCGTCGCCCTCACCGGGCGGCGGGGAACTTTTTTGCCGTTTCGTGCCGCTCAGGGCTTTTTCCCCCGTCAGACGGTGAAAAAATTTTACCGGGGCCTTTATTTGTTCATAATTTTGCGGTAGACTGGGAAAAAACACAGGGGAATCGAGGTCTGTTTCATGCGCAGCTTCTTCTATAAAGTCTCCAGCGCCCTGGCCCGCTTTATGTACGGCCGCAACGGCACCGATCAGCTTAACTGGGCCATTCTGGTACTCTATCTGATCCTATGGGTACTTCGGATGGTAGTCAGTGCCCTGAATATCGGTGTAGCGGCCATTATCATCGATGTGGTCATGTTCCTGCTGGCGGTAGTGCTGCTGTGGCGGACCTTCTCCCGGAACCTGCCCAAGCGCCGGGCGGAAAACCAGAAGTTCGTCAACTGGTGGTATCCCATCAAAAACCGCTTTGCCTCCGCCAAGGCCCGCCGGGCTGACAAGGACCACAAGTACTTTACCTGCAAAAACTGCAAGACCATCTGCCGGGTGCCGGCAGGGAAGGGGAAGATCGTCATCACCTGCCCCAAGTGCGGTCAGAAGATCGAGGGGCGCAGCTGACAATCTGCGGCATCTTGCCCTACAGGTACGGATATAAACGAGATAAAGCCCCGGGACGGCGCTGCCGTCCCGGGGCTTTTGTCTGTTCAGTTCTTTTCCGCCTGCTCCCGCAGGGCCTGGTCAAAAGCGGGGATGTCCCGGGCCAGCCGCAGAAATTTCCCCTCCCGGTCCATAAAGCAGTGGGAGGAGGTGCCGGTGAGGACCAGCGTGCCGTCCTCCTTGCGCATCTCGTAGGCCACCACCAGCTTGGGGCAGCGGTACTCCTGGACGGAAACTGTCACATCCACCCGGTCATTGAAGGTGGTGGGCGCCTTGTACCGGCACTCCACAGCGATGACCGGGGAGACTACTCCCAGCTCCTCCAGCCTGTCGTAGGGCCAGCCCAGCTGGTCCAGAAAGTCGATGCGGGCCTCCTCCATCCAGTGGATATAGTTGGCGTGGTGGGTCACGCCCATTTTATCCGTCTCATAGTAGTTCACACGGTGGCGGTAGGGTATCATACAAAAGCCTCGGTTCTTTTATAGAATGAAAAAAGTATACCACAGCCGCCGCGCCCCTGTCAAAAGCCCCGCCTTTGCCCGCTGGACAACAGGGCGGCAATGGGATATAATATGTCCCGAAAAATAACGGGAAAGGAACCCACACCCTATGAATGAGATCATTTTGCTCAAGCTGGGGGAGGTGGTCCTCAAGGGCCTCAACCGCCACACCTTCGAGGACAAGCTCATGAGCAACATCCGCCGCCGTCTCCAGCACTGCGGAAAATTCCACGTCTACTCCAAGCAGAGCACCATCTATGTGGAGCCTCAGGAGGACGCCTGCGATATGGATGCGGCCTATGCCGCCTGCAAGCAGATCTTCGGCGTCATCTCCGTCACCCGGGCCAAGCCCTGTGAAAAGGACAAGGACGCCATCCTGGCCTGCGCCAAAGCCTATCTGGACGAACAGCTCCGTGGGGCCAAGAGCTTTAAGGTGGAGACCAAGCGCTCCGACAAGAAGTTCCCCATGAACAGCATGGAGATCTCCCAGTATGTGGGCGGCCTCCTCCACGACGCCTATCCCCACCTCATCGTGGACGTCCACGATCCGGAGCTGTGTGTCCATGTGGAGGTCCGGGAGAAGGCAGCCTATGTCCACGGCCCGGCAGAGCCGGGGGCCGGCGGCCTGCCCATCGGCATGGGCGGCAAGGCGGTAAGCCTCCTCTCCGGCGGCATCGACAGCCCCGTCAGCTCCTTTATGATCGCCAAGCGGGGCGTGCAGCTGGTGATGGTCCACTTCTTCAGCCCTCCCTACACCTCCCAGCAGGCCAAGGAGAAGGTGCTGGAGCTGGCCCGGCAGCTTACCTGCTGGTGCGGCCGCATGACGGTCCATGTGGTGCCCTTCACCGAGATCCAGGAGGAGATCCGCCGCTGCTGCCCCGAGGACCACTTCACCCTCATCATGCGCCGCTTTATGATGCGCCTGGCGGTAGCCGTGGCAAAGCGCACCGGGTGCAAGGCCCTGGTCACCGGCGAGTGCCTGGGACAGGTGGCCAGCCAAACCATGGATGCTCTGGCCGTATCCGACGACGCCTGCGAGCTGCCGGTACTGCGGCCCGTCATCGGCATGGACAAGGAGGAGATCATCCGTATCTCACGGCGGATCGGCACCTTTGATACCTCCATCCTCCCTTACGAGGACTGCTGCACCGTCTTTACGCCCCGTCACCCCAGGACCCACCCCAAGCTGGAGGAGGTCCGGGAATATGAGGCCGCCCTGGATGTGGAGGGCCTTATGGAGCGGGCCCTGCAGGCCGTGGAGCGGATCACCGTCTCCATGGAGGGCTGATCTCTGAAGCAAAAAAAGGGGAGGCCATATGGCCTCCCCTGGGCATATCAATTACTGCCAGCACCCGCCGTGGCCGCCGCAGTGGCCGTGGCCGTTTCCTCCGGTGCCGCCGGAGGAGGTGCTGCCGGTCCCGGTATCATTCCCGGCACTGTTTTCGCCGGTCTGGCCGGCGTCCTGGACAGGCTGGTCCTGGGTGCCGTAGGTCAGCTGGTCGATAAGCCGCTGGAGCTCTCCCATGGTCATGGACCGGACCTGTTCCGGTGTGATGGAGGGGTCCAGCTCCTTAAGGGCCAGATAGGCCCGGTACTTCCCGCAGGACAACCCCACATCCTCCGCCGCGGCCGCCTCCTGGCCGCTGGCACAGTAGCAGTAGGTGTTCTGCTGTCCGGCGGTACAGGACTGGATCTGGGTGAGCAGGCGGCCGCACTGGGTCTCGTCGGCTCCGATGACCGCAATGGTCATCACCTCATCCTGGGCCAGCAGGGCGGACACCTGGTCGTCGGAGACGATCTCCTCCACCGCCTGGTCATAGCTGAGGAACCGGAGGTCCAGGTTCTCCACCAGAGCCTCCCCGTCGTCGTTGCGGCCCACCGCGGACACCACCCGGTCAAAGCGGTTGACCCCCAGCTCCACATAGGGATTCACCTCGATACTGATGGTGGCGGTGGGGGTGAAGTACAGCCACCATCCGCCTACTCCCAGGGCCACCAGCAGCAGGCACGCCGCTGCCAGAGCCAGGCGCTGTCCTGCCCACCAGCCCCGCCGGGCACGGCTGCCCGGGGTGCGCTGATCCAGGAAAGCCCGGGTGCTCTCCTTGAGAGATTCCTCCGCGTGGACGGCGTCGAAGGCCTCCCTGATCCGGCTATTCATCACCGTCACCTCCCAGTTTCTCCCGCAGGAGCTGTTTTGCCCGCGTCAGCAGGGTGTACACCGTGTTGACATTTTTCCCCAGCAGTTTCGCGATCTCCGGGGCGGTGTACGACTCGTAGTAGTGGAGATACACCACATCCCGGTACTTTTCCGGCAGAGAGAGCACCGCCTCCAGCACCTCGCGGTGGTCCGGCGCCAGGTCCGCAGGCTGCTCCATCAGCTCCTCCAGGGACACCGTCCGGCTGCGGAAGAAGCTTTTGAGCAGGTCCTTGCAGGCGTTGATGGTGACCCGGATAAACCAGGCTTTCTCGTGCTCGTCGCTTTCAAAGGACACGGAGCTAAGGACATACTTCAAAAACACCGTTTGAAATATGTCCTCCGTATCGGCATAGTTCTTCAGATGTACCAGGCAGATCCGCCGCACGGTATCGGAATACCGCTGGATCGCCCTGTCGACCTCTTGCTCGCTCCGCATCCCAAAACTCCGTTTATGATGATATTACCGGCGGCAGCCTCCCCGGTAGCCGTACCCTACGCTGGTGGCGCCGGCACTACCGGCAGCGGCGCTGCCGCTGTTATAGCCGTAGCCATAGCGCCCGCAGCCGCCATTGCCGTGGCAGCCGCCGCCGTAGCTGTAGCAGTCGCCGTAGCCATAGCCGTAGCAGCCCCACAGGCCGTCACCGGTATAGCTGCCGGTATCGCTGGTGGGGATGGCCCCACGGCCTACATACAGCCCGCAGCTGTCACAGACCCCGTCGCCGTCGGCATCCACAAAGGGACAGGCCTGGCCGGCATAGTAGTCACAGATCCCGTCCCCATCGCTGTCGGCAAAGGCATAGGCCCGGCCCACATAGTAATCATACACTCCGTCGCCGTCCGTATCCACATAGGGATAGGCAGCGGTGAGCTGGGTGTCATAGACCCCATCGCCATCGGCATCCAGGTAAGGGTTGATGGCTCCTACGCAGTAGTCGTACACCCCGTCGCCGTCCACATCCAGGTAGTGGCATCCGCCCCGGCCGTAATAGGGGTTGGTCTGGGTGCTGCTGTCCGCCGCGGCAACGGCGGTAGTGGTGGTGCTGACAGTGTTCTGAACTCTTGCGCCGCTGCCCCGGCCCCAGTCGGCGGCCAGAGCGCTGGTGGTGACCAGCGTGAGCATCAATGCCGCTGTGACAATGGCGATAACTCCCTTTTTCATCTTCATGGTATGATATCCTCCCATAAGTCGTATTGGATCGTGCCGTTCCCGGCTTCATCTCCAATACGACCGGCGGGAAAGATTCCATTCATCGTGAGCAGGAAAATTTTTTATTTTTTTCCAGGGGCCCTGCGGCCCTATTGTACCACAGGTTTTCAGGAAGGGAAATAGGGGAGAGGCCCCCTTCCGGCCCGTCTCCCGCCACATTTCCCCGCGAGGCGCGGGAAAATCTTCTTTTCCGGACGACCAGCAGAAACCAGCAACAACAGAAAACCAGAAAGAAATGAGGCGCATCACCATGACACACACCGCAGAACTCATTGCCGTCGGCACCGAGCTGCTCCTGGGCAACATCGCCAACACCGACGCCCAGATCCTCTCCCAGGGTCTCAGCGCCCTGGGCATCACCGTCCACTACCACACCGTGGTGGGGGACAACCCCCAGCGGCTCCGGGACGCCCTGGATATCGCCAAGACACGGGCGGACATCATCATCACCACCGGCGGCCTGGGGCCCACCTATGACGACCTCACCAAGCAGACCATCTGCGCCGCCTTCGGCCGGGAGCTGGAGCTCCACGAGGACATTCTGGAGACCATCCGCTCCTTCTTTGCCAAGACCGGCCGGACCATGCCGGAGAACAACGTCCAGCAGGCCATGCTGCCGGTGAACTGCACCGTGTTCGACAACCCCGTAGGCACCGCCCCCGGCTGCGCCTTCGAGGAGGGGGGCGTCCACGTCCTCATGCTCCCCGGCCCCCCCTTTGAGTGCCGCTACATGTTCGAGAACCGGGCCATGGCCTACCTCCAGGCCCTCACCGACGGCGTTATCGTCAGCCACGAGATCCGGGTCTACGGCATGGGGGAGAGCCATGTGGAGGCAAAGCTCCGGGATATCATGACCACCATGACCAACCCCACCCTGGCCCCCTACGCCAAGACCAACGAGTGTATGCTCCGGGCCACCGCCAAGGCCCCCACCGCCGCCCAGGCGGAAGAGCTTCTGGCCCCCATGGTACAGCAGGTGAAGGACATCCTGGGGGACGTGGTCTACGGCGTGGATGTAAGCTCCCTGGAGGAGGTGGTCTCCGCCCTGCTCCGGGAGAAGGGCCTCACCCTCTCTGCCGCTGAGAGCTGCACCGGCGGCCTCATTGCCAAGCGCATCACCGACCTGGCCGGGGCCTCCCAGATCTTCCGGGGCGGCGTGGTGAGCTATGTCAACGATGTGAAAGCCCAGGTGCTGGGCGTACCTCAGGAGACTCTGGACACCTACGGCGCTGTGTCCGAGCCGGTGGCCAGGGCCATGGCCGAGGGCTGCCGGAAGCTCTGCGGCAGCGACATCGCCGTGTCCGTCACCGGCCTTGCCGGCCCCGAAGGGGACGACCGGGGCAACGAGGTGGGCACCGTGTACATCGCCCTTGCGGACAGCGAGGGCACCATCTGCCGGAAGTTCTCCTGCGGCATGGGCCGGGGCAGAGGGAAGGTCCGCTCCTCCGCCGCTCAGAATGCTTTCGACATGCTCCGCCGCCGTCTCCTGGGCCTGCCCCTGTAACCGCGCATATATCCTTTCCTATGGCTGCCGGCCTCTCCGCTCTCTTTGCGGGGAGGCCGGTTTTTTTGTCCTTCCAGGCAGAGGCGTCGCCGTATATCCCATGTTAAATTTTCCCCCCAGACAGAGTATTTCCTTTACTGCCATTTTACAATGGCCCGGTTGCGGATTTTACCGCCCCCTCCGTACAATAGGGCCGTACCAAAAACGGTCCAATATTTATCTATCCTGGAGGGAAGAAACACATGAAAAAGATCCTGACCCTGCTGCTGGCACTGTCTCTGCTGGCAGCTACCCTGGTGGGCTGCGCCACCCCGGCCGCCGATACCGGCGCCGAGACCCGCACGCTGGCTGCCACCACCGCCAACACGTCCACCACCGGCAGCAAGACGGAAGTCACCGCTCCCAAGTACGTGTTCCTGTTCATCGGCGACGGCATGAGCTATCCCCAGATCCAGTCCACTTCCGACTACCTGGGCGCTCTGAACGACAAGGACTACTGGCAGGCTGAGCCCAGCCTGGACGACAACAAGGGCGCCAAGCTGGACGGCCCCGAGTACCTCAACTTCATGAACTTTGAGGCTGCCGGTTCCGCTGTCACCTACGACTCCAACAGCTTCTGCCCCGACTCCGCTTCCACCGCCACCTCCATCTCCACCGGCCACAAGACCTACTCCGGCACCATCAACATGAGCGAGGATTACAAGACCGCTTATGAGACCATTGCCGAGAAGGTCCACGAGCAGCTGGGCATGAAGGTAGGCGTGATCTCCTCCGTCAACCTCAACCATGCCACTCCCGCCGCCTTCTATGCCCATCAGGCCAGCCGCAACGACTACTATGAGATCGGTCTGGAGCTGATCGATTCCGGCTTTGAGTACTTCTCCGGCGGCGGCCTCCTCAAGCCCACCGGCAGTGACGGCAAGCAGGCTGACCTCTACACCCTGGCTGAGGAAGCCGGCTACACCGTAGTCAAGACCCAGGCTGAGGCCGAGAAGGTCACCGAAGGCCCTGTCATCATCATCGACGAGAACCTGGCCGACGGCGACGCCATGGCCTATGAGCTGGATCGTACCGATGACATGTGGTCCCTGGCTGACCACGTGGAGAAGGGCATTGAGGTCCTGGACAACGACAAGGGCTTCTTCATGATGTGCGAGGGCGGCAAGATCGACTGGGCCTGCCACGCCAATGACGCCGCCTCCACCATCCACGACACCCAGGCTCTGGCCGACGCCGTACAGGTGGCCATCGACTTCGCTGAGGAGCACCCCGATGAGACCCTGATCCTTGTCACCGGCGACCACGAGACCGGCGGCCTCACCATCGGCTTTGCCGGTACCGACTACGACACCTATCTGAACCTGCTCAAGAGCCAGAAGATCTCCTTCGCCAAGTACGACAGCGACTATGTGGCGGGGTACAAGGAGAACAAGACCTCCTTCGCCGACGTCTGCAAGGACATCGAGAAGCTCTTCGGCCTCAAGACCGAGGGTAAGGATACCGACAAGCTGGTCCTCACCGACTACGAGCTCTCCCAGCTCAAGACCGCCTATGAAAAGAGCATCAACGGCAAGGAAACCGGCATGGATCAGCAGCAGGAGTATGTGATGTACGGCACCTACGAGCCCCTCACCGTCACCATCACCCACATCCTCAACAACAAGTCCGGCGTCTCCTTCACCTCCTACAGCCACACCGGCCTGCCTGTGGCCGTCCTGGCTGAGGGCGTCAACGCCGAGGTGTTCAACGGCTACTACGACAACACCGAGATCTTCAACAAGCTGGCTGATATGCTGGCCGTGAAGTGATCTGACAAACGTTCTCCACTTTCTCTGCTCACCGGGTCTGCCCCCCTGCGGGGCGGGCCCGGTGAAATGTGCGTCTTATGAAAGGAAGGATCTCCCATGACATTTGCTCAAATTCTGCCCTTTGCCTGTTTTGCCGCCCTGCCCCTTCTGGCCGGGGCGCTGTGGCTGCTCAATCGTACCGGCTTCCTTGCCGCCGGGACAAAGCACCTTTTTTCCGCCGCCGCCGGACTGCTGGCCGCCTTTCTGGTGATCCTGTGGATGGTCCAGGGAAATTTCCCCGGTGACATCCCCGTGGCTATGCTGTATCTGACCGTGCTGGCCCTGATCCAGGCCTGGTTCCTGAGCGCCGACGGCGCCGCGCGCTCATGAGGGGCCGCCTTACCTCCGGCTGGCTGCGGTACAACGCCCCGGTACTGGTATGCCTGGCGGCGGTGATCCTGCTGCTCCTGCTGCCCACCGGCTATGAGGGGGCTCTCCTCTATCAGGATGCGGAGCGCTGCTCCGCCCGGGTGGTGGAGGTGGACAACTCCACCATCATTGACACAGGTCTGGTCCGCTCCGGAGAGCAGCGGTGCACCCTGGAGGTGCTGGACGGCATCTTTAAGGGCCGCACGGTGGAGGGGGTCAACATGCTCAACGGCTCCCTGGAGCAGGACAAGCTCTTTGTCCCCGGGGACAAGGCCCTGGTGGTCATCAGCTACGACGGCGATGAGGTCCTCTCCGTCACCATGACGGACCATGACCGCTCTGCCGGAGAGCTGCTGCTGGCCGCCCTCTTTATCCTGCTGCTGGTGGCCTTTGCCGGGCGCACCGGGGTGCGGGCGGTACTGAGCTTTGTGGTGACGGTGCTGTGCCTGTGGAAGATCCTGGTGCCCCTGTACCTCAAGGGCTACAACCCCATCTGGGTGGGCCTTTTTGTGACGTTGCTGCTGACGGTACTGATCATCGCCCTGGTCTACGGCTTTGACCGGCGGTGTCTCGCAGCAGTGTCCGGGTCCTTCCTGGGGGTGCTGGTGACCTGTGTGCTGGGCCTTGTGTTTACCGACCTCTTTAAGATCCACGGGGCCGTTATGGCCTACTCGGAGAGCCTGCTCTACTCCGGCTACCAGGATCTGAGCCTGACCCAGATCTTTATGGCCGCCATTTTCATCGGAGCCTCCGGAGCCATTATGGACCTGAGCGTGGACATCACCTCGGCGGTATACGAGGTGGTGGAGAAGCGGCCGGACCTTTCTTGGCGGGAGGCCGCCAGGTCCGGCATGAATGTGGGCCGCAGCGCCATGGGCACCATGACCACCACGCTGCTGTTTGCCTACTCCGGGGGGTACATCGCCCTTCTCATGGTATTCATGGCCCAGGGTACCCCGGTAGAGCACATCCTCAACTACAAATATGTGGCCTCGGAGCTGATCCACACGGTGGTGGGCTCCATCGGTCTTGTGACGGTGGCTCCCTTTACCGCTTTCTGTGCCGGTTTTCTCCTGACCCAGGCCCATTTCCCGGGAAAAGTGGTTGACAAAACGGGAAATTAAAGATAATATGGTATCGCTAATCTGGAAAACTGCGTGGATAAGGACGAGTACCCTGCGTGGCCCCCACAGAGAGCCGCCCGTTTTGGTGGAAGGGCGGAGGGCGCGGCGCGGCGGGAAGATCCCCTTGGAGCAGCGGCCCCAACGAGGCCGGCGGGTTTCCCGCCGCCGCCCCCAGTAGGCGCCGCCGGGTGTGACCGTTATATCACGGCTTTGAGCGGCCCCGTTTTCCGGGGCAAGAAGAGTGGTACCGCAGAGGATGTAAGCGCCTTTGTCTCTTTGTGAGGCAGAGGCGCTGTTTGTTTTTCAGCGGGGGTTTCACCCCCGGGCCCCTGGGTTTTCCGAAGGGGCCAACAGCGGCCCTCGGCGCTGTTTTGTCTCCGACGGGGCCTCCCCGGCCCCGAACCCCGGGTCACTTTTTCCTCGGCGAAAAAGTGACCAAAACGCCGCCGGGGACACCCCGGACCCCGGTTTGCCTAATCGGTCTGGATAAGCCTTGGTGCTGCGCAGCCACTGAACTTCTGCTTTTTTGCATCTGATCTGCGGCGGGTATCTTGTCCGGCTTCGGCTGTCGCCCTTTTGAAGGGGTAGAAGCAGCTGTTTTTTCTGTGTCCTGCTGCCTGCTACTCTGGAAAGAACCCGGGTTTCCAATAACAATATCTGCAAGATCTCTCAGCTCGAGGGCCGTCAGGCGAAGTGCGTAACCCACCGCACCGATTACGAGGGGCCAGCAGGCCAGTGGTATTTCAGTGGCAGAGCAGTATCAAAACTGATAGTGTCCGATTAGACAAACAACGGGGGTCTGGGGTCTCCCCAACGCCTTTTGGTGACTTTTGTGCGTACAAAAGTCACCCGGGGTCCGGGGGTGGAGCCCCCGCCGGAGAGAGCCCAAGGCGCGGGGCGCGTACCTCCCCGGAAACCACAGCTCAGAAGCGGGCCCGCCGGAGGCAATCCGGCCGAGAGTTAAAAGCAAGAAATCCAGAAGAAAAATTCCCCATTCTGTACAAAATAAAAGTAAAAACGAAAATATATCCACCAGGAGGAAAACTTGACCATGGATTACAATAAGACCATCAACCTGCCCCAGACCGAATTCCCCATGCGGGCGGGCCTGCCCAACCGGGAGCCCGGCATGCTGGAGAACTGGGAGAAGCTGGACCTCTACCACGAGCTCCTGAAGAAGAACGAGGGCAAGCCCCGCTTTGCTCTCCACGACGGCCCTCCGTTCTCCAACGGCAACCTCCACATGGGCCACGCCCTCAACAAGTCCATCAAGGACTTCATCACCCGTATGTACGCCATGCGTGGCTACTACACTCCCTACATCCCCGGCTGGGATAACCACGGCATGCCCATCGAGAGCGCCATCATCAAGGAGCAGAAGCTCAACCGCAAGAAGATGAGCGTCCCCGAGTTCCGTACTGCCTGCCACAACTACGCCCAGAAGTACATCGACATCCAGATGGCCGGTTTCAAGCGCATGGGCGTCATCGGCGACTGGGAGCACCCCTACAAGACCATGGACCCCGGCTTTGAGGCCGAGGAGGTGAAGGTCTTTGGTGAGATGTACAAGAAGGGCTACATCTACAAGGGCCTCAAGCCTGTGTACTGGTGCCCCAAGGATGAGACCGCCCTGGCCGAGGCGGAGATCGAGTACCAGGATGACCCCTGTACCACCGTGTATGTGAAGTTCCCCATGCACGACGACCTGGGCAAGCTCCCCAATTATGACAAGAGCCACCTCTACTTCCTCATCTGGACCACCACCATCTGGACTCTGCCCGGCAACCTGGGTATCTCCCTCCATCCCCGGGACAGCTACGCCATCGTGAAGGCCGGCGAGGACTGCTACATCATGGCCGAGGCCCTGGTGGAGAAGGTCATGAAGGTGGGCGGCATCGAGAACTACGAGATCGTGGAGACCCACCCCGGTCAGTTCTTTGAGAACATGCTGGCGGATCATCCCTTCCTGCCCAAGACCAGCCGTCTGCTGGTGGCGGAGTACGTCACCATGGATTCCGGTACCGGCTGCGTCCACACCGCTCCCGGCTTCGGTGCCGACGACTACCAGACCTGCCGCCGCTACGGCATGGAGATGGTAGTGCCTGTGGACGACCAGGGCCGTCACACCGACTACGCCGGCAAGTACGCCGGCATGAAGACGGAGGAGTCCAACCCCGTCATTCTCCAGGATATGAAGGAGAGCGGCGCTCTCTTTGCCAGCGAGGACATCGTCCACTCCTACCCCCACTGCTGGCGCTGCAAGAACCCCATCATCTTCCGTGCCACTCCCCAGTGGTTCTGCTCTGTGGACGCTTTCAAGGACGCCGCCGTGGCCGCCACTGACGACGTGCGGTGGGTGCCCGCCTGGGGCAAGGACCGGATGATCTCCATGATCCGGGAGCGCAGCGACTGGTGCATTTCCCGCCAGCGCCGCTGGGGCCTTCCCATCCCTGTGTTCTACTGCCCTGACTGCGGTAAGCCCATCTGCACCGATGAAACCATCGCCGCCGTCTCCAAACTCTTCGCTGAGAAGGGCTCCAACGCCTGGTATGAGCTCTCCGCCGCCGAGATCCTGCCCGACGGCTTCACCTGCCCCCACTGCGGCAAGAGCGGCCCCTTCACCAAGGAGGAGGACACCCTGGACGGCTGGTTCGACTCCGGCTCCACCCACTTCGCCTCCATGAAGAAGGACCAGGGCTTCTGGCCTGCCGACATGTACCTGGAGGGTCTGGATCAGTACCGCGGCTGGTTCCAGTCCAGCCTCCTCACCGCCGTAGGCGCTCTGGGACAGGGCGCTCCCTTCAAGGAGTGCGTCACCCACGGCTGGACCGTGGACGGCGAGGGCAAGGCCATGCACAAGTCCCTGGGCAACGGCGTGGACCCCGCCGACATCTTCAAGAAGTACGGCGCTGACCTGCTGCGTCTGTGGGCCGGCTCTGCCGACTACCATGTGGACGTCCGCTGCAGCGACAACATCTTCAAGCAGCTGAGCCAGAACTACCTGAAGTTCCGCAATACCGCCCGCTACTGCCTGGGGAACCTCTCCGGCTTTGATGCCAACCACCTGGTGTCCCCCGACGAGATGCTGGAGCTGGACCGCTGGGCGGTGACCCAGCTCAACCAGCTCATTGCCAAGTGCTTTGCCGCCTACGACAACTACGAGTTCCACGTGGTGAGCCACGCCATCAATGACTTCTGCGTGGTGGAGCTCTCCAGCTTCTATCTGGACATCATCAAGGACCGCCTCTACTGCGATGGCACCGACAGTCTCAGCCGCCGCAGCGCCCAGACTGCCCTGTGGCTGATCCTGGACACCATCACCAAGCTCTTCGCCCCCATCCTGGCCTTCACCTGCGACGAGATCTGGCAGGCTATGCCCCACCGCGAGGGCGACGACGGCCGGAACGTGGTCCTCAACGAGATGAACCAGCCCTTTGCCGACTACGCCCTCAGTGAGGACGTGATGGCCAAGTGGGACAAGATCATCACCGTCCGCACCGCCGTCAACGGCGCTCTGGAGAGCGCCCGGGCGGAGAAGAAGATCGGCAAGGCCCTGGAGGCCGCCGTGGCTGTCACCGTTCCCGCCGAGGACGCCTTCCTCGGCGAGATGGACGCCCAGGAGCTGGCAGACCTCTTTATCGTGTCCCAGGCTACCGTCACGGTAGGGGAGAGCCTTGCCGTGGCCGTCAGCGAAGCCTCCGGCGAGAAGTGCGAGCGCTGCTGGAAGCACAGCGCCGGTGTGGGCTCCGACAGCGAGCACCCCACCCTCTGCCCCCGCTGCGCCGCCGTGGTCAAGGCCATGGGCTGATGACCTGTACCTCTTTACCACTATCACCTGCCGGGCGGGACGTTTTTCGTCCCGCCCGGTTTTTCCGCCGGAAAGGAGGGCCATTATGGCCGACTTTACCCCCGTGGACCGCAGCAGCTGGTCCCGTGAGCCCTGGTTTGACCACTACTTCTCCCAGGTGCCCTGCACCTACAGCATGACCGTATCCCTGGATATCACCCCTATCCGGCAGCGGGCCGTCAAGCTCTATCCCGCCATGCTCTACTGCCTGTCCCGGGCGGTGAATGCCCGGCAGGAGTTCCGGATGTCCTTAGACGAGGCAGGGCAGCCGGGGTACTACCCCATTGTCCACCCCGCCTTCACCGTGTTCCACCGGGAGACGGAGACCTTCTCCAACCTCTGGTGCCCCTATGACCCGGATGCTTCCGTGTTCTTCCGCTCCTATGAGGACACCCTCTCCCGCTGGGGCTCCGCGGAGGGCTTCGCTCCCCAGAAGGACACGCCCCCCAACACCTTCCCGGTATCCATGATCCCCTGGGCCTCCTTCACCGGCTTCAACCTGAACCTCCAGCGGGGCTATGACTATCTGCCCCCCATCTTCACCATGGGCCGGTTCCAGGAGGAGGGAGGTCGGACAAAGCTGCCCCTGGCGGTCCAGGTCCACCACGCCGTGTGCGACGGCTTCCACCTCAGCCGTTTGGTGGATGACATCCAGGCCCTGATCGACGGCGAAGTCTTTCTGCCGTGACCATCCGGACACCCTGTCCTGTCCTCCGCCTTGATTTTCCCCCCCGCCTTTGCTATACTGGCCGTGGAACAGGCCCTTTTTTCCAAAGGGCCCTCTTGTCCGGTGGATATATGCTGAGAGGCCGCCGGAGCAAAAGCACCGACGGCCTCCTTTATATGATGCGGCGCGCCCGGGACGCTGACCGGGGGGCAGGGAACGGCGCGGGACGGGATCTCCGGCCCCGCCGCCGGACGCTGTTGCCGCGTATCGTATCCTATGAGGCACCGCCTCCGGCGGTGCCTCGCCCCTATGCCGGTCCCCCCGGCCTGTCCCGGCCCGGGGCGCTATTTTTTGAAAAAGGAAGTGGCTGCCATGATCAAAATTTCTCCCTCCATCCTCGCCGCTGATTTTGCTAATCTTGAGCGGGATATCCGGAAGGTCAGCTCTGCGGACTACCTCCATGTGGATGTGATGGATGGTCTCTTTGTCCCCAACATCTCCATCGGCCTGCCGGTGGTGCAGTCCATCCGCCCCACCACGGAGCTGCCCCTGGACGTCCACCTGATGATCGAAAAGCCCGTGCGGTATGTGGAGCGGTTCTGCGACGCCGGGGCGGACATCGTTACTGTCCATGTGGAGGCGGACACCCAGGAGAATACCCGCCGCTGCCTGGACCTGATCCATGCCAAGGGCAAAAAGGCCGGCGTAGTGGTCAAGCCCAAGACCCCTGCCGAAGCGGTGCTGCCCTTTTTGGAGCAGTGCGACATGATCCTGGTGATGACGGTGGAGCCGGGCTTCGGCGGCCAGTCCTTTATGGCAGACATGATGCCCAAGCTCCGGCAGATCCGCGCCTGGATCGACGAGAAGAACCCCGGCTGTGAGCTGGAAGTGGACGGCGGTGTGGACAGCGTTACCTGCAAGGTGGTCATTGAAAACGGCGCCAACGTGCTGGTGGCAGGCAGCGCCGTGTACAAGGCCGCTGACATCCCGGCCCGTATCGCGGAACTGAGAGGATAAGGCGCTATGGAATACTTTCCCGCACCCCTGGAAAATCTGGTGGAGCAGTTTGCCCGCCTCCCCGGCATCGGCGGCAAGTCCGCCCAGCGGTTGGCCTTCCATGTGCTGAGCCTGCCTATGGAGGAGGCCCAGGCCTTTGCCGACGCCATCCTGGAGGCCAAGAAAACTGTCACCTGCTGCCCGGTATGCCGGAACCTCACCGCCGGAGGGCTGTGCCCCATCTGCGCCTCCCCCAAGCGGGACGGCTCCATCATCTGTGTGGTGGCGGACCCCCGGGACGTGGCTGCCCTGGAGCGCAGCCGGGAGTACAACGGCCGCTACCATGTGCTCCACGGCGTCATCTCTCCCATGAATCATGTGGGCCCCGACGACCTGGAGATCAAATCCCTGGTGGAGCGGGTGGCCCAGGGGGATGTGAAGGAGGTCATCATGGCCACCAACCCGGACACAGAGGGGGAGGCCACCGCCATGTATCTCTCCCGGCTTCTCAAGCCCTTCGGCGTTCGGGTGACCCGCCTGGCCTACGGCATCCCCGTAGGCGGCCACCTGGAGTTTGCCGACGACGCCACCCTCATGCGGGCCCTGGAGGGCCGGCGGGAGATCTGACCGCTTTTTGCCCCTATTTCCACTTTCTTCGTATGACAGACCGGCCCTGACGGGTCGGTCTTTTCCTCTTTTCCCCTCGTTGTGTTTCGTCAAATTTTGTGATATGATAACCGCACCTATTCCACAACAGGAGGTTTTCCCATGACCATGTACCGCCGCGCCCTGGCTGCTGCTCTGGGCGTTTTCATGGCCCTGTCCCTGCTGGCCTCTCCCGCCGCCCTGGCGATGGAGAGCCGGGAGGAGCCGGTACGGGCCATTGTGACTTTTACGCCGGATGCCCCGGTGGAGGCATTGCTCTCCGCCATGGAGGCCCTGCCGGAAACGGAGGTCCTGTGGACCTATGAGCGGCTGTTCTCCGGAGCGGCCGTAGACACCACCCCCTCCGCCCTGGAAAAGATCGCCGCCCTGCCTGGCGTGGAGGCCGCCGCAAAAGCGGGCCTGCGGCAGCAGGAGGCCCTGGCGGACGGCGAGATCGCCAACAGCCTGGAGCTGCTGGATCTGCCGGAAACCGCGGACTACACCGGCGATGGCATTGTCATCGCCGTGATCGATTCCGGCTTCCGTCTCAGCCATGACGCTTTCTCCGGCGAGAGTATCGCCCAGTCCCCGGCCCTGTCCCAGGAGGACATTGCCGCCTTTATCCAGGACGGCGGCACGGCCGGCCGCTATGTCTCCGACCGGGTCCCCTTTGCCTACGACTACTGGGGCCAGGACAATGACGTATCCACCACCGACGCCCACGGCACCCATGTGGCCGCCCTGGCCATGGGCCGGGCCACCAACGAGGAGGGTGCGGTAATTTTCCAGGGCGTGGCTCCGGCGGCCCAGCTGCTGGCCATGAAGGTCTTTCCTGACGGCGACGGCGAGGCCGACGACGCGGTGATCATGCGGGCCCTGGAGGACGCCGCTGCCCTGGGCGCCGATGTGATCAATCTGTCCCTGGGTACCCCGGGCGGCTTTACCGGTGACGACGTCCTGCGGGATATCTACAACAACGCCTTTGCATCCCTGCGCCAGCAGGGGATCATCCTCTGCTGCTCTGCCGGCAATGCAGCCGTCAGCACATCTGCCGACACCTATGGCTCCACGCTGCCCTCCGGCGGATACACCGATTACGGCACAGTCAGCGCCCCCGCCACCTACCTGGGCTCTACCGCCATCGCATCGGCAGATGCCCTCCACTACCCCAGCCAGAGCTATATTGCCGTGGGGGACCGGAAGCTCTCCTTTCAGGATGCCACCGCCGAGGATGGCGGCACCCTGCCCAGCCTGATGGACCTGGACGGTGAGACCCTGCCTCTGGTGGTGGTCCCCGGCCTGGGCACAGCGGAGGATTTCGCCTCCGTGGACGTCTCCGGCAAGGTGGCTCTGGTAGCCCGGGGCCAGCTGACCTTTACGGAAAAAGCCGCCAACGCTGCCGCCGCCGGCGCGGTGGCCTGTCTTATCGCCAACAACGAGCCCGGAGCCATCTATCCCACTCTGGAGAGCACCATCCCCTGTGCCGCCATCTCCCAGGAGGACGGCGACTACCTGCGCGCTCTGGCGGAGGAGGGACCGGTGTCCCTCACCTTCCGGGACGAGACCTACTCCGCTGTCTACGCCAGCCAGCCCACCGTCTCCGACTTCTCCTCCTGGGGCGTTACCTCCGACCTGCGGCTGCTGCCCGCCCTGACCGCCCCCGGCGGAAACGTCATTTCCGCCTCTGTGGAGGGCGACTCCCGGTATATCTCTGAAAGCGGCACCTCCATGGCCTCTCCCAACGCCGCCGGCTCCTTTGCCGTGATGCTGGAAGCCCTGGCAGACCGGGGCATTACCGGCAAGGAGGCCGCCGATCTGGCGGAGGCCCTGCTGGAGAGCACCGCCCTGGTGATGACCGACGAGGCGGGCGTGCCCCTGTCCCCCCGGCAGCAGGGCGCGGGACTGATCCAGCTCTCCGACGCGGAGGAATCCCCTCTGGTCATCACCGATCCCCTGGTGGAGCTGGGGGACAGCACCAGCGGCTATTTCACCATGAAGCTGACCCTGCAGAATCTCTCCGATGAGGACATCACCCTCACCCGCAGCCTCACCGCCCTCACCGACGACTACATCGAGGAGGACGGCCGCTTCTACAGCCTCCTGGCCCCTATGGACATCACCGACAGCGTGTCCGTCAGCGGGCCTCAGACTGTCACCGTCCCCGCCGGCGGGGAAACCAGCGTCACCCTGACTCTCTCTGTGGACAGCGCCCTGCGCCGGGATCTGGCAGAGCCCTTCCCCAACGGCTTTTTCACCGAGGGCTTTGTGACCTTCACCAGTGAGGACGGCACCGCCGTCCACGCCGCCTTCCTGGGCTACTGCGGCGACTGGAAGGCCGCCCCCATTCTCAGCGACGCGGACTTTACCGACGTGCTGGACGCCGCCGCCCAGGAGGCGGAGGATGGGGAGAAACTGGCGGCGGAGGATATCTATGTGGACCGGGATCTGGGGGTCAATATGGCCTATATCAGCAACTCCGGCTTCCGGGAATCCACCTCTCTGCTGCTGGGTGAGAACCTCTACCAGTCGGTGGTATACGACACGCTGCGCTGCGCCATGCCCGGTGGGGAGACCGACGCCCTCTACACCGCCGGCAGCCTTCTGGCAACAGAGATCTACACCCTGCGCAACGCCCGGCGGATCATCATGGTGGTCTCCGACCAAAAGACCGGCCAGGTCCTCTCCGTGGTGGATCAGCCCTACGTGAGCAAGTCCATGGCGGACCCCTCCTTTGAGCAGGCCTTCCCCCTGGATGGCTTCTACTGGGACGGCACCGATATCCATGGGGACAGCGTCCCCGGCGGCACCCAGGTGATGGTATCCTTCTACGCCTGGCTGGAAAACGACCAGGCCATGGAGACCGCCTATCAGCAGAGCGGAGCCGACGGGGAGACCCCCTCCGCCTATCGCTGGCTCCTCAGCAGTACGTATGACCGCTGCCTCCAGTGGCGCTTCTCCCTGACAGTGGATGACTTGTCCCCGGAGATCTCCCTCCAGCAGGAGGATGGCGGCCTCACTGTCACCGTCACCGACGACCACTTCCTCTCCTACGCCGCCATCCGGGACGAATCCGGGAATCTGCTGGCGGAGGAAGTCTACGCCGACGAGGAGGCGGGACAGGCCCACACCCTCACCCTCAGCGATGAGGAGCTGCCGGAGACGGTGTACATCACCGCCTCGGACTACGCCAGCAACACCACCGGCTACGCCGTGTCCCTCACCGATGAGGAATGGACCTACCACCTGTGCGCCGCGGCCCTTCTCACCGATGTGGCCCCCAACGCCTGGTACCACGAGGCAGTGGACTACGTCTATACCCTGGGTCTGATGGCCGGCAGCGAGCCGCTGACCTTCCAGCCCACCGACGCCGCCACCCGGGCCCAGGTGATCTACAGCCTCTATCAGCTCTCCGGCGCCCCGGAGACGGAGACAGCGGCCGAGGAGGCTCTGCCCTTCACCGACGTGGCCGTCACCGACTGGTACTACGACGCCCTCTGCTGGGCCTGGGAAAACGATATTGCCCAGGGCTACAGCAACACCCTCTTCGGAGCTCTGGCCCCGGTGAAGCGCCAGCAGCTGGCGGTGATGTTCCAGCGGTTTGACGCCCTCACAGAGGAGGCGGGCACCCAGGGTGACCTCTCCGCCTTCTCCGACAAGGACGCCGTGTCTGCCTGGGCCCAGGAGGCCGTGGCCTGGGCCGTAGGGGAGGGGCTCCTCTCCGGCAGCCCGGAGGGACAGTTCAATCCCCAGGGCAATACCACCCGGGCGGAGCTGGCCCAGATCCTGATGAACTATGTCGCCTGAGGCGGAGAGAGGCTTCCTCCCCACACCGGGCAATAAAACAGCATATGTCACAACGCCGAAAGGGCGCTGCCGGTAAAACCGGCAGCGCCCTTTTTATTGACTGGTTTTTGAAAAACAGGATGGGGCTCAGGGCCACACCACATGGGCGCTGTTCTGGCTCAGCAGCTGCGCGCAGTGCTCCGCATAGGCTTTGGCCGCGCCCTCTTGATCCTGGGGGCTGATCTCCAGCTCCGGCAGCTTCTCCCCATAGAACCACTTCTGATATTTGGCCTGGAGAATGGTATGCCGGGCCTGCTCCTCTGCCATGGCCCAGTAGTCCTCCAGAGTGATCCCCGTGTCCTCACAGTAGCTGTCCACCACAGCCCGGGCCTCCGGGAAATCGGTATAGGTCTGCCGCTGGCTGTCCACCAGAGCCGCCACCTCGTCCTCACCGGCAGCAAAGCCCGCCTGGACGGCGGCCTCCTCCACCGCGCAGTCCGTCAGCAGATCGTCAATGATCTTCTCCCGGCGGGGCGCAGAGCGCCCCACATGTTGTAAATTCAGTATATCACGCCGGAAAAGCCGCTTCTATCCTTGTTTTTTTCTCCTCTTTGTGCTATTATAATAAATTGAATTTTTATCGAAACGTGAGGGCAAAAACCTTGAATAGAACGCAAGTGGTGATCCCGGAGGCCGACATCCAGCGGCAGCGGGACTATACGGAAAAGCTGGCCCATCTGCTGCCCCGTCGGGGGGAGCGGCCGGTAGCCATGGTGGACACCTACGGTTGCCAGCAAAACGTGGCGGACAGCCAGCGCATCATGGGGATGCTGCGGGATATGGGCTGCGGCTTCACCCAGGACCCCATGGCTGCCGATATCATCGTCATCAACACCTGTGCCATCCGGGAGAACGCGGAGAAGCGGGTATTCGGCGTGATCGGCCAGCTGGTCCACGCCAAGGAGCAGAACCCGGACCTGATCCTCTGTCTCTGCGGCTGCATGGCCCAGCAGGAGGTGGTGGCCCAGCGGGTGAAGAAGTCCTACCGCCATGTGGACCTGGTGTTCGGCCCCCAGGCCCTCTGGAAATTCCCGGAGCTGCTCCATGAGGTCTGCACCCGGCGCAAGCGGGTGTTCTCCATTGCCGACGAGCACGGCTCCATTGCCGAGGGCCTGCCGGTGGTCCGGGAGAGCGCCGTGAAGGCCTGGGTCTCTATCATGTACGGCTGCAACAACTTCTGCTCCTACTGCATCGTGCCCTACGTCCGGGGCCGGGAGCGGAGCCGGGAGCCGGAGGAGATCCTCGCCGAGATCCGCGAGCTGGTGGCCGAGGGCTACAAGGAGATCACCCTCCTGGGCCAGAACGTCAACTCCTACGGCAAGGACCTGGACAACCCCATGGACTTTGCCGACCTGCTCCGGGCCATCGATCAGATCCCCGGGGACTATCTCATCCGCTTTATGACCAGCCACCCCAAGGACGCCGGGGAGAAGCTCTTTACCGCCATGGCGGAGTGCCCCCATGTGGCAAAGCAGCTCCACCTGCCGGTGCAGTCCGGCAACAGCCGGGTGCTGAAGGCCATGAACCGGGGCTACACCCGGGAGCAGTACCTGGAAAAAGTCCGCATGGCCCGGTCCCTGATGCCGGACATCGTCCTCACCAGCGACATCATTATCGGCTTCCCCGGGGAGACCGAGGCGGAGGCCATGGATACCGTATCCCTCATCGAGGAAGTGGGCTACGACGCCCTCTTTACCTTCATCTACTCCCCCCGGCCGGGGACCCCTGCCGCCGCCATGCCGGACCCCGCTACGAGAGCGGAGAAGCAGGTGTGGTTTGACAAGCTGGTGGATGCCCAGAACCGGATCTCCGGTCAGCTCCACCACCGGTATGTGGGCAAGACGGTCCGGGTGCTGGTGGATGGGGAGAGCGGCGACGCCCAGTGGCCCCTCCAGAGCCGCACCGAAGGCGGCCGCCTGGTCCACCTGAAGGGGGACAAGTCCCTGGTGGGCCAGTACGTCCAGGCGGAGATCATCGACAGCAACACCTGGGCGCTGTTCGGGGAGGTCAGGGGGTAGGCACCCCCGGGGTGCGGTGCTTATGGCGGGGGGGCCCCCCCCCCCCCCCCCCCCCCCTTTTT
>UROF01000035.1 GCA_900549475.1 uncultured Eubacteriales bacterium
ACTTTGTCGGGGAAATCCCGGAGATTGCAGCGTAAATAGTTTGCCCCATCTCTCAACCATTGAGGGATGGGGCTTTTATGTTGCCGCATCGGTGGCCAGCGTTCAGTTTTAAGTGGCTTAGATTCGTTCAGAGATGGGGGTGCAATGAATTTTCACTTTATTCGTAAGCGTTGCACTATTGATCGTTGATTTTCAGCTCCAGTATATCCGGGCGCGCATAATGTCCGACCACGTCATGCTCCATTTTGCAGGCGGCAGGCAAACTCATGTCGAGCTCTGCATAGATGATGGTTTCTTTATCCCAGACCGGTTCTGTCAGATAATGCCCATACGGGTCAATAATACAGCTTCCTCCCCGGCAGACAAATTCCGGCAAGCGCGAGATCGCATCGATTTCATGCAAGTCTGAAGGATATGAGCTGCGTCTGATAATCATATCGGCGTTCACAAAGTAGCATTTGCCTTCGATGGCGATGTGCTGGATGGTCGCCTGCCACTCTGGATTGTCATTGGTATTGGGGGAAATGTAAATGGTGATGCCTTTTTGATAAAGAGCCACACGAGCAAGCGGCATATAACTCTCCCAACAAATCAGACTGCCGATCGGCCCCCACGGCGTCGTTGTAACAGGGAAGAATCCCTTATCAGCATCCCCCCACACAACACGTTCGGAGCCTGTCGGCTTTAATTTTCTATGTACCTTGTACGATCCATCCGGCTCAAAAACGACATTGCTATTGTAAAGCGTTCCATTCACGGCATCCCGTTCGGAAAAGCCAAGGCTGATATAAGCTCCCGTTTCCTGGGCCGCCTTTGCAAGCTGCTGAAACTCTGTTTCTCCGGCAACGACAGAGGCATCGTAATAGCGTTTCCAGTCTTTCCGTCCATCCTCGCTTCGTTTCCCGATGCAGAAGCCGAAATTCATCCCGACAGGGTATCCGGGAATAAAAAGTTCCGGAAAGACGATGAGGTCCGGTTTTTGTGCGGCAGCCTCGGCGATCCATTGAAGCACCTTTTTCAGAGATGCGCTCTTATCAAACATGACAGGTTCTGCCTGCACCAATGCGATTTTACAACTGTTTTCTATGTCTTTCATGGCGGTAGATTTATCCTTCCTGAAAATTTCGATTCACCGCGCTGTGCGGTCACTCTATTATTTTGTATCCAGCGGCTTCAAGCGCTTGTATCGCTTTCTCGTAATTCTCCTTTTTGACCAGAAGATAGTCCGTATTGTAAGTAGATACTGCAAAAATCGGGATGTTATGATCTGCTAAGATCGCTGCGATTTTAGACAGTATCCCAATCAACGAAAACTCCAAAACGCCTTGAATCCGAAGCGCTTTCCAGCCATCATCACGCCGAATGACATTTGGCGGAACTTCGCTTGTGAGGCAAACAAGAGATTTTTCTTCGTCCGTTTTCCCGATAAAGCTATACTCGGAATCTAAATTTACAAAGGAATAATCTTCTACCTGACATACTGAAAATTCCTGATGGATTTTTTTATTTCCATCGTAGTGCCTCCTTTCATTTGTCACTGTCTCCATTATACGATAGTTGCTCATCTTAGAGAAGCAGGAATTTATCCGGCGCGGTGGAGTAAGGACGGTGTACATGGCTTTTGGGCCGCCGTCACGGGCCTGTGATTGCCTTGCGGTAAATGACAAGGGAAATGATCGCAGTAATCACTTCCGTGATCCAAAACGCATTCCAGACGCCAACCGCTCCGAGAAACCTGCTGAGTAAAAACGCAGCCGGGATGATTACCACTACATACCGGCAAAGAGAAATCAGTAAGGAGGGCGTGCCTTTCCCCAGCCCCTCCAATGCGCCGGAAGAAGTAACAGAAACCGCCGAGACGATAAATCCGGCCCCGATGATGCGCAAGGCAGTTTCCCCGGCCTGGATCGTCGCTTCCGTGTGGGTAAACAGCCCTATCAGCTGGCCAGGGATCAGCAGACATATCGCGGTTCCAAGCACCATAATGATACCGCTCATGCACAAAACAATCTGATAAATCTGGCTGACTCGTTTGTGCTCCCCTGCACCGTAGTTATAGCCGATCAGGGGGCGCATCCCCTGCACAATGCCATTCGCCGGAAGATAGATGAAGGTCTGCAATTTGTAATAGATCCCCAAAACCAGAATATACACTTCGGAATAGGCAGCTAAAATCGCATTGAGCGCCGAAATCAAAAGAGACGGAAGTGCAAGATTCAGGGTTGCGGGAATGCCGATAGAATACAGCTTGATGACCATCTTTTTGCTGGGCAAAATGTACTGCCTGCGGATATGCACGCGAATTGGCCGCACAAGATAGACTACAAGGTAAATCGCCAGTGTCAGAGCCTGTCCGATGCCGGTTGCCAGTGCAGCGCCTTCGATTCCCATTTCCGGGAATGGGCCATAGCCAAAAATCAGAACGGGATCTAAGACAATGTTTGTGATGCACCCGCACATCAGGCTTATCATGGTCGTTTTCATGTTTCCTACTGCCTGGAACAATTTCTCAAACGCCATGCTGACGGTAACAATGAGTGTAAAGGCGAACGCAACGACAGAATAGCGGAGGCCAAGTTCAATGACCGCTTCGGATAAAGTGAACATCCGCAGGAAAACCGGCATGATCGTAATACAGCAGACTGTCATAACAATGCCATGAATCACGGCAAGCACAAGTCCCTGCGTGGCTGCCTGATCCGCTTTTCTGTGATCCCCCGCGCCCAGATAGAAGGCGATCACTGCATTGATCCCAACGCCAAATCCAATTCCGGCAGCATTGATAAAATTTTGAACCGGGTAAACCAACGATAATGCCGTCATAGCCTCCTCGCTGATCTGCGCGACGAAAAAACTGTCCACAATGTTGTAGAGGGAATTGACCAGCATGGATAACACCATAGGCAGGGACATGGATAAAATCAGCGGTAATACCGGCTTCTCTTTCATAAAAGTATCGTTCATCATTTTTCCTCCCTGGAACACATCATGAGATCGTTTTATGGCGATACCATGCCATCATCACAAGAGCAACGAGCAAAGTGGCGGTTTCCGCAACAGGAAATGCAAGCCAGATCCCGTTCAGATGGAACAATTTGTCCAGACACCATAGGGCGGGAACAAGGAAAAGCATCTGCCTGCATAATTGAATTGCCATGCTGGAACCAACCTTTTCCGTAGCCTGAAAATAGGTGGAAATCATCGTGGAGAGGCCGCAAAACAGATAGCTTGCCGCCATAATCCGCATAGCGGATATTCCAAAGGAGCGCATGGCTTCCGATGCCGTAAACAATCCCAAAATCTGCGCCGGAAAAAGGATGACAGCCAACGTTCCCAGTATCATCATACCGGTGACCAAAGCAATTCCGTATCGGAAAGCGGAATGCAGCCGTTCGCTGTTCCCTGCACCGTAGTTAAACCGCATGACTGGCAGGCAACCCTGGATCAAGCCATTTACCGTCATAACAATCAACTGCTGCACCTTAAAATATGCACCGAAGAATGCAATCGCCGTATCAGAATACGCCACCAGAAACAGATTGACGAAGGTCACCATAAACGAACTGAGGGCGTTCATAATAAAAGATGGCAGGCCAAAGGCAAAAATACGGCGGATCATCTGTTTCTGCAAGTGAAAGCCTTTGATTTTTATCTGCACTTTTTGCTTTTTGCCCAGCAGCAAAGCAAACGCCAAAATCATGGATAATGAATAGCCCGCAACAGTAGCCACTGCAGCACCGCGGATTCCCATAGCCGGAAAAATACCAATACCAAAAATCAGGATAGGGTCGAATACAAAATTAACGACCACGCCCGCAATCTGGAACCACATAGGAGCAACCATATTCCCGGTGGCCTGTATCATCTTCTGGATTGCGATATGCACCATATTGGGAATTTGCATGAACGAACACACGCTCATATAGGCAATGCTCAACTGATAGATTTCTTCATTACTGGTAAACGCCCGAAAATAGGGCTTCATAATCAGTAATGCCAGAAGATTGAGCAAAGCACCAATTCCAAAGGCCAGCAACAATCCATGTGTGACGGTTGTATTTGCCTCATCCTGCTTTTTCTGTCCAAGATACCCTGCAATCAGTACATTCATACCGACGCCGATCCAGATAGACGCCGCATTCATAAGTGTTGTAATGGGAAACGACAGAGAAACAGCCGTTAGTGCATTCTCACTCAACTGCGCCACAAACGCGCTGTCTATCAGATTATAGGAATATTGCAGGAACATGGAAATCAGCGGTGGTATCGACATTTGCCAAATGAGCTTTCCAACAGGGGCAACCGCCATTTTATTGTTGGTCTGCATACTTTCCCTCCTCTCCACAAAGTATCCGGCGCAAAAAATTGCGCCGGACAGCAGGACATTAAATTCGAACAATATAGTTTTGTTTGCGTGCTGCGGGTTGACCGGCTTCCTGGGCTGGATAACCCAATGCAATCGCCCCGACGCCGCGCAAGGTTTCCGGCAGTTTCCACTCCCGCAGGAGAGCCTTGCCTTTTTCACTGTCAAAAATCTCACGTTCCCGATGTGCCCATACAGTTCCCAGCCCAAGGGCATGGGCGGCGAGCATCATGTTTTCGAGGACGCAGCTTCCATCCTCTACAAAGGTGTTTGCGGAGCCATCTGCCAGAACCAAAATCACGACAGGCGCGCCATAATAAGGGTCTGTATTGTTCCCCATCACTTCTGCGTTTAACTTGGCAATTTCCTGCCGGTATTTAGGGTCTGTAATGGCGATAATGGTGGGGGATTGACGCCCGCCGCCGGTAGGGGCGTAAGTCCCCGCTTCCAGTACAGCGTTCAGAGCCTCAGCAGGTACAGGTTTCGCTTGATAGGCCCGTACGCTGCGGCGCGTCTTGATCAGAGATAAGAAATTGTTTTCCATACAAGTACTATCCTCCATTCTGTCAACGCTTCCGAGATATGGGCAACAAAGAAAGCCACACGGCTATCACAAGATAGCTGTGTGGCAAAAAGATGACCGAATCCGGAAAAGTCCACTCAAATTTTACGACTATCATTATAGCGAACCTTCCGGAGACTGTCAAGCGTCAATCTTCTTGAGTTTTCGCTGCCTTATCCACGAAACTCTAAATCTGTTGTGTTGAATATACACAACTTTCATATCTATTTTTTATTGCAGTTTACGGAAACTCAAGTCAATCATCGCGTAAGGAAAGATAGAAAATATAGAATTACGTTATGTTGCTCTTTGATTTTGACTTTTATTGAATTCGTCACTTGACATTGTGGCAAAGAGGGGCCAATAGCATAGAAAACGGATGCCAACACCGGCGAGGAGACCGTCATTTGGACTTCCTATCCTTTCGCGGATGTCCCCAGGTATTGCACCTCCAGCAAAAAATCCTTTTGTGCTTTGGTGGAAGTAAGTGGAGAGAAGCGTGTCAAGTACAAGCGGCTGATGAATATGCAGATATCGGAGACCGCCATCACCAGGAGTGACTTCGCCAAGCTGAAAGAGGATCTGCAGTTTTTGGACAATGCCCTGAAAACGGTGCTGGCTGTGTACAGGGACTATTTCCAAGAGCGGTTCGTGGTGGGGCTGTCTATTCGCAAGTACGCTGAGGCCCATCAGCTCAACTGGGGTAGCGTGGACTACCTGCAAAAAAAGTTTTTCTCTGCCCTGGCTCGTCTGTTGAAAGAGCGGGACGAAGCAGAGGGCAGGTACCGACTGCGGAAACCGGCGCAAAACTGAATCGACCCAACACTGAGCGGAGTGTCTGCTGACAAAGCAGGCGCTCCGCTTTTCTGTCAAATATATGTCACACAGTAAGTGTCCTCGGAAAAGAAGTAGAGGGGAAGTTGGAGGTATGAGATTCCAGAGGCTCTGCTCATCGGCAAGACCACTAAATCAAGGGGTTTTGTTTTAGTCATATCTCCGAATTTTATTCTCGGGGGTTGTCAAAACGGCTCGATCTTCCCCTATACAAATGGGAGAAAATTTTGAATAGGAGGTCGTTATTGTGAAGGAATCCAGTTACAAAAGCTACGATGACCTGCCGCTGTTTCTCAATGCGGACACAGTGGCAAAGGTGCTGGGAATATCCATCTCCAGCGCATACGAACTGATGCACGAGCCGGGCTTCCCGGTGCTGCGCATCGGCAACAGGATGGCAGTGCCCAAAGAGCAGTTCATCCAGTGGGTGAACGAGCACACAGGAGGTGGCACATGAGATACAGCAAGTACAGCGGGCGCGGAAATTTTTTCTCTCTGCCCAACGAAGTGTTTCTCCTGGGTCTAAGTGCCGGAGAGTTATCTGTGTACAGTTTTCTGAAACGGTGTGAAAACCGAAAGACACATCAGTGCTGGCCCAGAATCAAAACCATTGGACAAGCCGTGCGGATGAGCGAGAATACCGTCCGCAAGTACATCCGTCAGTTGGAGGAGCGAGGACTTATCACCGCAGAGCCCACAGAGGTCATCACCAAGACAGGAGAAAAGCGAAACGGAAATCTGCTGTTCACCCTCCGGCCCATCAGAGAGGTGATCGACGAACACTATGCAAGCCAGTTAGCGGAGTTGGAGCTGGCAACGGAGCGCCAGCGTGTAGCGAAACTCCTGCGCGAGCAAGAAAACCCCGCGTGACCGCCTGTGAGCCGCTGTGTGCCCCGATCACGGGAGGGGCAGAGTCCCTTCCCTCCCAGCGGATAGAGAGCGGATTTGGGCCGCTGTTCCCCCTCTTTGGAGAGAGGACTCTCCCCATTCTGGGCTCTTTACGGGGGACGAAAGAAAAAGCAGGATAAACGACGGGGTCGCAAGCGTCCCCCGTCTGGAATACATCTGCCCGCAGTGCGGGCAGTTACGGGGGCTTTTTAGGTGACCGAAAATGGGGTCAAAATCCGGCCTGTGCGATCTCTCCTGCGGTCACTATCCCGAAACACCTACTGCCACAACAAAAAAACAGGGGTCAAACCCCGGAAGGGAAGATTTTATGGACAAAAAAGAGAAATTCGCGCTGTATCTGACACCGGAGAAGAAAGTCATCTTAGAAAGGCGATATCGGGAGGACGGAAGCCGGAGCATGACCGCCTTCGTCGAGCGGGCGGTGGACTTTTACCTGGACTACCTCAGCGCCAACGACGCTGGTTTGTTCCTCCCCACCTCCATCAAGTCTTACCTGGACGGGCGGCTGGGACAACTGGAGGAGCGGCTGTCCTCCCTGGCCTTCCGGCAGGCGGTGGAGCAGGACATGGTGGCCGGTATCCTCGCCGACGCCTATCAATTCAGCGACGAGGATCTCCGCCGCCGGAGATCGGAGAGCGTGCAAAATGTGAAAAAGACCAACGGCCGTGTCTCGCTGGAGCAGCGGGTACGTGGGGCTTGGGAGGAGGGCGATGAGTGGCAAGACTGATCCTGAAAAGCCCCTACCTGAAGTGTGACGGAGGAAATTCTGTCAGCGGCTATCTGCGCTACATCGGGACCAGAGAGCGGGTGGAACTGCTCCCGGATGACCGTCCGCCAACGAGAAAGCAGGAGCAGTTGGTCAGAAAACTGACAAAAGATTTCCCGGAGGCGAAGGAGCTGGGCGAGTATTTGGACTACGAAACCAAGCCAACCAAAGCCAATGCCTCCGCCTTTATCACCAGGGCGCTGGAGGAAAACTGGTCAGAAGTCCAGCAATCGGATGGCTACATGAAGTACATCGCCACCCGGCCCAGGGCGGAGCGGCTGGGTGACCACGGCCTCTTTGGGGACGTGGATGGCGTGGATTTAGAGAAAGCCATGCATGAGTTGGATCAATACACCGGCAACGTGTGGACGCACATTATCTCCCTGAAACGGGAGGACGCTGCCCGGCTTGGCTACGACAACGCTAAGGCATGGCGCAATCTGCTCAGGGCAAACCGCAATGACATCGCCGCCGCCATGAACATCCCGCCGAATCACTTCCGCTGGTATGCCGCCTACCACGACGAGGGGGACCATCCCCACGTTCACATGATGGCATGGTCAACGGTTCCGGAAGAAGCCTATCTCACAAAAGAAGGAATCCGGCAGATCAAGTCAAAGCTGATGAATCAAATTTTCCGGCAGGAGATGCTCCACACCTACGAGCAGAAATCTCAGTCGCGGGATGAGTTGGTTCGGGAAACTCGCAGGGCTATCCGAAAACTCACGCGGGAGATGGCACGAAGTATCTGCTCTCACCCTGAGATCGAGCAGAAAATGGAACAGCTGGCCGGACAGCTGGAAACGGTCAAGGGCAAGAAGTCCTACGGCTACCTCCCCAAGTCTGTCAAGAAAACCGTGGATGAGGTGGTGGACACGCTGGAGGAACTGCCGGTAGTCCAAGCGTGCTACAACCAGTGGTGCGTCCTCCAAAGCGAGGTGGACAGCTACTACCACGATAAACCCAGAGAGCGAAAAAAACTATCCCAGGAAAAAGAGTTCCGGCAGATCAAAAACGCCGTCATCCAAGAGGCGGAGCGCATCCGGCTTGGAGAGATCACCTTCGAGGACGCTGATTTAAGTGAAAACGATGAACCAGGACAGTTTCGGGGCGAGTCCTACGCCTGCTGGGAACTACGGCAAATCGTCCGGGATGAAAGACTTTCGCTGAAGGATCGGGATGGCGCGGTGGAGGAGTTGAAGCGGCTGGCAGAGCAAGGCGATACACATGCCCAGTACCTCATGGGCCAACTCTACCGGGATGGTCCTCTGCTGATTCCGGACAACCGCAAGGCAAAGCACTGGCTCACCCAGGCGGCAAAACAGGGCCTGCCGGAGGCCCAGTACGCCTTGGGAAAACTGCTTCTCTCTGACGATTACGAAGTCCGTGACCCTGAGGAGGGCATCCGCTGGCTGAAGGGAGCGGCGGAGAACGGGAGCCAGTGGGCGGCCTACCAGCTGGGAAAGGAGTATCTGACCGGTCAGGCGGCGACCAAGGATACCTCTAAGGCTGCGGAGTGGTTCACCCAGTCGGCGGAGGCGGGCAACCAGTACGCCCAGTATCTACTGGGCAAGCTGTATCTGACGGGGCAGGGAGTAACTCACGACCAGACCCAAGCGATGGATTGGTTCAGCCGCTCCGCTGCCCAGGGAAATCAGTACGCGCAATTCTTCCTGGAGAACCAGAGCAGCCAGCGTTCGCCCTCCGTCATGCTGGCGGTCACCAACCTGCTCTACCACATGAGCCGGATCTTCGAGGATCACTCTCTGCCCCGATCCAACACCGGCCTCCAGGTAGACAGCAAACTGCGGAGAAAAATTCAGGAGAAGAAGATCTCTATGGGCCACAAGCCGGACGACCACGAGGAGGAGCAGAGCCAGGGTGGAATGGTCATGGGCGGGATGTGACCCCCTCAAAAATTACGGCACCTAAACAATGATACAGCCAAAACGGAAAGATAGAAAAACCGCCCAGCGTTTCGCCGGGCGGCGGAGCCAAGCCTGTTGTCAAAACTTAGGATTCTATTGCAATGCCATGTCCGCTCCCACAATAGGTTCTTGGATCGTTTCGTCAAAGAACTTTATCAACGGGTCCATCACTCCCTGAGCCGCATAAATCGTTGCGATCATAAACTCGTCCAGGTCGGCATTTGATAGATCAAACTCATAGCCTAAGTGTCGGATCCACTGGGTGAAAAAGAGCCGCTGGGTCCTTCCGTTCCCCTCTCGGAACGGATGAAGCATATTGATGGTGCTGTAAAAATCCGCAATTTCCTCAATGATTTCCTGATGAGAGCGTCCCCCGCCGGTGAAGGCAGCCAATCGGGTAAAACACGCATCCGCGCAAGCTTGGATCTCGGCGGCAGAGACAAATACCGTTCCTTTCTTAGAAATGTTGATCGTGCGTATCTGCCCTGCCCAATCGTAGAGATCACAAAACAAAAAATGATGAATGGATCTGTAATGCGTAAAGTCAAATTTCCCTGTAACTGGCTGCTGGTCAAGAAAACTGGCCTTGCCTAAAACAACAGCCGCCTCTGTCTCCGCCAGTTTTGTTTCATCCTGAATACCGAGCTTATTGATCAGGCAGGATGTCCCAGGATAACAGTCTGCTGTGGTCGCCTCGATGCCGTATCCCATATCAGGCAGTTCCTCCATTCGAGGCCGGAATCACCTGGGAGAGATATTCCTGAAGCGTGATCTCCCCTGCAAGCAGCTTGCGGCACAGTTCTTTGCATGTTTCTGTGACAGAAAATCCCTCCATCTTTAAGGAAAGCTCCGCTGTCCGAATCGAGCGTTCAATAGATCCCGACATGTCTCCCCCTCCTGTATATCAGTTTTTATCTGCATTGTAGCATAAGAATACCGCAGTTGCAAATCGAAAAGCCTCAAAAATTGCGGTGCATAAACAATAGAACCCTTCTCTACAGAAACAGTCCTGCCGCATGGCAGGGGCGGGGTGCTATTAACAATGCGAGCAACGGCTCTAAATGATAACTTTCTCTAAACTCTGCCCATTTGCCCTGGATATTTCCTGTTTCTGTGGTATGTTGTGTTGCTGAGGAGGGATGACCATGACAACCAGTCAAATTCCAGTCCAGCGGTGCCAGTACTGCGGGAGCGACGATCTGGGGCTGGGCTGGCAGCACGGCGAGGCGCTGGTGACCTACAAGAAGCACGGACTCCTGGGCAGCCGGCTTCGGTACCTGATCTGCCGCCGCTGCGGGGCCGTGGTTTATCAATGGGTGGCAGAACCCCACAAGTTCCCGCCCATTAAGTGAGCCACTCAGAAATTACACCGCAAATCAAAGATAAAAATTGCGAGGTGAAGAATATGGGTAAGAGACGGCCATCCGGCGACGGCATGGTTAGAAAATGGGAGGACGGCCGTTGGGAAGGCCGCATCGTAGTGGGCCACAAGGAAAGCGGCGACTCCATCTTCCGGTATGTCTATGCCGATACCCAAAAGGAACTGATCACTAAACTCCGGCAGAACATCGACGCCTATCAGGGAGTGGACCTGACGGAGGAGAGCAGAATGACGCTGTCAGAGTGGCTGGACCGCTGGCTGGAGCAGATGGCACTCACCCTGCGCCTCGGCACCCTGAAACGGTACCGGGGCGACATGGACCGCCATGTCAAGCCCCGCCTGGGACAAAAGAAGCTCACGCAACTCACCGCTGAGGATCTGCGGGAATTGTACCGCTTCCTTCTGGAACAGGGGCGAATTGCCCCTCGCCCCGGCCAAGACCCCGGCCTCTCTCCCGCCACTGTCCGCGGTATCCACGCCGCCCTCCACCAAGCCCTCCAAGCGGCAGCAGACCAGGGGCTGATGCCCAACAACCCCGCCAAACATGTGGAGCCCCCCAAAGTTCCCCACAAGGCGATGAACATTCTGACCGAGGAGCAGCTGGAGGTCTTTCTGGCCGCAACGGACCGGGACCCGATTTGGCGGGACTTCTTCTACGCGGAACTCACCACCGGTCTGCGGCTGGGTGAGATCTGTGGCCTCATGTGGAGCGACTTCGATGGGCGAAAGGGCACCCTCAGCATCTCCCGCACGCTGCGTAAAGAAAAAGGCGGACGGCTGGTGGCCGGGGACACCAAGACCTACGCCGGGACGCGCAAGATCCTCCTGCCCTCCACCACGGCGGAGCGGCTGACAGAGCGGAAAAAGCACTCCTATTCCCAGTGGATCTTCCCCAACCCGCTCCGCCCGGAAGCCCCACTGAACCCCGACACCGCTTACCGCCAGCTGAAAAAGGTCCTGCAGGAGACCGGACTGCCTGAGCTTAGATTCCACGATTTACGCCATACCTTCGCCACCCACGCCCTGGCCAGCGGAGTGGACGCCAAGACCCTGTCCGGCATCCTGGGCCACACCAAAGCCAGCTTCACCCTGGACACCTACACCCACACCACCGGGGATATGCAGAGGCGGGCGGTGGAAATCGTGGGCGGCTTCCTGACCGACTACTTAGGAGAGGAGATGGCCCCGTGGCAAAACGCAGAAAACACGGTGACGGCAGCGTCCGCCTGAGAAAGGATGGCCGCTGGGAGGGCCGGGTGGTCATCGGGTACGATGAGAAGGGGCTGCCCAAAACCAAAAATGTCCTTGCTAAAACGAAAACGGAATGTGTGGCCATGCTGAAGGCCCTGCGAGAGAGCCTGGAGACTCCTGCTCCTGAAGCTCCCAAGCCAAGTATCTCCCTTGGGGACTGGCTGGATCACTGGTACCAGGACCATAAGAAGGCGAACCTCCGGCCCAACACCCAGATGTCCTATGAGCGGCGGATCTACCAGCACATCATTCCCGCCCTGGGTAATATCCATCTGGACAAGCTGACCACCGGGGACATCCAGCAGTTCTATACCCATCTTAGGCAGAATGGCAGATTGCTGCGCACAGAACTCTATGGAGAGGGTCTCTCCGACCAGACCATCCGGGGCATCCACACCACCCTCCACGCCGCACTGGACAAGGCAGTGGAGGAGAAACTGATCTTCCGCAACCCAGCGGACAGCTGTAAACTCCCGCCCGCCAAATCCAGAGAAATGAAGGTTCTGACTCCGGAGGAGATCCAGCGGCTGCTGATCCAGGCCAGGGAGGACGGTTGCTACGAGCTGCTCCTCCTGGAGCTGTCCACCGGCCTGCGCCGGGGAGAGATCCTGGCCCTCCAATGGGACGATCTGAATCTTCGTACCGGCGCCCTGCGGGTGGAGCGGCAGGTCCACCGGGTCAAGGGAGAACTGGTTGTATCCCCACCCAAGACCAAGGCAGGCAACCGGACGGTACTCCTCCCTGCCCCGGTCCTGAATGTACTAAAAGCCTACCAGAAAACCGTCCACTCTCGATGGATGTTTCCCTCCCCGGTAAAAGAGGACTCTCCGCTGGATCCGGCCGCCGTCCGCAAGCATCTCCAGACTGTGTTGGAGCGGGCGGAGTGCAAGCGCCTGCGGTTCCATGATCTGCGGCATACCTTCGCTACCGCTTCCCTGGAACACGGCATGGACATCAAAACGCTGTCCACCATCATCGGCCATGTGTCCAGCGCCACCACTCTAAACACCTACACCCATGTCACCGACGCCATGCGGCAGAACGCGGCGGACAAAATCGACCGGGGGATCGGGAGAGCCGAACCGAAACCCAGGCGGGAAGCGGCACCCAAAAAACCGGCCCCCAGCACGTTCCAAGCCCGCAAGGGTCAGCGGCGCAAACCGGGCACCGGATGTGTCAGTCGGATCAATGACCACCTGTGGGAGGGCCGTTACTCCCCCATCGTCAACGGCAAGCGCATGGCCCGGAACGTCTATGCCAAAACGGAGGCCGAGTGTGAGGAAAAGCTGGCAGAACTGATTCGGGAAATGAAGGCGGGGATCGCCGCCGGAAAAGAGCGGGCGAAGCAGCAAAAACCGGCAAGTTGAACAAACGGGCCTCCGAGGGCGCTTTGCCCTCGGAGGCCTGTCTTTTTCCTGTCTGTGGCTTGTTCTGTGGTCAAAGGCAAAAGCCGAAATTCAAGCCGGTAAAAACAGTTATAAAAAGCAAAGAAAAAGACCACTTTTCGGATGAAAAGCGATCTTTTTCTGGAGGTGTTGGGCGGATTCGAACCGCCGACCTCATCCTTACCAACTGATTGGGAGGATAGGGTTTGCTGCTTCCAGACCCTTTTGCACCCTCTTCGCTCCGGGGTGCCATCCTTTCCGGAACTCTTGTGTCCATTGTCTCCGTCCGCTCGTTTCCCCGTGTGGGTCAGCGTGTGGGTCAAAGGCCGCCGCGAGCCAGCCATTGCTCCTCCGGCGCAACCGGACTGTTACCAGTCTGCCTCACCCCACCGGCTCCGGGAGAGGCTCAGAACCTCTCCGCTCTCATCGAACAGTGTTTTGCGGACGCCTTCGGCGGCGTTGGCGCTCCAATAGTTGGGGGCGGAGACGCTGGAGAGGAACACACCGTCGGAAAACTGCGCGTAGATGTTGCCCTCAAAGTCCGGCAGGTACTCCGGCACATAGGTTCTGATATACACCAGGCACTCCCGGGCGGCGAAGAACACGTTGTCCCGAACCTCCACGGTGCCGTCCTGCATATTGGGGCCGCCATCGATGGTAAATGCTCCCGTCGTAAAGCCGTCTACGTCCTCGCCGGTGTCCACCCAGTCGCTCATGGTGCTGTAAAAGACCAGGTTGTCCCGGAAGCTGACGTTTCTGAACTGGTGGTCGGGGTTTGCCGCCTCGTCCCAGTTGAAGTAGATGAGTGCAGAACCGCAGTGATAAAACACATTGCCCTCAATGGTCACATCCGTCACGTCAAAGGCCTGGCCGCTGAACTCGATGGCGGTCTCCAGTCCCAGCCCTTCCTGATAGGTCTCATGGACGTAGTTGTTGCGGAAGGTGTTATGGCTGGAGCTGGCTCCGCCCACACCGCCGTTGCGCTGGACGCCGGCTCCATAGCCGGTGATGGTGTCCAGGGCATAGGAAGCGGCGCAGCCTCCGCCCCAGCCCAGCTCGCAGTTCTGCACCAGGACGCCCTCGCACTCCGGCGCGACGGAGAGAATGTTCCGCCCCGTGTAGAGTACGGCGAGATTGTCGATCACCACGTCATCCGCCACACCGTCGAAGGGCGCATAGGGGGAGAGAAACTCCATGTCCGGGTATAGCTCGCCGGGGTTGCCCCCGTCGCAGCGCAGATACAGCGGCCCATCGGCAGTCAGGCAGTACTGCTCCCGCTCCCCGGTATCCACCCAGCCGCTCAGGTAGATGGGCAGCGAGTCAGGGAGGCCGCTGCCGGCCTCGCAGAAGAAGGTGAGATTTTCGGTCAGTTGCTCCGCCGGGTCAAATTCCGGCATTGCGGCCTGCTCCGCCATCGCCTCCTCCGTCCGGTCAGTGCTCCACAGCTCGCTCACCGGCTGGAAGCACTCCCCGTTCCAGAAGCCCTGGACTTTTACAGCCCCGAGCGTGTCAGTCAGTGCGATGGAGCCGCAGTCCAGCATGGGGCGGTCGTAGACCCAGATCTTGCTGCCGTCCTCGCCCTCGTGCCAAAGCGTCCACTTCTCCGCGCCGCCGCCGTTTTCCACGGAGCCGTACAGCCCCGGTTTGTTTCCCTCACCGTAGGCGGAGTAGGTGACGCCTGGCTTAGTGTATACCTGCGCCGCCCGCCAGACGCCGCCCCGCTCAAAGAACACTGCATCACCGTATTGCAGCGGCTGGGCATTCAGGCGGTCGATGGTCGCCCAGGCGGTCTCCGGGCTGAGACCGTCATTGGCATCGTCCCCGCTGTTGGAGACATAGTAGGCTGTCCCGGTATAGGTCTCACCGGGCACAAATGTGTCGCCTTTCGCAATGGCGGTCTCAGAGGCCAAAACGGCGTCCCGCCGGTCCCGGCCAGCCTGGAGCAGCTCCTCCACCCGGGCAGTGACCGCCTGATCCTCCGGGAAGCGTTCGGCAGTCTCGGGCAAGCTCTCAAACAGCCGCACTACGGCCACGGCGGCGTCCTCATAGGTCAGGGGCTCCGTGAGATGCATGGTGAAAGTCCCGTAGTCAAAGTCCAGTAGCGGCTCGCCGGTGATGAGCGACAGGCGGCTGACAACGAAGTTCTGGCTGGCGTTCAGGTAATTCATCTCCTGCCCGTCCTCCATCTGGCTGGACACCGAGACGCAGACGCGATCCCAGTTTTCACCGAACTCTTCAAAGAGCCGGTAACCGCCCCGGATGTCCGTACCGAAGGCGTCCCAGTTCTCATCCGTCCGACTGCCCAGGAGATAGGGCGCGAAGCCCATCGTAAACTCCGTGGCGTCCATGTGCTCGGCAGCGTAGAGTAGAAACATCGCGCAGTAGTCGCGATAGATCCCCTCGTCCGAGGCGTGGGCAGTCAGCTCCCGCCAGCCCTCCACGTCCCCGCCGGCCGCCTCGATGACAGCGGCCAGCATGTCAGCCATCTCCTTCTCTGTCGCCGCGGCGCTGGGGTTGCGATCAGGGTTCTCCTCCCCGAAGCCATACCAGGAAAAGCGTTCGTACTCCTCAGCCGGAGCGGGTCCCTCCGGGAAACTCCATGCCGTGCCGCCTGTCACCGGGGATGAGGCGTCCTTCCCCGCGCAGCCCGTCAGCACGGCGACCAGCAGCGCAAGCGCCAGAACTCTTTTTTTCATAGCCTCACTCCAGCACTGAGCCGCTCAACCACTGGGCGACCGTGTCCGCGTCAAACTGATCCTTCGGGGCGGTGAGGTAGATACTGCCAAAGGACTCCTCCCCCTGGAGCAGCACATAGTAGCACAGCTGACCGTCCTCCTGGATGAACTGGGCGGCGTAATTGCCGTAGTCGTCATAGTCGAATACCGTCCCCTCCGGTACAGAGTCCTGGACGCCGCTGCGGGTGGAGTAGTCCTCCAGGTCGGCGGGCAGGGGCACCCCCGCCATCTCATAGGCATCCGTGCCAAAGCGGTTGGCCTGGATGTAATAGCCGTCCTTCTCAAAGGTGGCGTAGGTGGTGGGCAGAGGCTCAGCGATCTCTCCCGCCTCCTGGGTGAAGCCCTCGGGCAGCGTAAAGGTGCCAAGTCCCTCCACGGTATACTCCACCAGCGTCTCCTGCTGGGTGGGTTCCTCGGCCTGGGCAGGTTCCTCGGTCTGAGTGGGCTCCTCCGTTCCGCCGGAGTTCTCCGCGTCCGCTCCCGGATTTCCGCAGGCGCTCAGCGCCAGCAACAGGCACCCCGCCAGGCAGAGGGCGATCCATTTCCTTCTGTTCATGCTGTTGACCTCCTTGCAATTCCGCTTTCGCCGGTTTGCCTCCAGCATACCATACAGGAGGTCAAAAGTGGTGCGCAGGCTGCGCACTTATCCCTGATACACGATCTCAAAGGGCGCCTGGGCCAGCTGCTCCCGGGCCAGCCCCTGGTGGCGGGAGCTGAGCACTAGCCGCGTAAGCCAGGGGCAATCCAGCAGGGGCGTCAGGTCGGTGAGATGGTTATCCCGCAGATCCAGCTCCGTCAAGGCCGGAATGGATGCGGCGAACGCCAGGTCCCGCGTCCCGGTCTCCGTCAGATTGACATACTGCAGAGAGGAAAGTGTTGTCAAAGCCTCCAGGTGGGAGACGGCGCTGCCGGAGAAGTCCACCTCCCGGAGGCGCTGAAGCGCCTGAAAAAGAGACAGATCCAGCCCATCGGTGGAGTACAGCCGCAGTTCCTCCAGCCCCGACAGCCCCGCCAGGGTCTCCGCGGCCCCCTCCGGCATACTGCCGGTGACCAGCCGGGTGAGGCTGGGGCACGTCTCCAGGGGCGTGTAGTCCGTCACCCAGGTGGTGCGCACGTTCAAATACTGGATGTCGCTACCGGCAAAGGCCGCCACGGAGGTGACACCGGTAGCCTCCAGTATTACCTCCCGAAGCATCGGCAGCTGGGCCACCCCCTCCGCTGTCCGCACCGGATTCTCGCCCAGATTCAGTACCTGCAGCTTCGTCAGACCAGCCAGCGGGCTGAGATCGGACACCTGGTTTCCTGTCAGGCTGAGATATTCCAGGGGCAGTTCCGCCAAGGGAGACAGATCGGAGATCTGTTGGTAGTCCAAAATCAGCACCCGCAGGCCGCTGCATCGCGCCAACAGCTCCAGATCCTCATCGCCGATGTCCCCGTGGGATGTCTGCACCACATAGAAGTCGTGGGCTTCTTCCGCATAGGCCTCGTGCTCCTGAAGGGTGCTCATCCGCTGCTGGCCGCACACCAGCAGCTGCTCCACCTCCCCCAGCCGCTCCGCCGGGATGGGCTCCCCGGCTTCCAGCCCCAGCTCCTGGCACAGGGCCGCTTCCAGCAGGGGAGATGAGACCTGCACTTCATCCTCATGGGCGGAGGGCCCCAACAGAAGGAACAGCAGCGCCGCACACACGCCGCAAACGGCCACTCCGGCCGTCCGTCGCCGCCAGCGGCCCTGCAGCGCCCGGGACACGGCCTGGGCCGAGGGGTAGCGATCCTGGGGATCAAAGGCCGTACACCGACGGATGATCCAGACAAGTGCGCCCCGCCCCGGCAGCCGGGGCAGGGGATCATAGCCGCCGGTGAGCAAAAAGCGCATCAGCATCCCCAGGCTGTACACATCGGAGCGCTGGTCCGTCTGCTGGTATCCGAACTGCTCCGGCGGCGCGGTAGCCTGGGTGCCCAGGAACACCGTGTCCTCCCGCCGCTCCGCCCGGTAGCGGCGGGCCGTTCCCAGGTCAATGAGATGACAGCGGCCCTTCTCGTCCCGGATCACATTCTGGGGCTTCACATCCCGGCAGATCACCGGCGGATTCTGGCTGTGGAGATCTTCCAGAACCCGGCACAGGGACAGGGCCGTCTCCCGCACCTGCCTGGGAGGACGCGGCCCCCGGGTGTCCACCCACTCCGCCAGGCTAATTCCTTCTACATATTCCCGGACCAGGTACTCCCTCCCCTCCCACTCCAGATAGTCCAGTGGGCGAGGAATCTGGCGGTGATGGAGCTCCCGCAGCAGGTCATACTCCTGGCGCAGGGTGTCCTCCCGCCCCGCCGGCTGTGTCTTCAGCACCGCCTGCCGGCCGGCCTGATCCCGAAGCAGATACACCTGCCGCTCCCCATCCTTCAGACAGGACTGGACCGTGTACCGCACACTCCACTCCGGGGGCAGAGTCAGGGTGTCCAGCACCTGCTCCTGGTACTCTTTCAAAAACTGTTCCCGCTCTCCCATGTCAGTGCTCCCCGGCATAGAGGCTCCGCTCCGGCAGGGAGGAGAGCAGCTCCTCCGCCTGCAGCAGGCTCATCTTCTGGTTCAGCGCGAAGATCACGGCGGCGTCCCGGCGCACGCGGGGATAGAGTGCCCCGCATCCACCCACCGCCAGAAGGCGCTGGGTCTCCTTCAGCGACAGGCCCAGGGCCAGGGCGGTGCGCAGCAGGATATCCCGCCCCGGAACCCGTTCCCCCCGCAAGATCTGATAGCCGTAGGATTTGCTCACGTCAGCCGCAGTCATCCACTCCGGGGCGCTCAGGCCCGCTTTCTCCAGCAGTTCCAGCAGCACCTGTGAACAGGTGGAGACCGTCTCCTCCTGATTCAGGAGTTTCCTTCCGCTCTCCCAGCTTTTCAGTCTGTGAAACAGTTCGCTTGTGGTGTCCGGCATCTGTCTCCCTCCTCCCCAATTGTATGTCCATTATACCGGTAATTTTAAAAATTCCAAAGGAATTTTTCCGGGGGAGCAGACAAATATCTGCGGTAAATTCTGTAGGCGGAACCGTTTGCCAGAAACGCCCTCTCCGGTCAGATTTTGATATGCAATACAAAGAAAACGGCTCTGCTCCTCTGCTATCGGAAACACCGATGCGTCTCCTACTTCCCCCTGTGCGCTCCTGTGTGCCTCCCTGGAGACAGGATGGCTCCGTAACCCCGGCGGAGCGGAACAGGGGCGTGTGGGGGCCGTGTGCCCGGCGCTGACCCGTTGCCTTGGTTCCCATCCGCGACCGGTTTGTGCCCCAAGCCCGGAGCGATTTGCCCCGCCGATGAGGGAGAAATGGACGGTCGAAAAAAGTGCGGGAAAAACCATACCACATCTCCTCGCAGTGCGGAGAGCGCTTGTGCCGCCAGTACTTGCACGGCCGGGGAACGCGGTTTTACCCACCCACGGGTGGGGCAAGCAGAGCGTTTGGCTTGCCGCGAGCGGCTGCCAAACGCCTTTTTCGGGCAGAAGCCCGCGCCCACTTTTTCTGCCCCGCGGGGCCAATTGATAACTTTCTGATAACTCCGTCCGTTTGGTATGGCTATCCACAAAAATTTTTGGTATGTTGTCGTTCCCGGAATGGGAGCGGCGGCATACCAAATTTTTATGCGGAGGTGATGGAACATGGCAGTCCGGACCAGAAACCAGGTGATCGCCTTCCGGGTCACTCCGGCAGAGGGAAAGAAGATCCGGGAAAGGGTACGCCGGTCCGGCCTGAGCCAGCAGGAGTACCTGCTCCAGGCTTCACTGAAACAGCCGGTTCTTGTGATCCACGAACTCAAGCCCATCCTGGCGGAGCTGCGCGCCTGGGGAAGAAACCTGAACCAGCTCACCGTCCTGGCCCACACCGGGCACATTCAGACGGTGTACCTAAAGGAACTGACGGATGCGCTGGGCAGGACCTATGAGGCGCTGAACGGTCTGCTCACAGAGAAAGGGCAGGTGATCTCCTCTGGCGACTTGCAGCTACATTAAGGAGCGGAAGCAGACGGCGGGCGCAATGGGGCGGGTGATCCGCTATGTGTCCCAGGAGAAAAAGACGATGGCCGAAACCGGCCGCCGTTATCTCTCCGGGGTAAACTGTACGCCGGAGCTGGCACAGAAAAGTTTCATGGCTACCAAGAATCTCTATGGAAAGGCCGATGGGATCTTCTTCTACCAGTACGTCCAGTCCTTCTCACCCAAGGAAGAAGTCACGCCTGAAGAAGCGCACCAAATCGCTCAAGAACTGGCGGAGCGGTTCTTCCCAGGCTGCGAGGTGCTGGTGGCCACGCACATCGACCGGGCGCATCTCCACTCCCACCTGGTGGTGAACTCCGTGAAGCCGGACACCGGGGAAAAGCTCCACTTCACCCCCCGGACCTTGGAGCGGATGCGGCTGGTCAGCGACCAAATCTGCCGGGAGCATGGGCTGACCACCCTGAAGCCGTATCGCCCGAAAAAACAGGTCAAAGGACTCCGGCCGGGGGAGTACCGCAGTGCCATGCGGGGACAGAGCTGGAAGTTTCAGCTGATCGCGGTGATCGAGGCGGTCATGGAGCGCACCGGCAACCGGGAGGAGTTCCTGAACGAGCTGCGGCGCCGGGGCTACGATGCCCGGTGGGAGGAAAGCCGGAAACGCATCACCTACATCACCCCTACGGGAATGCGGTGCCGGGACGACAAGCTCCACGAGGAAAAATTTAGGAAGGAGAAGATGGAAGATGAGTTTCGAATCCGACAACGCGCAGCGCAACACCACTTTGGACAGGCTGAAACAGCGGACACCGCCTACGCTGGCGGATCAGCAGCCCAACCTCCTCTACACCATGCCGGTGACGACGGTGGAGCGGCTGGAGGAAGTCCTGCGGAGGACCTTGGCCCTGCAGGAGACCATCCGGGCGGATACGGAGAGACTGGCCACCAAGGAAAATCTGAAGGAGCTGGCCACAGGTCAGCAGCTGGTGGACTGGCTGAATCAGGCCAACAGCATCCATCAGGGGATCTGCCGGGACCTGCGCCAAACGGTCCAGGAGATGAAGGAAGAACACAAACAGGATGGGAGACGGCGCGACGAGTTTATGAGGAAGCTCTCCGAACTGGAAGCCCAGTTCCGCCGGAATTGGGACGAGGCCTCGGCCCGCTTCCAGGGGAAAATCCTGCTGACGATCCTGGCGTCGGGCATCGTGTCGGCAGTGGTCAGCATCCTGATGTGGCGGGTGCTGCTGTAACCGGGCAGATCATCCACCTCCTGGCCCGTCTGGAGGGCAGTGGACAGGAAGTGCCGGTGCAGGACAGCACGTCCCTCCCCGCCCACATGGACCGCAAGGCGTGGGCAAAGGAGCGGCGGCACCACATGGGCCGCCAGGGAGCGGAACCAGAGGAAGGGCAGAAACTCCTCTGAGCAGGATCAGGCCCCGGGAAATCCCGGGGCCTGATTTTCCGTCCAGGCAGCTCAAAAGCTGCGCCGCATAAAACAAAGATAAGGCTTCCGACCAAGCGGCCAAGTTGTTACTTTTCTGATAACAGATGCCAGTTCCCCTGGCTATTGGGCCCACGTCGTGGTATGGTGTGTCGCTGACAGGAGGCGGCATACGTGAATGACTACATGCGAGCATTGCACCAGCGGTTCTGCCGGGAACCGGAATGTGAGAAGGTCCGGGCAGAACTGGAGCGGGCCTACCACATACTCCGGCAAAAGATTTCCCAACAAGACCATGGGATGCTATTACGGATCGCAGACCTGGAGATCGAGATTCGGGAGGAACCTTCTCTGACCTCTTTCATCGCCGGGTTTCAGCTGGGTATGGGCATCGCTGGAGAACCGGAGCCCTACTCCTTCGAGGACGAGGACGAAAGACGAGCCGTGGAAAGATTCAAAGCACGGCATCCCCGGCCCAAAAATTGATACGCTATACAAAGAAAAGGGCTGCCACCATCGGCAGCTCTTTCTTAACTTTTTGATAACTGTGGCCGCAGGCCCTGGCTATTTCTTTTTTCTGTGGTATGTTGTGTCGTTGATGAGAGCCCGCAGGCTCCATGCATGCGAGCAACCGAGCGGAGCGAGGCACTTAGTGAGTCGTAAAAGGAGGTATGCAACATGGCAAAGAAACGGGCCAATGGAGAGGGCAACATCAGAAAGAGAAAAGATGGCCGCTGGTAGGGGCGGTACACCGCCGGGTACGATCCCAAAACCGGGAAGCGGATCATCAAGAATGTGCTGGGCAAAACCCAGGCAGAGGTCAAGGAGAAACTGAAGACCGCCATTGAAGAAACGCGGGGATTGGATGTAAGCCGCAGCGAGGAGTACACGGTAGCCACTTGGCTGCGGACCTGGTATGCGCTCTACGCCAAGCCCAATATCCGGGTCGCAACGGCTGACCGCTATCAGCTGATGATTGAAACTTACACCATCCCTCGGATCGGAGACATCAAGCTGAAAAATCTGACCTCCCGGCAGCTACAGAAGTTCTACAAGGATCTACTGGAGGACGGTCGGGTCAACCGCAAGAGCGGAAAGGGAAATCCAGGGCTCAGCAGCACCACTGTCCGCAGCGTCCACCTGATGCTCCACTGCGCCTTCCAGCGGGCTATCAAAGAGCGGCTGATTCCCCGGAACCCCACGGAGGATTGCATCGCGCCGAAGATGCATAAGATTGAAATGAAAATTCTTCCCCCGGAACACATGAAGGCCTATCTGGATGCAGCGGATCAAAGAGGACTTCTCCCCATGTTCTACCTGGAGCTGGTCAGCGGTCTTCGGAAGGGTGAGTTGGTGGCGCTGCGGTGGGATGACCTGGACACACAAAATCGCACCATCTCCGTCAGCAAACAATATATCAAAAACCCGAACGGAGAACTGACGCTCTCAAGGCCCAAAACGGAGACCTCCGTCCGGCAAGTGTCGATCCCGCAGACGGCGGTGGATCTACTAATCCAGGAGCACGAGAAACACCCGGACAACCCTTACCTGTTCCCCTCCCCGGTGACAGGAGAGATGTACTACCCGGACAGCGTGGTGAACCTCCACAAAAAAATTCTAAAAGATGCCGGACTTGAATACATCAGGTTCCATGATCTGCGGCACACCTTCGCAACCACGGCTCTGCAAAACGGCGTGGACATCAAGACGGTATCCAGCATGCTGGGTCACTACGACGCCGGATTCACCCTCCGCACCTACACCCACGCCACCAGGCAAAAACAGGACGAAGCAGCGGCCACGATGGGTGCCTTCATGGAGCAGATGTTGTGAAGACCAAGATCAGAAAAAGCCGGCCAGGAGGCACAATCCTCCTGCCCGGTACTCTTGTCTCCATTGTTTCCTTTCGGCAAGTGGGTCACGGTGTGGGTCAGACAGTTGACCCACATTTTGACCCACACGAAAAAGTGCAAATCCGCAACAAAAAACACCCGAAATCCGATGATTTCAGGTGTTTTTTGGAGCTGCTGGGCGGATTCGAACCGCCGACCTCATCCTTACCAAGGATGCGCTCTACCTACTGAGCTACAGCAGCATGTACGCGGCTTACGCCGCTCTATTCAAAAAGGCCGTCGCCTTATTGCCAACCGTCTCACTGGACTATTACCAACTCAGGACCAGCACTCTTTTTCTTCTGGCGACCCAGAACGGGCTCGAACCGTCGACCTCCAGCGTGACAGGCTGGCGTTCTAACCAACTGAACTACTGGGCCAGATCTCACCCGCCGGAACGGGCACTATATAAAACAGCATATACTGTTTCAAGCAATGGCAGGGGCAGAAGGATTCGAACCCTCGGCACGCGGTTTTGGAGACCGCTGCTCTACCAGCTGAGCTATACCCCTATATCCGTATACTCACCATAGCAACGATACCCTCAAAAGGTTCCCCGATGAGGTGTTACCGCACCCCATCGGGGGCTTGGTGGGCCTTCAGGGACTTGAACCCGGGACCAACCGGTTATGAGCCGGCCGCTCTAACCAACTGAGCTAAAGGCCCAAGTCTTAAAAAGATGGGCCGCCGCGCCATTAGCGGCGGCCCATTCTGGCTCCCCCAGTTGGACTCGAACCAACGACACCGCGGTTAACAGCCGCGTGCTCTACCGACTGAGCTATGGAGGAATACATTGGAAGTGGCCTGGCCTAGTCGGACCAGACCACTTCGTGTGTTGGCGTTACCTATCTTCCCGGTCCGTCTCCAGACAAGTATTTTCGGCAGAAGCGAGCTTAACTTCCGTGTTCGGGATGGGAACGGGTGGACCCTCGC
>UROF01000036.1 GCA_900549475.1 uncultured Eubacteriales bacterium
AACAGGCCGGGCCACTCATGTTCCATGATATAGTAAAACAGACATTCCTCGTATTGATTCATAAGATTGCCCCTTTACGAATGTTCGTTCGTTATATATGGTTATTGTATCACGAACGTATATTCGTGTCAAGTTGCAGGGAGGAGTATATGCAGCTGTTTGAAAATTTGATTCGTCTGCGGAAAGAGCGGGGCCTGTCTCAGGAGGCCGTAGCGGAAGCCGTGGGCATCCGCTCCCGCACCTATCAGAATTACGAATATGGCGGCAGGACCCCTCCTTTGGAGACCCTCATCGCCCTGGCGGACCTGTACGACATCTCTTTAGACGAGTTAGTCTGCCGCCAGCGCCATTAAAATAGATGAAATAGCATCTTCCCCCAGGCACGGTCTCCTCGCAGCGTAGCTGCTGCGGCCTACGCTACAAACATGCCACCGGCATGTTTGCTTAACGCTGCGGGGCCGTCAGGCGAAGTGCGTAACCCGCCGCACCGATTACGAGGGGCCAGCGGCCCGCAGTATTTCAGTGGCAATCGGGTATCAAAACTTCGGAGCGTCCGATTGGACAAATCGGGGTCCGGGGCGTCCCCGGCGCCCTTTTGGGTACTTTTCCGGCGAGGGAAAAGTACCCCGCCCGTGGGTGCGGGAACCCACAAAGGAGAGGGCCGCTTCCGGCCCCTTCGGAAGCACCCCGCCGGCGGCCGCCGGCAAATCACAGAAAGAGGAAACAACCATGGCAGAGATGACGCCCATGATGCGGCAGTACCTGGAGATCAAGGAACAGAATAAAGACGCGATATTGTTCTTCCGGCTGGGGGACTTCTACGAGATGTTCAACGAGGACGCCAAAGTGGCCTCGGAGGAGCTGGACCTCACCCTCACCAGCCGGGACCGGGGCAAGCCGGAGGAGGACCGGGTGCCCATGTGCGGCGTGCCCTACCACTCCTGCGACGGCTACATCGCCCGGCTCATCGCCAAGGGCTACAAGGTGGCCATCTGCGAGCAGACCGAGGACCCCGCCAAGGCCAAGGGCCTGGTGAAGCGGGACATCATCCGGGTGGTGACCCCCGGCACCGTGGACAGCTCCATGCTGGAGGCCACCCGCTCCAACTACCTGTGCGCCATCTGCCTTTCCGGTGAGGAGGCAGGGCTGTGCTTCTGCGATATCACCACCGGCAAGACCCACGTCACCGCCTTCTCCGGTGAAGGCCTCCTGGACCACATCGCCAGCGAGCTGGGCCGTTTTGCCCCGGCGGAGGCCATTCTCAACGGCGAGGCCTACAGCCACTCCGACCTGGTACAGCTGCTGCGGACCCGGTTCAACTGCCGGGCGGACAACTACGGCGAGCGCCGTTTCCGGCCCGACGAGGGCCGCCGTCTGGCGGAAAAGCAGTTCGGCAAAGAGGCGGCCGCCGCCATTCCCGACACCCGCTCCACCGCCGTCATGGCCCTGGGCGGCCTCCTCAGCTACCTCTACGAGACCCAGAAGGCGGATCTCGGGTACATCCAGAGCCTGGAGTACTATGAGGAGGGCCGCTTCCTGGAGCTGGACCTCACCGCCCGGCGGAACCTGGAGCTGACGGAAACTCTCCGCTCCAAGGAGAAGAAGGGCTCCCTTCTGTGGGTGCTGGACAAGACCAAGACCGCCATGGGCGGCCGGTGCCTTCGCAGCTGGCTCTCCCGGCCCCTGCTGGACCTCACCGCCATCGAGCGGCGGCTGAGCGCCGTGGAGGCCCTGGTAAAAAGCCCCATGGACCGGGAGGAGCTCATATTAGCCCTCACCGGCATCAGCGATATGGAGCGGCTCATCGGCCGCATGGTATACGGCAGCGCCGGAGGCCGGGACGCAGCCTCCCTCCGCTCCGCCTTAGAGAAGCTTCCCACCGTGAAGGAGCGTCTGGCCCCCTTCTCCGGGGGACGGCTGGGAGAGCTGGCCCGGGAGCTTGACACCCTGGAGGATGTGTTTGAGCTTCTCCAGAAGGCCATCGTGGACGATCCGCCCTTCTCCGTCCGGGAGGGAGGCTTCATCCGGGAGGGCTACAACGCCGAGGTGGACCGGCTCCACCACATCCTCTCCGGCGGCAAGGGCATCATCGCCGAGGTGGAGGCCCGGGAGAAGGAAAAGACCGGCATCAAGAGCCTGAAAGTGGGCTACAACAAAGTCTTTGGCTACTACATCGAGGTCAGCAAGTCCTACTATGACCTGGTGCCCGCCGACTACATCCGCAAGCAGACGCTCGCCAACTGCGAGCGCTACATCACCCAGGAGCTCAAGGACCTGGAGCACACCATCCTCACCGCCAGCGATCAGGTGGTGGCCCTGGAGTTCGAGCTCTTCACCCAGCTGCGGCAGCAGGTAGGGGAGGAGATGAGCCGCATCCAGGCCTCCGCCGCCGCCATAGCGGAGCTGGACGTACTCTGCTCCCTGGCCGCCGTGGCCGCCAAGAACAACTACTGCCGTCCCACCGTGGATGAGAGCGGCGTCATTGAGATCCACGACGGCCGCCACCCGGTGGTGGAGCGGATGCTGAAGGACAGCCTCTTTGTCCCCAACGACACCTACATGGGGGAGAAGGAGAACCGGGTGGCCATCATCACCGGCCCCAACATGGCGGGCAAGTCCACCTACATGCGGCAGGTGGCCCTTATCGTCCTCATGGCCCAGATCGGCTCCTTTGTCCCCGCCAAGGATGCCCACATCGGCATCGTGGACCAGATCTTCACCCGTATCGGCGCCAGCGACGACCTGAGCGCCGGTCAGTCCACCTTCATGGTGGAGATGACGGAGGTGGCGGAGATCCTGAAAAACGCCACGGACCGGAGCCTCCTCATTCTCGACGAGATCGGACGGGGCACCAGCACCTTCGACGGCATGAGCATCGCCCGGGCAGTGCTGGAGCACTGCGCCGACCGGAAAAAGCTGGGGGCTAAGACCCTCTTTGCCACCCACTACCACGAGCTGACCGAGCTGGAGACCACCCTCCCCGGTGTGAAGAACTTCAACATTGCCGTAAAGGCCCGGGGAGAGGACATCGTGTTCCTGCGGAAGATCGTCCCCGGCGGGGCGGACCGGAGCTACGGCATCGAAGTGGCCAAGCTGGCGGGGCTCCCCGACACGGTGATCCGTCGGGCCCGTACCGTCCTCAAGGAGCTGGAGGAGCAAAGCGGCGCCGCCGCGCCTCTCCTCACCGCCCCCAAAACCGACCAGGTATCCCTGGAAGCCCTGGGAGAGGCGGAGGTCATTGACCGGCTGCGCCGGACCCAGCCCGACACCCTGACCCCTATCGAGGCCATGAGCCTCCTCTACGAGCTCAAGCAGAAGCTCTCCTGACGACTTTTTGAGAAAGCGGGTATCCCCCTATGGCCAAAAAAGCGGCATCCTCCTACATGACCACCCTGGAACGGGTGCTGGGAGGCGTATTCTTCGCGGTATATCTGCTGGTGCTGCCCTTTGCCTCGGACCCTCTGTTTGCGGGCCTGGAGCGGCTGCTGGGCCGCTCCCTGGAGGGCAGCCTCCGCAGCATGATCTCCTACTACCTCCTCTTCGCCCTGACACTGGTGATCTTCTGGAACTACCTGGGCAGGACCACCGGCTACTTTCTCTCCTCCCTGTGGCACACCCTGGGCACCGCCGCCGTGGGGGTAATCGCCTTCTACGGCCTCAATGAGCTGTGCTACCGGGCCATCGGCCTGGTGCTGGAGGGGCAGCAGAATTTAAACGACGTGGCTATCTCCGCCCAGATCGACGACGCGCCCCGTTCCACGGTGCTGATGGTGGTGTTCCTGGCTCCCTTCGTGGAGGAGGTGCTGTTCCGGGGCTATGTGTTCGGCAACATCCGCCAGCACAGCCGCGTGGCGGCCTATGCGGTGTCCTGCGTCCTCTTTGCTTTCCTCCATGTGTGGCAGTTTGCCGTGGTAAACCACAGCCTCAGCTATTTTCTCCTCATGCTCCAGTACCTGGCCCCAGGGCTGGTGCTGGCCTGGACCTATGACCGGTCCGGGACCCTGTGGGGGTCCATTCTTCTCCACGCCGCCGTTAATGGTCTGGCGGTATGGAGCATCCTATAAGATTTTTAGGGGGCTGCGGCCCCCCGGCCCCCAGTCCCGGTGCTTTTCAGCGGGGGCTCCGCCCCCCGAACCCCGGGTATTTCCGAAGGGGCCGGAAGCGGCCCTCAGCGCTGTTTTGCCTCCGGCGGGTCCACTTTTGTACGCACAAAAGTGGACGGAAAAAGCGCCAGCCCCCTTCGGGCTGGATCCCCGCTGTTGCCCAATCGGTCTGTATCAAATTTGCTGCTGCACTGCCACTGAAGCAGCAAATCCTTCGGGCATCTGATCTGGGGCGGGCTGCTTGTCCGGCTTCGGCTGTCGCCCTGTTAAAGGGACAGATGAATCTTTTTTCTGCGACGAATTGCCTGCTTCTTTGGGAAGCACGTGGGTTTTCGATAGCAAAAAAACAGCAAAGCCTCTCAGCACGAGGGCCGTCAGGCGAAGTGGGTAAACCACCGCACCGATTACGAGGGGCCAGCGGGCCAGCGGTATTTCAGTGGCAACCGGGTATCTCCCCTGATGGCGTCCGATTGGACAAAACGGGGTCCGGGGGAACCCCGGCGGCGTTTTGGTTACTTTGCCGCCGAGGGCAAAGTAACCCGTGCCGGAGCACGGAAAATCCCCAAACAGCCTGAAGTGCTGAATCAAGAGACATTCAGAGGAACCATCCTCTGACGAGATCCCCCACCGCCGGGTTTCGGCGGCACAACCACCCCCGCCGGTGGGAAGCCGGCAAAAACGAAAGGAGCGAGGCCCATGTCACAACCGAAGATCCTCTGCGTGGTGGGCCCCACCGCCTGCGGAAAAACCAAAATGGGTGTCCTGCTGGCCCGCCGCTTTGGCGGCGAGGTAGTCAGTGTAGACTCCATGCAGATCTACCGGGGCATGACCATCGGTACCGCCGCCCCCACGCCTGAGGAGACGGAGGGCGTCCCCCACCACATGGTGGCCATTGCCGACCCCGCCGAAAGCTGGTCCGTAGCCCGGTTTACCGAGGAGGCGGACCGCTGCGTCCAGGACATCCTCCGCCGGGGAAAGCTCCCCATCCTGGTGGGGGGTACCGGTCTGTACCTGGACGCCATCATCTCCGGGCGGACCTTTGCCCCCGGGGAAGCCGGCGGCACCGTCCGCAAGGAGCTGGAGGCACAGCTTGCCAGAGAGGGCATCGCCCCTCTGTGGAAAGAACTGGAGCAGGTGGACCCGGAAGCGGCCGCACGGCTCCACATGGCCGACGAAAAGCGGATCTTACGGGCCCTGGAGGTCTACCGGAAGACAGGGCTCACCATCTCAGAGCACAACCGCCGCACCGCCCTTCTGCCCCGGCGCTACGATCCCATCTACATCGGCCTTGCCTTCCGGGATCGCTCCGACATGAAGGCCCTCATCGACCGGCGGGTGGATGCCATGATGGCCGCAGGGCTCCTGGAGGAGGTCCGCTCCCTGCTGGAGCAGGGCGTGCCCCGATCCTCCACCGCCTTTCAGGCCATCGGCTACAAGGAGCTCCTCTCCGCCATTGACGGCCAGGTCTCTCTGGAGGAGGCCGTGGAGGAAGTAAAGCTCCGTTCCCGGCAGTACGCCAAGCGCCAGCTCACCTGGCTGCGGCGAAATCAAGACATCCACTGGATCTACTGGGAAAAAGAGCGGGATTTTGCCGCCGCTCTCCAAATTGCGACAGAAATACTCGCCGCCCTGGGGCTACAATAAGGCCCGTGGAAAGCTGTAAAGGCCTTCCGCCAGCCCCGGGCGGACACGTTTGTACATAATCTCGTTTTCCCGTCGTCCGCCCCCATACAACATAAAGAGAGGTAGACGACATGACAAAAGCACCTAACCTGCAGGACATCTTCCTGGCCGCCGCCCGGCGCAATGAGATCCCCGTTACCGTATTCCTGGTCAACGGCTTTCAGATGCGGGGGACCATTTCCGGCTTTGACGCCTTTACTGTGGTCCTCTCCGCCGACGGCAAGCAGAATCTGATCTACAAGCACGCTATTTCCACCGTATGCCCCCTGCGGCCTGTGGATCTCTCCGCCTGGGAGGACAGCCTCTGACGTCCTGCTCCCCCATACCCAAGGAGTGATACCAATGAAACCCAGTTCCCTTGCCACAAAATTGATGTTGGCCGCCATTTTGCTGACTGTGCTGGTCTATTTCGGCGTCAACGCCGCCTCCTATTTTCTGGACCCCTTCTCCACCACGCTGGTATACGACTATACCAGTGAAAACGCCGTCACGGTGTCTGGCTATGTGGTCCGGGATGAGGAGGTCATCGCCGGCAGCAGCAGCGACCTTGTGTACTTCTCCCGGGGAGAAGGAGAGAAAGTCAGCCGCGGCGGTACCGTGGCCCTGGTCTATCAGAGCGCCCAGGCCCTCCAGGACGCCAACACCCTGCGCTCCCTGGAGGAGCAGCTGGAGCAGCTGGTCTACGCCCGGAACCTGGCTTCCGGGTCCAGCACCTCCGCCCGTATGGATGAGGAGGTGGTCACCTCTCTGGTAGAGTTCCGGAGCGCTATGGCCGCAGACGACCTCTCCGCCGCCGGCGAGCCCGGCGACACCCTGCGCTCCGCCGTGCTCAAGCGGTCCTTTGCCTACAGCGGCACGGACACCCTGGACGCCACCATCACCCAGCTGCAGGAGCAGATCTCTGTTCTCACCTCCTCCGTGGGCGCCGCCACTACCCGGATTACCGCGCCGGAATCCGGCCTCTTTTCCAGCCTGGTGGACGGCTATGAGACCGTCCTTACCCCGGAATCCCTGGAGACTATGACCCCCGCCGATTACCGTACCATTACGCCTCAGCAGCCCTCCGGCGCCTGCGGCAAGATGGTCTACGGCACGGGCTGGTCCTTTGTCACCCTGATGCAGACCTCAGATATGGGGAAAATGGCAGAGGGGGACACCGTCACCCTCCGGTTCCAGACCGGATTGAACCGGGACCTGACCATGACCGTCTCCTCCATCAGCGAGGAGGACAACGGCCAGAAGCTGGTGGTACTGACCTCAGATAATTATCTGGGCCTGACCACTTTGCTGCGGCGGCAGAACGCCCAGATCATTTTTGACAGCTATAGCGGCCTGCGGGTGCCCCGCAGCGCTGTGCGTATCCTGACAGAGACCGTTACCGATGAAGACGGAACCGAGTTGACAGAGAAAACCACCGGCGTTTACTGCCTGTGGGGCACGGTGGCCCGATTCAAGCCGGTAGAGGTGGTCTGGCAGGAGGACACCTATCTGCTGGTGACCCCGGCGGATGGCGCTACAGCGCAACGAACTCTGCGGGCGGGGGATGAAGCCATCACCGCGGCAGAGGATCTCTTTGATGGAAAGGTGATAAACAAATGAGCAGCATCGAGGAAAACATTCGCAGTATCCGCAGCCGTATGGCCGCCGCGGCGGAACGCGCCGGCCGGGACGTGGGAGAAGTCATGCTGGTGGGCGCCAGCAAGATGAATGACGCAGCGGCCTGCCAGGCCGCCATCCGGGCAGGCATCGACGCCCTGGGAGAGAACCGGGTCCAGGAGATGACCGCCAAGCTCCAGGAGCACGCCTATGACGGGGCGCCCCTCCACTTTATCGGCCATCTCCAGCGCAATAAGGTCCGCCAGGTGGTGGGCGTGGTGAGCCTGATCCAGTCGGCAGGCTCCTGGGAACTGCTGGAGGAGATCGAGCGTCAGGCAGAGAAAAAGGAGCTGATCCAGGACGTGCTGCTGGAGGTAAACATCGGCGGGGAGGAGAGCAAGAGCGGCTTTGCCCCCCAGGTCCTCTATGAGGCGGCGGATAAAGCCAGGTCCCTCAGCCATATCCGGGTCCGGGGCCTTATGACCATCCCCCCTGTGGAGCAGGTACCCCACGGAAATCTGCCCTATTTTGTGGAAGTTTCCCGTCTTTATGTTGACATAAGCAGGAAATTGTATGATAATAGTTTTGCATATTTGTCCATGGGCATGAGCGATGACTTTGAGGACGCAATTGCCGCGGGCGCCACTATGGTCCGGGTGGGCTCGGCCATTTTCGGCCAGCGGCATTACCAATGATATATGAGGAGGTTTCCCCCATGAGCTTGCTTGATGATTTCAAAAGAATGATCCACCCCGTCAGTGACGAGGACGATGACTATGATGTAGAGTTCGATGAACAGGAATCTCCTTTCCTGGATGACCGTTCCCGGATGGAGCGGGACCGCTCTCCGGTAGACAGCCGCCGTGGCAAGGTGGTGAATATCCACGCCACCACTCAGCTGAAGGTCGTGCTGGTAAAGCCCGAGCGCTTTGAGACCGCCAGCGAGATCGCCGACCATCTGAAGGAAAAGCGCACCGTGGTCATGAACCTGGAATCCACCCACAAGGACATCGCCCGCCGTCTGGTGGACTTCCTCTCCGGTGTGGCCTATGCCGGTGAGGGCAAGATCAAAAAGGTGGCCGCCAATACCTATATCATCACCCCCTACTCCGTGGATATCCAGGGGGACTTGATTGACGAGCTGGAAAATAACGGCCTGTATTTCTGAGAGACTAGAGAATAGGGAGGTACCTGCACCATGATGACCCCGCAGGAAGTGGCTAATTGTACCTTCGCCAAGGCCGTGATGGGCGGCTACAACATGGCGTCGGTGGATGATTTTTTGGATAAGCTGACCGAGGACTATACCGCCCTCTACAAGGAAAACGCCGCCCTGAAGGCAAAGCTCAAGGTGCTGGCAGATAAAATGGAGGAGTACCGCCAGGTGGAGGACGCCATGCGCTCCACCCTCCTCACCGCCCAGAAGATGGCTACCTCCATGGTCTCCGAGGCGGAGCAGAAGCGGGATGCCATCATTGCCGACGCCGCCTCCGGCGCCAAAGCCCGCCTCACTGAAATCCAGAACGAGGTGAGCGCCGAGGAGGAGCGGCTGGTCTCTGTCCGCCAGGAGGTGGAGCAGCAGATCCAGGCCGAAAAAGCCCGCCTTTCCACCGCCCAGGAGGAGCTGCGCAGCTTTATCCAGTCGGTACGCCGGGTATGTGAGGGAGAGCTGGCTCTGTTGGAGCGGCTGCCGGAGCTGCCTGCCCAGCCGGAACCGCCCCAGCAGCCCCCCGTGGTCCAGGCCGCTCCCGTCGTCAACGACGCTGTGGAGGAGGTAGCCAGCGCCATCGACCAGGCCCTGGAGAAGGATATCGACAGCGCTATGGCCGCCCTTGCTCCTACCGAGGACCCGCTGCCTGAGCCGGCGGCACCTCCCGCCCAGGACCCGGCAGACGATCTCCCCCAGGTGGACCCCTTTGCCGATGAATTCCCCGAGGAGGACCCGGAAGCTACCCGGGTGCTGAACCTGGACGACCTGCAGTTCGGCCGCAATTACACAAGAGAGTAAGAGGACTGCGGCTTTGCTCCGGCGAAGCCGCGTCCTTTTTTGTTAGGGAAAGCCGCCGGTACCGCCGGCCCTCCGCTGAGAAAGGAGCCCTCCTATGGAAGGCAAAACCATTGTCGCCCTGCTCTACGACTTTGATAAGACCCTGTGCACCCAGGACATGCAGAACTATGCCTTTATCCCCGCCCTGGGCATGGAGCCCGGTGACTTCTGGCGGGAGGCCAACGTCTTTGGCTGGCAGCAGCACATGGACGGCATCCTGGCCTATATGTACACGATGATCCGCAAGTGCGGGGAGCTGGAGCTGCCCCTGACCCGGTCTTTTCTCAGCCGCTGCGGCCAGAATATCGTCTTTTTCCCCGGTGTCACCGACTGGTTTGCCCGCATCGACCGCTTTGCCTCCCTGCTGGGCGTTCAAACCGAGCACTATGTCATCTCCTCGGGCCTCCGGGAGATCATTGACGGCAGCGCCATCGCCGGGGCCTTCAAGGAGATCTACGCCAGTGAGTTCTACTACGACGAGCTGGGCCGCCCCGCCTGGCCCAAGCTGGCGGTAAATTTTACCGCCAAGACCCAGTTTGTCTACCGGATCAACAAGGGGGTGCTGGACGTCAGCGATGACCAGACCCTCAATGCCTCCATGCCCGACGACAGCAAGCGGGTACCCTTCACCAACATGATCTACATCGGCGACGGCCTCAGCGACGTGCCCTGTATGAAGATGATGCGGGCCTACGGCGGCCAGGCCATCGCGGTCTACCAGGACGCCAATCGCCCCGGTGTGGAGCAGCTGCTGCGGCAGGGGAGGGTGGATTTCATCTTTCCCGCCGACTACCGGGAGGGTACCGGCCTGGAGGTCACAGTGAAAAATATCATCCGCAAGATGGCCGTCAGCCACCTCCTGGGGGAGGAGAACCAGCAGCAGCTGAAGGCGGTACGGAAAAGATGTCAGGAGGAGCGCTGAGACGCTCCTCTTTTTTTGATGAGGCCTGCCCGGCTCCGCAGAGCTGATTTGCTCATCGCCGGGCGGGCGGGAACAAACCGTGGCCTTCCCGGCCCCTTGCCCCGGGCGGCGCCCGCCGGGAGCCGCTGAATCTGCGGGCAGCGGCCTCGACGCTGTCATGTCTCCGACGGAATTGCTTTCGTTGGCTTGCCTCCGGCGGGTTCACTTTTGTACGCACAAAAGTGAACCGAAAAAGCGCCAGCCCCCTTCGGGCTGGACCCCCGCTTTGTCCAATCGGTCTGAATAGAGCTTGATGATGGGGTGCCACTGAGACACCGCGTCCTTCGGGGTGCTGATCTGCAACGGGCTGCTCGTCCAACTTCGGCTGTCGCCCTTTTGAAGGGATAGAGGTAGCTAATTTCTGTATGAAGCTGCCCGCATCTACGGAAACTTGCACAGGCTCCCGTTAACAAAAAGAAACGCCCCTCAGCCCGAGGGCCGTCAGGCGAAGTGGGTAAACCACCGCACCGATTACGAGGGGCCAGCGGCCCTGCAGTATTTCAGTGGCTGCCCGGTTCTAAATCTGATAGTGACCGATTTGACAAACAACGGGGGCCTGGGGTCTCCCCAGCGCGCTTTTGCCTACTTTTCCCGCGTCGGAAAAGTAGGCCTGCGGAGCATACCAGTCTGAAAGTCTGATAAAGAGACATTCACAGGAACCATCCTCTGACAAAGAATCCCCCGCCGCCGGGTTTCGGCGGTAAGCCCCACCGGAGGAAAATAAATAAAACAAGGCCCGTCCGCACCAGGCGGACAGGCCTCGCTGTTTACTCCAGGAATCCTGCCGGGTCTACCGGCTCGCCGTCCTTGGCCACGGCAAAGTGGAGATGGGCCCCCAGGCCCGCCTCGCTGAGAGAGGTATTGCCAACGGTACCGATCACCGTACCGGCACTGACCTCATCCCCCGCCAGGACCTTTGTCTCCGGTTCAAGGCTTGCATAGGTGGTGGTGTAGCCGTTGTGGTGGTCAATGACCACCATGGTGCCCAGAAGGCCGTCCTCCGTGACGGAAAGGACCGTGCCTGCCGCCGCCGCGGCTACCGCTGTACCCGCTGTGGCCTGGATGTCCAGGCCGTCATGGGTCCGCCAGTCCCCCAGCGTCTCGTCATAGGTGAGAGTATCCACAGAGAACACGGACACCGTATCTCCCATGACAGGATTGACTACCTCCAAAGGAGCATCAGACGCCGCGGGAACATCCTCCGTCACCGGGGCAGAGGACTCCTCCGCTGCCTCCTGACCGCTGTCTGTGGGCTGGAGGCTCTCTACCACTACCGGCTCGTCGGAGATCACCGGCTTGGCCGGCTCCACTTCCGGTACATCCACCGCTACCGCGTCGTTCTCCTCCTGCTGGTCCACGGTCTGGACCTGCTGTTCCTGGACTTCCGCTTCGTTGCTTACTAGGGCGTAATAGCCAACCACTCCGGCTGCGATCGCGCAGACGAGCAGGGCTATGTAAAAGCCCATGCCGCCGAAGATGGAGGCAGCCTGCCGCTTGCCTCGATTATCCATATTCCGCTTCCTTTCATCTCGTCCGCCGCCGGTGAGGGCGGCTGTGGTAAAGAGGAAAAATACCTCTGGCCCCATTGTGCACGGCCAGAGGTATTTTTATACTTGCGGATACGGAAAATATGGTCTTTTTTTACTTGCCCGCCTGGGTCTCGCAGTACAGGCAGCGATAGACACGGTTCTCCCGGTCAGTGAGCTTGAACACCTGGGGCAGCTCCTGCTCCACAGAGGTGATGCACCGGGGATTCTTGCAGCGGATCACGTTAGTGATGGTCTCGGGCAGCTTCAGCTGGCGCTTTTCCACTTGACGGCCGTCCATGATGATGTTAACCGTGATGTTGGGGTCCACATAGCCGATGACATCCCAGTCCAGATCCAGCACCCGGTCGATCTTGATGATGTCCTTGCGGCCCAGCTTGCCGCTGACCACGTTCTTCAGAATGGCCACCGTGCAGTCCAGCTCGCCCAGGCCCAGGATCTTGTAGAGCTCCATGGCCTTGCCGGCGGCAATATGGTCGATAACAATACCGTTTTTAATGGCGTCGATAATCATTGCTTTTTCCCTCCTCAGTCAATTTCCAGCAGCTTCAGAATCAGAGCCATGCGGATAAAGCGGCCGTAATTCACCTGCTTGAAGTAGCAGGCCCGGGGGTCCTTGTCCACCGCCACGGAGATCTCATTGACACGGGGCAGGGGGTGGAGGATGCACAGATCCTTCTTGGCCGTCACCAGCTTCTCCGGAGTGAGGATGTAGCTGTCCTTCAGACGCAGGTAATCCTCCTCATTGAAGAAGCGCTCCCGCTGGACACGGGTCATATACAGGATGTCCAGATCCGGCATCACAGACTCCAGATCCGTGGTCTGAACGTACTCGATGTTGTTCTTCTGGAGAACGTCCTTCTTGACATAGCTGGGCAGCTTCAGCTCATCGGGAGACACCAGGACGATCTTAATACCCTGGTAGCGGCTGAGGGCATTGATGAGGGAGTGGACGGTACGGCCAAACTTCAGGTCGCCGCAGAAGCCCACAGTCAGGTTGTCAAAATGGCCTTTCTCATGGTAGATGGTGAGAAGGTCGGTAAGAGTCTGGGTGGGGTGGTTGTGACCGCCGTCACCGGCGTTGATCACCGGCACAGTGGCGTTCATGGAAGCCACCAGGGGAGCGCCCTCCTTGGGGTGACGCATGGCGATGATATCGCTGTAGCAGCTGACGGTCCGGGCCGTATCCGCTACGCTCTCGCCCTTGGCGGCGGAGGAGCTGTTGGCCTCGGAGAAGCCCAGGACCTGACCGCCCAGCCGCAGCATGGCGGACTCAAAGCTCAGGCGGGTACGGGTGGAAGGCTCAAAGAACAGGGTAGCCAGGATCTTGCCGTCACACTTGTGGGCATAGGCCTCGGGGTGGGCAATGATGTCACTGGCCTTGGCAATCAGCCCGTCGATCTCCTCCGTAGAGAGATCCAGAATGTCGATCAAACTTCTCATTATTTATTACCTCCAATCCAGCTCTCGTCAGACGGGTTGTTCCGGAAAGCGATGAGCCGGGCAATATCTTCTTCCTTGATATACTTCTCCTGGGCAGCCACCTGGGCGATCACGTCAAAGTTGGTGAGGCTGACATTCTTCACATTGGCCGCTGCCAAGCGGTCCAGGCCCTTCTGCATGCCGTAGGTGAAAATGCTCACCACGCCCAGCACGTCAGCTCCGGCCTCCCGCAGAACGTTCACCACCTCGATGACGCTGCCGCCGGTGGAGATGAGATCCTCCACCACTACTACCTTCTGGCCCTTCTCCAGGCGGCCCTCGATCTGGTTCTGACGGCCGTGGTCCTTACTGCCGGACCGGACATAGCCCATGGGCAGGCCCATGATATGGCCTACGATGGCGGCGTGGGCGATACCGGCAGTGGAGGTGCCCATAAGGACCTCTACATCGGGATACTCCCGGCGGATGGTCTCTGCCAGAGCGTTTTCCACATCATTGCGGACCGCCGGGGCGGTGAGGGTCAGGCGGTTGTCACAGTACACCGGGCTCTTGATGCCGCTGGCCCAGGTGAAGGGCTCCTCCGGGCGGAAAAACACTGCCTGGATGCTCAGCAGATCCTTAGCGATCAGATTCTGGATGTTTTCCATTGTCGCACTCCTTTATATCAATTTTTATTTTTACCAGTTGAATGGGGAGGTTGCTTCTCAAGTTCATTTTTCAGTCCTTTGGCTTTCGGGGTCCCTTTCAGCGGGGGTTCCACCCCCGGACCCCGGGTGACTTTTGTACGCACAAAAGTCACCAAAAGGCGCCGGGAGACCCGGACCCCTCTTTTTGTCCAACCGGACGCCTGCAGGGGAGATACCCGTTTGCCACTGAATTTCTGCAAGGCCGCTGGCCCCTCGTAATCGGTGCGGTGATTGTCCGACTTCGCCTGACGGCCCTCGGGCTGATAGGCACTTCTTAGCATGCGAAACAGAAAGATGGTTCTACCCCTTTAACAGGGCCGGAGGCCGAAGTCAGAATAGAAACCCGCCGCAGATCAGATGCCAAAGGGCAGAAGTTCAGTGGCTGCGCAGCAGCAAATCTGATAGCATCCGATTAGGCAAAATGGGGTCCGGGGCATCCCCGGCGGCGTTTTGGTCACTTTTTCGCCGAGGAAAAAGTGACCCGGGTCCGGGCCGGGGAGGCCCGGGAGCCAAAGTCCGAAGCGGCTTACTTCGGACGCACCAGGGCCCGGCTGGGCCTGTTACCCCAGCAGCAGCTTCTCCAGGCTGGGAATATCCTCCACAATATAATCCGCGCCGGCGGCCTCGTGCTCGGCCCGGTCGCCGTAGCCGTAGAGGACGCCGATCACCTTCAGGCCCACCTCGTGGCCTCCCGCCACGTCGTGACGGCGGTCGCCTACCATAACTACGCTGGAGAGGTCCTCCACCCCGGCCCTCTGAAGGGCCTTGCGGATGACGTTGGCCTTTTTGGCCCCCTCCTGGTTGTCGGTGGAGGCTCCGGCGATCACATCCATGTACTGAGCCAGATCAAAGTGGTTCATGATCCGCACGGCAAACTCCTCCGGCTTGGAGGTGGCGATGATCAGCTTTTTCCCAGCAGCCTTCAGATCCCCCAGCAGCTTGTCGATACCGGGGTAAGGGATATTTTCCGCCCAGCCCTGGCGGCCAAAGTACTCCCGGAATACCCGGGTGGCCTCCCGTACCTGCTCGTCATTGAAGCCGTAGAACTCCGGGAAGGACTCGTCCAGAGGCGGGCCGATAAACTTATTGAGAGTGGAACGGTCCTCTACCGTAATGCCGTAGTGGTTCAGCGCTACCTCCACCGCCTTGGTAATGCCCTCGGCGGGGTCGGTAAGCGTACCGTCCAAGTCAAACAGAATGGTCTCCCAAGACATAAATTTTTTCTCCTATTTGCTGTATTCTAACCTGGGCAAAGCGGATGCTTTGCCCCAAAAGTTCTTTTGGTTACTTTTCTTTCAAGAAAAGTAACATATCGTAGTCTTATCCCACGAACTCGCTGACGCAGCGGCGGTAGGCGGCCACGGGGTCGGCAGCCTGGGTGATGGGCCGGCCCACCACGATGTAGTCAGAGCCCAGTTCCTTGGCCTTGGCGGGGGTGGTGATCCGGACCTGGTCGCCGGCATCGCCGTCGGCGAAGCGGACACCGGGAGTCACCGTCACAAAGTCCTTACCGCAGACCTCGTGGACCTTGCCGGCCTCCAGGGGGGAGCAGACCACACCGGCCAGGCCGCTCTCAGCGGCGCACTTGGCATAGTGCATGACCACCTGATCCAGAGGCTTCTCAATGAGCAGATCGCTCTCCATCCGCTCCTGGCTGGTGGAGGTGAGCTGAGTGACGGCGATCAGCAGGGGACGGGTACCGTCGGGCCGGGTGAGACCCTCCAGGGCCGCCTCCATCATGGCCTTGGTACCGGCGGCGTGGAGATTGGTCATATCCACATCCAGGCCGGAGAGAACCGCCATGGCCTTCTTCACGGTGTTGGGGATGTCGTGGAGCTTCAGATCCAGGAAGATCTTGTGGCCGCGGGCCTTGATCTCCCGGACGATGGCGGGGCCCTCCGCGTAGTAGAGCTCCATGCCGATCTTCACAAAGGGCTTCTCCTCGGTGAACTGATCCAGAAAAGCCAGAGTCTTTGCCTTGCTGTCAAAATCCAAAGCGATGATTACATCCTTACCCATGATGCGCGCCTCCTATCATATCCGTTAAATTGTTGATCCTGTATTTCTCCATGACCCGGGGCAGGTCGGCAATGATGTCCCGGCAGGCGTAGGGGTTCACCAGATTGGCGGCCCCCACCTCCACGGCGGTAGCGCCCGCCAGCATCATCTCGATGACATCCTCCGCGGAGGACACACCGCCCATACCGATGACGGGGATCTTCACCGCCTCGTAGACCTGGTACACCATCCGCAGAGCTACCGGCAGGATGGCGCTCCCCGAGAAGCCGCCCATCTTGTTGGCGATCACCGGCTTCTTGGTCCTCAGGTCGATCCGCATGCCCAGCAGGGTGTTGATAAGGCTGATGCCGTCGGCTCCCGCCTCCTCACAGGCCTTGGCGATGGACACGATGTCGGTGACGTTGGGGCTCAGCTTCATGTACACCGGCTTCTTGGTCACGGCCTTCACCGCCGCCGTCACCTCCGCTGCCGCCTTGGGGTCCACGCCAAAGCTCATGCCGCCGTTGTGGACGTTGGGACAGGAGATATTCACCTCCAGCCAGCCCACCTGCTCCTCCTTGTCCAGCAGGGCACAGGTGTAGGCGTAGTCGTCCACGGAGAAGCCGCTGACATTGGCCATCACCGGCTTGTGGAAAAACGCCTTCATTTCCGGCAGCTCATGGGCGATGACCGCCTCCACGCCCGGATTCTGAAGCCCCACGGCGTTGATCATACCGGCGTTGCACTCGGCGATGCGGGGGGTGGGGTTGCCGAAGCGGGCCTCCCGGGTGGTGCCCTTGAAGGAGAAGGTGCCCAGGCAGTTGATGTCGTAGAGGGCGGCAAACTCCTTGCCGTAGCCGAAGGTGCCGCTGGCGGGGATCACCGGGTTGTCCAGGACAATGCCGGACAACGTTACCTTTGTATCTACCATATGATCTCCTCCTTCTCCAGCACCGGACCGTCCACACAGATGCGCTTGTTGCCGTACTTGGTCTTGCAGCTGCAGCCCATGCAGGCCCCGAAGCCGCAGCCCATCCGCTCCTCAAAGCTGAGGAGGCCGCTGGTGGGGGCGGCGTTGTACACCGCCTTCAGCATGGGCAGGGGGCCGCAGGTGCAGTAATAATCGTAGTTTGCGGGGAGGCCGTCGGTGACGAAGCCCTTCACCCCGTAGCTTCCGTCCACAGTGGTGACCACCGTGTCGATGCCCAGGGCCTTGAACTCACTCTCGTAGAAGATTTCCCCGGCGGTATTGAAGCCCAGGACAGCGGTGACCTTCTTACCGGCAGCCAGCAGAGCCTTGGCCAGGCCATACATGGGGGGCACCCCCACGCCGCCGCCGATGACCAGGGTGTGCCCGCCGCACTTCTGCACATCGAAGCCGTTGCCCAGACCCGCCAGCACATCCAGCTGCTCCCCGGCGCCCATACGGCTCATCTGCTCGGTGCCCTTGCCCACCACCTTATAGATAATGGTCAGCTTTTCCCCATCCCAGTCGCACACGGAGATGGGCCGCCGGAGGAACAGGCCCTCCAGCTTGATATTGATGAACTGGCCCGGGGCGGTGATGGGGGAGGTGTCCCCCAGGAGGGTCATCTCCCACACGTCCGCCGTGAGAGGCCGGTTGTGTCCAATGGTGTAGATTCCTTGTTTCATGCCTGCTCCTCCTGCCATACGATCTCGCCACCCACCATGGTCATGCGGCAGCGGCCAAAGAGGCGGCAGCCGGTGAAGGGGGTGGCCCGGCCCATGGAAAGAAACTCCGCCGGGTCCACGGTGTATTCTGCATCCAGGTCAAATACCGTCAGGTCCGCCGGCTGGCCCTCCGCCAGAGGCGTTCCCAGGCCAAAGCGCCGGGCGGGATTGTGGTGCATCAGCTCCATCAGCCGCTCCAGGGTGATGATCCCCGGCTTCACCAGGTAGGTGTAGCAGGCGGCAAAGGAGGTCTCCAGGCCCACCACACCCATGGCGCTCTTCTCCAGGCCCCAGCCCTTCTCCTGGGCGCTGTGGGGGGCGTGGTCGGTGGCGATCATGTCGATGGTACCGTCCACGATGCCTTCGATCAAAGCCGCCTTGTCCTCAGGGGACCGGAGGGGCGGATTCATCTTGAAGCGGGCGTCCTCCTGAAGATCCTCGTCGGAGAACACCAGGTAGTGGGGACCGGTCTCGCAGGTCACATCCACCCCCCGAGCCTTGGCCTTCCGGATCAGGTCCACGCTCTCCTTGGTGGAGATGTGGCAGACGTGGTAGGCGCAGCCGGTCTCCTCCGCCAGGCGGAGGTCACGCTGAATGGGGCCCCACTCGCTCTCGGAGCAGATGCCCCGGTGGCCGTGGGCCTTGGCGTAGGCCCCGTCGTGGATATAGCCGCCGTGAAGGAGGCTGTTATCCTCGCAGTGGGCGGCAATGATCTTGCCCAGGCCCTTGGCCTCCTCCATGGCCTTACGCATCATGTCCTCATTCTGGACGCCCTTGCCATCGTCGGAGAAGCCCGCCACATCGGGGGCCATACCGGCCAGGTCCGCCAGGGTCTCGCCCTTCTCCCCCCGGGTGATGGCCCCGTAGGGGGTGACGTGGACCACCGCGTCCCGCCGGATGAGATCCAACTGCTCCGCCAGAGTCTCCCGGCTGTCGGGCACCGGGCTGAGGTTAGGCATGGGGCAGATCTGGGTGAAGCCTCCCCGGGCAGCGGAGAGGGTACCGGTGCGAATGGTCTCCTTATAAGAAAATCCCGGCTCTCGCAGATGAACATGTACATCAACGAAACCGGGAAAAACAGCGGCGTTATGAAGGTCAATGACCTGAGCGGAAACGGGGGCCTCCAGGGCCTTGGCAATGGAAACAATACGGCCCTCACGGACCAGCAGCTCCGCGGGACAAAGGGCGCTGCCCGCAAACAACATGGCATTCTTCAGCAAATACTCCACGATTCCATCTCCTCTTCCGGCCCGCAGGCCACCCAGTGTATACCTTTATCCTAGGTATTATACAAGGGGGCATGTCCCTCTGTCAACTTGGCATTTGTGCCAAATCTTCCCGATGGGAAGCGCTGCCCCTTTGCCAGGCAGGGGCGGGGACAGCAGGGGCTGGGCGGTGATCGTCAGAGACAAGACAGCCTGGAATCCTTAAATTTTCTTTTCGGAGAAACCTCCGCAGCCACCACAAGCAAAAAAGGGCCCCCGGGTGCAAACCCGGGGGCCTTTCACTCATCTGTATCAGGGCAGATAATCCAGGGGGTTCTGCCGCTCGCCGTTATAACGGACCTCGAAGTGGCAGTGGGTACCGGTAACACGACCGGTAGCGCCCATCTCAGCGATATGCTCGCCCTTGTATACCTTGTCACCCTCACTGACCAGCAGCTCGGAGTTGTGGCCATAGTAAGTGGTATAGCCGTTCTGGTGATCGATGATGATGAGGTAACCATAGCTGCTCATCCAGCCGGCGTAGGTGACCACACCACCGTCAGCAGCGTAGATATTGGTACCCTTCTTGTTGGCGATATCGATACCACCGTGGTAATCGCTGCCGCCAAAGATGTACCGGTAGCCGTACTTGGAAGTGATGGAGCCGCTGGTGGGCCATCCGAAGGTACCGGTAGGCGCCCAGCTGGGACGCTCCTTGGTACCGCGGGCCTGGACCTCTGTCACCGGCTCGGTGAGCACTGTCTCAGACTCAATGACACGCTCGATCTCTTCCACACCCTGATAGGTGACCTTGGCCACCACGTCAGATGTACCATACACACCCTGGGAGATGACCTTGGTATCGCCCTCCCACATGGTGTCGTCGTCCACATACTCGATCTCATAGGGGATCTGGGACTGATAGTACTCCATCTGGACCGCAACCACGGTCAGATAGGGCACCGCGTTGCTGATGACCAGCACGTCGCCGATCTGGAGCTTGTTGATGTCATAGCCGGGATTGAGCTTGAGCAGATCGGAGTTGGTCATATTGTGATCCTGAGCGATGACGCTCCAGCAGTCACCGGCCTCCACCGTATAGGTGACCTCGCCGGCCTTGCTGCTGTTGAGAAGCAGCGCCACATCCGCCAGATTGGTGAACTGATCCACCGGCAGATCGCACTCTTTGATCTCCACGTTCTCCACAAAATCAATGGAGACGGTATTCTCATTGCGATAGGGGGCAGCTACCTGCTCCAGCAGCTCCTCCAGAGCGCCCTCGGTCTGGGTGGCGCCCACCATTTCCCCGTCCACATACAGAGCATAGCCATGCTCCACCATCCGCAGGGAATCGTTCAGTGCCTCTTCCAGCTCCGCCTCGCCTACCACAGCGCTGCGGTACGTAAGACCGGTGGAGTAAGATACCTTGCTGTCCTCCAGGGTGTAGTCATAACCCACCACATCGGAGATGCTGCGCTCCACAGAGAGCTTGGCTGCCTCCGCCTCCTCCTCAGACGCCACAGTGGCCAGCGCCACGCCATCCAGTGTTACCGTGGTACCGGTGGTGTAGAGGGCATTGAATACTGCAAACACCGCAATGACCAGGCTGCCCGCCAGGAAAATGGCGGTGTGGGAGCGCCGGGGCGCCGTAATGGTCTGCAGCCGGGCCTTGATATCCGCCACCAGAGACCGCAGGCGGTAGACAATGCCCCGCAGCCGGCTGCGCAGCAGCGGCATGGAGCCCTGCAACAGCAGACGCAGCTGTTTGTAAGGGCTGCTGCTCTCCGGGAACCGCTGCCGGTCACGGAAGCTGGGCACCTTCTTCCTTCCTTTGTCTTTTGAGGCCATCTATCTATTCCTCCTGTACAGATTACAAATCAGAAAAAAGTGTAACAAAAAGTTACAAGTGTCATTGTAACCCATTTTCCCCCGTTCGTCAACCCCCATATCCTGTGGGTAAGCGGCATAAACCCCCTGATTTTGTGGAAATATAGCGGGGATCGCCCTGTATTTTTTTCCTGTTTTTTTGATTTTCCCGTTGAGGACAGCCAGAAGCTGGTGTATACTATTGGCGTGAAACTGCGGCCGCCACTGCCGCGGCTGACAATATCAAATCATGTACAAACGGAGGACAGGCTAATGTTTACAGCTCTTCTGAAGAATCTGAAGGAGACCCGGCGTACTATTGTATTTACCGAGGGTCCCGACGCCCGTATCCAGGAGGCCGCTGCCCGGCTGATGAAAGAGGATCTCATGGATGTGATCCTGGTGGGTAATGTGGACGAGGTGAAGGCCGCCGCTGAGAAGAACGGCTTTGACGTATCCAAGGCGGAGATCATCGATCCCCAGACCTACGCCGGTATGGACGAGATGGTCAGCAAGATGGTGGAACTGCGCAAGGGAAAGATGTCCGCCGACGAGTGCCGTGCCGCTCTGCAGAAGGGCAACTACTTCGGCACCATGCTGGTGAAGATGGGCAAGGCCGACGCTCTGCTGGGCGGCGCTACCTACTCCACCGCCGACACCGTCCGTCCCGCCCTGCAGCTGATCAAGACCAAGCCCGGCGCTCACCTGGTAAGCTCCGCCTTCATTATGAAGCGTGACACCGGCGACGAGGCCCTGCGTCTCATCTGCATGGGCGACTGCGCCATCAACATCAGCTATGAGGACAGCGTGGACAAGGAGGGCAACGTCACCGTATCCGCCGCCCAGAAGCTGGCTGAGGTGGCCGTGGAGTCCGCCAAGACCGCCAAGTTCTTCGGCATCGATCCCAAGGTCGCTATGCTGAGCTTCTCCACCAAGGGTTCCGGCAAGGGCGCCACTGTGGGCCTGAGCGCTGCCGCCACCAAGGTGGCTCAGGAGCTGGCTCCCGAGTTTGCCATCGACGGCGAGATGCAGTTTGACGCCGCTGTGAGCCCCACCGTGGGACAGCTGAAGTTCCCCGGCAGCAAGGTGGCCGGCTACGCCAACACCTTTATCTTCCCCTGCATCGAGGCCGGCAACATCGGCTACAAGATCGCCCAGCGTCTGGGCGGCTATGAGGCCTACGGCCCCATCCTCCAGGGCCTCAACGCTCCCATTAACGACCTCAGCCGCGGCTGCAATGCCGACGAGGTCTACAGCATGGCCATCATCACCGCCGGTATGGCCGGTATGTAATGCCGCTTCCGCCGGGGTTGGGATCTCCTCCCAGCCCCGGTTTTTTTATCAAAAAACAACAACCCCGTCCCGGGCCCAGCAGGCCAGGACGGGGCTGCGCTTTTTACCAGGTGCTGTTCTCACCGTCGGTAAGATCGCCGTCGGTATCATGGACCCGGGCATTGTCCAGCATCCGCTGGAAGCTGGTGGTATTTGACTTGCTATTGCGTCCCTTTGCGTTGTCGCCGGCAGAACCGTTATCATTGGTGGTGCCGTTGTCGTTGGTGGTACCATTGTTGCCGGTGGTGCCGTTGTCCATCCCGCTGTTATTGGTGACGCCGTCATCATTCAGGATGCTGTCATCCATAACATCGTTGTTGGCAGTACCGTTGTTGGTCTGGCTGTTGTTCTTCTTGTTGTCCTGATCGCTGCAGGCCGCCAACAGCAGTACCAGCACCAAAGCCGCTACCAGCAAGATCCCTCTCTTTTTCATCCGCGTTTCCTCCTTCTCCCTGGATTCGCGCCATTTTCGCGCTGGTCCTAGTATTTGCGGACACAGCGATTTTACCGAAAAAGCAGCTATGTAAAATGCGGCAGTTTTTCCAATGTTTTTTATAAAAAAAGCGGGAGCCCACAGGCTCCCGCTTTATCTATCCAGTTTTCCACCGTCTCAGCAGACCCGGTAATCTCCCCGGGCGGCGGCCTCCTCACGGCGCAGCTTCTCCGCGCCCAGGGCGTCCAACACCTGGCCGATGATCTGGTTGGACACCAGGAACCCCTCCGGCGTCAGATGCCAGCGGTCCCCCTCTTTCCTGGCATAGCCGGGGGACACCATCTTCTCCAACACCTTCTCAATGGGGTCAAAGGACATCCGGCAGCGGTTCTCAAAGGTCTTGCGGCAGATGCCCTCCACCGTCCGCAGCCCCAGCATCAGATACTCCATATCCCGCTCCCGGTCGGGGATGCGCTCGCTCTCCGACAGGATATTCCCTCCGCTCTCCACACCGGAGCAGTAGGCCTCCAGATCCCGGACAAAGGCATAGCGCACACCGCCGAAGTCGGAGTGGGCCCCGGGACCAAAGCCCGCGTACTCCTGCAACGTCCAATATTTCATGTTATGGCGGGAGAAATAGCCGGGCTTGGCAAAATTGGAGATCTCATACTGCTCATAGCCCTGCCGGGCCAGGTACGTCTCTGTCCACAGGTACATGTCCGCCTGGAGATCGTCGTCGGGCAGATCCAGCTCATCCTGCCGCCGCCACAGGGGCGTGCCCTCCTCCACCTTCAGGCCGTAGCAGCTCAGATGCTCCGGCTCCAGCTCCACCGCCTGCTCCAGAGTGGTCTGCCATGTTTCCATGGTCTGGCCCGGCAGGCCGTAGATCAGATCCAGGGACAGATTCCGGATACCGCCCTTGCGCACCGCCGCCACCGCCTGGCGCACCTGCTCAAAGGTATGGACCCGTCCGATGGTTTTGAGCATCTCATCGTCGGTGGACTGGACCCCCAGGGAGATCCGGTTCACGCCGCAGCGGCGGAGGGCTCGGACATCCCGCCAGTCCTGGAGGCTGTCGGGATTGGCTTCCATGGTGATCTCCGCTTCCCGGGAGAGGGTATAGTGCTTTTCCACTGTTTTCAGCAGTTTTTTCAGCCGTTTGACTCCCAGATAGGAGGGGGTGCCGCCGCCGAAATACACCGTATCCACCAGCCGGGCGGAGGCGTGGGGAGCCGTCTCGATCAGATGGCGGCTGAGTGCGGACACATAGCGGTCCATTTTCCCCTCGGCGGAAGGCAGGGAGTAGAAGTCACAGTAGATACATTTGCTCTTGCAGAAGGGGATGTGGATATATAAGCCCAGGGGCTGGGCGGACTGTTTCATGGGGATCACCTCTGGGCCTATTGTAGCGGAAAAAAGGCAAGGGTGCAAGGGGAGGGGCGGTTCCCGCCATTCGCAGGAGCCCTCCCGGACCTCATATTTTACGCGCCTTCGGCGCAGGTGGAGGCAGCGGGTTCC
>UROF01000037.1 GCA_900549475.1 uncultured Eubacteriales bacterium
TATCTCTTCTGGCTGTATCGCGCCTACTTTTCTGTGCGGTATTGCCTTAGAAAAAAGAGTATGATAATATTACTATAAAGAGAGGGGAAGCCTGATGATCTTTTACTTTTCCGCTACAGGCAACAGCAAATATGCGGCTGAGCGTATTGCTGCGGCCACAGACGACCATGTGATTTTCTTGCGGGATGTGATCCGAAGCCGCTGCTATCAGTTCGATGTCAGCCAGGAGAAACGGATCGGTTTTGTGACCCCTACCTATTACTATGGCCTGCCCAGCGTGGTGACATTTTTTCTGGAAAAACTGAAGCTGACCGGATACCGGGATCAGTATGTATATGTTGTATTGACCTGCGGAAAGACCACTGGAGATGCCGCCGGACAGATGGGGAAGCTCCTCAAAGAGAAGGGGATCAACCTTTCTGCCCAATTTGGAATCCCTATGGTGGACAACTATATTCCTCTGGCAAAAATAGACAGTCCGGAAGAGATCGAGAAAAAGCTGGATGCTGCTGAAGAATATATCGATGAGGCCCGGCGCGTGATCCGTGTCAGAGGAACGGGAGACTATAACCGCTGCCAGGGGGCGGCGCCGGGGATCGTCAGTGCTGTGGCCTACAGTGCCTATGCCCATGGCCGTTCCACCAAGCCTTTTGTGGTAACAGATGCGTGCATCAGCTGCGGACTGTGTCAGGAGATCTGCCCCTGCGGGGCCATCGCCATTACCGATGGAAAGCCGGCTTGGGTCAAGCCTCAGTGTGTACGCTGCCTGGGGTGCCTCCATCGCTGCCCGGTCAAAGCGATCCACTGGAAGCGCGCAGACGAGGATAAGGGCCGTTATTACAACCCCAGAGTGGAGCCCTACCGGCCTTTGACCTGAGGAAAAACTGAGGGGTTGCTTCCGTGAGAAAAGGGAAGATGGCATACAGCGGCAACCGGCTGCAGCCGGTTGCCGCTGTATTTTTTGCCTCTGCGTGAAATTCTTAACAATTTATTAATTATTTGTCTATCAACATTTCGGGGATTTTGTGTTATAATGCGTGGAAAATGGGCTTGTTATGTAGTTTAGCCGGGGGCCCGGCTTCCAAAAGAAAGGAGATCAAACGGCCCACGAAAGTGGGATCGAAGAACAGATATGAACCAGCGTGCGGATGGCGCCTTGGCTTTGGGAATCGATATCGGTTCCACCACAGCCAAGGTGGTTTTAGTGGATAACGGAAAAGTTTTATATGAGAAGTACCAGCGCCATTTCTCTCAGGTGCGTCAAAAGACCCTGGAACTGCTGGCGGAGGCGGCTCCGCTGGCGGGAGACCGGCCGCTGACAGCGGCCATCTCCGGCTCTGCGGGCCTGGGCTTGGCCCAGGCGGCAAAGGTACCCTTTGTCCAGGAGGTGTTTGCTACTGGCGAGGTGGTCAAGCAGCTGGAGCCGGATACCTCTGTGGTCATTGAACTGGGGGGAGAGGACGCAAAGATCATTTTCTTTGACGGCGGCATTGACGAACGGATGAACGGTTCCTGCGCCGGAGGCACGGGGGCCTTTATCGATCAGATGGCAACGCTGCTGAATGTGACGGCGGATGAATTGGATGAGCTGAGCCTGGGCAGCCAGCGGCTCTATCCCATTGCCTCCCGATGCGGTGTGTTTGCCAAGACGGATATCCAGCCTCTTCTGAACCAGGGGGCTCGCCATGAGGACGTGGCTGCCAGTATCTACCAGGCAGTGGTGAACCAGACCATTGCAGGTCTGGCCCAGGGGCGGAAGATCACCGGGAAAGTGCTGTTTCTGGGTGGACCCCTGTACTACTGCAAGGGCCTGCGCCGCCGGTTCCAGGAGACGCTGAAACTCTCTGACGACCAGGCGGTGTTCCCGGAGTATGGCCGTTTTGCTGTGGCTATGGGCGCCGCCCTTTATGGGGCCCGGGCAGGGGAGACCTGTACCATGGGGCAGCTCCGCCGGCAGATCGAGGAAAGTGTCTCTACCCGCTCTGAGGCGAATCTTCTGCCGCCGCTGTTCCAAAAGGAGGAGGACTATCAGGAGTTCCGGCAGCGCCACAGCGCCGCCGATGTGGTCCGGCGGGATATTCGGGACTACCGGGGAGATGCCTGGCTGGGTATCGACTGCGGCAGTACTACCACCAAGGTGGCCCTTCTCAGCAAGGAAAAAGAACTTCTCTATACCTATTACGCCTCCAACCGCGGTAACCCGGTGCAGATCGTCAAGGAGCAGCTGGAGGCTATCTATGACCTCTGCGGTGACCGGATCCGGATCTGCGGCAGTGCTGTCACCGGCTACGGTGAGGAGCTGATCCGGGCGGCTTTCAATGTGGACAAGGGCGTGGTGGAGACCATTGCCCACTATACTGCCGCCAAGTATTTTTGCCCGGAAGTGGATTTCATTCTGGACATCGGCGGCCAGGATATCAAGTGCTTTAAGATCAAAAACGGAGCCATTGATTCTATTATGCTCAATGAGGCCTGCTCCTCAGGCTGTGGCTCCTTTATTGAGACATTTGCCAAATCCATGGGCTATGACGTGGCCGCCTTTGCGGAGAAGGGGCTGCACAGCAAGGCTCCTGTGAACCTGGGCAGCCGCTGCACTGTATTTATGAACTCCTCCGTCAAGCAGTCTCAGAAAGATGGCGCCACGGTGGAGGATATCTCCGCAGGCCTGTCGGTGAGCGTAGTAAAAAACGCTATCTATAAGGTCATTCGGGCGGCCAGTGCCGACGAACTGGGGGACCATGTGGTGGTTCAGGGCGGCACTTTCTACAACGACGCGGTGCTTCGGGCTTTTGAGCTGGAGCTGGGGAAACATGTGATCCGGCCTGCGATTGCCGGCCTCATGGGAGCCTATGGCGCGGCGCTTTATGCCATGGATCTGAAGGAGAGCACCATTACCACAGCAGAGGGCCTCAAGACCTTTGTACATACCGCCAAGGCAGCCACCTGTCAGGGCTGCACCAACCACTGCCGCCTCACGATCAACAGCTTTGTGGGCGGGAAGAAATTCATATCCGGCAACCAGTGCCAGAAAGGTCTGGGCCTGACGGTGGACCAGGAGGTCCCCAATCTCTACGCGTGGAAACGGGATACGCTGATGGCATTGCAGCCCGGTGAGGGAACACGGGGTACCGTTGGTCTGCCCTTGGCCCTGGGCATGTATGAGCTGCTGCCCTTGTGGCACGCCTTTTTCCGCAGCCTTGGGTTCCGGGTGGAGGTGTCGGGCCTGTCCTCCCGCCGGGTATACGAGAAAGGCCAGTTTTCCATCCCTTCTGATACAGCCTGCTATCCCGCCAAGATCATGCACGGCCATATGGAGCTGCTGCTGGAGCGGGGAGTGGATGCCATCTTCTACCCCTGCCTCACCTACAATGTGGATGAGAAGGAGAGTGACAACCACTACAACTGTCCTGTGGTGGCCTACTACTCCGAGCTGCTCCACGGAAATATGGATGATCTGCAAAAGACCAATTTCCTCTACCCCTTCCTGAACATCAACGATCGGAAGGAGTTGACCAAGGAGCTGACGGCCTGCCTTGTGCCGGTGTTCCCGGACATCACCAAGAAGGAAGTCCGCAAGGCGGTGGATGAGGCCTTTGCCGCTTACGAAAAGCATATGCTGGAGGTCCGGCGGAAGGGCGAGGAGGCGGTGGCCTGGGCCCGCGCCAACGGAAAGCCTATCATGATCCTGGCAGGCCGGCCCTATCACATTGACCCGGAGATCGGGCACGGCATTGATAAACTGGCGGCCTCTCTGGGCTTTGTGGTGGTCAGCGAGGACAGCGTGTGCCATCTGGCGGACCCTGTACCGGTCCACGTTTTGAACCAGTGGACCTACCATGCCCGGCTCTACCGGGCAGCCCGGTACGCCTGCGAGCATGCGGATACGCAGCTGGTGCAGCTGGTGAGCTTTGGCTGCGGTGTGGATGCGATCACTACTGATGAGGTGCGGCGAATTCTGGAGGAGTCCGACAAGCTTTACACCCAGATCAAGATTGATGAAATTACCAACCTTGGCGCGGTAAAGATCCGGCTGCGGAGCCTGATCGGCGCTCTGGAGGAGAAAGGAGGCGCTGCGGTATGACCGTTGACAAGGAAAAGGGATATGTGGTTTTTACCGAAGAGATGAAAAAGACCCACACGATCCTGGTGCCCAATATGCTGCCCATGCATTTCAAGATCATCGGCAAGGTAATGGAAAAAGTGGGCTACCATGTGGAGCTGCTGGAGACCAGCGGTCAGCATATCGCAGAGACAGGCCTCAAGTATGTACACAACGACACCTGCTACCCCGCTATCCTGGTAATCGGACAGTTCATCGACGCTATCCAGAGCGGAAAATATGACCCTGAGAAGGTAGCGCTGATCCTGTTCCAGACCGGCGGCGGCTGCCGGGCCTCCAACTATATCCACCTCCTCCGCAAGGCCTTGGAGAAAGCGGGCTATGGTTATGTGCCGGTGATCTCCCTGAGCATGACGGGCCTGGAGAAGCACCCCGGCTTCCAGCTGACCATTCCTCTGGTGCGGCGGATGATGTACGGCGTACTGTATGGTGACCTCCTGATGACCCTGGTGAACCAGACCAAGCCCTACGAGGTGGAGCGCGGCAGCGCCCAGGCCCTGGCGGACAAGTGGACGGAGCAGCTGGCCTGGGAGATGACCGAGGGCGGCAAGGCCAACTACCGGCAGGTGAAGGCCAACTACCGCCGTATTCTGGATGATTTCGCTGCCCTGCCGGTGAAGCGCTCCGACAAGGTACTGGTGGGTATCGTGGGAGAAATCTATGTGAAGTACTCCCCCTTGGGCAACAACAATCTGGAGCAGTTCCTGGTAGATGAGGGGGCAGAGGTGGTGATCCCCGGCCTTTTGGACTTCTGCCTGTACTGCGTATATAATAATCTGCTGGATCACAAGTTCTACGGCATGCAGAAGAAGGTCCAGTGGGCCTACCGTATCGCCTATCGATATCTTCTGGGCAAGGAGCGGGATATGATCGAGGCCATCAATACCCATGGCCGCTTTGCTCCGCCCACGCTCTTTACCCATACCATCAGCCTGGTTCAGGGGACCATCAGCATGGGGGTAAAGATGGGGGAAGGCTGGCTTTTGACAGCGGAGATGCTGGAATTGGCAGACAAAGGTGTGAAGAACATTGTCTGTACCCAGCCCTTCGGGTGCCTGCCCAACCACATCTGCGGCAAGGGTATGATGCGTCCCATCAAGGCCCGGAACCCGGATGTGAATATCGTGGCCATCGACTACGACGCAGGGGCTACCCGCGTCAACCAGGAGAACCGTCTGAAGCTGATGCTGGCCAACGCCCGGCCCCGGGAGGAAGTCACTATCTGAGGATGAACTGACTCATAGAAAGAAAGATAAAACCCCCGCCGCACCATTTCCTGGTGCGGCGGGGGTTTGCGATATACGGGAAGATCAAGCGTTGACCAGGAAATCCTTCAACTCCTGGCGGACAGCCTCGCTGTCCCGCTGGCACTGGTCCAGATCCCGTTCCAAACGATAGAGAATGGTGCGAACAGAACCGTCTACCTCATGGATCTGTGACTGGGTGCGGCGGATACGGTCCAGTACGGCCCAGTCGGTGAAGATGTTATCAAAGAAGTAGTCGGCGAAGCGAAGGAAACTGTCCACCTCCACCTGGATGCCGGTGCGAATATCCACATCTGCCAGCTCTGTACGGAACCGGGACAGGGAACGCTGCAGACCGTTGATCTGCTGCTGGGCATCGTCCAGATGGGAGTATTTGGCCATATCGCTGATAAGGCCGCCGCCAAATACGTCCCAGGTGCCCCAGCCCTCCGCGGAGGAGAGGGCGCTTTCGATGGAGGATATGTCAGACAGAGCGTCATAGCCCGCCTGGATAGCCTCCTGCAGTTCCTTGCTGCGGGCGGCCAGTTGGGCCTGCCGCTCCTCCAATGCCAGGAGGCGGCGGGCCGTAGGGGACTGGGGGTCCTGGCGCAGCTCCCGGGCCCGGGCTTCCAGCAGGCGGTTGTACTCTGCTTCGCAGTTTCCCAGTAGGGACAGCTCCTCACGGCGGGCAGCCAGATCGGCCTCTACCGCATGGAGTTCCTGCCGGGCGGAGTCATAGCGCAGGGCGGCAGCGTACAATTCCGCTTGTTCCTTCTCCAGCCGTTCATCCAACTTGCCCATGATCTGGTAGAAAAGTTTGGCAGCGCTGAAATTCTCCAGCTGATCCACGTCCAACTGCTCTTTATACGTTTCCTCTTTCAGCTGCTGGACCCGGGCGGCCAAACCGGAGCGCTGATCCTCCAGAGCGGCGACCTCCGTGGAGAGCTTGCGTTTCCGTGCCATTTTCTCCCGCAGCTGATCCAGCTGTTCCTTATAGTAATCCATATAGATACCTCGCTAATAAAAGAAATGCGGGGCCGGCATCCACAGCCGGCCCCGCATTGGTTGTCTGTGGGGATTATTTCTTCAGGGTGTCTACCCAGGCACCATACTTGGCCAGGTTCTCATCCTTTTCCGCGAAGTCCGCGCCCTTGGTCAGGATGTAGACCTTGATCTTGGGCTCGGTGCCGGAGGGACGGACAATAATGCTGGTGCCGTCGGCCATCTCAAAGCGCAGCACGTTGGAACCGGAGAGCTCCATAGTGGATTTGGCGCCGGTGGCGCAGTCCACCACACTGCCGTCGTTATAGTCCTTGAACTGGACCACCTTCACCCCGGCGATCTCGGCAGGGGGGGTCTCCCGCAGGGACTTCATCAGCTTTGCCATGTCGCTGAGGCCGTCCAGACCGGGCATCACCAGGTTATAGGTCTTTTCACCGTAGCAGCCATATTTCTCATAGAGAGACTGAAGGGCATCCAGAACCGTCATGCCCTTGCCGGCATAGTGGGCAGCCATTTCGGTGAGCAGCAGGGAGGCGGTGACAGCGTCCTTGTCCCGGACATAGTCGCCTACCATGTAGCCGTAGCTCTCCTCATAGGAGAATACCACCTTGCCCTCGCCGGTGGCCTCCAGGGCGTTCTTCTTCTCCGCCATGAACTTGAAACCGGTGAAGGTGTCAAAGCACTTGACACCGTAGCTCTCCGCCACAGCACGGGCCATCTCAGTGGTGACGATGGTCTTCAGGGCCACAGCGTTCTTCGGAAGCTTGCCGGTGCGCTGGAGGGCGCCCAGCAGGTAGTCCAGCAGCAGCACGCCGGTCTGGTTGCCGGTGATGACCTTATATTCACCATCCTTGTCCCGGACCATGATGCCCACCCGGTCACTGTCAGGATCGGTGCCTACGATAAAGTCCACGTCGTTCTTTTTGGCCAGGTCCACCGCCAGATAGAAGCCCTCAGGATTCTCCGGGTTGGGGGAAACCACGGTGGGGAAATTGCCGTCAATGACCATCTGCTCGGGGACGCACAGCAGATGCTTGATGCCGGCCCGGCGCAGAGCTTCCGGAACCAGCTTATACCCGCACCCGTGGAAGGGAGTATATACCAGCTTGAAGCTGTCCGCCACAGCGGGAATGGCCTCGGGGTCAGTGACCATGGCCATGACTTCCTTCAGGAAGGCCTCGTCGGTCTCCTCGCCGATCACTTCGATGAGGCCGGCTTTCACCGCCTCGTCATAATCCATGCGGCGGATGCCGGTAAAGATATCGATCTTCTCCAGCTCCGCAGCGATAGCGGCGGCGTGGTGGGGCGGCAGCTGAGCGCCGTCCTCCCAATAGACCTTGTAGCCGTTGTACTCCTTGGGGTTGTGGCTGGCGGTGACGTTGATGCCCGCCTGGCAGTTATAGTAGCGCACCGCGAAGCTCAGCTCCGGGGTGGGGCGCAGAGCGTCAAAAATCCGAACGTGGATGCCGTTGGCGGCACACACCTCGGCGGCGGCACGGGCAAAGTCCATGCCATTGAGACGGCAGTCCATGGCGATAGCGACGCCGCGGCGCTTGGCCTCCTCGCCCTCGGCGCAGATCACGTTGGCAAAGCCTTGGGTAGCGTGGCGGATGACATAGACGTTCATCTGGTGCAGGCCCATCTTCATAGTGCCACGCAGACCAGCGGTGCCAAACTCCAGAGGGCCGTAGAACCGGCTTTCGATCTCCTTGGGATCATTGCGAATTGCTTCCAGCTCTGCCTGCTCGTCAGGGGTGAGTACGCCGCTGGAAAGCCATTTTTCATATTCTTTCATATAATCCATCGTTGCCATATCCTCCTCGTTTTAGATCGCGCCGGGCGCGGAAAGAGCCATGTATATGCATATTGTAGCAATTCTTTGCCTTTGCTTCAAGTAAAAAAAAGAAAAAGCCGTGTAAACCACGACTTTTTTCAGAGAATGAACAGTTTGCCATGTGGGATATTTGCCGGAATAGGGCGGAACGCCTACAGGTCGTACGCTGAGGCTTTATTTATGGTATCTGGTACCCTCCTGGATCTGGTAGGCGCGATAGAGCTGTTCCAGGAGCATGACCCGGGCCAGGTGGTGCGGAAAGGTCATGGGAGACATGCTCAGCCGCAGATCTGCCTGGGATTTCAGAGAGGGATGCAGGCCAAAACTGCCGCCGATAAGAAAGACCAGGTGACTCTTTCCCTCCAGGGAGAAACGCATCACACGGCGGGAGAGGTCCTCGCTGGAGAGAAGCTGCCCCTCGATGCACATGGCCACCAGAGCACAGCCCTTAGGCAGCTTTTCCCGGATGGCGGCTGCCTCCCGTTCCAGCGCGGCGTCGATCTCCCCTTGAGCGGGGGCGTCCGGCAGACGCTGCTCCGGCAGCTCCAGGATCTCCAGACGGCAGTGGCGCTGGAGCCGTTTGCTGTATTCCGCTACGGCGTCCAAGTAAAATTTTTCCTTCAGTTTACCTACGCACAGGATGGTCACCTTCTGCATGCCGCACCCTCCATCACATAGATTTTTCCCGGTTCGCTGCGGGGGGCTACCGACAATTCACCGGTATATGCGGCAGACTCCAATGCCCGGCCGACGGTATCCAGCGCCAGCTGAGGCGTATTGTTTTCGGCGCTGAGGTGGGCCAGAATGATGGAGCGGGTACCGCAGCGGGCGCTGTCTGCGGCAAAAACAGCGGCATCGGCATTGCTCAGGTGGCCTTCGTTGCCGATGACCCGGCGCTTGAGCGGATAGGGATAGGGACCGGATAGGAGCATGTCCACATCGTGGTTGCTCTCCAGTACCAGAAGATCTGTTCCCAGAAGCCCTTGACGGGTCTCCTCCTCCACCAGTCCGGTGTCGGTGAGGTAACCTAGGGAGCCGTCAGGCGTATCGACCCGGAAAGCAGCGCTCTCCCGGCAGTCATGACTGGTAGGGAGGGGGGTGATCTCCAGGTCATCCCAGGAAACCGGCTGGCCCATGGACAAAGGCCGCAGGAGAAGGCCGATACCTGCCAGTCGGTACTGCAGCTGCCGGGCGGTACCGGGGGTACAGAGGATCGGGGTGCGGTATTTTTTGATATATGTAGCTAGACCGCTGATATGGTCGGTGTGCTCATGGGTGATCAGAACTGCGGAGAGGTCCTCGGGAGTAAGGCCCATCTCTGTCAGAGAACGGCAGACCCGCCGGCAGGAAATACCCATGTCAATGAGCAGATGGGTGCTGCCGCAGGAGAGCAGCGCCGCATTACCGGAGGAGCCGCTGGCAAGGGTGCGAAAAGTGGTCATGAAAAAGTGGCCTCCCTGTGGAAAGTAAAAAGCCCGATAACGATGACGTTATCGGGCGGAAACGGGCAGAAGCGATTTGTCAGCTCACACTGCTGACAGCGGGTTCATCTTCGGGCTCCTCCACAGAGCGGATATTGCCGCCGATACTGCGGATCTTACCGATAACATCCTCGTAGCCTCGCTCGATATATTGCACATTTGTAATTTCACTGATGCCGTGTGCTGCCAGAGCGGCGATAAGCATAGCGGCGCCTGCCCGCAGGTCACAGGCCTCCAGCTGGGCACCGGTCAGACGCTCCACACCCTCGATAATGGCCAAATTGCCATCCACCTGGATCTGGGCGCCCATACGTTTGAACTCGTCGGTATAGCGGAAACGGCTGTTCCACACACTATCGGTAATGATGCTGGTACCCTGGGCCAGGCACAGGGCAGCGGCCACCTGAGGCTGCATATCTGTGGGGAAGCCGGGGTAAGGCATGGTCTTGATGTTGGTGCGGACCAGGGGCCCGATCCGGCTGACCAGAAGGCTGTCGTCCACCTCCTGGATGTCCACGCCCATCTCACAGAGCTTGGCAGTGATGCAGTCCATATGCTTGGGGATGATGTTGCAGATCTTTACTTCGCCGCCGCAGGCCGCTACAGCGGCCATGTAGGTTCCCGCCTCGATCTGGTCAGGGATGATGGAATAGGTGCCACCGTAGAGCTGCTTGACGCCGCGGATCTTGATGACGTCGGTACCGGCGCCCATGATATTGGCGCCCATGGAGTTGAGGAAGTTGGCCACATCCACGATGTGGGGCTCCTTGGCTACATTTTCCAGCACCGTCATACCATCAGCCAGGGTGGCGGCCAGCATGATGTTGATGGTGGCGCCTACAGAGACCTTGTCGAAGAACACATTGGCGCCACGGAGTCTGCCTTCTGTGGCTTCGGCGATAACGAAGCCGCTCTGGGTATCCACATGGGCGCCCAGAGCCCGGAAGCCCTTGAGGTGCTGATCGATGGGGCGGGTGCCGCCAAAATCACAGCCGCCGGGGAGTGCGACGTCAGCCAGACCAAAACGGCCCAGCAGAGCGCCCAGCATATAGTAGGAGGCCCGGCAGCGGCGGGCAGATTCGTACGGAACACGGTTGTTGCGGAGCTTAGCGCAATTGATTTCCACGGTGTGGGGGTTTACATAACGAACGGTTGCCCCCAAGTCCTGCAAAATCCCCAGCAGCAGATGGACATCGCTGATCTGGGGAATGTTTTCAATACGGCATGTTCCGCTGACCATCAAGGCAGCGGGGATAATGGCAACGGCTGCGTTTTTCGCGCCGCTGATGTGGATTTCTCCGAACAAGGGACGGCCGCCCTCGACAATATACTTAGTCAAAGATCTGCACCTCGTTGTGTAGTAATGTATAGGCCTGTAAGTACAGTTTACCCAGGCTGAAACACTTCATACCGGCAAGTATCGGTAATCAGTAGACATAATCATAGATGATACCTAGTATAACAGGTTTTCCCATAAAATCAATGGGGGTATTGAGGAATAATTTCATAAATATTTAATATTTCCAATTTCTATGTTGTTAGGATTCGTAGAAAATGGAGAACTAGGTTTCAGAGAAGGTCTTTGAGCGGTTATAGCCGGGAGATTTCCCCGGAGGAAGCGTCCACCAGATAGGTATATGTGTCGGTCTCCACCTGCCACACCGGGATCAAACGGAGGGTGGAGGAAGTGCTCCGCAGTGAGTAGAGGCACTGTACACTGGTAACTTTGCTGCAGATAATACCGGCGGTGCTGCGGTAGTCCAGAAATCGCACCAGAGCAGTGGCACAGGTGAGCTGCTCGTCACTGCTCAGAGCGGCATTTTCCAGGCTGATATGGAGCCCGCTGACGGCTGTCAGACAGCCGTTTTGAAAGGTCAGGGTGACACTGCAGTCCCTGATGGGGACGTCCGCTACATACTGCGTTCCGGTAACAGTGCCGCTGTTGCCGGTGATGCGCATATGGACGTCCCCATAGCCGAAGTCGTCACAGAAGGAGAGTGCGAAATCAGAGATATCGTCTACAGGCAGGGATAGCTGGCTGCCGTCAAAGCTGCCGCCGGAGCGAAACTGGATAGTGCCCGCAGAGGAGGTGTAGCTGTAGATCCCGCCGCCCTGGCTGGTACTGACAGGATTGCCGCCCAGCAGAGCGCTCGCAATGGAGGCCTCGGAGGAAGTATTCCGGGACAGGATCATGGGACTGAGGACCGGTTCCAGCGGGTCAACAGAATCCGACAGCGTAAGCTGGCTGTCGGCAAACAGGGTGTGCAGCTGTTCCACGGTGTCTGAGGCGGTCTGCCTGGACTGGAGATACTGATACCCCAGCAGCATGAGCAAAAATGCATTCAGCAGGAGAAGGATCAGTATGGCAATATTTTTCAAGCGATAGGTCTCCAAGACGGATCTCCTTTCTTGCAGGGGGGTCAGCTCTCCAGCCACTGGGCATACAGTATGTCGCCGCCCGGGTCCACATACCCCAAAGACAGGCCGCTGCCGGGGTGAAGAGATGCGATGGCCATGGCCATGGTTGCGGGAAGCAGAGGAGAATTCTCCTCAGACGGGGTATAGGATTGGCAGCGATAGGTAAAAGAAGTGATGGTCTGCCCATAAATGGTGATCGTCAGTGCATCTTCGCCGTCCGCAAAAACAACGGGCAGGCCGGCGGCCTGATAGCCAAAGGACATGACCCATCCGGTGTCGGTCTCCTCTACGCCTCTGAGGTACAGAGGAGAAGCACCGGTGCTGTCAGTAAGAGCGGCTGTTATCTGCAGACAAGCCTGAAGGGCTTCCACAGCGGTCGGTTTTTTTTCTCCGGAGGCGGAGACGTGATAAAGGGAGGAGGCCGCCTCCGTACTGCCGGCATATGTGACGGTGCCGTCAGGGTCCAAGCGGAGGGTCCGGGGGGACTCAGTGATCACCTCTGCGCCGCTGCTCTCCTGGTAGCGGAAGCTGGTATGCGCGTTGAAATCCAGAGCGGTGAGTAAGTTATAGGAAGAGTAGCCGGCCGGTATGGCGGCATAGATGGCCGGGGCGGTGATGGAACTGGTAGTGAGGACCGTATAGGGAGCCAGAGTGGTGTAGTTGGATTCAAAGGCAAAGGCGCCGCTGTTGGGAGGGTATGCGTTGGAAAGCTCTGTGACAGCGGAGATAGGCAGGGCGGTATAGTAACGGAAAATACTGCCGTCACTGCTGTAAAGATACAACACAGCGAAGGAATCCTCCTCTGTGGTCAGGGCCATGGCACGGACGGAGCGACTGTATTCCGTCTCTTCTCCCAACCAGGCTGCCACGACCTCCAAAGGGAGATCCATGGTCAGGTCCATATAGATGCCGGGGGTGCTGAGGGCCTCCTGGAGGGTTTTGTCTGCGGTAGCACCGATCTCACTGGCGGAACCCAGTGCCTCCTGAAAAAGAGGAGAGACCTGCTGAAAGAGGGCACTGTCCACAGGTGTATACAGCTGGCTGTAGCGTCCGTATTCACTGTCACCGGTGACCACTATGTGTACGGCGGAAACAGCGGCGGATAGGTTGGTACTCTGACTTTCCGGGACATCCACCGTGTGGGCGAGAAAGGCCTGGAATTGGTTGGCCCAATCACCGTTCAATTGCGGGATACGGGAGAGGAGAAAAACCGCAGTGATGAAAAGAACCACCAGAAGCAGATTTTGCAGGCGGTTGATCCCACGCTTACTCATGCTCCCCCTCCTCACAGCCCTCCTGCCGGATGGGCAGAAGGATCCGCACAGTGGTGCCGGGTCCGTCGTGGTCCGTCAGGGCGATAGAGCCGTTGTGCCGCAGGACGATCTCCCGGGCAATGGAGAGGCCCAGACCCGTACCGCCGCTTTCCCGGCTGCGGGCCTTGTCCACCCGGTAGAAACGCTCGAAGATCCGCTCCCGGTCCTGCTTGGGGATGCCGATACCGTTATCGGATACCTCCATCCATACGTTCTTCCCGGTAATACCGGCGTCCACCTCAATGGTGCCGCCGTCAGGGGTGTATTTGATGGCGTTGCTGATGACATTCATCATTACCTGCTCCAGCCGGCTGCGGTCGCCGGTAATCATGGGCAGGGTGGGGCCGTAGTTGCGGATGAGGGTATGATGATGCCGCTTGGCCTCCAGGTCCACGGCACGGCACACAGAGTCGATGGCCTCCCGGAAGGGGAAACGGACCATCTTCATATCCGCCCGGCCGGAATCCAGGCGGCTGAGGGTCAGCAGGTCCTGGACGATGTGGGTCATGCGGTCCGTCTCGCTGATAATGATATCCAGGAAACTATTTTCCATGTCCCGGGGAATATCTTCGCTGTCCCGCAGGGTCTCCGCATAGCTGCGGACGTTGGTCAGGGGAGTGCGGAGCTCATGGGACACATTGGCCACAAATTCCTTGCGCATCTCCTCATTTTTCCGCTGGGCGGTAACGTCGTGTAGCACGGCCATGACCCCGCCGTCCTCTCCGTCGGAGAAGGGCGCCAGGTACAGCTCCAGGATACGGTCACCAACCGTCAGCTCACCGGAGACAAAGTCCGGCCGCTGGAGGCTCATGACCTGCTGGAAGGGGAACTGACGGCCGAAAAGCTCGTCATAGTCATAGAAGGAGACCTCCTTGCCCAGCATCTGGCTGACAGCGGGGTTGGAGTGGAGGATGGAGCCGTCGCTGGCAAAGGCTACCACGCCGTCGGTCATATGGAGGAACAGGGTGTCCAATTTGTTTCGCTCATTTTCCACGGCCTCAAGGGTATCCTGCAGGACGGAGGCCATGTCGTTGAAGGTGGTGGTAAGGATACCGATCTCATCAGTGGATTCCACTGTAATGGCGCTGCTGAAATCTCCGGCGGCCACCCGTTCCGCGCCTTCTGTCAGCCGCTCGATGGGGGTGATCATGGTCTTGCTGAGCAGGAAGCTCAGCAGCACAGAGATCAGCAGTCCCACCAGCAGAGCCTGGACGATAATCAAAAAGAGCTGGCTGTTGAGTTCGCTGACGGTATCCCGGTTGTCGTAGATGTAGATGATAAAGGAATTGTCCCCGCCTACAATGGGAATGGCCACGTCCATATAGCGGGCCGTGATGTCACTGCGGTCGCCTACCACGCTGGTCCCGGCAGCGATGCTGTTGCGTGCGGTGAGCAGGTTGGGCGTGGTCTGAAGATGGCTGAAGTTCTCCGCATCTGCGGACCCGGCCAGATACTGCCCGGTACGTCCATCCAGAATGTAGTAGTTGCGGGTCTGGGAGTTGAGCCCCAGGTCGCCGGCTTTGGCTTCCACCATGTCCTGGAGCTTCTGCAGAGCCGTGTCCGACTTGGCCGCCTCCTGGCGCAGGGTACTGACAAAAGCGCCGCTGGAGGGACTGCTGTCGCCGAACACACTCTCCATCTGCTGATAGAATTCATCGATATAGAAGCCGGTGATGCTGGTCATCAGAAACGCCCCCACGATGGCCATCAGGGACGTGATGAGCAGCAGCATGATGAGCACCAGCTTCATGTGCAGGCTGCGAAACATGTGGGTGCGCTCCTTTCCTGAGAGTATCAGCCCTCAGCGCTGAAGTAATAGCCTACCCCCCGGCGGGTGAGGATCAGAGTGGGGCTGGCGGGGTCATCTTCGATCTTCTCCCGCAGGCGGCGGACCGTGACATCCACTGTACGGACATCGTCTCCCACATAGCCATAGTTCCACACCTGCTCCATCAGGTCGGTACGGGAATAAACTTTACCGGGGTGGCTGGCCAGGAAGGTCAGCAGCTCGTACTCACGCTGGGTCAGATCAATGGGCTTGTCATTTTTGCAGACCTGGTAGTTCTCCGGATTGATGGTGAGGCCACCACCGGCGGCCATGGCGGCGTCTGCGGAACCGGAGTGCAGCATGGCGGTACGGCGGATATTGGCCTTCACGCGGGCCATCAGTTCCCGCATGGAGAATGGCTTGGTGATGTAATCGTCGGCGCCGATCTCAAGACCCATGACCTTGTCGGCTTCTTCTTCCCGGGCGGTGAGGATGATGACGGGCACATTGTTGCCTTTGTCCCGCAGTGTGCGGCATACGTCAAAGCCGTTCATCCTGGGCAGCATCACGTCCAGCAGGATCAAATCAGGACTGCCATTGAGAGCCTGATCAAGGCCGGTGTCTCCATCGTATGCGGTGACTACGGCATAGCCCTCTTTCTCTAAATTGAAGCGCAGGATATCCACGATACTCTTTTCATCCTCAACGACGAGGACCGTTTTCTTCTGCTCCATGTTTCCACCTCTCTCGCACGTTGCTGCTGCTTTACAGGCCCAGCAGCTTTACCTTCAATACGGCGGCAATGGTCTTGGCGTCCTTGATCTCACCGGACAGGACCTGCTCCACCAGCTGGGAGAAGGGAACCCGCTCCAGCCCCAGAAATTCGTCCTCATCCGGGTCTGTATTTCCGAAGGACAGATCCCGGGCCAGATACATCCGGATGATCTCCCCGCAGTAACCCGGGGAGGGATAGAGCTCTCCCAAAGGCTGGAATGTTCCGGCCACAGCGCCGGTCTCCTCCCGCAGTTCCCGAATGGCAGCCTGGGCGGGGTCCTCACCGTACTCCAGCTTGCCCGCCGGCAGTTCCCGGAGGACCTCGCCGTAGGGATAGCGGAACTGGGAGACCACCAGCACCCGCTCCTGATCATCCAGGGCCAGCACACATACGCCGCCGGGATGATCCACTACCTCCCGAGTGGACTGGTGGCCGTTGGGAAGCAGTACAGTGTCCCGGCGGACATGAAGGATACGCCCATCAAAAATCTTTTCGCTGGATAGCGTTTTTTCTGTCAGTTCCATAGTCGAAAGTCCTTTCTGCTCGTTATTCCCCCTGCCCGGTGAGATCGCCGGGAACAAGGGTGTCGGTGTATACGGCGCTGATGCCGCTGCTCAGAAGGGTCAGAGCCTCCTGGCTGTCGTTGACGGTATGAGTAAACACCTGGACACCATACTCCTGGGCAATGGGGACGTAGTCCTCATCCCACCAGTAATCCCACATGGTGATGCCCATGATGCCGTTTTCGCTGCAAAAGGCGGCCAGCTCCCGGAAGGCTTCCTCCGTGCGGCCGAAGCCCTCGGTGTAGAGCGTATAAAAATAGTATGGGAAATGATGGAGACTGTCGGTCACCGTGTACATCAGCTGGCTGTATACCTGAATGACCATCCGGTCAAAGAGGTAGCTGAGGCCCAGTTCCTTGGCATCGGACAGCATAGCCTCAAACTGCAGGGTGACGATCTCCGCGTCGGTAAATTTAGTGTCGGTGACAATGCAGATGTCCGGATACTCCTCCATCAGCAGCAGCAAGTCGTGAAAGGAGAGAGGGGTGTACTTCTCCAGCAGCGGCTTGTCCAAAAATTCCTCCAGAGTAGGGATAGCCGTCTCGCTGACGCCCTCCTGCCACCCGGCCCGCCAATCATGGCGCAGGACGACCTGCTGGTCTGCCGTCAGCCGCAGATCCACTTCAAAAACCCGCACGCCCTGGGCGTACTGCTGCTGGAAGCCTTCCAGGCAGTTGAGGGTCGTGGTGCCGTCTATGGCGCCCAGACCGTGGGCGATGACCTGAGCGTTGGAGAGGATCTCTGGAGCGGTAAGGGCGCCCTCTGGCGGAGATTTTTCCTGCACCGGTTCCGGCTCCGCCGGCTGCAGCCATTCCGGCATCTCTGTATCAGCTGCCTCGGGGCCGGCTTCGCTTACCGCAGAAACTGTTTTTTCTGTTGTATCTGCTGCAGTATCTCCGCTGTCATCTGCGGCGCTGGACGCCTGGTAGCGGCTGTCTGCCAGAAGCACGCCCAATAGCCCTATAGACAGGAGCAGGACCATTACCAGCAGCAGACAGGTGAAGGGGGATATCTTGCGAGATCTTGCCATAGAACGCCTCCCGGAATCAGACATTACCTTTTTAGTATACCACACGGCAGGTGAGAATTCCACAAGGAATTCTCACAGCCCGCAGGTATATGACGGCTCCAAAAATCTTTAAATCCTCTTGACAAAAGGAATACTACTGGAGTAGTATAAAACAAACATACTACTGTAGTAGTATAAATGGCAACATAATAAAGGAGGGACCGCGGTGACGGTAAAGCTGTTTGACTCGGAACTGAAGGTGATGGATGTGCTGTGGCGGGAGGGGGATGTCCCTGCTAAACATATTGCTGAGGTTCTCCGTGAGGAGGTGGGGTGGAATGTGAACACGACCTATACCCTCATCAAGCGCTGCATCAAGAAGGGGGCTATTGCCCGCTCTGAGCCACACTTCCTCTGTCATGCCCTGATCCCGAAGGAAGTGGTGCGGGAGGCGGAGACCAACGCACTGATCGATAAGATCTACGATGGTTCTGCCGATAAACTGTTTGCCGCCCTGCTGGGGCGAAAGAAGCTCTCTACCCAGCAGATCGAGACCCTCAAGGAGATCGTGGGCGACTGGGAGTGAGGTGAGGGACGTGACTTTGTGTCAGATGAGCCTGTCGGGGGCGGTATTGATCGTTGCCGCAGCGTTGCTTCGCTTGGCAGCCCCTCGTCTGCTGCCCCGGCGGGTGGTGGTGTTGATGTGGGGACTGGCCCTGCTGCGTCTGCTGACACCGCTGATGCTTCCCGGTCTTGCTCCTTTGGCTAGGGTGATCCCTGGGAATCTTCCGATTTCCAGGGCAAGGGAAATAGCCCAGACGATGCTGCCCGGACTTTCCTCTGAAGAGCTGTCCGGGCAAGCGACAGTTGCTGCCTCCCCATGGCTTTTGCTTTGGGCAGCGGGTGTCCTGTGCTGCGGGGCTGGGGTGGCAGTATTGTATAGTCACGAACTGCGGAAACTATCGGCAGCCATGTCGGTCCGCAGTGCCGCCGTGGACCGATGGATGGCGGAACACGCCAAAGGAAAGGCCATTGCTGTACGCCAATCGGACCGGGTGTCCACTCCATTGACCTATGGGATATTTCGCCCGATTATTGTTTTTCCTGAAAAGATGGATTTGGAAGATGAGGAAACGGTTTCTTATGTTCTCCTCCATGAATCCATTCACATCCACCGTCGGGATGGAATCTTTAAGCTGATGGCCGCGATTACTCTGTGTATCCACTGGTTTAATCCCATGGTATGGATCATGGTGGGACTCATCAGCCGGGATGTGGAGTTGGCCTGTGACGAGACGGTGGTACGGACAGTGGGGACGGAGCACCGGGGGGACTATGCCCGGACCCTAATCCGACTAGAGGAGCAGCGCAGCGGCCTTGGTCCTCTATCCAGCGGCTTTTGCGCGTCTGCTATGGAAGAAAGGATACGGACAATCATGAGAACAAAACGAACAACAGTCAGATCTGTGGTGTTGGGCTGTGCGATACTTGTAGTGCTGGCAGCGGTGTTTTTTACATCGGCGGCAAAGGAACAGGGATCAGTGGCGGACCGCCTGGTAGAGAGCCTTACCTGGAATGGCAGTCAGATCACATTCCGGATCCCTGAGGACATAGACAGTGTGGAGAATCTGACGATCCACATTGCTGGCCGGGCGGAGTATAAGGATGGTTTCAGTCGCAGCCTCCATTTCCTGGAGGAGGAAACTGGTCACTGGCAGCCGGGGAATACCTATGCCGTTCCCTGGGACAACTCCTATACGGATCTACAAATGGATATTGCCTCTACCGATGCGAGCGGCGAGGTATATGAGGAGAGTGTAGATCTCATTTCTTATAGTGAAGCATCTTGGTAAAGGTGAGGACGGTTGCGGCGGTATACAGGAGGGCGGACAGGTTTCGCCCTCCCTCGCTATATTTCACCGCTTGCAGTAGGGGGAAGAATATGGTATACTATACCGAAATCCCATGAGAGGAGGTGCTGCCATGGCGGAGAAAAGCGGGATCAAGATCGCGGCCCAGAACCGGAAGGCCTACCACGACTACTTTGTGGAGGACAAGTACGAGGCGGGCATCGAACTCTTTGGTACGGAGGTCAAATCCATCCGGGCCGGTACGCTGAATCTGAAGGACGCCTACTGCATCGCCAAAAACGGGGAGATCTATCTCCATGGCATGCACATCAGCCCCTACGAGCACGGCAATATCTTTAATAAAGACCCTGTGCGGCCCCGGCGGCTGCTGATGCACAAGCGGGAGATCAACCGCCTCCAGGCCTATGTCCAGCAGGACGGTATGGCACTGGTGCCCCTGAGTGTTTACTTCAAAAATGCCCGGGTCAAGGTGGAAGTGGGCCTGTGTAAGGGCAAGAAGAACTATGACAAGCGGGAGGCTACCGCCAAGCGGGATGCCAAACGGGATATCGACCGAACGATGAAAACCTTCAACCGATAATGATAGTAAGGAGACAGTTGATATGAGTAATCCTATCGTGACCTTTGAGCTGGAGAACGGTGAGATCATGAAGGGGGAGCTGTACCCCGACAAGGCCCCCAACACCGTGAACAATTTTATTGCCCTGGCCAACAGTGGCTATTATGACGGCCTGATTTTCCACCGGGTGATTCCCGGCTTCATGATCCAGGGCGGCTGTCCCAACGGCAGCGGCATGGGCGGTCCCGGCTATCAGATCCGTGGTGAGTTTGCCGGCAATGGCTTTGAGAAGAACGACATCAAGCATACCCTGGGTGTGCTCTCCATGGCCCGGGCCATGCATCCTGACAGTGCGGGCAGCCAGTTCTTTATCATGGTGGATGCGGCGCCCCATCTGGACGGCCAGTATGCTGCTTTCGGCAAGATCACTGAGAATGTGGAGGCTGCTGTAGCAGTGTCCCGCGTGCCTCGTAACATGATGAACGACAAGCCCAATAAGCCTCAGGTCATCAAGTCTGTCCGGGTGGATACCCTGGGCGAGGAGTATCCGGAGCCGGAGAAGAAGTAATTGGTTCCGCACGGCGGGAAAGAAGGGAACGACCATGAAAATTGCCATCATCACCGGCGCTTCTGCCGGACTGGGTGAGGAGTTTGCCCGGCGGCTGAAGGACTATTTTCCCCAGGTGGAAAAAGTTTGGCTCATTGCCCGCCGCCGTGATCGGTTGGAGGCCCTGGCAAGTAAGCTTCAGGGACTTCCCAGTGAGGTGCTGCCTCTGGATCTCTGTGATAAAAACGGTTTTTCAGTTTTGGCGGACAAGCTGGCGGCGGAGATGCCTCAGGTAGCGGTGCTCATCAATAATGCCGGCTGCGGCTACCTGGGAGATGTGGGCCAGGGAGAGATGATTAAGCAGACCACCATGACAGATCTGAATGTTACGGCGTTAACGGCGGTGACTCATCTGACGATCCCCTATATGGCAGCGGGCAGCCGAATCATCAATGTCAGTTCCATCGCATCCTTTTGTGCCAATGCCCATATGACAGTGTACAGCAGCACCAAAGCCTATGTCTCCAGTTTTACCCGAGGGCTGGCTTATGAGCTGAAGGGGAAAGGTATCGCAGTGACGGCGGTGTGTCCCGGCCCCATGGCTACAGAGTTCCTGGATGTGGGCAATATAAAAGGGAATTCCAAGACCTTTGCGACCTTGCCCTACTGTGATCCTAAGAAGGTAGTGGCAGGAACCTTGGCGGCAGCCAGAGCAGGAAAGGTGTTTTATACGCCAACAGCTTTTTACAAATTCTACCGCTGTGTGGCAAAGCTCTTGCCTCATGCCATTGTGGTGCATATGGCCAAGTGCTGACGGGCACAATGTTTACAAAAAATTGATTGCTTTCTCACGCGGACTGTGCTATGCTCAGTCCGCACCTATGGGGGTGTACCGGTTTCGACGGGGATGAGGAGGCGGGATCAGCGGGCCGTGGCGCCTGGCCACCTAAAAACAGGCAACTTTATAAATTAAAGAACAACGATTCTTTAGCTATCGCTGCCTGATTGCTGGCAGCCGTCCGACCTAAGAGTACTGCGGCTTAGGAAGGGCGTCGTTTAGCAGTGAACGTGAGTACGGAAAGAGTTGACCGTGCCATGCATCATGACTCTCACCTGACCGGTAGGCGTGACGGCTTGCCTGGCGGAAGGGGAACAGGGCGGTAACGCCGCCTGAAATAACCGTCTGCGCCCGGAGAACATCCCGTGGAATTGTTTTCGGACAGGGGTTCGACTCCCCTCACCTCCACCAAAATCAGGCAGGAAATCAGCTGATTTCCTGCCCGATTTATTTGTTTTCAAAACTTATTTTAAGGAAAAGTAAGTTTGGTAGCTTTTTGGTAGCTGTAAATGGCGCATTTGCAGATAAGGGAAAAAAGAAGCGCCGCCGGAGCCATCCTGCAGCAAAGCAGGACAGGTCCGGCGGCTTATTTTATCAGGACTCATCCCACAGCCGATCCAGAAGATCTTTGTGATCCGGATCCAGCAAGTGGGTGTAGATCTTGCTGGTAGTGGCCGGGGAACTATGGCCCAGTGCCTTGCCGATATCGTACATGGGGATCCCTTTGGCGCTGGCAATGCTGGCAAAGCTGTGGCGGAGGCCGTGAAGGGTCAACGGCGGAAGATGGTTTTGCGCGATGAAGCTCGTAAAGAGTTCAGAAGCGTAGTTGGGACGCATAGGCCTTCCGTCCTCATATGTAAAGACATAGCCGCTGTCCACATAGGCATCCTCCAGATAGGCTTTGCAGTCCTCCTGATGTTTCTTCTGTCGGATCAATGCCTCTGCCAGAATATCCGGGATATGCAGGGTACGCCGTGAGGAGCTGGTTTTTGGTTCTTTGGTAATGACCTGGCTTCCTGCGGATGTGCGCACGCTGCATATCTCCAGCTTCCGCGCCGCCAGATCCACATGCTTCCACTGCAGCC
>UROF01000038.1 GCA_900549475.1 uncultured Eubacteriales bacterium
ACAAGCCCAGTATAACGCAAATACCGAAAACAAGCGTCTGCATAGTCCCGCAAATTACTTCTTTGTGTTTCAACAAATTTTTTTAGGCTTGCATCCTTTGTTTCGCGGGTTTTTGTTTTTCCAGATGCAATCCTATCTCCATATATTTCCAAAATTGCATTTGTCCATGTGTCACTGACATATCGTTTATATTCACCTTTTCGTTGTTCTTTTTCCGCTCTAAACGCAAGGATTTTCCTTTTTATGACCTCATATTTTTGATAATCTGTTAGTTGAACCGCAAATATTTTTAACTCATCAAAAGTCAAAAATCCAAGTTCGCGTACTAAACGCAAGATTTCGAGATATGGACGAACACAAAAAGTTCCTGCTATACTTTTATTTTCCTTATGGAATGGTGACGGCAACTGAAATTTCATTAGCTGACGCAAAAAAGCCTCTTGCGGACGTTTTCCAAATACAAAAGCTTTCCCTGCTTCTGTTAACTCTACATGAGGTTTTAAGTCAACAAACCCTAATGCCTTCGGCGCTCTGTTTATTCTATTACGAGCGCTAAATGCTTTATCAGATGGCGAGCCAACTCCCTCAAAAAAACTACTTTGCGCCAATTCGTCAATAAACTGTTCCTGTGTAATCTTATTCCAGGGTTTACCCTCAAACTTCTCATGAAGCAGGGCAATTTCAGGTATCATTTTAATTGGTGAACGAGGAGATGTAGTAAAGAACAAAACTTTATTATTAAGTCTTGCCATGCCTATTCCCTCCTTAGTAGTTTTTTACAACAATGTGCATCTTATCATTTTTGAAACGATTTCTAATATTTACAGCATAGTTTTTATAATATTCATCAAAAATAAAGTCACCGTACAATTCTTCTGTTAAAGGTGTTTTCCCGATTATCATAAGCGCACGACAGGGCAAATTTCTGAAATCAGCAGCTAACCGCCTATGTTCTGACTCATCAAAACCATTCATCATATCGATATTGCCATAATCGTTAAAAACACAATCATAAGGTGGGTCAAGAAATATAAAATCATCTTCTCTCGCCATTTCAAAAATTTTGCTATAATCAAGGCTAAATAATTCGGCTCCTTGCAAAAGGTCGCTATGCTGCTGTGTCACAAGGCGCGTATTTAGATTTGGATAACGCCCAAATGGAACATTGTATTCACCGTTGTTATTATACCGAATCATACCAGAATATGCCGTTTTGTTGATAAAGAAGTATAAAACTCCATCTAAATAGCTTCCGTCAGGATGATTAAACAATTCGCGCATATGGTAGTAAAGTTCCTCATTTGCATTCGGCACTCGTTCTTCTGGGCTCGCTACTTTCAATTCTTTGAACTCTGCTTGATTTTTTTCGTAAATTGCTTGAATCTTATCCAACTGGCGGCGCATTAGAGGGTATTGCTCCTTAAGCTGCCTGTAAAAAGTCATAAGGCGCACATTTATATCATTGAGAATTGCATTTTCGGGTTCAAGATAGAAATAGACAGCACCTCCACCAAAAAACGGCTCAATGTACCTGTCAAAATCATCAGGGATATATTGTAGAAAGCGTGGTATTTCACGCGATTTCCCGCCACGATATTTCAACACAGGATTCATCGGTTCAACCTCACTTTCGTATAAGATAATATAGGCAAGACAATTATAGCAAAATCATAAAATTGCCGCAAGTACAAACACAGAGAATCCTACATGACTTTGAATATTAAGTTCAAAAAGCAAAAAAACGGAGTAGGCACTTAATCCTACTCCGTTTTTGAGCGTGTTCCCTTTGTTTGGTCGTAAATTGGTCGTAAATCTAAGTCTTAACTCTTAAAATTCCTTGATATAGCTGGTTTTTTTAGTCCAGGGGTTTCATCGTCGGGAACAGGATCACGTCCCGGATGGAGTCACTGTTGGTCAGCAGCATGACGCAGCGGTCGATGCCGATGCCAAGACCGCCCGTGGGAGGCAGACCGTACTCCAGAGCCGTGAGGAAGTCCTCGTCCATCATGCCGGCCTCGTCGTCGCCCTTGGCCCGGGCCTCCACTTCCTTCTGGAAGCGCTGGCGCTGGTCAATGGGGTCGTTGAGCTCGGAGAAAGCGTTGCCCATCTCACTGCGGCAGACAAAGAGCTCGAACCGCTCGGTGAGCCGGGGGTCCTTGGGGCTGCGCTTGGCCAGGGGGGAGACATCCACCGGGTGCATGGTGATGAAGGTGGGCTGTACCAGCTTCTCCTCCACCTTCTGGTCAAAGCACTCATAGAGGGCATGTCCCCAGGTGGGCTCCACGCCGTCCATATCCACGCCCACGGACTTGGCCGCCGCCACCGCCTCCGCATCGGAGTCAATGGCCATGAAGTCTACACCCAGGTACTGCTTGACCGCCTCGGCCATGGACAGCCGGGGCCAGCCGGGAGTCAGGTCAACATTCTCGCCCTGCCACTGGAGCTGATAGCTGCCGCAGATATCCCGGGCCGCTCCGCTGAGGAGCTCCTCAAAGAGGTCCATCATATCGTTGAAATCGGCGTAAGCCTGATAGAGCTCCACCGTGGTGAATTCCGGGTTGTGGCGGGTATCCATGCCCTCGTTGCGGAAAATGCGGCCCACCTCGTAGACACGCTCCATACCGCCTACGATCAGGCGCTTGAGGGGCAGCTCCGTGGCGATACGCATGTACATGTCGATATCCAGGGTGTTGTGGTGGGTGATGAAGGGCCGTGCGGTGGCACCGCCGGAGATGGTGTTAAGCACCGGCGTCTCCACCTCCATGAAGCCCCGGTTGTCCAGGAAGCTGCGCAGGTACTTGATGAAGGCGCTGCGGACCTCGAAATTCTTCCGGACCTCGGGATTCATGATCAGGTCCACATACCGCTGGCGATAGCGGGTCTCCTTGTCGGTGAGGCCGTGGAACTTCTCCGGCAGAGGCAGCAGGGACTTGCTCAGGAGGGTGATCTCCTTGGCCCGGACGCTCATCTCACCCCGCTGGGTGCGGAACACTTCGCCGTGTACGCCCACGATATCGCCGATATCGTACTTCTTGAAGCGGTCATAGTCCTCGGCGTCCATCTCATCCTTCCGGGCGTAGAGCTGGATACGGCCGCTCTTATCCTGCAGGTCGCAGAAGCTCACCTTGCCCATGCCGCGCTTGCTCATCAGACGGCCTGCCACGGTGACGGTCTGGCCCTCCAGGGCATCAAAGTTGTCCTTGATCTCCTGGGCGTGGTGGCTCACCACAAACTTGGTCTGCTGGAAGGGATCGCGCCCCTCCTCCTGAAGGGTCCGCAGCTTTTCCCGGCGGACCTTAAGGATCTCAGAGAGGTCCTGCTGGACCTCCTGGTTATTGACATTGCTGGTCTGTTCAGCCATTGCTTTTCCTCCTCATTGGTACAGCGCCGCTCAGCGCTCGATCTTGTCTACGGAATACCGGATCTCACCGGCGGGGGCATTGACGGTGACCACCTGGCCCTCCTTGGCGCCCATCAGGGCCTTGCCGAAGGGGGAATCCTCGCTGATGATACCGTGCATGGCGTCAGCCTCCTGGCTGCCCACGATCTTGAAGACCCGGCTCTGACCGCCGGACACAGCGGTGACCGTCACCGTAGAACCGATGGTCACCTGGCCCACAGGCATATCGTCCTCCTCAATGATGAGGGCATGGGTCAGAATATTCTCCAGCTCGCCGATCCGGGAATAGAGCTTGCCCTGCTCGTTTTTGGCCTCGTCGTACTCGCTGTTCTCACTGAGATCGCCAAAGCCCCGGGCCACCTTGATCTGCTCGGCCACCTCGTCGCTGCGGGTGGTCTTGAGGTAATTAAGTTCCTTCTGCAGCTCGTCAAACCGGGCCTGACTCATCTTGAACTCTTTTTTCATTGCCGTTTGTCCTTTCGATCTTATCAGTATTGTGGATATGGGGCCGCTCAGCAACAGGCATACAGCTCCACTATACTTATTCTATATTAATTGTGTTTTGCATTATATAAGCAATTTCCCATTCTGTCAACAAGGAATTTCCGCAAGAAGGGTCTCCAAGGTCACCGCTCCCTGGGCAAACAGCGCTGCCGCCAGCTGTTCTGTATCACAGTTGGTCTCCGCCTGGTCCGCCAGCGCAGCAGGCAAGACCAGGGGAAGCCGCCCTCTTCCCCCTTCACCGCCGGGATAAAGCGTATACAGGATGGGGTTCTTCCCTGACAGGTCCTTTCTGGGGGAAAACAGCAGCAGTGCATCCGAACGCTCCAGCTGATCCGGCGACGGCCGCAGCAGAAGGGAGATGCCGTACTCCCGACGCAGCTCCCGGGCCAGCTCCTCCCCACCCGGCACACTCAGCAGCACATACCGGAAGCTCAGCGCCAGTGCCTTTGCTGTATCCCACAGCTCCCGGGTCATCCGTTCCCCTGAGATGCCCACCACTGCCTCCGTAGGGGCCAGTCCCAGCTGCTCCAGCCGCCGCCGGGTCAGGGGTGCCGCCAGGACCTGCCGCAGCGGAGCCGTCTCCACAGGAGCTACTCCCTGCCGGATGAACAGGGCGGTATAGGGAAAATCCACCGGGAATATGGCCCAGCGCACGCCAGCTTCCCACATCCGCAGGGCAGCCCTTCTGGCACGGGCCAGCGCCAGCGGCCTGCCGGGATGCGCCGTCTCTCTCATGGCCAGTGCCAAAAATCGGCCTCCGCCCAGTTTCTTCTCCGTCAGTACAGGCCGCCTAGGGCCTTCCCCGTACGTGATATATCCCAGCATGGCTGTCATCCTCCCCGCTCCCAGTGGTATGGCATACGTTCTTTCGCTCCATGGTATGCGCCTGGCCTCAGATTATCCCTCCCACAGGCGATTCCCTGTCTCTCCGACAAAATTCTTTTCTCTTGACATCTGCCTGGCAGACTGATATGGTAACTTTGTCCACCTCTCGAGAACAAAGGAGGTTTCCTTATGGGCTTTTCTTTGGAGGCTGCCCTGTCTGCGTGCCGGAAATATACCGCCTGCGGAAAGGTAGCCAGCTACATCCCGGAGCTGCAAAAAAGCGACCCCCGGCACCTGGGCATCTGCCTTTTGTCCTGTTCCGGCGAATTCCAGCAGGAAGGAGACTGGAACGTGCCCTTTACCATCCAGAGCGTTGTCAAGCCGATCCTCCTTCTCCAGGCCCTTCTGGACAACGGCATAGATGCCGTCAGGGCCCACGTGGGGGTAGAGGCCACCGGCAAGCCTTTCGACGCCATCAACTACACCGACCAGGTACTGGACAGCCAACACCTCAACCCCATGGTGAACATGGGGGCCATTGCCGTATGTTCCCTGATCCATGGCCGCACCTATCAGGAACGGTTCCAGCGGCTGCTGGATCTTACCCGGCTTCTGGCAGATGGTTCTCCCGTCCAGGTCAATGAGGCCGTTTACCTCTCGGAAAAAGCTCACGGTACCAAAAACCGGGCTCTGGCCTATCTGCTCAAAACCTACGGTATCCTCCAGGACGATGTGGAGGAAGTATTGGACTGCTACTTCCGCGCCTGCGCCATCGCCACCGACTGCGTGGGTCTGGCCCGCATCGGCGCTGTTCTGGCCAACCAGGGCCGCCGTCCCGGCACACAGGAAGTTCTCATTCCTGTGGAATACACCCGATTCGTCAACGCCATCCTTATGACCTGCGGGATGTACGACGGTTCCGGCGACTTTGCGGTGCGGGTCGGAGTCCCGGCCAAAAGTGGTGTAGGCGGTGGGATCATGGCGGTGGCACCCTCCCGGATGGGCATCGGGATCTTCTCCCCGGCCCTGGATGAGAAGGGCAACAGTCTGGCCGGTATCAAGCTGTTGGAACAGCTCAGTACCGCTATGGGATTGAGTATTTTCTAATAACCGCCCGCCCTATCCATAAAGAAAATAAAACCAGCATGGCAAATTGCCATGCTGGTTTTTTGTTTCTATTACGGAGCACCTTTTACCAGGCCTGTACATAGCCGGGAAGGTAGTTGAGGGGATTGACACGGCTTCCATTCTCCGTGATCTCATAGTGAAGATGGGGGCCGGAGGACACGCCGGTAGAGCCGGTGATCCCGATCACATCCCCCTGGGCCACCGAATCGCCTTCAGAAACGGAGCGACTGCTCATATGGGCATACAGGGTAGTATTGCCCTTGCCGTGGCTGATGACCACATAGTTGCCGTAAGAGCTGCTGTAGGCGGAGGTGATGACGATGCCTGCCTTGGTAGCCAGAACATTGGTGGAGTACCCTACACCGCCGATATCCACGCCCTTATGGTTGGTAGAAGCACCGGGGATTCCCGTGTTTCTGGGGCCATAGGGGGAGGTGATCCGGCGGCTGGTGGTCACAGGCCAGATATAGCCGCCTGCAGTGGCGTTCCAGCCCATTTCCGCGGCCAGCTGATTGGTCTTCTCCACGATCTCTTTCTGGATCGCTTCCTCTTCCTCTTCCACCTGCGCCAACTGCTCAGAGTACTCCGCTACGTTGCTCTCCAACTGCGCTACCAGAGCATTGGCCTCCTCACGCTGGGCATCCAAATCTTCTTTTTTCGCTACCAAAGTAGCCTTGGCGGCTTCCGCTTCATCCTTGAGCTGCTGCTGATAGGCCTGCTTAGCCTCGATCTCTGCCCGGATCTCCCGCAGGCTGTCCAGAACTCCCTGGTCGTAGTCCATGACCTCCTGGATATCCGCCAGGCGGCTGAGAAGGTCGGAGAAGTCCTCAGCGTTGAACAACACCGCCCAATAGGAGGCGTTGCCGTTTTCTTCCATTACCCGGGTACGCTTGCAGAAGAGCTCGTAGCGCTCTTCCTCCTCCTTCTTGTTCTCCTCCAGCTCCAAAGCGGTCTGGGACAGGAGGGCCTCATACCCAGCGATCTGCTGCTCTGTATTGCTGATCTCCTGTTCCGTCACTGCAATCTGCTGATCCAGCAGCTCGCGGCGCTCCAGGACGTTGGCTTTCTCATTCCGCAGAGAGGCCAGCTGTGATTTGATGTCGCTCTTCTGGTCCGCCAGGTCCTCTGCATTGTCCTTCAGATTGTCGATATCACTCTGGGTAACTGCTTCCGCCGTTTCCGTCAGCGGAGCAGTATCGGTACCCACCAGGGCAAACAACACTGCCAGCACCAACAGCAGGCGGCCAGCCCGCATACAAAATTGTTTTTTGCTCATGAACATGCTCCTTTTCCGTCCAGACCAACTATTGCCGCCACTCCCTCCTGCAGGCCACACACATCACACCTGCAGGAATTTGCGGATAGCAGAAAGGCTTCCGCCCACACCGATCACCATACCGACTCCCAGGAAGATCACAGCCACATACAGCCACATATCTTCAAAGGGGACGATCTGGATCAAACGGATCGTGTCGTTGGCATCCACAGAGCGGGCCACCATCTCATAGAGCCCCCACTGCAGGAAGAAGCTGATGACCGCAGAGAACAGTCCCAGCAAAAAGCCCTCATACACAAAGGGCCAGCGGATAAATCCATTGGTAGCGCCCACCATCTTCATGATGGCGATCTCGTCGCGCCGGTCAAAGGTAGTGAGCTTGATGGTATTGGCGATAATGAAAATAGACACCAGCAGCAGCACGGAAATCAGAGCGATACACACGATTCCTGCCACATTGCGGATGGTGATAAAGCCTGCCGCCTCATCCTCGTAGGCATTGACATTGCCCTCTCCGATCCCAGGCACTTGCTCCAGAAGCTCCTTCGTCTCGCTCATCTTCCCGATATCGATCAGGTCAATGGCATAACGGTGGCGGAAGATCTCAGGCTCCAGATCCTGATAGAGCTCCTCCTCCTCGTATTTGCTCTGGAAATTCTCCATAGCTTCTTCCCGGGAGATAAACGTTACACCAGCCACGTTGTCCACTCTTTCCAGCTCACTGGCCAGGGCTCTGGCTTCTTCCTCCGTCAGGTTTTCATCCACAAAGGCCAGGACCTGGTTTTTCTGCTCCATGTCCTCCATCATGGCGTTGGCATTGACAGCCACCAGGGTAAACGTCCCCATGATCAGCAGGCATGCCACCGTAACACCGATGGCTGCAAAGGACATGAAGCCGTGGTTGAACATGTTATAGGCACCCTCACGGGCAAAATAAAAGAAATTATGTCTGCTCATTGCGCTCTCCTTCCGTAGTAGCCCTTTCCGTCGCTGACTACACGGCCGCGCTCAAGCATCACGACCCGCTTGTCAAAGCGGTTGACCAGATCCTTCTCGTGGGTAACGACCAGCACCGTTGTCCCCAGGGCATTGATCCGCTCCAGCAGGCGCATGATCTCCAGGGAACGGGCCGGGTCCAGGTTGCCGGTGGGCTCATCGGCAATGATCGTACTGGGGTTATTCAGCAGGGCTCTGGCAATGGCCACACGCTGCTGCTCACCGCCGGAAAGCTCGGAAGGAAGGCGGCGGCCCTTATTCTCCAGGCCGACCAGGTCCAGCACATAGGGGATACGCTTTTTGATCTCCTTAGGTCCAGCGCCCACCGCCCGCATGGCAAAGACCATGTTGTCATATACGGTCTTATGCTCAATGAGCCGGAAATCCTGGAAAATGACACCCACTGTCCGCCGCAGGTAGGGGATCTGTCTGGCCCGGATATTCCGCAGAGAAAAACCGTTGACCATTACTTTCCCCTCCGTAGGCTCCACTTCACCGATCAGCACTTTGATCACCGTGGATTTGCCACTACCGGAGGGGCCAACCATAAACACAAACTCCCCATCCTGTATCTCCATGGTCAAGCCATTGAGCGCATGGGTTCCGTTTGGGTATTCCTTTACCACATCTGTCAATCGAATCATATTGCTATGCTGCCTTCCCGCCATCCAGGCGAATATTTATGTCAACTTGTAATCCCTTAAAAAATTACAAAAAGTTACACGATAATCATACACAAATGCAACTAACTCGTCAAGGGACTTGGGGCAAAAAACAGCAAATTTCTTCCTTGGCAAAACTGGAAAACATTTCAACATTATGTCAATCTTATATGATTTTTTCGGAAGATTCGAAAAAGTGACCGCTGTATACCCCTTGCTTTTACAATATTTTTCAGGTTCTTATCAGAATTACGGCAGGAAGCCCATAATTATCGAAAAAACTTATGTCACCTTCACTGATCTCCTGCAGAACACACAAGCGCCCCGGGCCGTAAGACCCAGGGCGCTTAAACTATTGCATAAGATGAATGATTGCACACATCAGGCGCCGTCTGCGCCGCAAACAGGACATTTCATAGCAACGCCCTTAGCTGTCTTCCCAAAGATAGGCTCTGCAATGTCTGTGTGCTTTTATTTATGCGTCGATGCCCCGGCTGGTCAGGTACTTCTTGACCATCAAAGCAACTTTGAAGGTAATGGCATCGTCGAATTCGCGGAGATCCAGCCCAGTCAGCTTCTTGATCTTCTCCAGCCGGTACACCAGCGTGTTGCGGTGGACAAAGAGCTTGCGGGCAGTCTCAGAGACGTTCAGGTTGTTCTCAAAGAACTTGTGGATGGTGAACAGTGTCTCCTGATCCAGGGAGTCGATGGGGTTCTTCTTGAACACCTCCATGAGGAACATCTCGCAGAGGGTGGTCGGCAGCTGATAGATCAGACGGCCGATGCCCAGGTTCTCATAATTGATGACATATTTTTCCGTGTCAAAAACCTTACCCACCTCAATGGCGATCTGGGCTTCCTTATAGCTCTTGGCCAGTTCGCGCAGGTGCATGGCCACCGTACCGATACCGATGACCACCCGGTTCTCCCCGCCTACCCGCAGGGTCTCCTCCAGCAGAGCAGCTACCCGCTGGACCTCTTTATCATAGCCGGACTCCGGCAGCTGATGGATCAGCGCCACATCATTGTCCCCCACGCTGAGGACAAAGTCATTCTGCCGGTCAGGGAACAGGCCCTGGATCACATCCATCAGTGCGGTGTCCCCACTCTCCAGCTGGCGGATCAGGAACACGCCCCGGGGCACTTCCGGTGCCACATGGAGCTCCTTGGCCCGCATATAGATATCGCTGAGCATGATATTGTCGGAAATGATGTTCTTAATGAACGAACCCCGATCATGCTTCTCCTCATAGTAGCTCTTGGCGCCATTGAGGGAAACGCTGGCCATGGAGCATACCGTACGGCTGGTCTCATCATCACCCATGGTAAATACAGCGTAGTCAAAATGAGATCCCCAGCCGCTGAGGGCCCGGAAGGTTTTGCCATCCATGGAGGTAATCGCACCGTCTGCCTGGTTGATTGCGTCTACATATTCCGGCCACTTTCTGCCGATCAATCCCAGGTCGCTGCAGGAGATCACGGCGCCCTCAGCATCGATCACGCCGACCACCCGATCTGTGGCCTCCTTGATCTGCAGGACAACATTTTGAAAAATCCTTCCCGACATATTCTCTTCCTCCATCGAGCGTTATTGTCATGGTTAATTTGTGCAATATGTCAACTCCGTTTTCATTATACTTTGTCCCCCGCCACAATGCAAGATATTTTTTCTTTTTTTCACAAAAAATATTGTTGCTTTTTGGCTGATTCGTGAATTCCCAGTAATTTCAAGGCTTTCCGCCGATTTTTGCAACTTCTTCAGTGGTTAATGCCCGGTATTCCCCTTTCCCAAGGGCAGGGTCCAGGGCAAGCTCTCCCATGGAGATCCGCTTCAGGTAGCATACTGTTGCACTGCGGCTGGCAACCATCCGCTTAATTTGGTGGAATTTACCCTCATGCAAAGTAACCAGCACCTCCCTGCCATCCCCCAGCAGCTCCAGTCCGGCAGGCATACAGACAAATCCATCTTCCAATACCACCCCATCGGCAAAAGCCGCCTGGTCTTCCGGCCCCAAAGGTTTGTCAAGACGGGCATAGTAGACCTTGTCCACATGACTTTTGGGCGCCAGCAGCCGGTGGGCCAGAGCTCCGTCATTGGTCAGCAGCAGCAGCCCCTCCGTATCCTTATCCAGCCGTCCTACCGGCGAAAGTCCCTGGCGGCGCAGCTCAGGAGAAAGAAGATCCAGCACGGTTTTCTGCCGCCGGTCCTCAGTGGCAGTCAGCACGCCTGCCGGCTTGTGCAGCATGATGTAGGTATACTGCCGGTAATCCAGGGGCATGCCGTCCACCAGGATCTCACTGACAGACGGATCCGCTTTTTCCTCGCCGCTTCCGGCGACGGTTCCATCTACCGATACCCGTCCCTGACGGATCATCTCCTTAGCTTCCCTGCGGGACCACCGTCCTGTGGATGCCAGAAGCTTGTCCAGCCGTTCTTTTCCCATTCTGCCGCCCCCTGACGCTTATTTTTTCCATCTTATCATACTTCCCTCAAAAAGGAAAGGGAATTGGCTGCCCCCAGCACAGGGGCAGCCAGTTCCCAAACCACTTGCCGATTGTCACCGGATATCCAGTTCCGGAGGCACATCGATCTCATCTGATACATATTTACCATTCTTTTTTCTCTGTCGGACGCACTCGGTGAGCAGGTACTCGATCTGCCCATTCACCGAACGGAAGTCGTCCTCTGCCCAGGCCGCAATGGCGGCGTACAACTTCGCCGACAGGCGCAGGGGGATTTGCTTCTTCTCCTCTGCCATATCAGTACAGGCTTCCGGAATTGACAACCGGCTGGGCATCCCGGTTGCCGCAGAGGACTACCAGCAGATTAGAGACCATGGCAGCCTTTCTCTCCTCGTCCAAAGTCACCACCTGGTTCTCACTGAGCCGCTCCAGAGCCATCTCCACCATGCCTACCGCGCCGTCCACGATCATCTTTCTTGCATCGATGATAGCGCTGGCCTGCTGCCGCTGGAGCATGACGGCAGCGATCTCCGGGGCATAGGCCAGATATGTGATCCGGGCCTCGATGATCTCCAGCCCCGCCTCATTGACCCGGCTCTGGATCTCGTCCCGGATGCGGGCCGCTACCACCTCGCTGGAGCCACGGAGACTGCCTTCGTCGGCAATACCGTCGCCGGTGGTATCCACATTGGGAGCTACATCGTAGGGATAAATCCGCACAATGTTCCGCAGAGCGCTGTCACACTGGAGAGACAGGTACTCTTTGTAGTTGTCCACGTTGAACACCGCCTTAGCTGTGTCCACTACCCGCCACATGACCGCGATGCCGATCTCCACCGGGTTACCCAGGCAGTCGTTGATCTTCTGGCGATTGTTGTTGAGAGTCATGATCTTCAGGGAGATCCGCTTGCCGCTGGCATCGGCAGATACGGTTACGGAACCGCTGCCGGAAACAGTTACGGCGGTACCGTTCTGTCCACCATCCACATCACCGCTCTGTTTGAGGCGGGTTCTGGCTGCTGGATTGAATGCGGTACAGAAGGGATTGACGTAGTAGAATCCCTCCCCCTTCAGAGTCCCGATGTATTTGCCGAAGAGGGTCAGTACCAGAGCCTCCTGGGGTTTGAGTACCTTCAGGCCGCACCAGAAGATCCAGCCGAAAGCCAGCCAAAGAATGGAGAGGATCGCCAACGCAATCCCCGCAAACACCGTGCCGGCAGCCCCCTCTTCTGTCATAGCAAAGCCCAATATGCACAGGGGAACCGCTGCAATATACAGCAGGATGGTCAAGAGAAGCACCGGCATACCGCTCTTTTTGGTCGTCAAAATTTTTTCTTCCACAATAGCCACTCTCCTTGCTATTTATTTGATATCGAAATGATATCATAATGTATTGTACATGTCAAGAGGCGGCTATCAAAAAATCCAACGGCCCCATCAGGCTGTTGGATTCTGTTACCAGCAAGCAATTTTTGTCTGTGCACTTGATCTCAGAAGATCGTGGCTGTCCCACTTTATACCGTCTATCTAGTCCCCGGGAGGATAGCCAGTGTTCCATAAAAAAATCCCCGCCGCAAAGCGGCGGGGATTTAGAAGAGCAAGATTACTCAGCGATGTCGATAACAACGCCGGAACCAACGGTACGGCCACCCTCACGGATAGCGAAACGCAGGCCCTTCTCGATAGCGATGGGGGTGATCAGCTCAACGTTCATGTCGACGTTATCGCCAGGCATGCACATCTCAGTGCCCTCGGGCAGAGTGATGACGCCGGTCACGTCGGTGGTACGGAAGTAGAACTGAGGACGATAGTTGTTGAAGAAGGGGGTATGACGGCCACCCTCTTCCTTGGACAGGACGTACACCTGGCCAACGAACTTGGTGTGGGGATGAATGGAACCGGGCTTAGCCAGAACCTGGCCACGCTCGATCTCAGTCTTAGCAACGCCGCGGAGCAGAGCGCCGATGTTGTCGCCGGCCTCAGCCATATCCAGCAGCTTGTGGAACATCTCGATACCGGTAACGACGGTCTTGCGCTTCTCGTCGGTCAGACCAACGATCTCAACTTCCTCGGAGAGCTTCAGAGTACCACGCTCCACACGGCCGGTAGCAACGGTACCACGGCCGGAGATGGTGAACACGTCCTCAACGGGCATCAGGAAGGGCATGTCAGCCTTACGGTCAGGAGTGGGGATATAGTTATCAACAGCGTCCATCAGCTCCTTGATGCAAGCATACTCGGGAGCGTTGGGATCCTTGGACTCGGACACCAGGGCGTTCAGAGCGGAACCCTTGATGATGGGGATGTCGTCGCCGGGGAACTCGTAGGTGCTCAGCAGCTCGCGGACTTCCATCTCCACCAGCTCCAGCAGCTCCTCGTCGTCAACCTGATCGCACTTGTTCAGGAACACAACGATGGCGGGCACGCCTACCTGACGGGCCAGCAGGATGTGCTCACGGGTCTGAGCCATGGGGCCGTCGGAAGCAGCGATAACCAGGATAGCGCCGTCCATCTGGGCAGCACCGGTGATCATGTTCTTGATATAGTCGGCGTGGCCCGGGCAGTCAACGTGAGCATAGTGACGCTTATCGGTCTCATACTCAACGTGGGCGGTGTTGATGGTGATACCACGCTCGCGCTCCTCAGGAGCCTTATCGATGCTGGAGTAATCAGTGTACTCAGCCTTGCCCTGCATAGCCAGGTACTTGGTGATGGCAGCGGTCAGAGTGGTCTTGCCGTGGTCAACGTGGCCAATGGTGCCGATGTTGACATGGGGCTTAGTTCTCTCAAATTTCTGCTTGGCCATTGGGAATATCCTCCTTAACAGTTAAATGGTTAGTGAATGGATCAGCGCCAAACGTCATAACGCTGATATTTTACAACAGATCGGCAGAAAAAGCAATCCCAAACCGATTGTTCTCTGCAATTTGTCCCTTACTTCATGGCGCGGGCGCTCATCCGCTGGTCGATGATCTTATCCCGAATATTCTTGGGGATCTCGACGTAGTGGCTGGGCTCCATGGTGTACTGGCCGCGGCCCTGGGTACGGGAACGCAGATCGGTAGCATAACCGAACATCTCGCTGAGGGGGACAAAAGCATCAATCTGCTGTGCGCCGGAACGGGCCTCAAAGCCCTGGATCTGGCCGCGGCGGCTGTTCAGGTCGCCGATGACATCGCCCATATACTCTTCAGGAACGATGACACAGACCTTCATAATAGGCTCCAGCAGGGTAGGATCTGCCTTCTGGCAGGCCTCTTTGAACGCCATGGAACCGGCGATCTTAAAGGCCATTTCAGAGGAGTCGACCTCGTGATAGGAACCATCGTACAGAGTGACTTTCACATCCACAACGGGGTAGCCAGCCAGTACACCGGAGAGCATAGCGCCCTGGATACCGGCATCGACAGCGGGGATATACTCCTTGGGCACCGCGCCGCCAACGACCTCGTTGATGAACTCATAACCCTTACCGGACTCATTGGGCTCCAGACGGATCTTGACGTGACCGTACTGGCCCTTACCACCGGACTGACGGGCATACTTGGTATCCTGCTGAACAGCCTTCTTGATGGTCTCCTTGTAGGCGACCTGAGGAGCACCTACGTTGGCTTCCACCTTGAACTCACGCAGCAGACGGTCCACGATGATCTCCAGGTGCAGCTCGCCCATACCGGCGATAATGGTCTGCCCGGTCTCCTCATCGGTGTAGGTCTTGAAGGTGGGGTCCTCCTCAGCCAGCTTCATCAGCGCAATGCCCATCTTCTCCTGACCAGCCTTGGTCTTGGGCTCGATGGCCACGCGGATAACAGGATCGGGGAACTCCATGGACTCCAGAATAATGGGGTGCTTCTCATCGCAGAGGGTGTCGCCGGTGGTGGTGTTCTTCAGACCCACAGCGGCGGCGATATCGCCGGAGTACACCGTCTCGATATCCTCTCTGTGGTTGGCGTGCATCTGCAGAATACGGCCCATGCGCTCCTTCTGCCGCTTAGTGGAGTTGAGAACAGCAGAACCGGTATTGAGCGTACCGGAATAGACCCGGAAGAAGCTCAGGCGGCCCACGTAGGGATCCGTCATGATCTTAAAGGCCAGAGCGGAGAAGGGCTCCTCGTCGGAGGCCTTGCGGTCCTCCTCCTCATCTGTGTTGGGATTGACGCCCTTGATGGGGGGGATGTCTGTAGGAGCGGGCATGTAGTCCACAATAGCGTCCAGCAGCTTCTGAACGCCCTTGTTGCGGTAGGAAGTACCGCAGACCACAGGAACCATCTCCACAGCCACGGTGGCCTGACGAATGGCCTTACGAATCTTATCAGTGGGGATCTCCTGGCCATCCAGGTACATCTCCATGATCTCATCGTCAAACATGGACACGGCGTCCAGCATCTTCTCACGATACTCCTGAGCGAGATCCATCATATCCTCGGGGATCTCCTCCACGCGCATGTCCTTGCCCATCTCGTCATAGTAGACATCGGCCTTCATTTCCACCAGATCGATGATCCCGCGGAAATCGGCCTCTTTGCCGATGGGCAGCTGGATGGGGACGGCGTTGCACTTAAGACGCTCGTCGATCATCCGCAGAACATTGTAGAAATCGGCGCCCATGATGTCCATCTTGTTGATGTAGATCATGCGGGGAACATGGTAGTGATCCGCCTGACGCCAAACGGTCTCGGACTGAGGCTCAACACCACCCTTGGCGCACATAACGGTCACACTGCCGTCCAGAACGCGCAGAGAGCGCTCCACCTCGACAGTGAAGTCCACGTGGCCCGGGGTGTCGATGATGTTGATACGGGTCTGGGGGAACTGATTCTTGGTTCCCTTCCAGTAGCAGGTGGTAGCAGCGGAAGTAATGGTAATACCGCGCTCCTGCTCCTGGGCCATCCAGTCCATGGTAGCCGTACCCTCGTGGGTTTCACCGATCTTATAGTTCACACCGGTATAATACAGGATACGCTCCGTAGTGGTGGTCTTACCTGCATCAATGTGAGCCATAATGCCGATATTTCTTGTGTTTTCCAGTGATACCTTTCTCGGCATATTGCTTCTCCTAACTTACCAGCGGAAATGGGCGAAAGCCTTGTTGGACTCGGCCATCTTGTGAGTGTCTTCCCGCTTCTTCACGGCGCTACCGGTGTTGTTGGCAGCATCCATGATCTCGTTGGCCAGGCGCTCAGCCATGGTCCGCTCGCTGCGGGCGCGAGAATAAGTGGTCAGCCAGCGCAGACCGAGGGTCTGGCGGCGGACAGGACGAACATCCATAGGCACCTGATAGGTGGCGCCGCCCACACGGCGGGCCTTGACCTCCAGGCTGGGCATGATGTTATCCATAGCGGTAGTGAAAACTTCCAGGGGCTCCTTGCCGGTCTGCTCCTTGACGATGTCAAAGGCACCGTAAACGACCTTCTGAGCCACGCCCTTCTTACCATCCAGCATGATGCTGTTGACCAGCTTGGTCACCAGGACGCTGTTATAGATAGGATCAGGCAAAATTTCTCTCTTGGGAACATTACCTCTTCTGGGCACTATGCTTCCCTCCTTCATTAAATTGATGAAATCATAGGTACTCTCCGGACTCCCTGTCCGGCGTTCGGCCTGCCAAAGAGGTCACAGTTTATCGTTTCAGAAAACTATGTCAACCTATTCGGCAAAGCGCTTCAGGATTTGTGCGGTCCGTGATCTCCGCAGCTGAGGCGGAAATTACTTGGACTTAGGACGCTTGGCACCGTACTTGGAACGGGCCTGCATACGGCCCTGAACACCCTGGGTGTCCAGAGTACCGCGGATGATGTGGTAACGCACACCAGGCAGGTCCTTGACACGGCCGCCGCGGATCATCACCACAGAGTGCTCCTGGAGGGAGTGGCCCACGCCGGGAATGTAGGCGGTGACCTCGTAGCCGTTGGTCAGGCGCACACGGGCGATCTTACGCAGCGCGGAGTTGGGCTTCTTGGGGGTAGAGGTACGCACTGCAGTGCAGACACCGCGCTTCTGGGGAGAAGGCAGATTGGTCTCCTTGTTCTTCAGGGTGTTGAGACCATACTGCATAGCAGGGCTGGTGGACTTGTAGGTCACCTGCTCTCTGCCCTTGCGAACCAACTGGTTGAAAGTAGGCATAGTTTTCTCCTTTCTCAAAAAATATGTGGAGCATGCGCTCCTGTTTATTTTTTACAGAATATCAAAAAATATCCTGAAAAAAATCAAAGGACACTTATTTTTTCAGCAGTGTCACCACAGCGGCACCCACCTGGATGCCGGCAGCCTGTCCCAGCTCCCGCATGGAACAGCCGCTCTCTACCGGGATTCCCTCCCTGCAGCACTGTTCTGCCAGAGGTCCCGTCAGAGCCGGGTCGGCATCAGCGGCCAGGAACACCTGCCGGGCAAGGCCATCCCGAATGGCACGGCGGGACTGTTTCACGCCGATCACCTTTTCTTTGGCCCGCAGCTCGTTCAGCAAGGTCATTCCTCCCGTTTTGACACGCCAAAATTCGCGGAAACATACCCGCGCAATTTTGAATTATAGCATAGGTGTTTTCTCCCGTCAAGGCTTTTCTGACAGGTTCTTCACCGGAAACGCCACAAGTTTCCCACCGAATCACAGGATCTTTACGGCATATTGCCAAATCCCCACATAGATCTGCAAACTGTCAAAAGCGGGGAGAGCCGCTATGTGCCCTCCCCGCTCGGGACATTACATCCGGACTGTGCAGGTAGAATTATTCCTCGAAGCCCATATCCTCGCTGCTGTCCTCATGTTCCTCACCAACATCAGGCTGGTCGATATCTTCCAGCTCTCCGGTGAGTTCAGCAGCAGGAGCCTCTGCCTCTTCCGCATCCGGGACTACCCGCTCCGCCAGCTCACGGTAAGCGCCAAGTCCCGCGCCGGCGGGGATCAGCTTACCGATGATGACGTTTTCTTTCAGGCCGATCAGGTGGTCCACCTTGCCCTTGATAGCCGCCTCAGTGAGGACCTTGGTGGTCTCCTGGAAGGAAGCAGCGGACAGGAAGGAGTCGGTGGCCAGGGATGCCTTGGTAATACCCATCAGCAGCTGGGTGACCTCAGCCTCCCGCAGAGGCTCGCCGTCCTCCCGGACTTCTCCGGCAGCGGTGCGGGCCTTGATCTTGTCATTGGCCTCGTGGAGCTCCAGGACATCCACCATGGCGCCGCTGAGCAGATCCGTATCACCGGCATCCTCCACACGGCACTTGCGCATCATCTGACGGACGATAACTTCGATATGCTTATCATTGATATCCACGCCTTGCTGACGGTACACACGAAGAACTTCCTGAATGAGGTAGTTGTGCACCGCGCTGGCACCCCGGGTCCGCAGGACATCGTGGGGATTGAGAGCACCCTCATTGAGGGCGGTACCCATCTCGATCACGTCGCCGTCGCTGACCTTCAGGCCGGTGTGAGGCACGGAATACATCTTGGTGTTGCCGTCGTCGGCCACCACATGGATGTTGAGCAGGGAGCCCTTGGCGCTCTCCTCGAAACGGACACGGCCGCCGATCTCGGCGAGGGTGGCCATCTTCTTGGGCTTGCGGGCCTCGAACAGCTCCTCAACACGGGGAAGACCCTGGGTGATGTCGCCGCCGGCAACGCCGCCGGTGTGGAACGTACGCATGGTCAGCTGCGTACCAGGCTCACCGATGGACTGGGCGGCGATGATACCGACAGCCTCGCCGGTGCCCACAGGACGGCCGGAAGCCAGGTTCATGCCGTAGCAGCGGGCGCACACGCCGCTCTTGGCCCGGCAGGTAAGGACCGTGCGGATCTCCACCTTGTGGATACCGTGGGCTTCCAGCACCTTGGCATCTGCCTCGCTGAGCATACGGTCCTTGGGGCAGAGCACCTCGCCGGTCTCAGGATCAACGATATCGCTGACAGGGAACCGGCCGCAGATACGATCGGAGAACTTCTCGATGACCTGGCCGTTCTCGCTGATCTCCTCCACCCAGATACCATGGTCCACGCCGCAGTCGTCCTCCCGGATGATCACATCCTGGGAGACATCCACCAGACGGCGGGTCAGGTAACCGGAGTCGGCGGTACGCAGAGCGGTATCCGCCATGCCCTTCCGGGCACCTCGGGAGGAGATGAAGTACTCCAGCACGCTCAGGCCTTCACGGAAGTTGGACTTGATGGGGATCTCGATGGTACGGCCGGCGGTGTTGGCCATCAGGCCGCGCATACCAGCCAGCTGACGGATCTGCTTCATGGAACCACGGGCGCCGGAGGTGGCCATCATATAAATAGGATTGAGCTCCTCCAGGTTGTCCTGCAGGGCGTTGGTCACGTCCTCGGTGGTCTTTTCCCACTCGCGGACAACGGCGCGATACCGCTCGTCGTTGGTCATGAAGCCCATCTTATACTCATTTTCGATGTCGACGATCCGGTGCTCCGTCTCCTTGATGAGCTCATATTTCTTGGCAGGAACGGACATATCGTAGATGGAGATGGTGATAGCACCCCGGGTGGAGTACTTGTAGCCGGTGGACTTGATGTTGTCCAGCACCTCACTGGCCACGGTGAAGCCGTGCTCCCGGATGGTCCGGTCCACGATCTTGCCCAGCTCCTTCTTGCCGCAGGTCATGTTGATCTCGTAGTCGCAGACATGGTCGTTGTCGCTGCGGTCCACGAAGCCCAGATCCTGGGGGATATTCTGGTTGAAGATGATCCGGCCGGCGGTGATCTCCACGATCTTGCGGTAGGTCTGGCCCTGGTAGGTGAACTCGCGGCGGACCTTGATGGGGGCGTGGATGCCGATGATACGGTCGTTATAGGCCAGCATCACCTCGTCCTCATTGACGAACACCTTGCCGGCGCCATCTTCCTTGTCGTTGACATAGGTGAGGTAGTAGGAACCGAGCACCATATCCTGAGAAGGAACGGTAACAGGGCCGCCATCCTGAGGACGCAGGAGGTTGTTGGCGGAGAGCATCAGCAGACGGGCTTCCGCCTGGGCCTCGGCGCTCAGGGGGACGTGGACAGCCATCTGGTCGCCGTCGAAGTCGGCGTTGAAGGCGGTACAGGTCAGGGGGTGGAGCTTGATGGCACGGCCCTCTACCAGCACCGGCTCGAAAGCCTGGATACCCAGGCGGTGGAGCGTAGGTGCACGGTTGAGCATGACGGGGTGGTCCTTGATGACCACATCCAGGGCGTCCCACACCTCGGCACGGCCCTTATCCACCATCTTCTTAGCGGACTTGATATTGTTGGCGGCGCCATCCTCCACCAGCTTCTTCATAATGAAGGGGCGGAACAGCTCCAGAGCCATCTCCTTGGGCAGACCGCACTGGTAGATCTTCAGCTCAGGACCGACAACGATAACGCTTCGGCCGGAGTAGTCCACGCGCTTGCCCAGCAGGTTCTGGCGGAAGCGGCCCTGCTTACCCTTGAGCATGTCACTGAGGGACTTGAGGGCCCGGTTGTTGGCGCCGGTGACGGCGCGGCCCCGACGGCCATTGTCGATGAGGGCGTCCACCGCCTCCTGGAGCATCCGCTTCTCATTGCGGACGATGATATCAGGGGCGTTGAGCTGGATCAGCCGCTTGAGGCGGTTATTACGGTTGATGACCCGGCGATAGAGGTCATTGAGGTCGCTGGTGGCAAAGCGTCCGCCGTCCAGCTGGACCATAGGCCGGATCTCGGGAGGGATCACCGGCAGGATGTCGATGACCATCCACTCAGGCTTGTTGCCGGAGAGGCGGAAAGCATCCACCACTTCCAGGCGCTTGACGATGCGGGCCTTCTTCTGACCGGCCGCAGTCTTCAGCTCCGCGTGGAGCTGATCGGAGAGGGGAATGAGGCCGTTGAGGCTGTCGATCTCCTCCTCCATGGGGCGCAGCTTCTCGTCCACCAGGGCGATCTGCTCATCCAGCCACTCCTGGTTGGCGTTGGAGATCTTCTTCTGGGCCTCCAGCTCCCACTTCTTGTGCTGGAGAGGCTCCGCCTCCGCCATCAGATCCGTCTTGCGGCGGGCTTCCTCGGGCGTCAGACCCACAGTGGCCAGAAGCTTCTTTACCGCTTCGGCACCCATGCCGGCCTGGAAGTCGTCCTCGTACTTCTCCCGCATGTCCCGGTATTCCTTCTCAGAGAGGATCTGATTCTTGATCAGGGGCGTCTCGCCGGGATCGGTAACGATATAGTTGGCAAAGTACAGCACCTTCTCCAGGATACGGGGGCTGATGTCCAGCAGCAGGCCCATCCGGGAGGGGATGCCCTTGAAATACCAGATGTGGCTCACCGGGGTGGCCAGCTCAATGTGGCCCATACGCTCACGACGGACCTTGGCCCGGGTGACTTCCACGCCGCAGCGGTCGCAGATCTTGCCCTTGTAGCGGATCTTCTTATACTTGCCGCAGTGGCACTCCCAGTCCTTGGTAGGCCCGAAAATGCGCTCGCAGAACAGGCCGTCCCGCTCGGGCTTCAGGGTACGGTAGTTAATGGTCTCCGGCTTCTTCACCTCGCCGTAGGACCACTCACGGATCATCTCCGGAGAAGCAATTCCGATCTTGATCGCGTCAAATGCTACATAACTCATAGTTCAGCTCCTCCTTCCATCAAAACTCTTCGCCGTCGTCGCCGGCAAAGTCATCCTCGTCCACATCCTCAATGCCGAAGCCGGACTCCTCAAAGGAGGCGTCGTCAGCCACGTACTCCTCCCGGTCATCCCGGTCGGCGTCCATGCGGGCCAGATTGAAGGTGGTCATCTCGTCATCGTCGTCCTTGAGCTCGATCTCGTTTCCGTCCTTATCCAGCACCTGGATATCCAGGCACAGACTCTGCAGCTCCTTGACCAGGACCTTGAAGGACTCAGGCACACCGGGCTTGGGCACGTTGTGGCCCTTGACAATAGCCTCGTAGGTCCGCACACGGCCGGTGACGTCGTCGGACTTGACGGTGAGGATCTCCTGCAGGGTATAGG
>UROF01000039.1 GCA_900549475.1 uncultured Eubacteriales bacterium
TCTCCTCGATGTGGGTGGGATGGATGCGGCCGTCGGCGATCAGCTTCTCCAGGGCTACCCGGGCCACCTCACGGCGGACAGGCTCAAAGCAGGAGACAGTGATGGCCTCCGGGGTATCGTCGATGATCAGATCCACACCGGTCAGGGTCTCGATGGTGCGGATGTTGCGGCCTTCACGGCCAATGATACGGCCCTTCATCTCGTCATTAGGCAGGGGTACCACACTGACGGTGATCTCGGCCACATGGTCGGCGGCACAGCGCTGGATGGCGGTAGCCACGATCTCCTTGGCCCGCTGATCCGCCTCGTCCTTGGCCCGGGCCTCGATCTCCTTGATCTTCATGGCCGTCTCGTGGGTCACTTCGGACTCCACCTGGGCGATCAGGTAATTCTTGGCTTCCTCAGCGGTAAAACCGGAAATACGCTCCAGCATTTCCGTCTGGCTGCGCTTGATGAGCTTGATCTCCTCCTGCTCCTTGTCAGCCTCCGCATGCTTCTGGTTCAGGGCCTCTTCTTTCCGCTCGATGTTCTCCGTCTTGCGGTCTAAATTTTCCTCTTTCTGCTGCAGGCGGCGCTCCTGCTTCTGCAGGTCCGCCCGGCGGGATTTCTCTTCCTTCTCATACTCGCTGCGGGCACGCAAGATCTCTTCTTTTGCCTCCACCAGAGCCTCACGCTTCTTACTCTCGGAGCTTTTAATCGCTTCGTTGATAATACGGCGTGCTTCTTCCTCTGCGCTGGAGATCTCCTTTTCCGAAACCTTTTTCCGATAAACGATGCCGAGAGGGAAGAACACGACAGCTGCCACAACAAAGGCGATGACAGCCAGGATATACGGCATCATGTTCTGCTCCTCCTGTTTGATTTTCTTATGGAATGGGGGTTTTCGCTTTCCGGCGCTGACGGGGCGCCGGACATGGAAATAATCAGCGGATACCCCTTATTATCCGCCGACAAAAATCCTATTCAATAATACTCGCTCTACCTGCTCCCTGTCAAGTAAAAAGAGGCCGCAGAAAGGCAAAAAGCGGCCCGGGACGGAACCCTCCATCCCGGGCTTCTGCCGGAATCCTACTCTCCAAAACAGGGCGGCAGGCGCCGTTTTGTCCCGAAAGTTCTCTCTCCGGCTATGTCTCGATATAACGGGCCGCCGCATAACCGACGTAATCCCCGTAGCGCACCACATACCAATCTTCGTATTGTCCATATACCGTCACCGACGCACCGTGGGGTATATGGGCAATAACTGCGGCGCTGCTGTCGGGGCGGCTGCGGAGGTTCAGGGTACCGCCGCCTGCCTGGACGATGCCTTCCACCGGATCTACGGGCCAGATGAAGGGTATGTCAAAGAAATCAGTAAGGCTCAGCACTAAAGTGCGGGCGATCTCCTGTATGTTATTTTCGATCCACTGGGCATCTTCCACATTGTCATGGTAGCCGATCTCCAGCAGTACCGCCGGGAACCGGGGGCCCCGGACCTCGATGAGGCTGGTGGTGGTCCGCGTCACCACCTTGTCCGGCAGGGGATAGATGTTTCTGAGATTATTGACGAAAATCTGTGCCGCGCGCTGGCCTTCGCCGCTGCCGGGATAGTAGAAAGCAATGATCCCCCGGTTTTTCCCCTCGCTGCCGGGGCCAGAGGCGTTGGAGTGGAGGGCCAGATACAGGTCGTACCAGCCCTGATTGGCCTGCCGGACAGAGCTGGCGGCAGTCATATCCGGGGTGTTGCGGCTGTAACGGATGCCGCAGCTGTTGAGATAGGGGACCATAGCGTCCGCCAGACGGTTCATCCAATATTCCTCGCTGCCGCTGCCGGTAACGTAAAGATTATATTCCTGGGTGGACGGGCTGATGTATATCGTGGGCATGGAGCCACCTCCTGTCTGCCCATTCTATGCACGGGACTAAAATCTGGTGCCGGATCTCCCCTGAAAATAAGAAAGCGCCGCCCCATTTTGGGGCGGCGCCTGTACTGATTTCCGTATACTACTTGGATTTACTTCTTGGCCTTGGAATCCACCACGTCCTTGAGCAGGGCGGTAAAGTCCTCCATAGACATAGCGCCCAGGTCGCCGTCGGAGCGGTGACGGGGGGAGACGGTACCGTTCTCCATATCCCGGTCGCCTACCACCAGCATATAGGGCACCTTCTCCAGCTGAGCCTCCCGGATCTTCTTGCCGATCTTCTCGTTGCGGTGGTCCACCTCCACCCGGAAGCCCTGGCCGTCCAGGGACCGTGCCACCTGGTCGGCATACTCCGCCGCCCGGTCGGTAACGGGCAGCACCTTTACCTGCACCGGAGCCAGCCAGGTGGGGAAGGCGCCGGCAAAGTGTTCGGTGATGACGCCGATGAACCGCTCGATGGAGCCCAGCAGAGCCCGATGGATCATGACGGGGCGATGCTTCTCGCCGTCCTCTCCCACATACTCCAACTCAAAGCGCTCAGGCATCTGGAAGTCCAGCTGGATGGTACCGCACTGCCAGGTGCGGCCCAGGGAGTCGGACAGGTGGAAGTCCAGCTTGGGGCCGTAGAAGGCGCCGTCTCCGGCGTTGATAACAAAGTCCTTGCCCATCTCCGTAATGGCGGCCTGAAGGGTCTCCTCAGCAAAGTGCCAGACCTCCTCATCGCCCATGTGGTCCTCGGGCATGGTGCTCAGCTCGATCTGATAGCTGAGGCCAAAGGTGGAATAGATCTCATCAAAGAGCTTCACCACGTTCTTGATCTCGTCCTTCATCTGGGCGGGGGTCATGAAGATGTGAGCATCGTCCTGGGTGAAGCAGCGGACCCGGAACAGACCGTGAAGGGCTCCGGAGAGCTCATGGCGGTGGACCAGGCCCAGCTCCGCCATCCGCAGGGGCAGATCCCGGTAGGAGTGAGGCTCATTCTTGTACACCAGCATGCCGCCGGGGCAGTTCATGGGCTTGACCGCGTAGTCCTCCCCGTCAATGACGGTGGTGTACATGTTGTTCTTGTAGTGATCCCAGTGGCCGCTGCGGTGCCAGAGCTCCTGGTTGAGGATGATAGGCGTGGAGATCTCCACATAGCCGTAGCGCTTGTGGGCCTGACGCCAGTAGTCCAGCAGGGTGTTGCGCAGCACCATGCCCTTGGGCAGGAAGAAGGGGAAGCCCGGACCCTCGTCGGCCATCATAAACAGGCCCAGCTCCTTACCCAGCTTCCGGTGATCCCGACGCTTGGCCTCCTCCAGCCGCTGGAGGTACTCATCCAGTTCCTCCTTCTTGGGGAAGGCCACGCCGTAGATCCGCTGGAGGGTCTGGCGGCTGGAGTCGCCACGCCAATAAGCGGCGTTGCAGGCGGTGAGCTTGATGGCGTTGCCCTTGATGCGGCCGGTGGAATCCAGGTGGGGACCGGCGCACAGGTCCGTAAACTCACCCTGCTTGTAGAAGGAGATGTGGGCATCCTCCGGCAGATCGTTGATGAGCTCCACCTTGTAGGGCTCACCCTTCTCCTCCATGAACTTCACCGCCTCCTCGCGGGGCAGCTCGAAGCGCTCCAGCTTCAGCTTCTCCTTGCAGATCTTCCGCATCTCCGCTTCCAGCTCCTCCAGCTCCTTCTCGGAGAAGGGCTCCGGCGTGTCAAAGTCGTAATAAAAGCCGTTTTCAATGCTGGGGCCGATGGCCAGCTTCACTTCCGGGTGCAGGCGCTTCATGGCCTGGGCCAGGACGTGGGAACAGGTATGCCAATAGGTTTTCCGATACTCGGGATTGTCAAAGGTATACAGGTTTTCTTCGCTCATGGGAAATAGCTCCTTTCTGAAATAGGGGCAAAAAAATTCACCCCTGACACAAAATTCAGGGGTGAAGTAATTGATAATGATACTCCACGGTTCCACCCTGCTTACGGCCCGCAGGCCGTCGCTCGTGACCTCTGTAACGGGAGGACCCGTCCCGGTCTACTCCCCATTTGGGTTTCGGCGGGCGGCTCAGGGGTGGTAGGCAATCCTGTCTCCGCGGCAGGAGCACTTTCAGCAAAACGCGCTCCCTCTCTGGGCCCTTCCACAGGTGCTGTCCCCTTCTCTGCCATTTTTACGCTGATAGTGTATCACCGCAGGCGGACATTGTCAAGAGGGAGGCGTTTCCTTTTTTGCCTTCCCGACACGAATTCGCCCACCATCAATGAGAAAAAAGCGGCGGCCCGAAACCGGAACCGCCGCAAAAAATCAGGGTTTTACAGGATCTTGCTCAGGGCTGCCTTGTCGCCGCAGAGGACAACATTGGGGTGCATCTGGAGAATAGAAGCGGGCACCTCAGGCACCACAGGGCCATAGAAGGCCTTCTTGACAATCTCCGCCTTGTCCTCGCCGGACACCACCACCAGGATCTGGCGGGCCTGCATGATGGACTTGATGCCCATGGTGATGGCCCGCTTGGGCACCTCGTCCTTGGAGGCGAAAAACCGGGCATTGGCCTCAATGGTCCGCTCGGTGAGGTTCACCACATGGGTCTCCAGCTCGAAGGCGTGACCGGGCTCATTGAAGCCGATGTGGCCGTTGTGGCCCATGCCCAGCACCTGGACGTCAATGCCGCCCATGCTGCGGATGACCTGGTTGTAGCGCTCACACTCCGCCTCGGGATCGGAGGCCAGGCCGTTGGGGACATTGGTGTTGGCGGGGTCGATGTTCACATGGTCAAACAGATTGGTCTGCATAAAGTAGCGGTAGCTCTGGTCATGGGTGGGAGCTAAGCCCACATACTCATCCAGGTTCACGCTCTTGACCTGGCTGAAATCCAAATCGCCCTTATTGTACCAGTCAATGAGCTGCTTGTACATTCCGATAGGGGTGGAGCCGGTGGCAAGACCCAGCACACAGGCAGGATTCAGGATCACATGGGCGGACACGATGTTGGCCGCCTTGCGGCTCATATCCTTATAATCCTCAGACACATAGATTTTCATGATAACATACTCCTCTCAGCGTATCATAATGGTTCTTCTCAGCGCCGGGAAAATTCCCCCGGACGCAGCGCGGCGCCGGGCAGGTGGAGGGCAGGCAAACCGCCTGCCCTCCGCCCGCACCCGGCGGCGGAATCTCAGCAGTATTTGGCGATAGCGTCGGCGATCATCTGGGCGCACTCCACGGTGACCGCATGATCGGCCTCTGCCAGGTTCAGCAGAGGAGCCCGGACGCCACCCACATCGGGACCGCCCTGGAGACGGATAACTTCCTTGATGACGGCGTACATATTGCCCTCGGCGGAGCAGAGCTTGTAGATGATGCGGCAGCACTCGTTCTGCACCTCGCGGCCCTTGGCCATGTCGCCGGCCAGGAACAGCTCCCGTACCTTCAGGTACAGCTCGGGCATCACAGCGTAGGTACCGCCGATACCGCCGATGGCGCCGGCAGCCAGACCGGAGAGCAGCTGCTCATCGGGACCGTTGAACACCACAGCGCCCTCGTCGTGGAACATCTGGATGTCCTGGACAGGCATGGAGGAGTTCTTCACGCCGATGACCCGGGGATTCTTCAGCATCTCCTTGAGCAGGGGCACGGTGAGGGCCACGCCTGCCAGCTGGGGGATGTTGTAGATGATGAAGTCGGTGTTGGGAGCGGCGTCAGAGATGTCGTTCCAGTACTTGGCAATGGCCTTAGGAGGCAGGTGGAAGTAGATGGGGGGGATGGCGGCAATGGCGTCCACGCCCAGGCTCTCAGCGTGGGCAGCCAGAATACGGCTGTCCTCGGTGTTGTTGCAGGCCACGTGGGCAATGATGGTCATCTTGCCGCCCACCTCAGCCATGACGTTCTCCAGCGTGATCTTGCGCTCTTCCACGCTCTGGTAGATGCACTCGCCGGAGGAACCGCCCACATACAGGCCCTTGACGCCCTTGTTCAGCAGGTAACGGGCCAGAGCACGGACCGCCTCGGGGCTGACTTTGCCGTCCTTGTCATAGCAGGCATAAAAAGCGGGAATAACACCCTGATACTTAGAAAAGTCTTTCATCCTTAACAATCTCCTTTTCTTTTATAATGTTGCAGCGCCACGGATCAATGAATCCTTACCTTGAATACCGCTTTGGTGACGGTACGGGGCGTATCGGTAAACATTTTGATCTTATGGGCGTCACCGGGAAACACCACCAGGAAGTCTCCCGGAGATAGGGTGAGCTTGTAGCTGCCCTGACCTCGGTAGGCGTAAAAGTCGTTTTCCGGCTTGCTCTCAAATTGCTCCAGCGCCTCAGGCGGAGCAATCTCCACCCGTTCGCTGCCGGAAAGCATGATGTGAATATCCAGATATTTCTCGTGAGCCTCGAAAAAGCTCTCCTCGTCGGAGATGGTCTCATAGGTGAACCGGGTGCAGTAGACGTCGTCGCCCTGGAGGTCCACCCGGACGCCGTCTTTCAGGCCGCCGAGAAATTCCGGTGTAATGTTGGCAAGGGCCAGGTCCAGGCCGGGGTGGATGCCCCGGTACTCCCCGGCATACTGATTTTTCGCATAAATCATGGCATTTATCCCTTCACCGCGCCCATGGTAATACCCTGGGTGAAATACCGCTGGAACAGGATAAACACCACCAGGATGGGAACGGCCGCCACTGCCGCGCCGGCCATGATCAGGCCGAAATCGTTGGCGTCAGGGCCGCTCTGCATGAGGGCGATACCGACGGGAATGGTCAGGTTGGAACGGGAGATCAGCATAATCAGCTGCATGAAGTAGTCGTTCCAGGAGGTGATGAAGGTGAAGATGGCCAGCGCGCCCACACCGGGCTTGATGAGGGGGAACACGATCTGGGCAAAGGTACGCCACTGGCCGGCACCGTCGATCCGGGCAGCCTCCAGCATCTCAGTGGGCACGTTCTCAGAGAACTGCTTCATCAGGAACACGCCGAAGGGCCAGCCCACAATGGGCAGGATCACCGCCAGCAGGGTATCGTGGATGCCCATGGCCGCCATCTGCTGGACCAGGGGGATCAGGATGACCTGCTTGGGCAGCGCCATGGCGCAGACCATCAGAGAGAACACCAGAGCCCGGCCATAGAACTGCTTTTTCGCCAGGACATAGCCGGCCATAGCAGCGGTCAGGCAGGTGAGGATCATGGAGGCCACTGCCATGATGATGGTATTGAGCAGCCACTTCAGGGAGGTGGCGATCATGGGGCCGGTGATGACATAGCCTGCCACCTTCAGCTCAAAGAGGGGCATCTGCTCGGCAAAGAGCCGCTGGTAGTTATCCAGCGTAAACACCTGGGGGAAGAAGGTGGGCGCGGCGGAGTTGATCTCCTGGGCCGTCTTGAAGGAGCCGGTGATGATCCAGTACACCGGGAAGATGAACAGGAACGCCAGCACCGCCAGGATCACCAGGCACGCAATGGTGTAGGGGGACTTTTTCTTCGTCGTCAGCACTGTGATCCCTCCTCTCAGCTGTTGCTCTTCCCGGCCACCTTGAACTGGATGGCGGAGAAGATAGAGATGATGATGGCCAGGATAATGCCCATAGCCATACCGTAGCCGTACTCACCCAGCTTGATGGCCTGGTAATAAATATAGTACATAATGGTCTGTGTACTATTGTTGGGGCCGCCGGAGGTCAGCATCTGGATCAGAGCAAAGCACTGGAAGGAGTTGATGGTGGTGATGACCAGGATGTACAGGGTGGTGGGCATGATCTGGGGCCACTTGATCTTCCAGAACACCTGGAGCTCCGTGGCGCCGTCCACCTCGGCGGCCTCGATCATGGAGGTATCCACGTTGCCCAGAGCGGCTACATACAGCACGATGGGCTGGCCGATGGAGGTGGTGAACAGGATCAGGATGATACACCAGATGGCAAAGCGCTCATCGCCCAGCCAGCCGATATCCGTACCCAGGACGTAGTTGAAAAGGCCGGTATACTTATTAAACATCCACTTCCACACCACAGCTACCGCCACGGTACCGGTGACCACAGGGAGGTAGAAAATGCAGCGGAAGAAGGACCGGGTCTTGGCCCCCATACGGTAGATGGCGGCGCCCACCCACAGGGAGAAGGCAGCTACCACCGGGACGGAGACCACCACGATGAGGATGGTATTCCACAGGCCACGCCAGAACACCGGGTCGTTGAACATACGGATGTAGTTATCAAACATGGTGTCCACAGAGAAGGTGTGGCCGGCGTTACTATACTGGGTGAAGCTGTTGATAAAGCAGGTAACCATGGGGTAGACAACGAACCCCACGAAGAAGATGAGACTGGGCAGCAGGAACAGGTAGGCCGCCGTAGTCTCACGCCGGACCAAAGCCCGGCTGGTGCCATACTTGGATTGCCTTGCCAAATTTGTTCGCCCTCCTTTTCATTCATTTCGCACACGTCTGCCGACCATCGGCACAGAGCGGCACCGGCCTATTTTCCGGCACTTCTCTGTACCGATGGGGAGAAAGGGCGCCCACCAGGGGAGTGGGCGCCCTTTCAAAAAAGGTCGTCAATCAGCTGTTGGCCTTGGTGTCGTACTCAGCCAGAGCGGAGGCGGCATCGCCGCTGCTGAAGGCAGCCTGGAGCATCTCGAACCATGCGGTGCGCTGCTCAGTCCACTTGGGGGTGACGTTGTAGTAGTCGCCCAGGTAAGGCATGAACATCATGAACTCAGAGTAGCCTTCCTTCTCGGTACCGGCGTAGATGTCGCCCAGGGAGGAGCGAGCGGGGAAGAAGCCGGTGGCGTACACGCTGTCAGCAGCCTGGCTCTCGTCGTTGCAGACGAAATCGATGAAGGTCTTGGCAGCGTCGATCTTAGCCTGGTCGCCCTTATCCACGATACCGAAGCCCCAGATACCGCCGTCCAGCTCGGGCTGGCCGTCATCGGAGGGGAAGGTCATGGCAAAGGGAGTGAAGTCAGTCTGGCTGGCATAGGTAGCCCAGTTGGAGGCGTTCCAGCAGAAGCTCATGCAGGAGGTGCCGTTGGCAAAGAGGCTCAGCTCGTCGCTGGCCACGATGCCGGCGTCATAAGTCATGGACTTGTTGTCCACCATGTCGATGAGCAGCTGCAGGCCCTTGATGCCGGTCTCGCTGTTCATGGTGTACTTGGTGTGCTCAGCGTCGGTGAAGTCGGCGCTGTAGAGGTTGCGCACCAGAGCGCGGGTGCCCTGGTCGCCGCCGGTACCGCCGCAGTAGACGATGCCGGGCACGCTGTAGCCGGCGTCACGCAGGGCCTCGCAGGCCTTGACGAAATCGTCGGTGGTCCAGGTGCGGTTCTCTTCGTCGATGTACTGGAGGGCGCCGGCCGCCTCAAAGGCCTCGTAGTTGATGGCCATGCAGTGGGTGGTCATGCACAGGGGATACTCATAGAAGGCGCCGTCGGTCCACTGGCAGGCCTTCTCAATGGAGGCGCTGGCCATGTCGGCCTTCATCTCGTCGGTCCACATGTCGCTCAGGTCCACCATCTTGCCGTTGGCGCCCCAGTTGGACACCAGACGCTCAGGACCCTCCATGATGATGTCGCCCACAGTGCCGCCTTCCATGGCGGTGTTCACCTGAGCGTCACCGTTGCTGTAGTCCAGCAGCTGATGGGTGACAGTGATGTTGGGATACTTCTCGTTGAACTTGGCAATGATCTCGCTGACCACTTCGGGCTTGCCCCAGTCGCCGATGGGGTAGGTCCACAGGGAGATCTCTACGGCCTCGCCGGAGGTGTCGCCGGTATCGTCGGTGGTATCGTTGGCAGTGTTATTGGTGGCGGTGTTGCTGCCACCATTGTTAGCCTGCTCCACGGAGCAGGCCACCAGGCCCAGCGCCATCACCAGTACCAGCAGGAGCGCAAGAAACTTCTTCATGTCATTTCCTCCTTTTTGATGAAAAACCCGGCTCTCAAACCGGGCTATCTGTCTAAATTGTATAAGCCCTGAGAGGAAAAGTCAACCAAAATAAAAATTATTTCGAAAATTTGTAGGAAACTCCAGTTTAAATAAAAATTTTTATATCAATTGCCCAAATCCTCCTCCGGCTCCTCCTCATTCTCCAGCTGAGGAGCATAGCGCCGGAAGATCTTCTCCAGCAGCAGGGACGACGCCAGGGCCGTCAGGGCCGGCAGGAAAAACAGCGGCAGCACAAACTGTAGGCACAGCATCACAGATACCACGGCCAGAATCACCAGCAGCAGCGCAGTGGGCAGGTGGACCAGGGTCAGCCGGGCAGCGGTTCGGAACAGATCCCCCAGGGAGAAGGTGAATCGTCCCAGCAGGGGAAACAGGTACAGCAGCACCCCCAAAGGCAGCACCATCAGCAGGCTATAGCCCGCCAGTACGGCATACCCATAGGGGGTGGCAGATGCGGCGGCACGGCATACGCGCCAGCCCAGCTGAAGCAGAAACGCCGGCAGCAAAACCGCCAGGGTGGCTAATACGCCCTGGCGGAGATTGAGCCGGAAGGAGCGGAAAAATGCCGCAAAAGCGCCGTCTTCCCGCCGCCGCACATAGCGGACCACCGCAAAGTACAGTGCCGCTGTGGCGGGTCCGATGGTGATGATGGGCAGGCTGGTAAGCACCCACAGGAAGGACAGTCCGCACACGTCCGTTATCAAGCTGACGGTCCTCCACAGGTCATTTTTGGGGTCAAACGCTCCGGACATAGGCTGCTCCTTCCCCGGCTCCGCGCCGCGCTTCCATGCTTCGTTGTTCTCTTGTCAATGGTTGTCTGCCGGGATCACACGCACTTCTGGGTCAGGGCCTTGCCGACAGATTCCCGGCAGCGCTCCGCCTCCTCGTGGTTCTGGCGGCAATATTCGCTGACCAGCACATCCACCACATACATCTGGGCCACGATAGCGGCAATGGAGCCAAATTGCAGCGGCAATTCATTGGGCCCGCACAGCAGGACCGTATCCGCAAAGGTACTGGCCGGAGCGTTGAGGAAGCGGGTCACCAGGATCATCTTGGCTCCCCGGGAGGCAATCAGCTCCGCTGCCTCCAGCAGCTCATGGGTGGCACCGGTATAGGAGAAATAGATCACTACGTCATTTTCCGCCAGAGTGGACAGGATCACCGTCTGCAGATGGGAATCCTGAGCAGTCTTGAACTTGGGGGAGGAGGTGGAGAACTGAGCCCAGGCAGCCTCCGCTACGATGGAGTGGTTCCCCTGGCCCAGGCAGACCACCTGGCCCGCCCGGCTCATCAGCTCCACAGCCCGGCGGACAGCTCCCTCCTGGAGCATGTGGTAGGCCTTGTTCAGCGCATCCTGGTTGGTGTTGTAGACTTTGTCCATAACAGTGGGTACGCTGTCGTCCAGCAGGATCTCCTCGTTGGCCACGCTGGAAGGAGCTCGGTTGCCGGCGATCAGGGCCGCCTTAGCCAGCTCCAGCTTGAAGTCGTTGAAGCCTGCCAGCTTCAGCTTCCGGCAGAACACCGATATGGTGGACACCGCCACGTCACAGGCAGCGCTCAGATCCGTAATGCTGATGTACTGGGTCTCCTTCTGGTGCTCCAGCACATAATCCACGATCTTCTTCTCTGACTTTGTAAAATTCTCATACTCCTGCAGCATCAGCGCAACGACATTTTTTCCCACAGTGACCTCCTCGGATCTGACGCTTGGTTTTTTAAATCTATGCGAAATCCTATCATAATTTCTTGATAAAACTATAATACAGCCCCGACAGTTTTGCAACAGATTACTCGAAAATTTTTCGTTTTTGAAAAAATTTCTATTTTTAAGTGTCTGGTTTTTTGTTGTGTCATCACAAAAAGGACATGGAGAAACCATGCAAAATATACAAAGCCGCCGGAGAAATATTCTCTCCGGCGGCTCTTTTGTTTTCTGCTGTCACAGGGACTGTTCTCTGCCGCCCCGGTACAGCTCCTCCAGAATATCCACACACCGCTCGATGCCGATAACACCGCTGTCCAGCGTGACATGGTAATTCTGGGACATGCCCCACTCCCGTTGGGTAAAATGTTTATAGTTGATGCGCCGCTTGGTATCCTTATCCTTCAGGCGCTTTTCAGGGCTGTTCTCCGATTCGCCGTACAAGCGCACGATCCGGTCCGCACGAAAGTCCATCCCGGCATGGATAAAGGCATGGAGGCAGTCCTTCCGATCCCGGAGAATATAGTCAGCACACCGGCCCACGATCACACAGGGCTCCTTATCCGCCAGGCGCAGGATCACCTCCCGCTGGATGGTCCAGAGGAAGTCCGTGGCATTGAGGCCGTTCATCACCCCCGGCGTACCGGCCCCCTGATCAAAAAACCAGGCCAGGCGGCTGGTATTTCCGGCAAATTCCCCTTTTTCTTCCACAAATTTGGGATCAAATCCCGTCTCCAGGGATACCTGCTTGACCAACTCCTTGTCGTAGTAGGCGATGCCCAGCCGCTGCGCCAACGTCTTACCGATGGTCCGTCCTCCACTGCCAAATTCACGGCTGATGGTGACGATCCTTACTTCTTCCATTGTGAAACCTCCTTCCGATCCGCGAACTGCCCCATGCAGCCCGCCAGGCTCCCATTCCAAGAGCCATTTCCAGCCAACTTCCTTGTTTTTATTTTATTCCCCTCCGAAAAAATTGTCAAAGGGTGAATTCTTTCTCTTCCGCTCTTGGTATTTGATGCTTTTTATGGTATACTATGTGATTGCCTATTACACTTTTGCAAAGGGAGACCCATCTGTTATGGCAAAACAATCCCGCAAAAAGCGGTCCCCCGGCCGCCGCATCCTGCTGCTTTTGCTGCTGGTGCTTTTGGCGGCCGGCTTCTTCCGGTGGAGCAACCACTCCCTTCAGGTGGAACGCTTCACCTTCACCTCTCCCCGGCTGCCCCAGGGCTTTGCGGGCTGCACCATCGTGGAGCTCAGCGACCTGCACGGGGCACAGTTCGGAGAGGGAAACCAGGATCTGATCGACGAGATCCGTGAGCTCTCGCCGGACTACATCTTCCTTACAGGAGATCTGCTGGACCGGTTCCGGGAGACCCCCCACAGCTACGCGGTGGATCTGGGTTCCGCCCTGGCTGCCATCGCCCCCACCTACTTTGTCACCGGCAACCATGAATGGGCACTGCCCCATGTGCCGGATCTGAAAGAGGGGCTGGAGGCCGCGGGGGTAACGGTACTGGACAACCGTTTCGTCACCCTGGAGCGGGGCGGCGATTCCATTATCCTGGCAGGCATCGACGACCCCAACGGCTACGCCGATCAAAAAACCCCGGAGGAGCTGGCAGAAGAGGTGAAGGCCGCAGCGGAGGACCCCTTCTGGATTCTCCTGGCCCACCGCAACGACCACTTTCTCCGGCAGTACAGCCTCCTGGGCGCGGACCTGGTGATCTCCGGCCATGGCCACGGCGGTATGATCCGCCTGCCCTTTACCGACGGCCTCATCAGTACCGACCGCACCCTTTTCCCCTCCTACACCGCCGGCTTCTACACGGAAAATAACAGCACAGCCTTTATCTCCCGGGGATTGGGGAACTCCGGCCCCAGCTTCCGGCTGTTCAACCGGCCCCAGATCGCGGTTCTGACCCTGGAGCGCGGCTGACAGAGAAGAATCTTTTGTCACAAGGATACGAAACATCCATGAGAGAATTTGACGCAGGACAATATGATATTGCCGTCATCGGGGCGGGCCACGCCGGCATTGAGGCAGCTCTGACCGCCGCCCGGCTGGGTATGAAAACCATCTGCTTCACCATCAATCTGGACGCAGTGGGAAACATGCCCTGCAACCCCGCCATCGGCGGCACCGGCAAGGGCCACCTGGTCCGGGAGCTAGACGCCCTGGGAGGCGAGATGGGCCGGGCCGCTGACAAGGCCTGCATCCAGTACCGGCTCCTCAACCGGGGCAAAGGCCCTGCCGTCCACAGCCTCCGGGCTCAGGCAGACCGGCGGCTGTACCAGCAGGTAATGAAGCACACCCTAGAGCGGCAGGAAAACCTGACGGTGCGCCAGGGAGAGGTCACAGAGATCCGGCTCATCGGCGGCGCGGTGAGCCATGTGGTCCTCCAGACCGGGGCAGTGTTCGCCGTAAAGGCCGCTGTCGTCTGCTCCGGCACCTACCTCAACGGCCGGACCATCGTGGGGGAGTGCGTCCGGGAGGGAGGCCCTGACGGCATGTTTGCCGCCACATCCCTCACGGATTGTCTCTTACGCCTGGGACTGGGACTGCGGCGGTTCAAGACCGGCACGCCTCCCCGGGTCAACGCCCGGACAGTGGATTTCTCCAAAATGGAGCTCCAGGAGGGGGACGCCGAGACCATGCCCTTCTCCTTCACCACCCGGGAGAAACCGGTGAACCGGGCGGTGTGCTACCTCACCTACACCAACGAGGAGACCCACCGGATCATCCGGGAAAATCTCTCCCGTTCCCCCATGCACAGCGGGGTCATCGAGGGGGTGGGCCCCCGGTACTGCCCCTCCATCGAGGCCAAGATCACCCGGTTCCCGGACAAGCTCCGCCACCAGCTGTTTATCGAGCCCATGGGCCTTGACACGGAGGAGCTCTACATCCAGGGCTTCTCCTCCGCTCTGCCGGAGGATGTCCAGTGGGAGATGCTTCATACCATCGCGGGCCTGGAGCACGCGGAGATCATGCGGCCCGCCTACGCCATCGAATACGACTGCGTGGACCCGCTGGAGCTCAAACCCACCCTGGAGGCGAAGAAAGTCCCCGGCCTCTATGGCGCGGGGCAGTTCTGCGGCTCCTCCGGCTATGAGGAGGCGGCAGTCCAGGGCTTTGTGGCAGGCGTCAACGCCGCCCGGAAGCTCCGGGGCCAATCGCCTTTTGTCCTCACCCGCAGCCAGTCCTACATCGGCACCCTCATTGACGATCTGGTGACCAAGGGCACCGACGAGCCCTATCGGATGATGACCAGCCGCAGTGAGTACCGGCTGCTGCTGCGCCAGGACAACGCCGACCAGCGGCTCACCGCCATCGGCCATGGGCTGGGGCTGGTCAGTAATGAACGGCTGGCAGAGGTGGAGGCTAAATATGAAGCTGTCCGCCGGGAAGTCCGGCGGCTGGCAGGGAAGGGCCTGCCTCCCACAGCCGGGCTCAACGCCTTCCTGGCGAATCGGGGCACCGCCCCGGTCAGCGACGGCGCTCCCATGATCGCCCTCCTTCGCCGCCCGGAGATCCACTATGCCGACCTCCGGCAATTCGATCCGGAGATGCCGGACTTGCCTCCGGAAACAGCGGAGCAGGTGGAGATCTCTGTCAAATACGAGGGCTATATCCAGCGCCAGCTCCAGGAGGTGGAGGACTTCAAAAAGCTGGAGAGCCGGGTGATCCCTCCCGGCACCGACTACGCCCACATCCAGGGACTGCGGCTGGAGGCCAGGGAGAAGCTCTCCGCCGTGCAGCCCATGAACCTTGGACAGGCCAGCCGGATCTCCGGGGTCAGCCCCGCAGACGTGGCGGCGCTGATGATCCATCTGGAGCGGAGCTGATGACGATTTTGGAAGGGGCCTCCTCGGCTCCCAGTCCCGGTCACGTTCGGGTGCCGAAAAGCGAGCCTACCGGAAACACCCCTCTTAGAATCCGACAATTTCAAAAACTTTTCGTATTATTGTTCTAAAATATTACAATATATAATCAAAAATCATCCCTTTGTCCCCTTCGGGACACCCCTCCCGCCGGAAAGCGGCGGACAAACCAACACCAAGGAGTGAACAAGATTATGCGCATGTTTCTCGCTATCGTTGTCTGCAAGCTGCTGCGCTTCATCGGCAAGCTGGTAGGCAAGGGCAGCAGTCTGCCGGGCCAGTACGCCCTGAAGCTCTGCCCCGACGTCCTGGGCCGGGTAAAGCTGCCCCCCTACATCATCGCCGTCACCGGTTCCAACGGCAAGACCTCCACAGTGGAAATGATCGCCTCCATCCTCCGCTCCGCCGGCAAGGACGTAGTCTACAACGCCGAGGGCTCCAACCAGATCGAGGGCGTCACCACCCTGATCCTCTCCCGCAGCACCTTAGGCGGAAAAGTGAAGGGAGACGTACTGCTGCTGGAGAGCGATGAGCGCTACGCCCGCCTCAGCTTCCGCCACTTCCACCCCACCCACTTTGTCATCACCAACCTCTACCGGGATCAGCTGACTCGCAACGGCCACCCGGAGTGGGTGTTTGCCTCCATCCTGCCTGCCATCCACCCGGAGACCACCCTGGTCCTCAACGCCGACGATCCCCTGGTGTCCCGGTTCGCCCAGGGCCACAATCCGGAGAAGGTGAAGTGGTTTGGCCTGGAGCGCTGCTCCATCAGCACCGACACGCCCCGGGGCGTCTACGACGACGGGGCCCGGTGCCCGGTGTGCCGGGGCCGCATGGTCTACTCCTGCTACCACTACCACCACATCGGCCACTACCACTGTGAAAGCTGCGGCTACAGCCGCCATGATCCGGACTTCGCCGTCACAGATCTGGACCTGAAGGAGGGACGGCTGACCATCGGCGGCGACACGGAGATCCATCTGAGCTTCCGCAGCATCTACAACGTCTACAATATCCTGGCCGCCTGGTCTGTCTGCTCCCTGGCGGGGGTGAACAAGGCCACCATGGCCTCGGTTATCAACGACTACATTCTGAAAAACGGCCGCATGATCCGCTTCACCCTGGGCGCCCACCACGGCACCCTCCTCACCAGCAAGCACGAGAATTCCGTGGCCTACGACACCAACCTGGACTATATCTGCTCCACAGAAAAGCCCTGCACTGTCATTGTCCTGGTGGACGCCATCAGCCGCAAGTACTTCACCGGCGAGACCAGCTGGCTGTGGGACATCGACTTCGACCGTCTCAGCTGCCCCCAGGTGGAGAAGGTGGTCCTCTGCGGCAAGTACGTCAACGACCTGGCCATGCGCTTTGACTACACCTCTGTGAACCCGGAGAAGATCGCCTGCTACGACACTGCCGTCCAGGCCGCCGAGGCCCTGAAGGCGGCAGGGGACGAGGACATCTACGTCCTCACCTGCTTCTCCGACCGGGACAAGCTGCTCTCGCTCACTGAGCGGGAAGACCAATAAGGAGGGTCATCATGGAACTGACGATTCTGCATCTCTACCCCGATACCATGTCCCTCTATGGGGAATACGCCAACATCTCCGTCCTCCGCCGCCACCTGGAGGCTCTGGACGTCACCGTTAACCTGGTGAAGGTCACCGCCGAGGATGTGCCCAACTTTACCGGAGCTGATCTCATCTACATGGGTGCCGGCACTGAAGGGGCCCAGAAGGCGGTGCTGCTGGGTCTGACCCACCATGCCCAGGCCATCCGGGATGCCCTGGACCGCGGCTGTCTCCTTTTCTTCACCGGCAACGCCATGGAAACTCTGGGCCGCTCCGTCACCGACGCCCAGGGCAAGGTCTGGGGCGGTCTGAGCCTGGCGGACTTCACCACCGTGGAGACGGAAAAGCGCGTCCCCGGCGATGTGATCGCCGCCTCTACTTTGTGGGAGGCCCCGGCAGTGGGCTTTATGAACAAGTGCTCCACCACCTCCGGCATCACCGCACCGCTGTTCTCCACTCTGCCCATGGGCTTTGGCAACGATGCCGAGCACGGCGCCGAGGGCTACGCTGTGGGCAACATTCTTGCCACCCACCTCACCGGGCCGGTACTGGTGAAGAACCCGGATTTTACCGACCTTATCATCCGGCGGCTCTTTGCCGCCAAGGGCTGGCCTCTGCCGGAGAAACTGCCGGTGCTGCCCCATGAGCGGGAGGCCTATGCCGTCACCCTCCGGGAGCTTCAGGCCCGGCTGAAATGATTAAAATCGCCGCCGGAGGCCTGATGGCTCCGGCGGTTTTTTCCACAGGCCATTCACATCTTGTGTACTGCTGAGAGGAGGTATTTCCTGATGTACGATATTCTGATCCGAAACGGCACGATCATCGACGGCAGCGGCAGCCAGCCCTACGCCGCCGACGTAGCGGTAACGGAGGGCAAAATCGCTGCCGTCGGCCACTGCCCGGGTCCCGCTCAGAAGGTCATCGACGCCGCCGGTAAGGCAGTGACCCCCGGCTTTATCGACATCCACCGCCATGCCGACGCGGAGGTGTTCCGGGAGGGCTTCGGGGAGCTGGAGCTGCGCCAGGGTCTCACCACCATCATAAACGGCAACTGCGGGCTGTCTGTGGCCCCCATTGACGGACCTTACCGTCAGGCGGTACTGGACTATCTGGAACCCATCACCGGACCGGCAGGGGAGGCGGTGCCCACCGATTCTCTGAGGGAGTACCTCCGCTCCGCAGACTGCAAGCCTCTGCACACCGGCATGCTGGCAGGAGCCGGGACCATCCGGGCTGCTGTGGCCGGCTATGCCTGCCAGACCTTGGACTCCAGCCAGATCCACGCCATCCAGAGGGCCCTGGAGACGGCTCTGGAGGAGGGGGCCCTGGGGGTATCCCTGGGCCTTGGCTACGCCCCGGAGTGCTTCTACAGCACCGAGGAGCTGATTTCTGTGCTCTCTGTCCTCCGGGGGACGGACATTCCGGTCACTGTCCACATGCGGGAGGAGGGGGACGCCGTGTGTGAGGCCCTGGAGGAGATGCTCACCGTGGCCCGGCGGCTCCAGGTTCCCGTCCACATCAGCCATCTCAAAGCCATGGGTTCTCGCAACTGGGGCAAGAAGATCCCTCAGGCCATCGCCATGATGGACCGGGCCAGGGAGAAGGGACTGGACGTCACTTGCGACGTCTATCCCTACACTGCCGGTTCCACACAGCTGATCCACATCCTGCCCCCCGACTTCCTCACCGGCGGCACCCAGGCCATTACGGAACGGCTGCGGGACCCTGCCCGCCGCCGGGAGCTGGCGGAGCGGATCCAAAACGGTCGGGATTTTGACAACATCGCCGGCATGGTGGGCTGGGAGAATATCCTCTGCTCCACTCTGAACCAGCCGGAGAACCGCCCCTTCCAGGGTATGAGTGTGGCGGACATTGCCAAAGCCCAGGGGAAAGATCCCTTCACCTGCGCCTGTGATCTGCTGGTCAGTGAGAACTGCGCCATCACCATGATCGACTTCATTACCGACGAGGCGGACATCGCAAGGCTCCTCCGCCTGCCCTACAGTGCGGTGATCTCCGACAGCACCTATCCCACCTCCGGAAAGCGCCACCCCCGGGTATACGGCACCTTCGCCCGGGTCCTGGAGAAGTACGTCCGGCAGGAGAAGGTACTCACTCTGCCGGAGGCGGTAGCCTCCATGACCGCCATACCTGCCGCCGCCCTGCGGCTCCGGGGAAAAGGCCGCCTGGCCGCCGGCATGGACGCGGACATCAACATCTTTGACCCGGCGGCAGTCCACGAGGTGGGCACCTACGCCGATCCCCACCGCTGCGCCGCCGGTATGGACTGGGTGCTGGTGGGCGGTGTCCCCGCCATTGCGGCAGGGGCTCTCACCGGGGAACGGCCAGGCCGCTCCCTCCGGCGATAATGTTTCTGTATAAAAAGAAACGCCTCCAACGGCAATGCCGCTGGAGGCGTCTCTTTGACGCAAAACCATATTACAGCCGCGCCAGCAGGGAGGCGGGGGACTCCCCCCACATCACCAGCAGGGTCCCCCGGCGGACGGATACAGAAGCAGGCACACCGGTAAACTGATTGCTGACTCCCAGAGGAAAACCGCTGGTGAGGACAGCGTCCTGAAGGGGGTAGTACAGCCCCTCAATGGACACTCCCTCCGCCGGCTCCCCGGGACAGAATACCGACACCGGGCCTGTAAGTCCCGCCGGGAAAGCCAGCCTATCCTCTTTCAGGGCGGTAACAGCAAAGTCCCCGCCCAGCAGGAATCCTCTGGCCCCGTGGTCCACCAGATACGCCAAGGTCTGGAGATTGGCATACGTGTGATCCAGCCGTCCGCCCATGCCTCCATAGAGGACAAAGGTGCGGTATCCCCGCTCAAGGCCGGTCTTGACTGCCAGCATCATATCCGTATCGTCCTTCTCCACCGGGTGGCGGATCACATTAGGCCCCTGGGGAACGGTACCCAGGGAGTCAAAATCCCCCACGATCAGATCCGGAGCGATCCCCGCCGCCTCCAGATGGCAAAGGCCCTTATCAGCGGCGATAACAAAGGCAGCCCGGCGGGAGGGCAGGTACAGCTCTCCCGGTTGGCAGGCTCCCACGATATAGCAAATGGGCTCCATAGTATCTCCTTCCGTCAATCCATGAAAAGCAGCGGCATACCAGAGGATAACAGCCGCTGAAAGCAAGATAAATCAAAAAAGAAACACCAGCTTGTGAGCTGGTGTTTCTTTCTGTCTTGTCCGAACAGTTTAGATGCCAGCCAAACCCCGGGGCCCCACACGGTGGGGCGGCGCTTTTGCGCCGTACGAGCGTTTTGCCGCAGGCAAAACCTCGGCGAAGGCGGAATTCACTTCCGCCGAGCATTTTAAACGAACCCAGGTATCCAAAAAGAAAGACACGCTAAAAAGCGTGTCTTTCTTTCTGGAGGCGACACCCGGATTTGAACCGGGGAATCAGGGTTTTGCAGACCCATGCCTTACCACTTGGCTATGTCGCCATGTCCGGGGGCAGAGCATTTTCCCTTCCCCCATAAGCATATGCACACCAGCAGCCCGGTATTACCCAGGGGCCAGGCCAGCGGCGGTTGCTTGCAAAAAAATCAGGGAGCCTATCTTCGCTCCGATAAAAAATGGAGCGGGCGACGGGGCTCGAACCCGCTACCTCCACCTTGGCAAGGTGGCGCTC
>UROF01000040.1 GCA_900549475.1 uncultured Eubacteriales bacterium
ACCCCTACCTGCGGCCTCTGTACGACGCCCTGTTTGATATGCTGGGGGCGGAGACCTACCAGAAATACCTGGAGCGGGGCAATATCGAGGTAGCGCCCCTGGCCTACATGCGGGGCCGTACCCTGGACGACAGCTTCATCATCCTGGATGAGGCCCAGAACACCTCACGGGAGCAGATGAAAATGTTCCTTACCCGTATGGGCTTCGGCTCCAAGGTGGTCATCACCGGCGATGTGACCCAGATCGACCTGCCTGCCGACAAGACCAGCGGCCTCAAGGAGGCCATCCGGGTACTGAAAAACGTGGAGGGCATCGGCATCTGCGAGCTGACAGACCAGGACGTGGTCCGCCATGTGATGGTCCAGCGGATCATCAAGGCTTATGATGACTACTATGCCCGCAACGAGCGCCGCCGGGAGAAGAAGTAACACCGGAAAAGCGCCGCCCCTGGGGCGGCAGGAAAGGGAACAGCGTATGGGAACCTTTCTAATGGGATTGATTTTTCTGTATGTGGATATCAGAGTGTATACGGTGTCGATTCTGCCGGCATTTGTGGGATATCTGCTGCTTCTGTCCGGTATGCGTTCTGTCCCATCCTGACGGTCGTTTGAGCAGGGCTGCCCTGATGCTGTGATCGGTGCGATATACAGTGGTATCGTCTGGCTGATGAGCCTTCTGGGGATGGAACCCACGGGATTTGCTGCCCTGGTGATGGCCTTGATATCCCTTGCGCTCCAGATGCCGGTGACCTATCGGTTGTCCCGGGGGATGGAGGAGTTGGAGAATACCACCGGTCTCGCCTTGGAGAGCGACAAGCTGATGACTGCCTGGATCATTTTGATGATCCCTGGTGTGTGCGGCCTCTTCCTGATGCCCTTCCACAGCTTGCTGGGCATTTTGACCTACCTGGCTGCGCTGGTGTTTTATATGTCTCGGTTCAAATATTCCTATGATATTTGGCGGACAGAGACAGCGAAGGAGGTACGCATATGACCAGATTTTCCTGGTTTGGTTATGAGGCAGAGGTCGACGAGGCAGCTACCGCCGCCTGGTATGCCCAGGCAGAGGACTGGGGCTGCGCCTGCGGCCACTGCCGGAACTTCCTGGCTCTGGCCAGGGAGCGGCGGCTGCCGGCGGAGCTTCTGGGGATTCTGGACAGCCTCTGCATCCCGCCGGAGAAGGCCACCTATGTCTGTGAGCTGTACCACGACAAGACCTGGGCGGAAAAGGGCCTCCTCTACCAGTTCTCCTGGCGTGTGGCCGGAGAGATCAAAGCAAAGCCTGCCGGAGAGGACCGTGGGCCCGGTTGGGGGCCGGGGGTCGAGTTCGCCTGGGGTGAGTGGAGCCTGGGGCATGAGGACTATCCCTACGGGGCGCCGGACTTTCCCGTGCCCCACTTTGACCTGGAGTGTATTATGTACCTGCCCTGGGTCATGGACGAGCCCGTCGACGGGCAAAAGGAGGAATAAGACCATGGCGAAGCGTCATTATATCCCGGTGACGGCGGATGTACCGGGAGCGGCCAGCGAGGGCAACTGCGCCCTCATCCGCAAGGCCATCCGCACGGCTCTGGCACTGGAGGGGGTCACCGCCCCCTGTGAAGTGGATGTACTGCTCACCAATGATGAGGGCATCCATCAGATCAATCGGGATATGCGAAATGTGGACAGACCTACCGATGTCCTCAGCTTCCCGGAATTTGACCTGACGGCCGGTGAGCCGCCTCAGGCGGAGGATGAGGAGCTGCTGGACCCGGCTACGGGACTGCTGCCCCTGGGCGACATGGTGATCTCCATGGAGCGGGTAAAGGCCCAGGCCAAGGAGTACGGCCATACCAACCGCCGGGAACTGGCCTACCTCACTGTCCACTCCGTGCTGCACCTACTGGGCTACGACCATCTGGACGAGGGGCCCCAGAAGGCGCGGATGCGGGAGCGGGAGGAGGCTATCATGGCCGAGCTGGGGCTGGAGCGGAAAGCGGAGGCACAGCCGTGACCTGCCCCACGGTTCCGACCTGGTATGCTGAAATAGTGCCCGAATATGATGTAAAACCGCTGACAGAGGCGGATATCCCGGCGGTACTGGCGCTGTGTGAAGGCAATCCCCTCTTTTATGAGCACTGCCCGCCACCGCCCACGGCGGATGGGATACGCCGGGATCTTACTGCCCTGCCGCCGGGCCGTACCCTGGCGGACAAGCACTTCCTGGGCTTCTGGAAGGGAGACCGCCTGGCGGCGATACTGGATCTGATCGAAGGGTATCCGGCGGCGGATACTGCCTGGATCGGACTCTTTATGACGGCACGGGAGACACAGGGAGCAGGGCTTGGTTCTGCTCTGGTGGAGCAGCTTCTGCTGTGCCTGAAAAAACTGGGCTATGTCCGGGTGGGGCTGGCTTATGCCAAGGGAAACCCTCAGAGCAAGGCCTTTTGGCAAAAAAATGGCTTTTCCTGCACAGGAAAAGAAAAACCTTCTGATGGGTATACTGCTGTTATCATGGAGCGGTGCCTGGAGGAGGAAAATACAGATATCAGTAACCGGTGAATTGCTCAATACCGGAAATATATAGAAAGTTGAGGATCATCTATAATGAATGAGATCAAAAAAACCGCTATGATCGCTATTGTGGGCCGGCCCAATGTGGGCAAGTCCACGCTTACCAACGCCCTGGTGGGGGAGAAGGTGGCTATCGTCTCCAGCAAGCCCCAGACCACCCGCAATCGTATCTGCGGTGTGGTGAACCGTGGGGATACCCAGTTCGTTCTGCTGGATACCCCGGGCCTCCACAAGGCCCGGACCCGTCTGGGGGATTACATGGTGAAGGTGGTCCGCCAGAGCGTGGCGGATGTGGACGGCGTGTGCCTGCTGGTGGAACCCATTGCCAAGATCGGCGCCCCGGAGCAGGCTCTCATCGACCGTATCCGGGAGGAGAAGCTCCCCGCCGTGCTGGTCATCAACAAGATCGACACCGTGGAGAAGCCCCAGCTGCTGGAGGTGATGGCTGTATATGCCGCCGCTTTTGCATTTGACGCTATCATCCCCATCTCCGCCGAGAAGGGGGATGGGCTGGACATCCTTATGGAACAGCTGGAAAAATACGCCGCTGAGGGACCTCAGCTGTTCCCGGAGGGCATGACCTCCGACCAGCCGGAGCGGCAGATCGTAGGGGAGATCGTTCGGGAGAAGCTGCTGCGGAATCTGGATAAGGAGATCCCTCACGGCACCGCCGTGGAGGTGACCCGGTTCTCCGAGCGGGATAACGGGATCATCGACCTGGATGTGACCATCTACTGCGAGAAGGCCAGCCATAAGGGTATTATCATCGGCAAAAACGGCGAGATGCTCAAGAAGATCAGCAGCCATGCCCGCCAGGACATTGAAAAATTTATGGGCACTAAGGTCTATATGGAAACTTGGGTGAAGGTAAAGGAAAACTGGAGAGATAACGTTAATTTTATCCGGGACGTGGGCTATCGGGAGGACTGATAGCCGGGGTGGTAATTTTCCCCGCCATAACTTCCCACGGATGTCCCACATCCGGCCGGACCACCCTATAGGTGGGAGGCGGAGCTATGGACGAACAATTTTGGACGCTGTTTCAGGAGACCGGCGCGCCGGAGTTCTATCTGATGTATCGGGAAGAGGCGCAGCCGAACAAAGACTCTGACAAAACATAACCTGGCGGCGGCAGCGCCGCCTACATAAGCGAGGAACATATGGCCAAGGAACGGACAGTGGTAAAGGGGATCGTCCTGCGGGGCGTGGATACCAAGGAGAGCGACCGCATCCTGACGGTGCTTACCGCGGAACTGGGAAAGGTGGCGGTGGTGGCCAAGGGGGCCAGGAGCCGCCGCAGCCGCGTCACTGCTGCCACCCAGCTGCTGGTGTACTCCGACATGGTCCTCTCTGAGAGCCATGGCTGGCAGATCCTCAGCGAGGCCAACACCATTGCCCTCTTCGACGGCGTGCGTCAGGATGTGGAGCTTCTCAGCCTTGCCAGCTATTTTGCAGAACTGACAGAATCGGTCACGCTGGAGGGAACGGAGTCCGGGGAGATCCTGAGCCTCCTCCTCAACGCATTGTACGCTTTGGGGGAGCTCCGCAAGCCGCCGGAGCAGGTGAAAGCCGCCTTTGAGCTGCGGCTCATGTCCCTGGTGGGCTTTGCCCCGCTGCTGGATGGCTGCGCGGTGTGTGGAGAGGCGGACCCGGCGGAGCCGGTGCTGGATATCCGGGGCGGCATCCTCCGCTGCCGCCGCTGCGGCGGCGAGAATGGGCTGTCCCTGACGCCGGGGACCCTGGCCGCCATGCGCCATGTGGTCTACGGGGAGGCCAAACGCCTTTACAGCTTTACCCTGGCCCCGGAGGACCAGAGGAGAATGAGCCTGGCCGCTGAGGCCTATGTCCGGGCTATGCTGGAGCGAGACTTCCGTACCTTGGACTTCTACAAGTCCCTCCGGGGGGCAATGCCCACGCCGGAAGGGGAAAAATCATAGACAAATTGTAATATTTTGCCGAAAATCAACGGACTGTATTGGGGAATGACTCCTTTTCTCAAGAATGGGCCAGCTTCCCATACAGCTGTGGTTTTCAGGAGAAGGAGATATGAGCGAATTATTTGATAAATCCATCCGCACGCTGGAGCTGCCGGCGATCCTGCAGATGCTGGCGGACCAGACCAGCTGTGAGGCCGCCCGGGCCAAAGCTCTGGCGGTAACGCCCTCCACCGACAAGCAGGAGGTGGAGCGGCTCCAGGACGAGACCGACGCCGCCCGGGAGATGATCGGCCAGCGGGGCAGTCCCGCTTTCTCCGGCATCAAGCCGGTGGCGGAGAGCCTGTACCGGGCAGACCGGGGGGGTGCTCTCAACACCCGGGAGCTGCTGGACATTGCCGGAGTGCTGCGCTGTGCCCGGCGGATCAAGGAATATTGGGGGGACGGCGGCGGCAAAAAGACCGCTGTGGACCACCTGTTCAACTCTGTAAAGGGAAACCGCTTCCTGGAGGAAAAGATCACCACCGCCATTCTGGAGGAGGATGTGATCGCCGATAACGCCAGTCCGGAGCTGGCGGATATCCGCCGCCACAAGCGCAACGCCGCTGCCAAGGGCCGGCAGATCCTCCAGAAGATCATCTCCTCCCAGAGCTACAGCAAAGTGCTCCAGGAGGCTATCATCACCCAGCGGGACGGCCGGTTCGTGGTGCCGGTGAAGGCGGAGTTCCGGGGCAGCATGCCTGGCCTCGTTCACGATGTCAGCTCCAGCGGTGCCACCATTTTTGTGGAGCCTATGGGCGTGGTCCAGGCCAACAATGAACTCAAGGAGCTGGAGGCCAAGGAGAAAAAGGAGATCGACCGGATCCTCCGCTCCCTCTCCGCCGAGGCCGCCGCCTACCAGCGGGATATCCTCTGGGACTATGAGATGCTGGTGCAGCTGGACCTGATCTTTGCCCGGGGCCAGCTGAGTTATAAAATGAACGGCAGCCGTCCGGAGATCCGGAAGGATGGCAGCGTTACCCTGCGCCACGCCCGGCATCCTCTGCTGGACAGCGCCAAGGCGGTGCCTATCGACCTGGAGCTGGGACGGCGGTTCGACACCCTGGTGATCACCGGCCCTAATACCGGTGGTAAGACCGTGAGCCTCAAGACTCTTGGCCTTCTCACCCTGATGGCCCAGTGTGGGTTCCACATCCCGGCGGACTACGGCAGCGCTGTCAGTGTCTTTGACCGGGTGCTGGCGGATATCGGTGATGAGCAGAGCATTGAGCAGAGCCTCTCCACCTTCTCCGCCCACATGGTGAACATTGTGAAGATCCTGGAGGAGGCTGACGGCCACAGCCTGATCCTCTTCGACGAGCTGGGGGCGGGCACCGACCCGGTGGAGGGCGCGGCCCTGGCCATTGCCATCATCCAGCATGTTCGGGAGAAGGGGGCCAAGGTGGCTGCTACGACCCACTACGCTGAGCTGAAAACCTTCGCCATGACCACTGAGGGGGTGGAGAATGCCAGCTGCGAGTTTGATGTGGAGACCTTGCGGCCCACTTATAAGCTGCTTATCGGTATCCCCGGCAAGTCCAACGCCTTTGCCATCTCCCAGCGGCTGGGGCTGGACCCGGCGGTGATCGAGACCGCCAAGGCTCAGATGGACAGCGAGTCCATCCGGTTTGAAGATGTACTGACCCAGCTGGAGGCCAAGCGTCAGAGCCTGGAGAAGGATAAGGATGAGGCGGAGCGGCTGCGTGCCCAGCGGGAGGCCGACGCCAAGCGGGCCCGGGAGTTCCGGGAGCAGATGGAGCGGGCCAAGGAGAACGCCCGTACCCGGGGCGAGGCCGAGGCACGGCGGATCATCCGGGAGGCCAGAGCCCAGGCGGATCAGGTCATGGCAGAGCTGGACCAGCTGCGCCGCCGGCAGGAAAAGGCGGCGGACTGGCAGAATATCAATGACGCCAGGGCCGCCATCCGGGGCCAGCTGAATCAGGCGGAGGAGGCCCTCCATTTCAAGGAGGAGAAGGAGCCCATCCCTGCGCCCAGCCGTCCCATTCAGGTGGGCGATCTGGTGGAGCTGGGGGGCACCCGCACCAAGGCTACCGTCACCGCAGTGAACGGTGACCGCCTGCTGCTGCTGGCGGGACATATGAAACTCACCGTGAAGGCCAGCGAGGTACGTCTGGTGGAGGAGGCGGAGGTCCAGGAGAAGAAGGCCGCCCAGCGCCAGGTCCAGACTACCATTCGCCTGGCAGGGGCCCGGGCCGCCTGCAATGAGATCGACCTTAGGGGCATGATGACCGATGAGGCAGAGCTGGCGGTGGAGCGGTTCCTGGACAATGCTGTTATGGGCAAACTCAATGAGGTGACTATTATCCACGGCAAGGGGACCGGCGCCCTTCGCAAGGCGGTCCAGCAGCAGCTGCGCCGCCACCCGAGAGTAAAAAGCTTCCGCCTGGGCCGCTACGGCGAGGGGGAAGATGGCGTCACCGTGGTGGAGTTGAAGCAGTAAGATGCAGAAGGAAAGTGCCCTCCATAGAGGAACCCTCGCCGTACCCGCCGCTTTGCGGCGTACAAGCATGTTTGCCGAAGGCGAACACCTTGGCGCAAGGGCGGATTCATTCCGCCCGCGCAAGTGAAATAAAGACGGGGTCCCCACGGGGCCGACCCCGTGGGGCGGAGGGGGAAGATGGCGTTACCGTGGTGGAGTTGAAGCAGTAAGATGCAGGAAGGAAAGGGCTGCCCAAAGCGTTTTCCTGCACATTTTTACGCATACCGCGTAAAATAGAAAGAGCGGCTGCCGAACGAATGATTTCTGTATTTTCGGGAAAAATTAATTTATATTGAGGCTGATTCCAGGGAATATCTTGTCTAAAGTGAGTGTTTTTTGTAAAATTTCCAACAAAATGGTAGTCTGCCGTTTTGATTGAAAGAATAATTTTGTGGAATGTGCCGTTGACGGGAAAAGAGAAATTTGCTAACATATCAGTATATTCCCGAACTGCGGATAACAGCTTGCAGAGATTGCGATAGAAGAGGAGAATAGAGGCCTATGTATACTCAGGAAGTAACCATCAATAACGAGGTCGGTTTGCACGCGAGACCTGCCACCTATTTCATCCGCAAGGCCAATGAGTTCAAGAGCGGTATCTGGGTTGAGAAGGACGAGCGGCGTGTCAACGCCAAGAGCCTGCTGGGCGTTCTGTCCCTGGGCATTGTCAAGGGTACCACCATCACCCTGATCGCCGATGGTTCCGATGAGAAGGAAGCTGTTGAGGCTCTGGCCGAGCTGGTTCGTTCCGGCGACTTTGGAGAATAATTGGACGGCGGATAGAAGACTGTTTCGGTAACACGAAGCAGTCTTTTTTCTTTTTCGGAAAAAAGGAGAGGCAACATGACCAAGGCAGAACTGCTGGAAAAAGCCAACAGCCTTCCTCTGGCACCAGGGGTATACCTGATGCATGGTGAAGATGGTACCGTGATCTACGTGGGGAAGGCCAAAAAGCTGAAAAACCGGGTGAGCCAGTACTTTCAGGAGAACCGGGGCCACGACTTCAAAACCCAGACCATGGTCAGTCAGGTAGACGACTTTGAGACCATCATCGTCCGTACGGAGTTCGAGGCACTGGTATTGGAAAACGCCCTCATCAAACAGTATATGCCCCGGTACAATATCCTCCTTAAAGACGACAAGGGCTACCCCTTTGTCCGGCTGACCAGGGAAACCTACCCCCGCTTCTCTATGGTCAGCCGCCCGACGGCGGATGGTGCCCGGTACTTTGGCCCCTATGGCGGGCGCTATGAGACCCGCTCTGCCTTGGACGCCATTGCCGCTGCTCTGAAGCTGCCCACTTGCAGCCGCCGCTTTCCCAGGGATATCGGCAAGGAGCGGCCCTGCCTCAACTACCACATGGGCCGCTGTGACGGCTTCTGCCGGACTGCCATGACTGCCGAGGAGTACAACCGCCGTATCGATATGGCGGTACAGCTGTTGGAGGGGAAGATCCGTGCTGTCACCGAGCAGCTGGCAGGGGAGATGGAACAGGCGGCGGAGGATCTGCGCTTTGAGGAGGCTGCTGCCCTCCGGGACCGTATCCAGGCCATCAAAGTCCTCAGTAAACGGCAGAAGGTCATTGCCGGCGTCTGTGCCGACACCGACGTGTGGGGGCTGTACCTGGGGGCCAAGTGCTGCTATGCTGTCCTCCACTACGAGGAGGGACAGCTCACCGGCCGGGAGGCGGAGCTCTTTGCCGCCTCTGTGCTGGAGGACCGGGGGGAGATCCTCTCCGCCCTGCTGCTGCAATACTATGGCGGCCGGCCGGCTATCCCCAAGGAGATCTGTATTCCGGTGGATATTGATGACCGGGAGGCCCTCGAGCAGCTGCTGGCGGAGAAGGCGGGTCACAAGGTGGCCGTGAAGATCCCCCAGCGGGGGGAGCGGGCAGAGGTGCTGTCCATGGCGGAGACCAATGCCCGGGAGGAGGCGGAACGTCAGACCACCAGTGCCGAGCGGGCAGACAAGACCATGGAGCTGCTGGGTAAGCTCCTGGGCCTGGGGGATACCCCCAAGTGGATGGAGTCCTACGATATCTCCAACACCGGCGGGGATGACATTGTAGCCTCCATGGTGGTGTTCCAGGGCTCACGGCCCGCCAAGGACCGCTACCGCCGCTTCCGCATCAAGTCCCTGGAGGGGCGGCCTGACGACTACGCCTCCATGGAAGAGGTGCTCACCCGGCGGCTCCAGCGGTATATGGAAGAGGACAAGAAGTTTATGCCGCTGCCGGACATCTTCCTGATCGATGGCGGAGAGCAGCACGCTAAAGTGGCCCAGCGGGTGGTGGAACACTTCTCCCTGGCGATCCCGGTATTCGGCATGGTGAAGGACGACCGCCACCGGACACGGGCCTTGGTGACGCCGCAGGGCCGGGAGATCGGTATTCAGAACTATCAGGCGGTGTTTGCCCTCATCGGCCGTATCCAGGAGGAGACCCACCGCTTTGCCATTACCTACAACCGCCAGAGCCACGGCAAGAGTGTCCGGGGCTCCACTCTGGACGCTATCCCTGGTGTGGGGGAGGTCCGGCGGGCGGTGCTGCTGCGGCATTTCAAGAGCCTGAAGGCCATCCGGGAGGCCACGCTCCCAGAGCTGGAGCAGGTGGTGCCGAAAAATACTGCCCAGGCAGTCTATACGTATTTTCATCCTCCGGAGGAGGAATAAGGAAAGCCCCCGGCCATTGGCCGGGGGCTTTCTCTTAAAACTTTCTCAGGCAACATGCCGCCGCAGCCGTGCGGACAGGGCCAGAGCCAGGGCGATCTTAACGAGATCAGGGCCGATAAAGGGGATCACGCACCAGCCCAGCACTGTCCACAGACCCACAGGACCGGAGGCCTGGGTGTAGACCACCATAAACCAGGCGGTACCGAATGCGTAGCAGACGACAAGACCCAATACCATACCGAGACCCAGAGCCCACAGGCTTTTTCCCAGAGCGGTCTCCACCGACCACATGGTCAGCGCACACAGAAGAAAGCCCAGGATATAGCCGCCGGTACTGCCCATCAGAGGGCCGAAGCCTCCGGCAAATCCGGCGTACACCGGCGCGCCCACCGCGCCCAGCAGCAGGTAGACCAGTACTGTCAGAGAACCCCGACGGCCTCCCAGCAGACCGACAGACACAAAGACCCCGAAAGTCTGCAGGGTGAAGGGTACTGTGGTGGGAATAGAGATCCAGGCGCATATGGCCATCAGTGCCGCAAATACGGCCACATAGACCAGGTCGCGGGTGGACATATGCTTTTTGACAGCAGCGGTATTTTCCATGGGACTTCCTCCAGAATGATCTATTTTACATCGGTGTTACTGTATCATGTTGATGGTGCATTGTCAACCTATAATTTTTATATAGTTTACTAATGGGGGAAGACAAAGCCCCGGCGGATTGTTCCGCCGGGGCTTTATTTTCTGGTTATGGTGAGGTCACCGTCTCCAGCAGCTGGCCGTCGCTGTCGTAGAAGGTCAGAATATAGGAAAAGCTCAGGCGGTCCGGGCCGTCCATGTCCAGAAAAGACAACATGGTGTCCTCGGTCCGGCTGAGGATCTGCTCCTCCTCCGTGGCATCCTCCTGCATGTTGAGATGCCGGTACTGGTGCTTGAGCTGGAAGAAGAACACGCCCTCCTGCCGCTCACCTTCAAGCGAATAGGTCAGAGTCACCGGAACCTTGTCGCTGTCGATATAGACTTCCTCACTGCCGAAATCCAGAAACAGCCGGGCTGAATCCGCCTGGGGCGGCGGGTCCACAGCTATCAGGGCCGGGTCAAGGTAGCTGTTGGCCTTGTCCTGGTACCGGGTCCTGTCCGGCAGCACCACCAGAGTGGCAGTGTCCCTGCTGCGGGGCCAGAGGGTCAGCCTGTAATCCTCCGCGTAGGCGTGGACGTAGTCGGGACTGACCCCCACCAGCATGTCCCGGTCATTCCCTTGCCGCCCCTGATAGGACCAGACCACCGTGGACTCCGGTACCAGCCGCTGCCGCTCCCGGCGGTGGAGCTCCATCTCCTGGGTGGGCAGCGGGCAGCCTCCGGCGTACCAGATCACCAGGGCCAGAAGGGCCGCAATCAGCATATTGCGGAGAAATCTCCGCTGGTGGCGTTGTGCCATCAGGAGATCACCTCCTTGCTGAGATCTACCCGAAGAACGTCGCCGCCGCAGCCCACGGGAATGTCAACCCAGTCCGGGATGAACCAGTCATCGAGCTCCCGGGTCTGATTCAGCTCCACCCGCAGCCAGGTGGTGGCGCCCCGCTGGGCGGTTTCGCAGAACAGAGAGAGTGGCTCGTCTGTTTCAGGGGGCGTATCCGTGTCGTAGCCGTAGGTGTTGCCGTCGCTGTCCACCGGCATGTGATCCAGGATCATAAACTGGCTGCCGCTTAGGGGCTCCCAGAACCGCCAGGTGCTTGCTTGCAGGGTAATGACCAACTGCCGTACCGCATAGGAGTCCCCGGCGTCCTCGCCGGAGATGGTCCACTCCTCCACCCAGGCCCCGGACACGGTGAAGCGGTAGTGTCCCAGGTCTACGCTGCCGTCAATATTCCAGACCTGGGGGACACGGATCTCTTTGGTGTAGTCTGCGTAGTATTCCCGTGTGTAGGAACCCTCTTCCGCTGAGAGGGGAAAGGAGGGGCTGTCCAGATGGTATTGGATGTCCTCCCACAGCTGGGGGAGGGCGGAGAAAATAGTTATCAGGATGGCGATGGCCAGGACCCACTGGCTCAGCCGCCAGAGCCGGCCCCACCAGGGGCTGTGGACCCTTGCCAGTTCCTCCGCCAGGGCAGAGGGGTCCCCCATGGCGGCGGTGGCCGCCTCCTCCGCCTCATAGGGGGAGAGACCTTTGGCTTTTCCTGCCTCCATCCGGTCCTCCAGGTGGTCCTGAAGTTCCTGACGTACCGCCTTCCGGTCGGGCAGAAAGCGGATCTTTTCCGTAGCAAGATCCAGCCAATATTCGGCGTTCATGGCTCCACCTCCTAGGCACCGGCCAGAATGGCCGTCACCGCCCGGGAAAAGGTCTGCCACTCCTCCTTCTTCTCCTCCAGGGCCTGGAGACCTGCCGCTGTGAGGCGGTAGTACCGCCGCCGGCGTCCTGCCGGGGTCTCCTGCTCCCGGGCGGTCACCAGCTTGGCCTTCTCCAGACTGTGAAGGATAGGGTACAGGGTCCCCTCCTGCAGCTGAAATACCTGGTTAGAGCGCTTTTCCAGCTCCTCAATGATCTGATAGCCGTACATCTCTCCCTCTTTCAGCAGAGCGAGCACCAGGGTGGCAGTACCGCCGGGAAGGGCTGCCTTGTCGCCGCGTGCCATGAGACACACCTCCGTTACCTAGATTATCTAGGTATATTATACCTGGATGATCCAGGTATGTCAAGAGAGAAGAAACATGGCAGAGAAGATGGAGTTTTTCATCTCGCAAGGGTGGGATAGACGGCGGGAAGCGGTGGTGCAGCACAAAGCGCCAGGGGGAAATTGAACGGTAAAAAAGGAGAAAAGATGGACGTGTGATGGGAATTGACACTAATTTTTCCCGTGCATCCGGCTGCAATTTTGGCAGAATCCTCCGTTTTATGCAACGTATTCCTGTGGTATACTGCAAGAGTGGAAATTCAAGACCCGGAGAGGAGAGGTCACCTATGCGCGTGATCGACATGCATACCCACATTTTCCCTGAGAAAGTTGCGGAGAAGGCTACACTGGCCACCGCTGAATATTTTGACCTGCCTGAGCCCCCCAACCACTACGGCACCGTGGGGGAGCTGGAGGATGTGCTGCGGGAGGCGGTCATCGACTATGCCATGGTTTTTTCCGCCGCTACCTCTGCCCATCAGGTGGAGCACATCAACCGCTACATCCTGTCGGAGGCGGAAAAGGAGCCTAAGTTCATCCCCTGCGGGACCCTCCATGCCGACTATGAGAACTACAAGGAGGAGCTGCGCTGGATGCGGGACCACGGCATCCACGGCGTCAAGATCCACCCGGAGTTCCAGCATTTTGCCCTGAATGATGCCCGGCTGTTCCTGATGTACGAGGAGATGGAGAAGAACGATATGTTCCTCATCGCCCACATGGGCGATCCCCGGGTGGATGTGTCCGGCCCCTCCCACATGCTGCCTATTGCGGAGACCTTCCCCAAGCTGCGGTGTATTGCCTCCCATCTGGGTAACTGGGGAGACTGGGATGTGGAGAAGATCCGGCCCCTGGCCAAGCTGCCCAATGTCTATACGGATATCAGCAGCTCCTTCAGCTATGTAAAGGACAAGAAGCCCCTCTACGATATCCTGCGCTGCTACGATCCCACCCATGTGTTTTTCGGCAGTGACTACCCCATCTGGTGCCCCAAGAAAGAGCTGCAGAAAACCTTGGAGCTGGACATCCCCGGCGAGATGCTGGAGGATATCCTGTTCAACAACTTTGCTGATTTTTACCACTATAAAAAGCTCTGATACAGTAGACAGCGATCCAAGCGCCGCCGGCAGTTCTGCCAGCGGCGCTTTCCAATTCGTAACGGCATTGTTGCCGTCTTGTAACGGATATGAGGGGATTTTGACACAACTGTCTGATATGCTTGACATGTCATAAAGAAAATTGGCTCCAGCAGAAAGGAGTGGACACAATGAGCAAAAAAGCAAAGATCTGGTTGTTTTCCGGTCTGGGAGCTCTGGCAGTACTGGCCATCGTCCTGGCGGTGTGGCAGCCCTGGAAGCAGAATGAGACAGAAGAATCCCAGGGCCCGGGCCAGCTGGTAGATAAGGACAAGACAGAGACGGAGGAAAAAGGCCTCTTTCTGACGGTGGGCAATGAGGAGATCCCGGCGGTCCGCTATAAGGTGGAAGGGTGGAGCATTTTGATCCCGGAGACCTGGAAGCAGGAGATGGTGGAAGAGAGCGGCGTATTTACCCAGGACGATCAGAGGGGTGGACCTCAGGTGTTGGTAAGCCCTGACGGCGGGTATTTTGGTACCTTCATGTCTTTGGAGCCGGAGGAAGGGGAGGACGGCCCGGGGCTGGTACGCCGTTTCTATGTCAGCGGCGTTGGAGGAAACTGGCAAGTGAGCTGCCGGGCACTGGCCAAGAGCTGGACCCAGGCGGACAAGCTGATGACTGCCGCGGCCCGGAGCTTTACCCTGGGGGAGGAGACACCCTTTGCCCAGCTCTATCCGTTGGCGATGGAGCCTGACTGGCAGAATGATGAGGGTCATACCGCTCTGTTTCTGGATAAGAGCGGCTACCTGGTGGAGGAAGGACTAGGCAATGCGGTCAGGGACCGTATGCTGGCCTGGTCGGATGAGACTAAGAAGGCCTTTACCGGGCAGTACCGGCTGGAGGATCTGACCTGGGCCGGCAGCTATACCGGTATCGGGGAGGGTTACATCGACGTATTCACCGCTCCGGTGTGGTATGAGGCGGTAAAGGATGCGGACTTGACAGGCATTATCGGGCAGGACTGGATACAGAAAGACGGTTGGGTACAGGACGGGGAGCGGCTGGCGGCGGCGGTATGCCACGACGGCAGCGAGGTAACGGAGAAGCTGGTGCTGTGGATCGGGGAAGAGAGTTCCGGCGGAACGGCTATGGCTTCCCGGCTGGCCCAAGAGCGGAGAGTTCCCTTGACGGCGGCGGAACGGAAGGAGCTGGAGGCTTACTTCAACGACCGGGAGAACAATGGCCTGCTGCGCTTTGAGATGGACCCTGACCAGTACAAGGGACTTTCGGAAAATCTGCAGCCCTACCTGATGTGGATCTTCTACGACCTGGGGGAGCATGACTTCAGCAAGGCGGAAGAGGAGATGTTCCAGAAAATGATCGACGCCGGGGAGTGGATGGACCTGGACAAGAGCCGGCTCAGCAGGACGTATATGGCTTCCTATCTGGAAAAGAAATTCGGCTTGAGCGCCGAGGAGACGGACAGCCTCCTGGCGTCTGCCCAGGAGCCGCCGGGGGTGTATGCGGAGGAGTTTGACGCCTGGTATATGTGCCATGGAGATACGGAGATGCGCACATACCGCTTTGACAGCGGCTACCGGCAGGGAGATGGCCGCTGCGTGCTCTTTTACACCAACGAATTTGTCCACACCAATTCTGGACAGGATACGGAGATAAACGCCCCCATGCGTCTGGTGATCAGCCCCAGCCCTACAGAGCCAGGGGGCTGGCGGGTGGATTCCAACGTGATCGTGGAGTAGCAGCAGAAACGACAAAATACCGGCTGTTTTGACAACAGCCGGTATTTTTTGTGATTCACATTACGATTAGTTTTCGAATTTCTCCAGAATACCTGCCACAGGGGACAGCCAGTTGCCCTCGAAATCCTCGATGCGGCCGGCGTCGGTCAGCTCCGCCAGTTTGGGATCGATGGGCATCCGGGCCAGAAGCTTGAGGCCGTGGGCCTCGGCAGCGGCCTGGGTCTTGCCCTGGCCGAAGAGGGGGATCTCCTTACCGCAGTCGGGGCAGAGGAGATAGCTCATGTTTTCTACCACGCCCACGATGGGGATATTCATCATCTCCGCCATCTTCACGGCCTTCTCAACCACCATGCTTACCAGCTCCTGGGGAGAGGCTACGATAATAATGCCGTCCAGTGGCAGGGACTGGAACACACTGAGGGCCACGTCGCCGGTTCCCGGAGGCATATCCACGAACAGGTAGTCCACGTCCCACACCACGTCGGTCCAGAACTGGGTCACCACGCCGCCGATAACAGGGCCCCGCCACAGTACCGGGTCGGTCTCGTTGTCCAGCAGTAGATTCACACTCATCAGCTGGATGCCGCCCTCAGTCTCTACCGGCAGCATGCCCCGCTCATCGCCCATGGCACGGTCATGGACGCCAAAAGCCTTGGGGATAGAGGGGCCGGTGACGTCGGCGTCCAGGATGCCTACGTTATAGCCCTTGCGGCGCATCAGCACCGCCAGCTGGCTGGTGACCATGGACTTGCCTACGCCGCCCTTGCCGGATACCACGCCGTAGACCTTACCTACCCGGGCGGCGGCGTTCTTTTCCTTCAGAAAGGACTGGGGAGCAGTGCGTTCACCGCAGCTTTCGCCGCAGGTGCTGCAATCATGCGTACATTCAGACATAGTTTTACATCTCCTCGGTGATATATGATAAGTGAAAATGTGATCGTGAAAGCATGGGAGAAAGAATAGGATTATTTTTTCCTCTTTTCCCAGTATTCACGCAGTTTCTTCAGAAAATCTCCGTGACGGGGGGACCGGAGAGTGGGGAAGGAGCGCATCAGACGACGCTCGAAAATATCCTGACCGGCATACAGCGCCTCCAGACGCTGCCGCGCCTCGGCTTTGGCCCGCTCCAGCCGCTGGGTAAACTCGTCTCCCAACTCGCTGAGAGGTTCCAAACGGTCCTGAAGTGCCTGCGTAGCTTCCGCCCGGCGCTCGGCAGCTGCCTGACGAGCGTCCGACAGAGCCTGTTCCGCCTCCGCCCGGCGCTCAGCAGCCGCCTGACGGGCCTCGGACAGGGCAAACTCCAATCTGGCACGCTGCGCTTCCTGCCGCTGCTGCTGTTCCCGTTTGAGCTCCTCCAGCTTTTCAGTAAGTTCATCCTGGATCGCATGAAGCTTCTCCAGACGGTTGCCGATCTGGATGGCGCTGCGGACAGACAACACGATATCTGCCAGGTAGATCACAAACAAAATTGAGGCCAGGGGGATCAGCATATGGTGATCCTTCAGCCACATCAAAGGAGCAAATACCCAAGGGTGAACTACGTAGCGCAGTACCAGGCAGGCCAGACCGAACAAAATGGAGTTGAGCAGACAGACCCGCCCACCCAGATTGAAGCGGCGCTTGCTGTAGTCCCACCAGCGCATATGGAAGAGCTTTTCCATGGCGTAGCTGGTGATATATTCTACGGCAGAGGTGAGCACCATACCCACCAGAAAGGTGGCGGCAGGCGTGTTCCAGCGGTTGCCCAGGGCCAGCAGTACCAGTAGGGCGCCGTGGCCATAAATGGGGCAGAGAGGGCCATTGAGAAAGCCTCGCTTCTCACAGAGTTTTCTCTGGCCGATGGAACAGTATATCATTTCGCCGCACCAGCCCAGGAAGCTGTAAAACAACAGCAGCAGGAAAAGTACGGCAGCGTGATTGAAAAAAGGAAGCATGAATGGTCCTCCAAAAGGGCAGCCGGACATCCCGTCACAGCCGCAAAATATGGGCGTCGGAGACGCCTGCTTGCCGCAGGTAAGCCGCCTCCCGGTTCTGGCAGGTAAAGAGAAGGATCTGCCGGGTCTGGGCCAGCTGGAGCAGTACATCCAGAGCAGCTGCCATGCGCTGGTCATCAAAGGTCACCAGAGCGTCGTCCAGCACCAGCGGCGCCGCCTTGTCCTGGGGCAATACCATATCGCAAATGGCCAGACGCACTGCCAGATACAGCTGATCGGCAGTACCCTGGCTGAGCTGAAAGGTCTCCCGGGGAAGGAGGGACCCCTGTTCCTGAGCGGAGGGGATCAGTTCCTTATTCAGCAAAACCTTATTATACTTCTCTTTGGTAAGCTTTGTAAAGATTTCCGCGGATTTTTCTCCCAACGCCGGGGAAAATCGCTTTTGCAGAGATAAATCAGCGCTCTCCAATGCCTGGGCGGCCAGTGTCAGAGCGTCGTATTCCTTTTCCAGAACCTGGCGCTGCTCCTCCCGATCCGCCAGGTCTGCTGCCAGCTGTGCCGGATCTCCCAGCGCCTGCATCTGTCCCTGGAGCGTGTGGCGCCGCCGGCGCAGCTCCTCCAGCTGAACAGTGTGGGAGGAGAGCTCTGCCTGGAGCTGGGAACGGGACAGTACAGGGCGCTCCGCATTTTCCGGTACAGATGCATCGGCGGCGGGCCGGCGCAGCTCCCAGCGGAGAGCGGCGCTCTCCTCCTCGCGGCGGGCCTGCTCGGCGGCCAGGCGACGGGCCAGAGCGCCTTCCACAGCAATCAGAGCGTCCTCGATATTGTCGGCATCCGGCTGGAAGTTCTGCACCTGCGTCAGGGCGCGATGGAGATCCTGCTGGAAGCGGGCTTCAGCGGCCTCCTTTACGGCCGCTGCGTGCTGCCAGGCTTCCCGGGCAGCATCCGCTTTTTCCTTTAATATGGTATATGCGGAAGATTCCTGCTCATACTGACGGTGCAGCGCCGCCTGCTCTGCGTCCCAGCGGGAGCGCCGGTTGTGGGAAAATATGATGCTGGCCAAAAGACCCAGGGCCAGTATCCCGCAGCCTGCGGCTGCGCCGACGGGCCAATTTCCGGCCAGGGAGAGGACGGCTGCGACCAGAACACCGGCACCCAGGGAGAGAAGAGGGATAAGGATACCGGCTTTGGGAGGAGACGGATTGCTGTTGCCCTCAGAGGGGACAGGAGCCTCGGAAAGCTGTCGCTGGGCTTCCTCAAAAACAAGACGGGCCTGGGCTGCCTCCTGAGCGGCATCAAGAGCGGCACCTTCTTCCGGTGTCAGATTCTGCAAAGTTCCCCGCAGCATCTCCAGATCAGAGCGGGTGGGGAGAGCGTTGACAGACGCCTCCTGTGCCTCGGCCCGCTGATGGGCCTGCTGCCAGGCATCCCGGGCGGCAAGTGCTTCCTTTACCTCACGGGAACGGTCGGCGGCATCGTGCAGAGCCAGTTGGTGACGCAGTTCGGCCTCCCGGGTTTCCAGACGCAGCTGTTGTTCCCCGCAGGCGGCTGCCTCCGCCTCCAACGTCCGCATTTGATCCAGAAGAGCCTGCAGCTCGGCGCAGTCCCGTTCCAACTGGGGGAGAAGGCCAGTCTTGTTGTGGCGGCGGCGGTTCAGCTGCCGGCGCAGACAGTCGGCGGCAGCGGTATAAGAGGTATCCTCCTCGCCGGCGGTGATCAGGGAAGCGATCCTCTGCTCCAGAGCCTCACTGTGATCCACGGCCATACCGGACTGGCGGATAAAAGCGCTGCGCTCATAGACCTCCTGGGGGACGCCAAGAAGCTCCTCGCCGCAATTGGAGGAAGTGAGCCAGGGCACGGGCTCAGAGGAACCGGTATAGAGGGCGGAGAAGGCTCCCATAGGGGAGTTGGCCCGGGCGGTGCGGCGGAGGATCGTCAAAGCTTCTCCGCCGGAGGTGATTTCCATGCGGCCCTCCATGGCACTGCCGCTCCAGGGGAGATAGCGGCGCTTATCCGCCTGGGGGCTGCGGTCCCGGGTGTTAAGGCCGTAAAGCATCACCCGAAGAAAAGCGGTCCAGGTGGATTTGCCGCCCTCGTTGGGGGCTTCTATAATAGTAAGACCCGGACCAAGGTCCAGGGTATCATTTTCCAGCCGCCCAAAAGTAGCGGCCAGCCGGTGTATCTGCATAGGGTGCCTCCTGGTGAATCCATATCTGGGGGAATAATATATGTGTGTATACTATATCACGGACGGGGCAAAATGTCTTTGGCGGAGCCTGAAAAAAAGTGGGAAAATTTTGAAGAAAAGTGTTGACAAAGGAGGATGGGTCTGGTATAGTAAGCAAGCTGTCTGAAACGCGGCGGTCGTGCCAGCGTCGAGAGCAAAAAAGATTTCAACGAAGTGAAAAAGCACTTGACAAGTTCTGGAAGATCTGATATAATACATGAGCTATCTAAGAAACGGCGGAAACGCTGAGGTCGAGAGCGAAAAAACTTCGAACGGAGTGAAAAAAGAGCTTGACAAACTCAAGCGGCTCTGGTAAAATAAATGAGCTGTCTGAGAGAGCGGCGAAAAGCTGCGTTGAGCGCCGAAAAAACTTCGAAAAAGTTGAAAAAAGTGCTTGACAAAAGCCGGACGACGTGGTAAGATAGAACATGCTCCGCCGCTGAGGCGGGCGGGCGAGTACCTTGTAAATTAAACAATGTAACGAACGAAAAGCACCAGAGATCGATGTTCGTTGTGAACATCGACGATGAAAGCAGCTCGGCAGGGTTCAGTCAATTACCTGCCTGAGATGCAAAAAGTTTTTGAAGCTAGATAAAGCTTCAATAGAATGATTTGAAGGGCTTCGGCCTTTTAGATACCATTTTATTGAGAGTTTGATCCTGGCTCAGGACGAACGCTGGCGGCGTGCTTAACACATGCAAG
>UROF01000041.1 GCA_900549475.1 uncultured Eubacteriales bacterium
TCACGGGCCATCATGTTCTCCAGCACCGTGATATCCGTGGAGATATCCAGCGCCTCACTGCCAAAAAGGCTGTCCAGCTGCTTTTCAAAGGCAGTGACGATGGTACCCATCATCTTCTCCACACGCTCCAAGGTGCTGTCGATATTCTCCCCGCTGACACCGGTACCGCTCATGCGGTCATAGGCATTGAGGAGCTTGAGGGTGGTAGGCAGATAGTAGTCCATAAATTTCCGGATCTGGGGCAGCTTTTGAGGGTCTGCTTTTACCTGCTGGAAGATCTGTCCCGAGACCTCCTCCAGCCTGCGGATCTGGGCAGAGAGCTTCTCATCGGGAATATTGTCGTCCAGCCGCTTCATCTCCGCAATGGCCAGCCGGCCATCCCGGATCATCTTGTCCAGTTCCTCATTACCGGTGGGCTCATCCTCTTCCTTCTTCTCTTCCTCCTGGGCTGTCTGGACAGGCGTATCCGCCTTATCCCCGCACAGGGCCCGCACCAGCAGAAATACGCCGCCGCTGAGCAGAATCAAAAACAGGAAATTCCACACGGTATACAGATCAAACGCCAGGGCATAGACCACCCATGTGATGGCCACACTGTAAAAAGGAGCTACTGCCCCACTTCTTTTCTTTGCCGCTTCCGCCATGTTATGCCTCCAAACAAAAGGGATGCTTTGGTTACTTAGTATACCCCGAATTTGCCTTCCGGTCAAGGTTCCCATAGAGAAGAAGCGCCGGGAGAAAGCCTCTCCCGGCGCTTCTTTCTCACATTTTACAGAACGTTTACAAGTTGTTTTGGGCAAAAAAGGAATCAGCCTACGACCCGCTGTCCATTGAGGAACACGGTGAGCACCTGCGTGTCGCTGGCCATGATATCCCCATCGGCTACCACCACGTCGCCATCCTTCCCCACCTCCAGGGAACCCACCCGGTCAGCAATGCCCAGGTGCTTGGCGGGGTTGATGGTAATGGCCTGGAGGGCAGCAAAGGGATCCATTCCCGCCTTGACCGCCAGGCCCGCGCACAGCGGCAGATACTGCTGAGGAATCACCGGTGCGTCAGTGATGATGCTCACCTGGCAGCCCGCAGCAGCCAGAATACCCGGCGTATCAAAGGTCTTGTTCACCAGCTCGATCTTGCTGGCATTGGTCAGCGTGGGGCCTACCGCTACCGGAGCGCCGGAACGCCGGACCTCTTTTGCGATCAGATGTCCCTCGGTGCAGTGTTCCAGCGTCAGCTTCACGCCGAACTCTTTCGCAATGCGGATAGCCGTGCAGATGTCGTCCGCCCGGTGGGCATGGGCCTTCAGAGGGATCTCCCCCTTCAGGACGGGGATCAGCGCCTCCAGCTTCATATCAAAGGCAGGACGCTTGAGAACATCCTCCCCGGCAGCCTCCTTGCGCTCCATGTACTCCCGCGCACGGAAAAGCGCCTCCCGCAGTCTGGCGGCAGTGGTCATCCGGGCGGAGTTGCCCTTATCCCGATAGCAGCGCTTGGGGTTCTCACCGAAGGCGCACTTCATGGCTACCGGCGTCCGGATCACCATATCGTCCACACAGCTGCCCCAGGTCTTTACCGCCATAAATACACCGCCCAGCACATTGGCGCTGCCCGGGCCTGTGCCTACAGTGGTCACGCCGCCGGCCAGAGCCATGGGAATGGCCTTGTCCTGGGGATTGAAGCTGTCGATGGCCCGCAGCTGGCAGGACAGGATGTCCCCCATCTCGTTGTAGTCGTCTCCCTCAAAACCCATGCCATAGTCATCCAGGCCCAGGTGGCTGTGGGCATCGATGAATCCAGGGTAGACACGGCGGCCGGATACATCCAGGATCTCCTCACCAGGCAGTGCGGGGATCTCTCCGCCCACAGCGGCGATCACACCTTCACGGATAGCCAGGTCCCCCTGAAAGGGTCCCGCATGGATGCCGTCATAGATCATGCCATTTTTCAGAATCATACGCAGTTCCTCCATCTATGATCTGTTACCTGAAATTATACGCACATTTTCTCCTTGCTGCAACAATTTTCTCCATTTTCTTTCGTTAAAAAAGAGGGGACGGCTTTGCCGTCCCCTCTTCCCCAGCCCATAGCGGGCCTGTCAGAATTTACATATGATCCTTCACGTACTGGTGATAGTACCGCTCCCGATCCAGCCACTCCGTGTCGTTGACGGGATACTGGCGGCGCTGCTCCTCCTTGGTCAGGCCGCCCATGTCGTGGAGGTCGGAATAGACCGTAGTCTTATTGGCAAAGTTCTTCCGGCCATAGTCCATCATACCGTACAGGGCGCCCTTCTCCAGGAAGTGCATGGTAACATAGTTGAAGCCAAGATCGTAGATCTCCTTGAGCTCCACCTCGGGCTTGCCGTCCCGGGTAATGATGTCGGGGTACATCTTCCAGCCGTCAACGGCCGCGGCCACCTGACGGCACTCCTCGATGTTGAACATCCGGTTGATCATGGTCATGGGAGCGCCCAGATCCTGGGCCCGCTTGCAGCGGTCAATGGCGTCCTCAAACCCGGTGACCGGCCGGCACTCCGTCCGGGCGATCACGACGCAGTCGGTACCCTCCAGCACGTCCAGGGCGGCCTTGATCTTGGCCAGCCAGTGCTCTGTGGGGAACACCTGATAGGGGGTGCCGCCCTTTACCCGGCTCTCCGCCAGGCGGGCAAAGCCGCGCATGCTCATGCCGTCGTCCAGGGTGAAGCCGGAGGCGCCTGCCTTCAGCAGCCGCTCCACGTTCCGGGCTACATTCAGGGGGCTGTCGCCATAGCCCTCGTCCGCGTCCACGATGATGGGGATGTTGGCGTAGCCCGCCACCTTCTCAGTGACCCAGACCAGCTCATCGATGGTCATGATGCCCAGATCAGGGCAGCCGATCACATTCTCCGCCACGGCGGCACCGCTAATCAGCGCGGCGTCATAGCCGCACAGCTCTACCGCCCGGGTGGAAAGGCAGTCCCATACGCAGGGGCACAAAACCTGCTTCTCCGCCAGATCTTTTTTAAATGAACCCTTGTACACAGCAACATTCTCCTTCCGTTATTTACCGGATCATCATTCTTGTCTCGTTTTCCTCAAGTGGTACAGCGCCGGGGGAAGATAACTCCCCCGGCGCATCAGATCCCGCCATCAGTGGATCAGGACAACATAGCCGATACCCACCACAACCAGCAGCGCCAGCAGTACCGCCGGCACCAGCACCAGGAAGGCGGATATCACCATGGCGGTCACATCCCCTCTTTCCAGGGCCCGGCCATTTTCACCGTACACCTTCTCCAGATCTTCTTCCTTGTGGGTCTGGGCATCATGATGATGCTTCCATACATGCTCGATCTTTTCCCAAAAAAGCATCGTATTCTCCTTTTCCAACGGGTCGTCCTATGGATATTATTCCGCTTTCTGCATCAGCTTGTGATGGCAGGCCACAAAGTGGTTGGGCGCCACCTCTTCCCACTCCGGCACCACATGCTCACAAATCTCTGTGCAGTACTTGCATCTGGTATGGAACTTGCAGCCCTTGGGCGGATTTACCGGACTGGGAATATCGCCCTCCAGGATCTGCAGTTTCTTCTTGGCACCGCCCACATCGGTGGTGGGGATCGCCGCCAGAAGAGCCTCGGTGTAGGGGTGATAGGGATGATCAAAAATCTCCTGAGAATTGGCCAGCTCCACCATGGCCCCCAGGTACATCACGCCGATGCGGTCACTGATGTACTTGACCACGGAGAGGTCGTGGGTAATAAACAGGTAGGTAAGGTTGGAACTCTCTTTCAGATCCTGCAGCAGATTGATGATCTGGGACTGGATGGAAACATCCAGGGCAGACACCGCCTCGTCACAGACCACAAACTTGGGGTTCAGCGCCAGGCTGCGGGCAATACCGATACGCTGCCGCTGACCGCCGGAAAACTGGTGGGGGAACCGGTGGAGGAAATAGGGCGCAAGGCCGCACTTCTCCATAACGGCAATGACGCTCTCCTGCATGCGCCCGTCGTTCTTGCGGAACATACCGTGGGCCAGCATGCCCTCGCCGATGATCTGGCCCACCGTCATGCGGGGGTTCAGGGAGGAATAGGGGTCCTGGAAAATAAGCTGCAGATCCTGGCGCAGTACCCGCATCTCGTTATAGGTCAGGCGGGCCAGGTCGATACCATCATCCAGGTATCCCTCGATCCGCTGGAACTCAGGATCGTTGGCATAGGGTTTCTTCATCTCCTGGATCTCCGCGTCCACCGCAGAGAGAGCCTGGAGGTTCTTCTCGATCTCCGCATCCACCGCTTTGATCGCCCCATTGGCGGCGTCTACCTTGCTCTGGGCCCCGGCAGTATTCTTCCCGGCCTCGCCTCTGGTCTTTACCAGATAAGCAGCGTCTGCCAGGTCAAGCTCCAGTCCCTGTCTCTTTTCACGGTTCTTCTTCAGAGTCACAGAAATATCAAAGCGTTTGAGGTAGATATCCTGTACCGGCTTGAGATTCTCCGCCAGCATCAATCCGCCAACGATGTTGGCCATATCCAGGAAGGCATCATTGGCTTCCTTTGTGATCTTGTCCAGCTTCTCTTTCTCCTGGTACTGGGCCTGCTCATCCAGCTTGTCATACGCTTCCTGGGCAGCAACCCGCTTGGCTTCCAGCTCCCGATACTCTTTCCGCCGTTTCTCCAGATGGGAGATGGTGCTCTTGACATAACCGGGAGCAAACTCCTCCACGCTGCGGCCATAGTACATGGTACGGCCGTCGGTCTGCTTATAAAACTGGAGCAAGGTGCGGCCCAGCGTGGATTTACCACAGCCGGACTCACCCACCAGGCCGAAGGTCTCCCCCTCGTAAATGTCCAGGGTGATCCCATCGTTGGCCTTGACGTACATACCCTTTTTCTTCAGGGGGAAATACTGTTTCAAATTGCTGACACGGATCAGCATCTTATTTGTTCCCATGTCTTTCCTCCTTCAGCGGGTAGAAGCAGCGGATCTGCTGCTTGTCGGAAATATGCACCAGCTCCGGCTCCTCATTTCTGCACCGGTCCGTAGCGTATTTGCAGCGGGGGGCGAACTTACAGCCCTTGGGCAGATCCAGAGGATGGGGCACAGCGCCGGGGATGGCCTCCAGCCGCTTGCCTACCGGGGTATCCAGGCGAGGGATAGAGACCATCAGGCCCTCGGTATAGGGGTGGGAATACTTGCTCTCCGGAGAGAAGATCATCTCCGTGGAGGCAAGCTCCACCACCTGCCCGCAGTACATAACAGCCACGTCGTCCGCCATCTGGTTGATTACGCCCAGGTCATGGGTGACGAAGAGGATGGAGGTGCCGTGCTCCTCCTTCAGCTCGTTCATCAGGTTCAGGATCTGAGCCTGGATGGTCACATCCAGAGCGGTGGTAGGCTCGTCGGCGATCAGCAGCTTGGGCTTGCAGGCCAGCGCCATGGCGATCATGATGCGCTGGCGCATACCACCGGAGAGCTGGTGGGGATACTGCTTGGCTACCACCTCGGGGTTGGGGATCTTTACATCCGCCAGCATTTTGACTACTTCCTTGGCCGCCTGCTTTTTGCTCATCCCCTGGTGGACCATAAAGGGCTCGCTGATCTGGCGCTCCACTGTGAATACGGGGTTCAGGCTGGTCATGGGCTCCTGGAAGATCACAGAGATCTCATTGCCGCGGACCTTATACATCTCCTGCCGGGTCAGCTTGACCAGATCCACACCGTTGAAAATGATCTCGCCGCTGGCAATATAACCGTTGTCGTCAATCAGATGCAGCATACTCATAGCGGACACGCTCTTGCCGGAGCCGGATTCACCCACCACACCCAGGGTCTTTCCAGCTTCCACAGAGTAGGATACACCGTTGACGGCTTTTACGATACCTCTTTTTGTCCGGAAAAAGGTATGCAGATCTTTAATTTCAAGTAATGGCATCGTCCACCCTCCTTATCGTTGCTCGGACTTGGGATCAACAGCGTCGCGCAGACCGTCGCCCATGATGTTGATGGAGATCGTGCAGATACCGAAAATGAGAGCGGGGAATACCCATCTCCACCAGTACTGCTGGATCACCACAGAGTTGTTGGCGCCGGTGAGCATGTTGCCCCAGGTGGGAGTGGGCGGAATGATACCGAAGCCCAGGTAGGACAGGGAGGATTCCGTCAGCATGCAGGTGGCGAAAGACAGCGTCACATTGACCAGAATGACCGAGAGGATATTGGGGACGATGTGACGGAACACGATGGTCAGTTCCTTGACGCCCACAGACTTGGCCGCCATGACATATTCCTGCTCACGGACAGCCAGGATCTGGGCGCGGATCAGCCGGGCCAGAGCCGGCCAGGACAGAAGGCCCAACACCACCATGATCATATACATTCGCTGTGTTAGCGTCACAGTAGAGGGAATGATGGACGACAGGATCAAGGCAAAGGGCAGGAAGGGAATACCGCTGATCACTTCTGCAATACGCATGAGGATCACATCCACCACTCCGCCGAAATAGCCGGAGAGACCGCCCACGATCAGGCCGATGACCATGCTGATGATAACCGCAACAGCACCGACAGTCATGGTGACACGGCCGCCGTTGACCAGACGGGTAAACACGTCACGGCCCAGGTTGTCTGTACCCATCAGGTAGCCCTTCAGGCCCCAGGTGACCACTTCGCCGGTATCGGTGACAGCATAGTTCTGATAGTAGCCCACATACATGTTGGAAACCGTGGTGCTGCCGTCGGTCAGCTTGGTGGGAACTGTGGACTGGCCGAAGTGGTCGTCGCCCCAGGAGATGACCTCACCGGTATCCAGCAGGGCCGTATAGTGGTAACGTCCGCCGAAGAGCTTGACGATCTCGCCCTCAAACTCAGGCACCTGATCCTCGCCTCTGGTGGTGTTGCCCCAGATCTCCAGGGTACCATCCTCCTTAATGGCGGCAAAGGTAGTCGCTGTAGCAGCAATATCAATGACGCCGCTGCTGAGGCTCTCCGGGATCTTGGCATAGGGCGTGGAGGTGTTGAAGCCGGTGTACTGTACGCTGCCGTCATCCATCAGGGAGACATAGGCGTAGTCGGAGAGCGCCACCTTGGTAATATGGTTTTGTGCCTCGGACTTGACCTTGGCATCTGCTGTGCTGGAGTTGCCCCACATATACAGATAGCCGTCGGCAGTAAGGGCCGCAGAATACTGGGTGCTGGCTTCAATCTGAATGATATCCTGGCCCTGGGCCTTCATGGGAATATCACCCTGGCCCAGACGGGTATTGCCCCAGACAAAGATCTCGCCTTCATCGGAGAGAGCAACCGCGTGGTCAAAACCGGCGGCCACTTTCACGATATGGGCATTCTGTACCTCCTCGGGGATATCGCCAATATCAATGGTATCCGTTACCTTGGTATAACCCCAGGTATACACTTTACCTTCCATATCGCAGCCAATACCATAGGTGGTACCCACGGAAACATCCTGGGTATCGCCTTTGAGCTCATCAGGAAGCTTGGCAAGGCTCATAGTGGGCGGTACGTTCTGCTGGGTAGCATCAGAGTAAGACAGATCCAGCGGCAGGAAGATGGGCCCGATCAGTGTAAGCATCAGGCACGCCATAAAAACCACCAGGCCGGTCATGGCAATCTTGTTGCTGAAAAAGCGCTTGACCATGGAACGAAGTGGGCTTTGGATCTGCTCCTCTTCCAGAAAATTCAGTTCTTTTGCGGGCCCTAAGAAAAGGCGGCGCAGCCATGTAAAACCACGGGATTCTTTTTTCTTTTTCACTGCATTGCCTCCTTTACTTATCTACACGCACACGGGGATCGATCAGGCCGTAGCTGATATCCGTGATCAGAATACCCACCAGGCTGATAATGGTATAGAACAACTGGATCGCAAGAACCAGCTCATAGTCACTTTGATTCAGGCCGGTAACATTCAGCGCGCCCATGCCCAGGAAGGAGAAGGTGTTCTCCACCACCACGGAACCGGAGAAGATGGTCAGGAACCAACCGATGATCACCGTCACGATGGGCAAAAGGGCATTTCGCCAGGCGTGAGAATAGATGACCACTTTCTCTTTCAGGCCCTTAGCGCGGGCCGTACGGATATAATCCATGCTGAGGGCATCGATCATAGAGGCGCGGACATACCGGAGCATGCTGCCCAGATGGGCAAATGTGGTCACGATCAGAGGAAGGGCCATATAGTACAGCCGGTCCTTCACCGCCGCAAAACCGCTCAGCTCCACGCCTGTGGTCTTTACGCCGCCTACCGGGAAAATAGGGATCTTCACCGCGAAGAAATAAATGAAAATCAAGCCAATGATGTAAATAGGAATACTATATCCTACGATCGTAAACACCTGCACGGTCTGGTCGAATTTTCCGCCCTTTCTGACCGCACAGAAGATGCCAAGGGGTATGGTAATGGCCAATGCCAGCACCGTAGAGAATACATTCAGGAATATGGTGTTCTGCAGCGGCGACGCAATTACATCCACCACATCCATTTTGTACATGGTGGAGTAGCCCAGTTCTCCCTGGAACACCCCGTGGAAACCGCCGTCCACATCAGGATAAAAGCCCAGCCAGCGCAGATACCGGATAACAATGGGATCATCCAGTCCCAACCGCTCTCTGGCCTGCTGATACATCATCTCATAATCATCCGCGGCAATCTGATCGCGGATCGCTTCCAGCTCCATAGCAGCCGGATCGCTGGGGATCATGTTGTAGATCACAAACATGATAAAGGAAATAACAAAGAAAACAACGACCATGTAGACCAGTCGTTTTGCTATATATTTAACCAAGCAATCGCTCCCTTTCTCTTTTTATCACTAAGGAATCCGGGGGCCGGATCTGCACAGTGCATCCCTTCGCCCTTTTATACCACTGGATGCACTGCCTTGTGATATAAAGATGCGGGGCGGGCTGCCCCGCCCCGCACATTGGGTCGTTTTACGTACCTACACGCGCTGATAATCAGGCAACGGTAGCGTACAGGATGGCATACTGGAAGGGCCAGACACTGGACATCTCAAAGTTCTGCAGCTTCTCGTTGTGCAGCTCGCAGTAAGTCCAGTTGAACAGAGGCACTTCGGGCAGAGTGCGGTTGTACTCCTTCTGATATTCGAACCACAGTTCCTTGAAGGTCTCATCATCGCCAGCCTCAACGCCGTAGATCATGTCCATGGACAGCTGATCCAGCTTCTCATTGAAGTAACGGTTCTTGTTGTTGGCGATCAGATCCTCATCAAAGGTCCAAGTATAGGTCTTGTCAAACTTGGCGCCGCCCAGACCGGACGCCAGGGAGATCATGTTGTAGCTGGGCTGGGTGTACTTCTCCTCACCATTGGCACCACGGCGATTCAGATAGCTGAGCAGCTCGCCGCCGGCAATGGTGGTCTTGTTGATCTGCATACCGGCGTTAGCAGTGGTATCCTGCTCCACCAGGTAGATGGTCAGCAGCTCGGTCAGGACGGTCTCAATGCCCTCGCCCTCGCCGGCGCCCAGGAACTTGATCACGAGAGGCATATACCACTCGCCGTTGATCTCAACGCAGCCCTCCATGTAGGCAGTCTCAGCCTCGGGGACCTTCTTATAGCGGATCTCGCCGCTGCCGTCCACATAGTCGGAACCATCAGCGTTGTAAACCCAGCCGTCTTCCTTCAGCAGTTCAACAGCCTTGTCAGGATCAAAGGGATAGGCCTCCAGCTCGGTCTTGAGCTGCTCCTCCATCTCCTGGGCCATCCACTGAGAGTAGCTGTACTGGCCGTTGGTGACGTTGCCGTAACCCAGGGTAGCTTCCTGGCACAGAGTCTCACGATCCGTCAGGTAAGCGATAGCCTGACGAACAGCCTGGTACTGAGTGGGACCCCAGTCGCACTGATAGAACAGCTTCATGTAGCCGTTGTACTTATAGGCGCTGGCAACAAAGCCGCCGGCGTCAGCCACGTCGAAGCAGGCGTTGATGAGGTCGCCCTCAGCAATGTTATCGATCAGGTCAACACTGCCGGTCTGGACAGCGTCGATCATGGTAGCGGAGTTGACGGACTTGATAACCAGGGTCTCGATGGAAGGCTTCTGACCCTCGAAGTTGCCCTTGTAGTAGGTATTGACCTTCAGAACAGCCTCACCGGCACCGGTGTCCAGGCTCTCCAGGTAGTAAGGGCCGGAGCAGACGCGGCCTTCATAGACGAAACGGCCATCCACCAGAGCCTGACCGCAGTTCTCAGCGTTGAACTCCACATCACCCTTGATGTAGCAGCCATCGCCGTCATCCACGATGTCCCAGTTGCCATCAGGCAGCCACTGCTCGTAGGCCAGGGGGAACCAGTGGTTGGTCTGGTTCAGCAGGGCCAGGCCATAGTAGTAGGGGTTGTAGTCAGCACCGATGGTGACGCTGAAGGTCAGCTCATCGATCAGGTGCAGGCCGGAGAACACGGAAGACTCGCCGTTCATGTACTCATCATGACCCACAACCTCCTTGCAGGCGGTGCCGTAAGCGGACTCCGCGATGGCCACGGGAGAGGCCATCAGCAGGGGGAAGGCCATGTAGTGCTTAGCGGTGATCTGAGTGCCATCGCTGAAGTACAGATCGTCGTGGAGCTTGATGGTATAGGTCAGAGTACCATCCTCGTTGCTGACAGAGTCGTGCTCAGCCACAACGTTCTCGTCCCACATCCACAGGCCGTTCTGATCATAGCAAGCGACTGCGTAAGCGTCGATCAGGGGCATGATGGTGGCATCCGCGTTAGCAGAGGACCACTGGCCCAGGCCCAGGTCACCGGTGATCTCAGAGGCGACGCCGTAAACCAGACGGCTGGCATCACTTCCCGTATCGGTATCGCTGGTATTGCTGCTGTTGTTGGTAGTGTTGTTTGTGGTGTTGCCGGCGTTGTTGCTACCGCAGGCCACGATACTCATGGTCATGATCAGCGCCAGAAACAATGCTACTGCTTTTTTCATGTTGTCCTCCAGTTTCAAATTTTTATATAGAACCGCCGAAACGGTGCTACATACAGGATTTATTTCAGATTCTCCGGATTGAGGCCCTGCAGCTCCGCGGGAACAAACCGTCCGTCCTTGCGGATCAGGACATCGTCAAAGTAGATCTCGCCGCCGCCGTATTCCGGGGTCTGGGCATAGACGATATCCCAGTGGATGGGAGCGTAGTTGCCGTTGTCGCACTCCGCGATACAGTTGCCGGGGGTAAAATGGATACTGCCGGACATCTTCTCATTGAACATGGAATCCTTCATGGGACTGGTCACATAGGGATTGACGCCAATGGCGAACTCCCCGATATGGCGGCAGCCCTCATCCCGGTCCAGGATCTGGTTGAGACGCTCCGTGTCGCTGGAAGTGGCCTCCACAATGCGGCCGTTCTCAAAACGGAAGCAGATGTTCTCAAAGGCCACGCCCTCGTAGAAGGCGGTGGTGTTGTAAGTGATAACGCCGTTGATGGAATCCCGGATGGGAGCGGTGAAGATCTCGCCGTCGGGGATATTGTTCTCTCCGGCGCAAGGAATGGCGGGCATACCCTTGATAGAGAAGGTGATGTCGGTGCCCCGGCCCACGATGTGGACCTTGTCGGTGCGCTCCATCAGCTCTTTCAGGGGCTTGAAGGCCTCCTTCATCCGGGAGTAGTCCATGGTGCAGATGTCGAAGAACCGGTCCTCCAGGGCATCCATGCTCATAAGCTCCGCCTGGGCCATCCCCTGCGTGGGATAGTGCATCACGCACCAGCTACCCCGGGGCTTCTTGCTGTTGACGCTCTTGCTGTAGATCCGGGCAAAGTCTCCCATCCTGTCGGCGGGTACATCGCTGAGCTCAGAGGTGTTCTCCTCGCCCCGGACCCGGATGTAGACGTCCATTTTGCTCATCAGCAGGCTGTCCACCTCGGCGGCAATGGCCAGCTGCTCAGGGTTGGCCTGCATAAGCATCTCCCGCCGGACATCCATCTTGTACATCCAGAGGAAGGGGCTTGCTCCCACAGCATAGATCTCGCGGATCAGCGCCTTGACGAATTCATCCTGCTGATCGCCGTGGGACTCAATGATCACGTTCTGGCCGGGCTGCACGTGGCAGGAGTAATGCACAATATTGTGGGCCAGCTTTTCAACTCTCGGGTCTTTCATCTTATCTGTCCTTTCCTCTCTTTACAGCGCCGCGATCAGTCTGGTCAGCAAGATCCATGCCCGGTCAAAGGACGCCAAATCCAAAAATTCCTGGGGGCCGTGGATATTGCCGTAGATGGCACCGCTGGTGACAATATCCATCTCAGGAAACATCTTCTTAAATACGCCGCACTCGTTGCCGCCGTGACCGACCAGGCACTTGAGAGGCTCGTGATACAGCTCGAAGAACACCTTCTTCATGATCTCCCGCAACGGGGACTGGGCCTCATACTTCCAGCCGGGATAGTAGCCGGAGCACTGGGCCGAGGCACCAAACAGGCTCCCCAGCAGGATCACCCGATCCTTCAGGTCCTCCACCGCACTCTCCAGAGCACTGCGGGCGGACACGCCGATCACCGCTTCCTCCTCCTTCAGGGCGATCACCCCTACGTTGACGGAGGTAATGGGCGGGCAACCCTCCAGCACCAGGTTCTTGGCCTGGAGCCCATAGGGCAGAAGGTTCAAAAGCTTTACAAGGTTCTCCCCGCAGGAGGCGGTCAGCACCTTTCCGGCCTTTTCCGCCGGAGCAAGGGAAACCTCGATGTCGGGATCACTGAGTTCGTACTCCTCCCGCACCGCGGTGCGGAAGCGAGTCACCAGGGCGGTCAGCTTCTCCTCCGGCATTTCGGTGGCGATCACCGCCTCCGCCTCAGGGATAATGACGTTGTGCTTGGTACCGCCGCGGAGAGCCGCAAGGCGGATGCCTTCCCCCTCTTCGTTCAGCAAACGCAGCAGCCGGGCCATGAGCTTGCCGGCGTTGGCCCGCTCCTTGTCGATCATGCCGCCGGAGTGTCCTCCCAGCAGGCCGCTGATGGTCAGCCGGTAGGCGGGCGCATCACAGGCCTCCCACTGGACCGGCATGGTCAGGGTGACCTGCTCGCCGCCGCCCATACTCATATAGGTACGGTACTCGCCGGCGCCGTCCAGGTTGATCAGCCGCCTGCCCTTGAAGAATTCTTTCTTCAGTCCCTGGGCCCCAATGAGTCCCGTCTCCTCACCGGTGGTGAAGCAGCACTCCAGGGCCGGATGGTTCAGTGCGGGGTCTGCCAGGATAGCCAGCATATAGGCGCAGCCCATGCCGTCATCGGCCCCCAGGGTAGTCCCCCTGGCCCGCAGGTGATCCCCCTCCACATACAGCTCCAGGGGTTCCTTCTCAAAGTCGTGGGTGCTCTCCGGCACCTTCTCGCACACCATGTCCATGTGGGCCTGAATCACCACCGTGGGGTGGTCCTCCCAACCGGGACTGGCGCTCTTGTAAATCACCACGTTCAGAAACTCGTCCTGGACCCAATCCAGACCATGGTCCTTGGCAAAGGCTACCAGCCAATCGCTGAGGGCTTTCTCATTTCCGGAACCGTGAGGGATCTTGCAGATCTCGTTGAAGTAAAAGCAATAAGGTTTTTTCAGATCAAATTCCATTCCGCGCTCTCCTTATCTATTACAGTGCGCGGAGGAAAGCCTTGAGAAACGCAATGGACCGGTCAAAGGACTCCAGGTCCAGGTATTCCTCCGGGGTGTGGTGCTTGGCATAAATGGCTCCGGTGGTCACGATATCCATATCCGGGAACATATGCTTAAAGGCACCACACTCATTGCCGCCATGGGCAGCCACATGGTTGAGGGGCTTGCCGTACTGCTCCAGGAACACCTTGTCCATGGTATCCCGCAGGGGAGAATCTTTCAGATAGCGGTAACCGTAGTAATCACGCTTCCCCGCGATCCTGGCGTCCAGGCGCTGGCAGAGGATCTCCACAGCGGCTTCCGCCTCACCCATATAGGACTCAAAGGGACTGCGTGCACTATATGTAATAGTAAGAACACCGTTCTCCAGCTGGACCTGGCTGATATTGGCCGAGAAAGAAGGCAGGCCATCCAGCGGCAGGAACCGGGCAAACACACCGTAGGGCAGCAGGTACAGAAGTTCTGCCGCCTCCAGGCTCTCCTTCGCCCCGGCGGCAGCCGCCGCCTGTCCATCCTGAAGAGAGAGGGCAATATCGGGATCGCTGAACTCATACTCCTCAGCCACCGCCTTGGCTACCGCATCCACCACAGCGGAAAGCTGCTCCCGGCTGGCGGAAGATACAAAAGTCACCTGCGCTTCCGAAGCGATACCGGACTTCTTCCCTGCTGCGGTGAAACCATCAAAGCGGAAATCATAGCCGTTCTTGTGGATCTGATACAGAACGCGGGCAGCCAGCTTAGCGGCGTTGGCCCGCTCCTTGCTGATATCGTCGCCGCTGCGGCCGCCCAGCAGGCCGCTCACCGTCAGGGTGTAGGCACTGCCATTGGCCGGAGCCATGGGCAGATCCTTCTCCACGGTCAGGGTACGGGCTCCCGCCAGGGTGGTGTAGGTGCGGTACTCACCGGCGCCGTCCAGATTGATCAGCCGCCGGCCCTTGAAGTACTCCGGCTTGAGTGCCATGGCCCCGTAGAGGCCAATCTCCTCCTGGACGGTGAAGCAGCACTCCAGATAGGGATGGGGCAGCGTCTCGTCAGAGAGGATGTCCAGCATATAGGCTGCACCCATGCAGTCGTCGGCACCCAGGGTCGTTCCCTTGGCCCGCAGATGGGTTCCCTCCACATACAGCTCCAGAGGATCTTTCTCAAAGTCGTGGGTGCTCTCCGGCACCTTCTCACACACCATATCAATATGGGCCTGGATGATCACACCCGGGTGATCCTCGTATCCCGGGGTAGCCGCCTTGTAAATGACTACGTTGCCCATATCATCCTGCACATAGTCCAGGCCCTTCTCTTTGGCAAACGCAACGATCCAATCACTCAGGGCTTTTTCATTCCTTGAGCCGTGTGGGATCTTGCAAATCTCATTGAAATAAAAGCAATGGGGCTTTTTTATATCAAACTGCATACAAATTCTCTCCTCCGCCAACCATCCGCCTTAAAACATTGTCAAGATATCACATTTATCCACTTCTTATCGTCAATAATAATAAGTTTTTTTCATGTTGTCAATAGTACATCATCAAATATGTTCATAATTCTTTTACATTTATGTAAAATGTCGGTAATGGAAATTTATAATTATACATTTTTTCTTTTTAACTACAAAACTTTTCTCTTTTCCGCCACTTGCTCTAAATTTCGTTACATTTATTTGTAAATATCAATCGAATAATATGGGAAATTTTATTAAATGATGTGAGATAAGCCCTTATTCTATCGAAAGAGCCAAACTAAACTCGACAGCATATTCTTTGGTTACTGCTTATTTGTCCATATGTAGTGGACAACATCTGCCCTTCGCGTACTCTTTCCGAGGAATATCGATGTACCACATCATTGCCCAATATATTGTCAAAATATTGTCATATTTTCAGGGGAATTTCTTGACAGATTAATATCCTGTATGTTTCTTCATCCTATACTGACTGTTACGCAAAGAGGTGATCACTGCTTCTTCCCAACATAATTTATATATTTTGCCGTTGCCGGGTTTTGGGCAACAAAAAGCCGTTACACACCGTGTGTGTAACGGTTTTTTCATAAGGGCGGCGATGGGGAAAATCCCCCGGGGCTGAAACTGGTGAAATCACCGAAAGCAGGTCAAATCTGATTACAAAAAGGAGAATTTTGAATGGAGTATACGACTAATTATCACTTGCCCCAGTGGGTGGAGAGCGATCGCATCATGATGGGAGATTTCAATCAGATGTGCAGCGACATGGAGGCAGGGCTCACCAGCAACGCCCAGGCTGCCGCTGCCGCTCAGGCCGCTGCCGGTAATGCGCAGAATGCGGCAGAAAACGCCCAAGCTTCGGCGGATGCTGCTCAGGCGGAAGCTGCCAAACTGCCCTATGTGGTGGGAAGCTACACTGGCACTGGCAGCAATGTAACGATCACATTGGGATTCCGCCCCAGCTTTGTTCTTATCTGTGGACACCTGGCAACGGACGCCCTCAACACCGACAAAAATATTCTCTATGCTTTCGGCGCCACCGGCGGGCATGTGGTATCCACTAAAATCCAGATTACTGACACCGGATTCATTGCACGGGATCGGACAGAGGATCTCTATCCTGATTTCAGTTTCAGCGGACGGACTTACGACTACATCGCCTTTCGATAAGCATAGGAACCCCCAGGGCCGAAGCCCTGGGGGTCTTTGTAACTTGATAAGCTTTTGTTCCAGTCAAGTTAAGGGGTTGCAGTAACATTTGCAGCATCAACGTAGAAGTACTGCTTTACTTTACCCTCGACAGTCACCTTGGCAGGAGTCAGCTTGCCGTTGTCGACAACAGTACCGGTTTCGCCATTATCAATCCAAACGGTGGGGTGATCGTGGGTCTCGGTGGTGTTGACCAGAGCAGCATCCTTGTGCAGAGTCAGAGTGGCATCATCTTTGACTTCAATGCCGCCCCACTCATTGCCGGAAACATTAATGGTTCCCTTCAGAGTGGTGTCGGCAGCAATCTGAATACCAGCGTTAGCACCGGTCACGGTAACATTCTCCAGAACGCTGCCGGCAGTATAAACCTTGATGCCATACTCGCCCTCGTCCCAACCCACAACGAAGGTGTTGGGGCCATCAACCTTCAGGTTCTTCACAGTGCCGCCGCTTACCAGAATGGCACCCTTGTCACGGGCATGAGTAGCAGAACTGTTGAGATACTTGGGGGCGGTGAGGGTGTAATGAGCGCCATCCAGGGTCACGCCAGTATTGATGGTGATACGGGCTTTCAGAGCGATGTCGTTCGCCAGCACGATGGTCTTAATCTGAGGATTATTGATCGCAGTAGTCAGCTCCTCATAGGTCTTGACAGTGGCAGTAGCATCTTTCTCAGACTGGATCTTTACAGCCGCATTCCAAATGTTCTGGATGCCACCATGAGGATCAACATTAGTCTCGTCGACATAGGCCTTCACAGCATCAATGCTGGTGAGCTTCTTCATCTCGGCGATTTCCTGGCGCAGGACAGCAGCCAAATCCTCGGCGGTAACATCCTTAACCTTGGGATCAGTGCTCGCCTCGACCTTTCCGACGTACTCGGTCAGAGCCTTCTCAGCAGCAGTCTTGGCATCAGCCAGGGCCTTGGTGTCGGCAGCAGCATCGGCGGAAGCCTTATCCATGTAGGTAGCGGTATCGCCGTTCTCAGCGGTCACAACAGCGGTGAACTTGCTCACGTTATCCATGGTCTGGAAGTAATCCTCCTCAGCCACGATGCCCTGAGCGTTCCAGAAGGTCCACTCGACAGTGGCGCCCTCAGAAGCCTTGAAGTTAGCCTTGAACTCGTTGATGGAGAGCTTGGGGTTCTCTACCTTGATGCCCTTGGTATCCTGATCGATGGTGGCGACTTCCTTTTTCTCGGAGGTCAGGACAGCGCCAGCAGCAGCAGCATTCACAACCAGCTTATAGCTGTACTGAACACCGGCGTTGTCATAGACCACCAGGCCGTAGGTAGCGCCAGCAACAGGAGGCACAGCGGGAATGGAGGAAATGGGAGTACCATTTGCATCCACCAGGCTGTCCTGAGTACCGAAGTGGATCATCAGGGAGGACTCAGCCTTCAGGGCATCAGCGTA
>UROF01000042.1 GCA_900549475.1 uncultured Eubacteriales bacterium
TCAGGTTCTAGTGCTCATTACGGGCGTGCGGGTTCAAGTCCCGCCTCGCGCACCAAAAGCTGGACATCTCATTGCAGATGTCCAGCTTTTTTCAACAGAAGTATTGCAGGCCTCAAGATGGAGTCCCTTGTGAAAAGGGACCCGACATGTACATAAGAAGCTTTGCTGGAAATGGGGACGACATGAAAACATCAGAGTACTATGAGACGGATGTGCTGACTTTCTTTGGGGACAAGTCCTGGGCGCTGCCGCTGTATCACACCCTCTTTGACCGGATGGAGCAGATGTTTCCAGAGGCGGCGGTGAAGGTGCAGAAAAGTCAGATCAGCTTCTATGGCCGTCATCTGTTTGCGGCGGTATCTCTGCCCCTTCGGCGGAAAAAGACCTGGCCGGAGGAGTGCCTGGTGGTGACCTTTGGTCTGGGGGCTCGTCTGGATTCTTCCCGCATCGCTGTGGCGGTGGAACCTTATCCCAACCGCTGGACCCATCATGTGCTGGTATCCCGGGAGGAGGAGATCGATCCTGAGCTCCTGGGCTGGCTGCAAGAGGCCTATACATTTTCAGAGTGCAAATAGCGGGGGACAGACCATGCGTATCGTTATTTCACCGGCCAAAAAAATGAATATTGACCTGGACAGCTTTGCTCCGGAAGGACTGCCGCTTTTTCTCCCGGAGGCGGAACGACTGAAAGAAGTGCTTCAAAAGATGACGCCTCGCCAGCTGCAAACCCTGTGGCGGTGCAGCGATACCCTGGCGGCACAGAATGTGGAGCGGCTGGCATCTATGGACCTTTACCACCGGCTGACTCCGGCTGTGCTGGCCTACGAGGGGATCCAGTATCAGTACATGGCTCCAGGCGTGTTCTCGGCGGAGCAGCTGGATTACATCCGGGAACACTTACGGATTCTGTCCGGGTTTTACGGCCTTCTGCGCCCTTTTGACGGCGTGACGCCCTACCGGCTGGAGATGCAGGCCAAGCTGCCTGTAGACGACTACAGCGACTTATACGGCTTCTGGGGAGCAAAGCTGGCGGATGTATTGTCAAATGAGACGGACTGCGTGCTGAATCTGGCTTCCAAGGAGTACAGCCGGGCGGTGGGACCCTGGCTGGCCCCCCATGTCCGCTGGATCACCTGTACCTTCGGTGAGCTGCAGAAGGGGAAGGTGGTGGAAAAGGGAACCATGTGTAAAATGGCCCGGGGGCAGATGGTTCGCTGGCTTGCCGTCAACGGGATCGAGCAGGCGGAGGATGTCCGAGGGTTTGACGAGTTGGATTACCGGTTTGCAGAAGAGCTTTCAGGGAAAGATCACTATATCTTCATCAAAGGAGGAAACTGATATGTTGGAAGTGGGAACAAAGGCACCGGCCTTTACGCTGCCTGATAAGGACGGGAAGATGGTCTCTCTGGCGGACTTTGCCGGAAAGCGGGTGGTGCTGTACTTTTATCCCAAGGACAATACACCGGGCTGCACCCGGCAGGCCTGTGCCTTTGCCGGCGCTTATGAGGCATTTCAGGAGCTGGACGCGGTGGTCATCGGTGTCAGCAAGGATTCTGTGGCCTCTCACCAGAAGTTTGCGGAGAAATATGGACTGCCCTTTATTTTGCTGTCGGACCCGGAGCTGTCCGCAATCCAGGCTTATGGTGTCTGGCAGGAGAAGAAGCTCTATGGAAAAGTGAGTATGGGCGTGGTGCGTACCACCTTTGTGATTGATGGAAATGGTGTGATCGAGAAGGTCATGCCCAAGGTAAAGCCGGACACCAATGCGGAAGAAATTTTGAACTATTTAAAGGGATATTCTGTAATTTTCAGCAAATAGTGGGCATATGGAGCCGATCAAGGACCATTGGAAAAGTTCACAGATAATTTACAGACGATATCGTCTATATCTGCTATACTACAAAAGCAGACGACATCGTCTATAATTTGCCCGCAAAGGAGAACTGACCATGATCCTGATGGATATCCTCCGCTTCCTGACCGCAATGGCTGTGGCCTATCTTTTGGGGAAGGGAGCTGCCAAGCTGGGGCTTCCGGCTATTTTGGGGTGGTTGATCACTGGTATGGCGTTAGGGCCCCATGCTCTGGGGCTGATCAGCCAGCCCTTGCTGGACGCACAGTGGTATAAAACGGTGGAGAGCATACTGGAGTGTACGGTGGGCTTGATGATCGGCACAGAGCTGATCTGGAACAAACTGCGCCGGTCTGGCAGCCAGATCATCGTGACTACGATCACGGAGTCTCTGGGGACGTTCCTGGTGGTGAGCCTGGTATTTGGTGTGATCTTTGCCGCAACCGGCGTACCGGTCTACCTTGCGTTTATTTTTGGCGGCATCGCTCTGGCGACGGCCCCTGCGCCTTCCCTATCTATCGTCAACGGGACAGGCGCTTCCGGCCCTGTGACCAGTACGCTGATCCCTATGGCGGTTTTGGATGACCTGGTGGGCTCCCTGGTATTCTTTTGTGTAGTGGCGGTGGTTGCCGCACAGATATCCACCCAGGATATTCCTGTATTCCTGCTGATTTTCCTGGTATTTTTCCCTGTGCTCCTGGGAGCGGCTACCGGTTATGGAGTGGGTCTGCTGCTGCGCCGATGCCGGGGAAAGAAGGCTTCCCTGATGGTGATGGTGGGAGGACTTCTGCTGACAGCAGTCATGGGACTGGTGCTGAATACCTGGGTATTTCCCGTGAAGGTACTGAACTTCCTGCTGCTGGGCATGGCGTTTTCCACAGCTTTTGCCAATATGGTTTCGGAAGAACAGCTGAAAGGGATCATGGAGGTCATGAATCCGGTGATCGGCGTGTCGCTGATCGTACTGATCCTGAATCTGGGCGCGCCGTTGGATTACCACCTGATCTTTGGGGCGGGCCTGTACACGGCGGTATATATTGTCTCCCGGGCGGTGGGGAAGTACAGCGGAGCCTATTTCGGCGCTGCCGTAACCCATGCTCCGGCCACGGTGAAAAAGTATCTGGGCTTTACGCTGCTGCCCCACTCCGGCGTGTCCCTGGTATTTACGGGTATAGCGGTATCTGTATTGCAGGGACCTGCGCCGGAGTGTGCAGAACTGCTGCAGGGGACTATTGCGGCTGCAGCGGTGATCAATGAATTTATTGCGGTATATTTGGCAAAGAAAGGCTTTGAATGGGCTGGGGAGCTGCCGGACAGAGTGCCGGCAGATGATCCTCAGGGTAAAAAGCTGAGAAAAGGAGATGCGGGAGCATGACGCAGAAGGAGCGCCAGGCCAGGAGCCAGCAGATGATTCTTGCTGCTGCGGAAGAGGAATTCTCCACTGTGGGGTACGAGGCGTTTACGATGGATGGCCTCTGTGCCCGTCACAAGATATCCAAGGGGATGCTGTACCACTATTACACGGGTAAGGAACAGCTCTTCCTCCTGTGTGCGGAGCGGGTCTACCGCTCGCTGGAAGCGTACCTCAGAGAGCGAATGCCGGACATTCTGCAGCAGGATATCCGGCAGGCCATCCAGGCATATTTTCTGGCACGGGAGTACTATTTTCAGGAGAATCCGCAGCAGAAGGCGGTTTTTGAGACAGCCTTGTTTTATCCGCCCAAACAGCTGGCTGCGGAAATAAAAAAGCTGCACCAGCCCTTGGATGATCTGAACCATGATTTTCTGCAGCAAGTGGTATCCCGCCTGGAACTCCGGCCCAGCCTCTCCCAGGAGGCGGTATCCCGGTATTTCCGGGGGATCGAGTATGTATTTATGACACTCTTGGAGCGCTGCCAGGGAGAGGACCGGCCGCTGGATGTGGAGACAATGGTGGGGACCTCGTCGGAGGTGCTGGATATGCTTCTCTTCGGTGTGGTCAGGCAGGCGGATAAATAGCAGTGAATTCGATTTACGGATATTGGGAGAGTATTCCCTGGCGAGAGCCAGGGAATATTTTTCTTGGACGGAGAGGGCATAACGAACAGGCAATAAGGAAAGTTTGCGCAGAATAGAGAAAATGCAGTCTGCCGCGGCGATCCGGAAAAACGCCTTACAGCGGGCTGATGTTAGAAAAACTGGTTGCAATTTTGCGATAATATGGTATAGTAAAAGCTGCTTGTTAATTCTTTGACGATGGAGGTCCCTATGGACGTGAATACTTTGCGGGCGAAGCTGGACGACGCCCATTACATTTATGATGAAAGCTTAGTGACCACCCTCCTGGTGGCGTTGAAACTGGGGCGGCCCCTGCTGATCGAGGGCGCTGCCGGTGTAGGAAAGACAGAGATCGCCAAAGTGATGGCTGCGGCGCTGGACCGGGATCTGGTGCGGCTCCAATGCTACGAGGGATTGGATGAGAGCAAGGCCCTTTATGAGTGGAATTACCAGAAGCAGCTGCTCTCCATCCAGGCCCGGATGGGTGCCCAGTCTCCCGATGAGCTGACGAAGTCTCTGTTCAGCGATGAGTATCTGCTGGAGCGGCCTCTGCTGCGGTCGATCCGCTCTGAGAAGCCGGTGGTACTGCTGATCGATGAGATCGACAAGGCTGACGAGGAGTTTGAGGCCTTTTTGCTGGAGCTTCTGTCGGAGATGCAGGTGACGATCCCGGAGATCGGTACTATCCGGGCCAAGAGCATCCCCTTTGTGGTGCTGACCTCCAACCGGACCCGGCCTCTCAGTGAGGCCCTGCGCCGCCGGTGTGCCTACCTCTACATCCAGTACCCCGACCTGGACAAGGAGGTGGCTATCATCAAGGCCCGGCATCCCAATGTGAACGAGCACCTGGCGGTCCAGGTAGCCCGGGCGGTCCAGGCCCTGCGGGACAACCAGGCTATCCTGAAAAAGCCCTCCATCGCGGAGACGCTGGACTGGGTGTCTGCGCTGGAGGCCTTGGGGGTAAGTGATCTGACGGCAGAGGCGGCGGAGCGGACAAAGGGATTTGTCCTCAAGAGCAGCGAGGACCTGGAGGCTATGGCGGGGACGAATGTGACCGGCCATCACCACCACTGCGGCGCCTGCGGCCACGGGGAACAGAAATGAACGAAAGCGTCTATGTGGAAAAACTGACGGCGTTTTCCGCTCTGCTGCGGCAGGAGGGACTGGCGGTGGGCCTCCAGGAGACGGCGGACGCCTGCCAGATTCTCCAGGAGCTGGATCTGCAGGACCGGGATATGGTGCGGGGTGCCTTGTGTGCGGTATACGCCAAATCCCGGCCTGAGCAGGAGGTATTTTACCGGGCTTTCGACGGCTTTTTTGTCAGTGCGGAGCAGCGGCAGGCCAATTTGGCCCGCCAGGCGGCAGAGGCGGAGGAACTCTCCCGCCGCCAGGCAGAGGCGGAGCAGGATCTTCAGGTCCGGGGCCAGCCCATGGATCTTCGGGATGACCTGCGGGAGGTCTATGTCCGCATGCCGGAGGAGAAGCGGGAATATCTCCGGCAGCTGATGGAAAAGACAAAGGAGAACATGGAGCGCAGCCCCCAGCTCTACAGCAATTTTATCCGCTCCGTGTTCATGCGCTTTCTGCTGGAGCAGCAGATGATGATGGAGGATGCAGCGGTAGGCTGCGAGGAGTCGGACCCGGATCTGGCTCTGCTGTGGCGGGATATCTCCGGTTTCAAGGAGTCGGATATTCCCCGGGCGGCGGCCCTGATCGCAAGGATCACTCAGCAGCTCAGCGCGGAGCTGTCCCGCCGCCGGCAGAGAGGCGGCCACAGCGGTGGTTTGGACTTCAAGCGGACCATTCGCCGCGGCCTGGAGACGGGAGGCAGCTTTTACCGTCTGTCCTTCCGGAAACCCCGCCGCCGCCGTCGGACGTTGGTACTGCTTTGTGATGTGTCCGGCTCCATGCTCCAGTTTTCAGAGTTTGCCCTGCGGTTTATCAAGTCTATGTCTGAGGTGTCCGATGCCTCCCGGATCTTCCTTTTTTCTGAGACGCTCCACGAGGTGGATGCCTTCGCCCTGCAGAATATGGATGCTTTCCGGGACTATGTCCGCTCCTCCGGCCTGTTCGGAAAGGGGACAGACCTGGGTACTGCTCTGGAGCAGCTGTGTGCCCGGCGGCCGCCGATTTTGGGACCTTCTGCCACATTGCTGATTTTGTCGGATACCAAGACGATCGACTTGCCCAGAGCTCTGGCGGGCCTGGAAGAGGCCAAGCGCCAGACAGGGAAGGTACTGTGGCTCAACCCGATCCCCGAGCGGAAGTGGCCCTATGTCCGCAGTATACAGACGGTGTCTGCCCTCTGTCAGATGGCTCCCTGCAGCACTTTGGAGGAGCTGGGAAGGGCCTGTGGCCGCCTGATGCGGATGTAAGACAGACCAACTGCTTTCGCCCTTTTTTTTCCGGTGCCTGTGATAGGATATCTCCAAGGGACAAGCTGTGGAAACAGCTGCCCGGGAAATCAGCGCCGCGCCCTGAGGCGCTGGATCAGGGGGAGGTGTCCGGATGGCGGAGAAACGATCCGTGACGTATTTGCAGAGCCATACGGGAGAATTGCTGGAGTTGTGCCGCAGGACGGGAGAGCCGGTATTTCTATCCGGGGATCAGGGAGAGGAAGGTGTTCTGCTGAGCCGGGAGGCCTATGAAGCGTCGGGAGGCCGACGCCTTGGGGCGGGACAGTTTCGCGGCCCCGGTAAAGTTCGGGAGCGCTTTTTTGCTGCGGCCCGTCAGCTGCGGGAATGTGCGGTCACCACCGAGCGGCCCCGCCGCCGGCGGAGATAGGACCAGAGCAGAATTTCATAAAAACGCTGCCGGGACAGACAGAGCTGCTGACCGGCAGCGTTTTTTTACGAAAAACCTTGACGGGGAAAGGGCGGTATGGTATACTTGCCGCATAAGTTAGCTAAAGCTAACTTATAATATTGGCTGAAGGTTAGCTATGCCTAACTTCTGCAAAAAAGGAGGAACAACGATGCTGGATCAGAGCCTGGTGGCGCACTGTGCACCTACCCTGGCAGGACTGAAAACAGGCAGTTTGTTTACCGTACTGCACCTGTCCGGTGAGGCGCTGGCGCGGCAGATCGAGCTGTGGGACCGCCGGCTGGGAGCAAAGGGGGTACACCTGGCGGTGCTGCGGCAGGGAAAGCGGGGCACGCTGTTGTATGTGTTCCGTCCAGAGCGGCTGGAGGCCGACCTGTCGGCTCCTTGCGTGGTATCGTTTCTGAGGCAGCATGGCTATGAGGATCTGACGGCAGGGGGAGCGGTGGAACGGCTGCGGCAGCGTCTGGCAATGGACGGGACATTTCCCCACGAGATCGGTCTGTTTCTCAGCTATCCGCTGGAGGATGTGGAGGGCTTTGTGGAGAACCGGGGCCGAAACTGCAAGTGTACCGGCTGCTGGAAAGTCTACGGCGATGAGCAGCAGGCTCAGCGGCAATTCTCCCGTTACCGCAAATGTCAGGAAGTCTATCTGCGCCTATGGCAGGGGGGACGGTCTGTCGAACAGCTTACAGTAGCTGTATAACATATGAAACAGTAAGGAAAGTGAGGAAAACTTTATGGAGCGAGTAGCTGTTGTCTATTGGAGTGGGACCGGAAATACCGAGGCTATGGCCTGTCAAATAGCGGAAGGCGCCCGTGAAGCGGGGGCTGAAGTCAGTGTTTTCACGGCCGAGGCGTTTCAGTCGGGGCTGATCGGTGAATTTGACCGTTTTGCCTTTGGCTGCCCTGCCATGGGAGCGGAAGAGTTGGAAGAAAGTGAGTTTGAGCCCATGTTCGCTGCTTGTGAGGGTGGACTGTCTGGCAGGAAAGTAGCTTTGTTTGGTTCCTATGGCTGGGGTGATGGAGAGTGGATGCGGCTGTGGGAGGAACGGTGTCTGCAAGCAGGGATCATACTGCTTGCTGGAAGTGTGATCTGCTGTGAGACACCTGACGATGGCGCGGCAGCTGCCTGCCGGGAATTAGGCAGATGCTTGGCGGAATAAAAGCCAGGCGGCCTCCTCTGCCTGGGAGAAGAGTACAAGCATAAAAAAAGCAGCCGGAGTCCCAAAGGGGCTTCGGCTGCGTTCTCATTGTCTGCCAGAAGATTTTACAGGTCATCGGCGTCCTGGACCGGTTTTTCCTTTGGATCAACTGGGACGCCGGTCCAACTGCCCTGCGGGTCAGTGGAAGAGGACTTGCAGTTTGTCAGGGCCATGGCTTTTGCCATGGGGTCTGTAGGGGAGAGATAGCGCTTTTCTTTTTTTGCCATAGGAGAAGCTCCTTTCCGGGACGGAAATGCCGGCCCTATGGAGCTGGTATACCCCGTTGCAAGGAAAAAAATACGGCTGTTATCCTACCAGCGCACCTGCCCGGGGACGAACAAAGAGTTTAACGCCTTCCATTCGGATGACTTCGACCTGTTCACCGGCGGGGATGATATCGCCGTCCTCACTGCGAGCTGTCCAGATTTTACCGTCAATGTATACGGCGCCTGAGGCGTGTTCGTTGTCGATCTCCTCTGTTACCTGGGCTTTGGCACCCAGGAGGCGGTCTGCGTTGGTAGGAACGATATGAGGATCCACAAATCGTTTGGCCAGAGGGCGGGCTCCTACCAGCGCTGCAATGGAGACAAAGACAAACAACAGCAGCTGTACCGTGAGGGAAGCACCGAAATAGGCAGCCAGCATGGCGACCAAGGCGCCGACAGAGAACCAGATGGAGACCAGAACAGGTGTGGCAGCCTCCACAAAGGCGGCAAGAGCCATAACAATGACCCAGACCCAAACCATATGCTCTATAATGATTTCCATAATATTCCTCCTTGCAGCGGCCAGCTGCCTGCAGCATGGGGCAGCAGCCCTGATCTGACATTATTATAGCATAGAGGAAAAGGATTTGATAGCAGAAGTATGAATTTTTGCATTGGAAATAACCGTAAACCCGGAAAATGGTTGACCGGAAAACGGAATGCGCAGCAGAGAGAAGGTGATCGGAGCGGCTGTATGGGCAGAAAAAAACAAAAAAGTTCGCCGCAAGCATATGCTTGCGGCGAACTGGCACGCCGTGAGGGATTCGAACCCCCGGCCTTCTGGTCCGTAGCCAGACGCTCTATCCAGCTGAGCTAACGGCGCGTGTCCTCTCAGACAGCTCAATTATAATACCACACTATTTTTGGAAATGCAATAGGTTTTTTAAAAAAATTGAAAAAATTTGAAAAAGCTGGAGAGAGGCGCTTTTCCTTGAAGAACAGACTGGGATATGCTATACTGAGTGAACTGATGTCCGCCTATCGCGGTCGGATGTCGTCTCACAGGCCAGAGGGAGATGGGTGCTGACATTTCTTGAAGCCTGGGACTTGACCCAAGCTGCTGCCAGTCTGTGTGTTCCATGTGAGAGAAAGCCATGAAAAAGATTTTGCGTTATTTGCTGCCCTACCGGGGCAAGGTGGCCCTGGCGACAGTGATGATCGCCCTGTCCACCTTCTGTAATTTGATGCTGCCCACCATTATGAGCGACATCGTCAATAACGGCGTGTATCACGCCGATTTTCCCTATATCATCCGCTGCTGTGCTGAGATGCTGGCTGTGGCGGCCTGCGGTCTTATCACAGTCCTTGCAGGGACGAAGATCAGCGCGGCGGTGGTGGCGGCCTTCTGCGCGGATATCCGCAGGGATATTTTCCATAAGGTCAACAGCCTGACCTTTGAGGAGTTCGGTGCGATGGGGACAGCTGCGCTGGTGACCCGGTCCACCCACGATGTGGATACGGTGTCCTGGGTGGCCTCGTTGCTGTCTGCTACCGTTGTTACCATCCCGGTGCTGTTTATCGGCGGTGTTCTGCTGGCTCTGAGCAAGGATGTGGTGTTATCTCTGATCCTGCTGTGCTTTGTGCCGCTGATTTTTGGGGCAGTGCTTCTGATTGGCCGGAAGATCACCCCCCTCTGGAAGAAGGCTGACGACTACATCGACCGCCAGAACGATATCATGCGGGAGCGGTTGTGGGGTATCCGGGTGATTCGGGCCTTCAACCGGGAGCCTCATGAGCAGGAGCGGATCGCCGCCGCTACCCGGATGATGGCGGAAAATGTCGTCCGCTCCAATGTCAGCATGGGGGCGGTGCAGCCAATGGCGCTGTTTTTATTCAATGCTGCCGCCGTACTGATCCTGTGGGTGGGCGGTGGCCGTATGGCTGCCCAGGGCTTGCCCAGTGCCGGGGATATCTTCGCCATCATCCAGTATATTGCCCTGGTGATGAACGGCGTCATCATGGCAGCCTTCGCCATGGTTATGTATCCTCACGCCCAGGTGGCGGCTGACCGTATTGCTCAGGTCACCCGGGCCCAGAGTATGGCCGACGAGCTGGAGCAGACGGTGCGTTTTCGGGGTGATGTGGATTTTGACCACGTTACGTTCCGCTACGAGGACGCTGACGAGAGCGCTCTTAGCGACATCGACCTCCATATCCGGACAGGAGAAAAGATTTCCATTATTGGCGGTACCGGCAGCGGTAAGAGCACTCTGGTACAGCTGATGCTGGGCTTTCGGGCCCCCGCTCAGGGGAGTATCCGCTTTGACGGCCGGGATGCCCGGCAGTGGGGTGCCCCTACAGTGCGGCGGAATATCAGTGCCGTGCTGCAGAAAACTGCTATTTTCAGTGGTTCCGTTCGGGAGAACCTCCTCATGGGCGATCCCGGGGCTGGGGAAGAGCGGCTGCGTCAGGCGGCCCGGGCGGCCCAGATCGGGGAGTTTATCGACACTCTGGACCGAGGGTACGACCATGAGCTGGTGCAGGCGGGAAAGAACCTCTCCGGCGGCCAGAAGCAGCGGCTGTCCATTGCCCGGGCCATTCTAAAGGATGCGCCCATCTTCCTCTTCGATGACAGCTTCTCTGCGCTGGATTTTCTGACGGAGGCAAAGCTCCGCCAGGAACTGAATACCACCCTGGGGAGCCGCACCCGCATCGTCATCACCCAGCGGGTCACCTCCGCCATGGATTCCGACCGGATCTATGTCATGGACCAGGGGAGAATTGTGGACTGCGGCCGGCATGAGGAACTGCTGGAGCGCTGCCGGATCTACCAGGAGATCTATGCCTCCCAGACAGGGGGTGAGCGCCAGTGAAACAGGAACGTAAAAAAGCGGCCGGTAGGAACTGGCATGTGATCTGGCGGATTCTCTGCTACGCCAAACCCATCCGCTGGTGGCTGCTGCTGGCGGGTGTACTGGCTTTAGTGGTCATTGCCTGCTCTCTGGCGGGACCAAAGCTCCTGGGTGTTTTGGTCCAGATGCTCTATGATTTCTGGGCGGGGGAGGAACGAAACGGCGCTGACCTGGCGGCAGCCATGGCTCCGGGGCTTATGCTCCTGCTGGGGATCTATGCCGTCCACAGCCTGTTTGACTATCTGAAAATGCGGCTGATGAACCAAGTAGTGAGCCGCTATTTTACATGCGATCTGCGGATTCTGATCTCCGGCAAGATCCAACGTCTGCCGGTAAAATTCGTGGATGACACCCCGGTAGGGGAAATCCTCCAGCGGATGACTGACGATGTCTCCTGGATGGGTAGTACCGTCCATGACATCATTGATACCATGATGAGCGGCTTCCTGCAGATCATCGCCATTGCGGTGGTGATGCTGCTGGAGGATTGGCGGCTGGCTCTGATGGTCATTGTGCTCATGCCCCTATCTATCTGGTTCAGTGCGGTGCTGGCAGAGAAGAGCAGCGGATATTACCGGGAGATGCACCACCAGAGCGGGCGGCTCTACTCCGCGGTGGAGGAGAGCTACACCAACTACGCTACCACCAAGGCCTACAACCTAGAGGAGTACAATTATGCCCGCCATGAGGAGATCAACCGCCTCCAGCAGAAAGCAGAGGCCAGGGCCAATTTCCTGGGCAGTGTGGTCCAGCCGGTGATCGCTTTCAGCAATGCGCTGGCCTATATTCTCATCAACCTCCTGGGCGGATGGCTGATCGTGTACCGGGGAGTCGGCGTGGGGACGGTAATGACCATCGTCCTCTTTGCCCGGCAGATCGCCTCGCCTCTGGAGCAGATCGCCAACGGTATGAGCAATATCCAGCATGCTACCGCGGCGGCGGGGCGGGTGTTTGACATCCTGGACCGGGAGGAGGAAGCGCCCATCCCCGGCAGCTTGAAGGCTGACCAGGTGGAGGGCCGGGTGGACTTTTCGGACGTGGATTTCTCTTATGACAAGAGCAAACCGCTGATCCGTGGGCTGACGATCCACGTGGAGCCGGGGCAGAAAGTGGCTATCGTAGGCCCTACCGGAGCGGGAAAAACCACGATTGTCAATCTGCTCATGCGGTTTTACGATGTAGACAGCGGCTGCATCCGCATCGACGGACAGGATATATCCCAGGTGTCCCGGGATGACAGCCGCAGCCTCTTTGCCATGGTCCTCCAGGACACCTGGCTTTTCAAGGGGACCATTGCGGAAAATGTGGCCTATGGCCGGCCCGACGCCTCCCGGGAGGAGATCCAGCGCTGCTGTGATGAGGCCTACTGCGACCACTTTATCCGCACCCTGCCCAAGGGTTATGACACGGTTATCGGGGAGGACAACATCACTATCTCCGGTGGCCAGAAGCAGCTGCTCACCATTGCCCGGGCGCTGCTCTCCGACCGGAAGCTGCTGATCCTGGACGAGGCCACCTCCAACGTGGATACCCGCACGGAGATCCTTATCCAGAAGGCCATGGATAAGCTGATGCGGGGGCGTACCTGTTTTGTCATTGCGCACCGGCTCAGTACCATTGTGGATGCGGACAACATCCTGGTGGTCCGGGATGGGCAGATCGTGGAGCAGGGGCGGCACCGGGAACTGTTGGAGAAAAAGGGCTTTTACTACCAGCTCTATACCAGTCAATATGCCATCTGAGCGGCATTGCATGGCCGGGGCGGAGGAGAGTACTCCGTTCCCGGCGATTTTTTATGATTGCCAACAGGAAAATGTAGGGGTATAATGGCGAAAACAGGCCAGTGAGACTGGCTACAAAGAGGGAGTGACTTTTGTGGAAATTCGAATCGTCAGGACAGAGCATCCTCAGCCCAAGCCGGAGGATCCCAGAAAACTGGGCTTTGGTACTGTGTTCACAGACCATATGTTCACCATGGACTACGACGAGGGACAGGGCTGGCATGATGCGGAGATCGTCCCCCTGGAGAACCTGTCCATCCATCCCGGTGCCGCCGTGTTTCATTACGGAGCGGAGGTGTTCGAGGGGCTGAAGGCCTACCGGACCGATGACGGCAGTGTGCAGCTGTTCCGTCCGGCAGACAATATGCAGCGGATGCGAGACAGTGCCGAGCGGATCCAGCTGCCGGATTTTGACCCGGATTTCCTGCTGAAAGCGCTGCTGAAGCTGGTGGAGTTGGATCAGGACTGGGTGCCCACGGTGCCCGGTGCCTCTTTGTATATCCGGCCGGTGGAGTTCTGCACAGATATCGACCTGGGGCTCCACTCCATCTCCCGGGCCAGAATGATGATCATCCTCTCCCCGGTGGGCAGTTACCTCTCGGGTGGGCTCAAGCCGGTGAATATCCTCATTGAGGATACCGACGTCCGGGCTGTCCGGGGCGGTACCGGCTATGCCAAGTGCGGCGGAAATTACGCTGCCGCCAACCGTGCCGCCGCCAAGGCGGAGCGCCGGGGCTTTGACCAGGTGCTGTGGCTGGACGGTGTCCATCAGCAGTACATCGAGGAAGTGGGGGGCATGAATGTCATGTTCCGCATGGGCAACAAGGTGGTGACACCCGCTCTCACCGGTTCGGTGCTGCCGGGTATTACCCGCCGATCCTGTATCCAGCTGCTGAAGGACAAGGGGTATGAGGTGGAGGAGCGCCTCATCAGCGTGGATGAGCTGATGGCGGAGCTGGAGAATGGTACGATTCAGGAAGCCTGGGGCTGCGGTACGGCGGCGGTGATTTCCCCCATCGGCAGTTTTGCTTATCGGGACAAGCAGCTGACAGTGAACCACCAGGAGATCGGACCCTGCGCTCAGGACCTCTACGAGACTCTTACCGGCATCCAGTGGGGCCGCCGGGAGGACCCCTATGGCTGGGTAGTGAAGGTACCAAAGCCCTGAGAAGTATGTCCTGGGAAACGATCCGGGGCAGTAAGATAGAAAACAGGGAGCGGACAGCTTGCAACTGTCCGCTCCCCGTTGTTTCGCGAAAGGATAGCAGATGGTTTCCCGGGAAATATATTGCTTTTCTGCGTCACCAGACAGGCCGGCAGGCTGACATGGAGGAGAACTGCCGGGAGACTGTGGAGCAGAGCTCGTTATAGAACTGCAGGTATACTTTTTTGACTTGCCGCTGGGCTGCCTGCTGCTCCTGGAAGGTTTTCCAACGCTGGCAGGTCTTATGGCAGCCACAGGTAAAGCTGGAACAGCTGTTTTGACAGGGAAGCATACGAATTTCTCCTTTCCGGCGGGACATCTGTAAGAGGTTCCAGGGTGATCGTCCTGAGAAGTTACTTTTATTGTATATCCCGTGGGAAGAGATCTCCACCATCTGTGTGTAAAATCTTGGAAAAGCTTTTTCCGTCCTGCCTGCATGGCTGGATCGTTTGGTAGGATGAAGGGTAAAGATTTGCACTTGTTTTCCCATACGCTGTATGGTAGAATAAAGATAAATTTTTGTATTTGTTTTTATTGAGAGAGGAAAGGAGGAGAAAATGCCGAAAGTCGCATATTCTGAGGAAGACCGAACACGGATTCGGGAGGCGCTGATCACGACAGCTCTGGAGCTGATGGCGAAACAGGGCATCCAACACACCACAGTCGAGCAGATCTATAGGGAAGTGGGAATATCGAGAACTTTTTTTTACTCCTTTTTTCCTACCAAAGAGGACCTGATCGTGGAGACGCTGTATCTGCAGCAGCCGCGTGTCCTTGCCTATGCGCGAAAACTGATGGCGGACCCTGGACTGAGCTGGCGGGACGCAGTGAGGACATTTCTCTATACCTGCTGCTACGGTGAAAAAAACGGGATCGCGGTTTTGACGGTAGAAGAACAGCAGACCATGTTTCGCCGGTTGTCCCAAGAGAGCTATCAGATATTTCGGGAAAGACAGGCCAAGCTGTTTGGCGACATTTTGGAGTGCTTTGGGATAAAAGCGGACAAAACGAGGATTAGCCTGTTCATCAATTTGAGCCTGACCGCTATGATCGTCCGTCGGGCGATCCCCCATACGCTGCCGCTGTTTGTTCCGGAGGTGGCTGACGAGACGGCGGCCTTCCAGGTCAACGCTATTGTAGATTATCTGGAATCCCTTCGGGAATAGGGGAACATCAACCATATGGCGGAGAAGCATATTATCCCGCCCGGGCGGTATGTACCAGCAGTACCTTCGGGCGGGATCCATTCAACCTATAATAAAGATAAAAAGTAAAAAATGTTTTTATTAAAACAGGAGGAAACGATCATGGGATTTTTCAGCAAATTGTTTAAGGGGCCCGAAGTGGATAAGGAGAAGAGCAGCGCAAACGCGAAGAAAATGCGCCTGATGTTCAATCAGGTAGTGGAAAACGGAGATGCGTACCAGTTGATCTTCGGCTATACGGAGGACGTGAGCCGCTTCAATTATGGCTTTGTCCACGGCAGCAAGACCAAGATCGGAAACCTGATCGTAGGATGGAATGAGGCAGAGGAGACCATCGTGGTGGTGCCGACAGTCCCCGATCTCTCCGGGTGCGGAGACCCTGCCTGGTATCGCCGTTCGGAGATTTTGAAGGCCTACCGGAACAAGTATCCTACGGACGCTTTCATCATCTATCCGGACAAAAAGAGCTATATTGGAATCAATGCTTACGACTGGCTGGATGATGAATCGCTCTATGTTTACGTATCCCAGGAGGAAGAGCTGGCACGGTTTACCGATTTCTTCATGAACCGCTTTGCCAAGAAGTAAGGTGCGACGATGCTTTTAGCGGAGATCGGAGCAATTTTCCTGCTGCTTTTGGCGGTGTTCCTGTTCGGGCAAATATGGTTTGCCTTGGTAGAAGCTGTATGGAAGGGGATCAAACGCCTTTTATTCAGGCAAAAGGAGCCGCCGGTATGGCATTCATTTCCGTCAGAACAGTCGACAGAAAACATAAAGAAAGAAGACAAGGAGTGAACATATACCCTTAAAGGAAGAGCTGGAGTTTGCAGATAGTAAGGGAATGTTCCGCTTATGGCAGCAGTACCATCTGACAGTGTGTGACGTTTTGAAAATCATATAAAATCGATATTGCCCCGGCTGCTATGTGTGTGCAGCCGGGGCTTCTGCTTGGAATGATGATTTAAAGAAAAGATGACATAGCAAAAATTACCGAAAGGATTTTGGGATATTCGATACAGATGTGGTCATGCTATGTGTGCGGCGGCGATGAAGAAAGCGTCAATGATTTTCTTACAGCACCACCGCAGAAACAAAGGAGAAGGAGAAACATTATGTCTAAGAAGTCTAATCGTATCAACATTCCCGAGGCCCGCGAGGCTATGGACAAGTTCAAGATGGAAGCTGCCAGCGAGGTTGGCGTGAACCTCAAGCAGGGCTACAACGGCGACCTGTCCTCCCGTGAGGCCGGTTCCGTGGGCGGTCAGATGGTCAAGAAGATGACGACCATACGAACTGCGAAATTCTCCCGTATAGATCGGACTGCCGCAGGACATCTCGTAGAGTGTACATACCGGGCCTGCTTGACAATTTGATGCTGAAAGGGGCAGGGAAGAGGAATAACAACAGGTTTCTCCTTGACAATCCAAAAAAAGAACCCGGGATGGCATATAGCCATCCCGGGCTTTGCTGTTCTTTTGATGAAATCACAAGTGCCGCAGAGCAGCTTGCTTTGTGATTACTCCGCCTTGGGGCCGGCAGCCACCAGAGCCTTGCCAGCGTCGTTGGTGGCGTATTTGGCAAAGTTCTTGACGAAGCGGGAAGCCAGATCCTTAGCCTTGGTATCCCACTCGGAAGGATCAGCATAGGTGTCGCGAGGATCCAGAATGTTGGTGTCCACGCCGGGCAGAGCGGTGGGGACCTCCAGGTTGAAGTAAGGAATGGTCTTGGTCTCAGCCTTCAGGATGGAGCCATCCAGAATGGCGTCGATGATGCCGCGGGTATCCTTGATGGAGATACGCTTGCCGGTGCCATTCCAGCCGGTGTTGACCAGGTAAGCCTTGGCGCCGCTCTTCTCCATCTTCTTGACCAGCTCCTCACCGTACTTGGTGGGATGCAGCTCCAGGAAGGCCTGGCCGAAGCAGGCGGAGAAGGTGG
>UROF01000043.1 GCA_900549475.1 uncultured Eubacteriales bacterium
TGAGCGCGCTCTGACTTTTACAAAAAAGTCGGAGCAAGCGATACAAAGCTTGCTCCGACGTGGTGCCGGTGGTGGGACTCGAACCCACACGGAGTCGCCCCCGGCGGATTTTGAATCCGCTACGTCTACCATTCCATCACACCGGCGGACAGAATACTTTGTCATTATAAGACAGACACAACGGAAATGCAAGAGAAAATTTCATTCCTGCCGACAGATAGGGTTTGTAAATCTTTTGTAAACCACCAAAGAGGGACTACCCAACGGAGAAGAATTGTGTTACATTATAACCTAGAAAAATAGGGGCACTCTGCCCTGAAAACGGAAATGGAGGTGCAGTCAGTGGAGAAAGCGAGAAAAAAATGGTGTACGCTGCTGTTGATGGCAGCGCTGCCGCTATTGCTCAGCGGCTGCATGCTCTCCGCATCGGTAGAGAGCTTGTATGTATTGCCTCAGCTCCCGGTGGAATATAAGGACCTGAGCGCGCAGATCGACGCGATCCTGGCTGATGGAGCGGAATACACCTCACCGGCAGCCGGGACCAACCTGCAGTCCGTACAATTGGTGGACCTGGACGGCGATGGCAATGAAGAGGCACTGGCGTTTTTCCGTACGGCCAGTGAGGAAAGTCCTCTGAAGATCTATATTTTCCGCAGCGAGGGGGATACCTACGAGCAGGCGGCGATCATAGATGGCAGCGGCACCTCGATCCACAGTATCCAGTATGTGGATATGGACGGCAACGGGATACAGGAGATCCTGGTGGTCTGGCGTGTCAGCGCAGAAGTGCAGACGATGTGTGTCTATTCCATGGCAGATCTTAAGCCTGTGCAGTTGCTGTCCTCTCCCTATGCCAGCTATGAGGTGATGGATCTGGATGGGGATGATGTACAGGAACTGCTGATCGTGCACAGCGACGAGGCGGAGAGCGGTGCCACCCTGGCGGATTATTATGATTGGGACGGCCGGAGCCTTCTGCTGAAATCTACGGCAAAGCTCTCTATGTCTGTAGCGGAACTGCAGTGGATCCAGGCCGGTACGCTGCGAGGCGGCGAGACAGCTGTGTTCGTTACCGGGCGGGTCACCGGCGTGGAGGAGACGTCCCGGGCGGTAACGGATATCCTGGTCTACCGGGAGCCGGATCTGACCAATATCGTTTTGAGCAGTTCTACCGGCGTATCTACAGAAATTTTCCGATTTTTGAATTTGCAGCCCACAGACATCAATAACGATGGGGTGACGGAGGTCCCCATGCCGGCGGCGCTTCCTGGAGATACCGGCGGAGAGGCCTATTGGAAGATATACTGGCGCAGCTATGACGCTGCGGGGGAACCGGAGCACCAGGCTATTACCTATCACAACCTGACAGACAGCTGGTATCTCCTGGTTCCGGAGGAATGGGACGGACACTTTACTGTCCGTCAGGACAACACCAGTACGATGGAGCACGCCACCACATTTTATAGTGTGTCCGGAGATCGGATCGAGAGTGAGCTGCTGACCATTTACACGTTGACAGGGTCCGACAGAGAGACGCAGGCAGTAAAAGATGGACGGGCCATCCTGCGCCGCCAGCCCACCACGGTTTATGCGGTGCGTTTTGCGTCTGGATATGACCAGTGGCGGTACGCCATTGATGAGAGCAGCTTTATTGAGCGGTTCAGTGCGATTGTGACCCAGTGGAACCTGGGGGAAGATAACTGAAAGGGTTGTGTCCCTGACGGATGAGACGGGGGACACACGAAAAAGGGAGGTTCAACAAATGGCCAGAAAGGTATTGGTACTGGAGGATGAGTCCAGCATCCGCAGTTTTATTGTCATCAATTTGACTCGTGCCGGATATGAAGTAATCGAGGCCGAGACTGGTGAGGAGGCGCTGGAGAAGCTGAAGGAGCACACGGACATCCGGGTGGCCCTTTTGGATATCATGCTGCCCGGCATCGACGGTTTTGAAGTTTGCCGTCGGATTCGGGCCACCAATACCAGGATCGGGATCATCATGCTTACTGCCCGTAGCCAGGAAATGGATAAGGTAACGGGACTGATGACGGGAGCAGATGACTATGTGACCAAGCCGTTCTCTCCGGCAGAGCTTACCGCCCGGGTAGACGCCCTGTTCCGCCGGGCTGGCGGCGTGGTGACAGAGCAGGTGGGAGAGATCTATCAGGAGCCGTTCCTGCTCAACACCCGGAACCGGACACTGGAGAAGAACGGACAGCGGGTGAAGCTGACCCAGGTAGAATACTCCATTATGAAGATGTTTATGGAGAATCCCGGGAAGGCCCTCAGCCGGGAGGAGATCCTGGATATGGTGTGGGGCCGGGATTACTTCGGCGAGCTGAAGATCGTGGATGTGAATATCCGCCGTCTCCGCCTGAAGATCGAGGACAACGCCCAGAATCCGACATATATCAATACCGTATGGGGTTATGGGTATAAGTGGGGATTTTAAACCCAGCTGAAAAGCGTTGTCCTCCCCGCCGATAAGGCGTGCAAGCCTTTGCCGCAGGCAAAGCTTGGGACCGGCGGGATTCACTCCCGACGGTCTTGGTGAAATAATGGGGCCCCCGCCGGACAAAAGGTCCGGTGGGGAACAACGCCCAGAATCCGACATATATCAATACCGTATGGGGTTATGGATATAAGTGGGGATTTTAAACCCAGCTGAAAAGCGTTGTCCTCCCCGCCGATAAGGCGTGCAAGCCTTTGCCGCAGGCAAAGCTTGGGACCGGCGGGATTCACTCCCGACGGTCTTGGTGAAATAATGGGGCCCCCGCCGGACAAAAGGTCCGGTGGGGAACAACGCCCAGAATCCGACATATATCAATACCGTATGGGGTTATGGATATAAGTGGGGATTCTGAGAAAAGGACCCTGCTTGTGCTCACTGGGTATGAATCAGGTAACGGTATAGAGCCGTTAAGAAGAAAGGAGGCCATCATTTGAAAACAAAGAAAATAGAGATCACCGGCCTCCGCAAGCGCTGGCTGATCAGCTCTCTGAGCCCGATCCTGGTGGTGCTGCTTCTGGTAGCGGGCACCTTCTGTGCGGGCATGGCAAACTATTACTACAACATGATGCTGGATGGCCTGAAAACACGGGCGACCCATGCCAGCGACTATTTCAACAGCTACAGTATGAATAGCTATGCCTCCTTCTATCAGGCGGCAGCTACCTACACAGAGGAATTTGCGGAGAAGGATTATCTGGAGCTGCAGTTCATAGGAACCAGCGGCAAGATTATCATCAGCTCCTACGGCCTGACGTCGGGCCTGTCGCCAGGTACACCGGAGATCAGCGAAGCACTGCAGACGGGAGAAATCCGGGATTACCGGGGAGTGGACCCCCTTACCGGTGAGCATATCATGTCCGTATGCGCCCCGCTGCTGTTTAACGGGCGGCCGGTGGGCGCTATGCGGTATGTGACGTCCATGTCTGCCGTACAGAAGGAGATCCTGATCACTGCCGGCGTGGCGGTGGGGCTTTTGCTGCTGTGTCTGGTGATGGTGTATGTATCCAACATGGTATTCATCAACAACGTGGTGGAGCCGGTGGCAGAGGTGACGGAGACGGCAAAACGGATCGCCAGAGGCAGCTACGGCACCCAGATGGAGAACCACTACCGGGATGAGATCGGGCAATTGATCGACGCTATCAACGACATGTCCTCTCAAATCAGCAAGGGAGAAAAGATCAAGTCGGAATTTATCTCGTCGGTATCCCATGAGCTGCGGACGCCGCTCACCGCTATCAACGGCTGGGGCGAGACGCTGATGGCGGACACCGGAGGCGATCCGGAGCAGCTGCGCCGGGGCGTGGGGATCATCCTGAAAGAGTCCCGGCGGCTTACCTCCATGGTGGAGGAGCTGTTGGATTTCTCCAAAATGGAGGATGGCCGGTTTACGCTGAGTATTGAGCAAGTGGACCTCCAGGCGGAGTTTGAGGATGCCATCTACACCTATCGGGAGCTGTTCAAGCAGGAGGCCATTGAGCTCAACTATGACGGCGGGGAAGATGTATTTGATCCGATCCCCGGCGATCCCGAGCGGCTCAAGCAGGTGTTCTGCAATGTGCTGGACAACGCTGCCAAGCATGGCGGTGCGGGCAAACGGATCGACGCCGCCGTCCATGGGACGGAGGAGAGCATTGTGATCACGGTCCGGGATTATGGCCCCGGTATCCCCGAGGATGAGCTGCCCTTTGTCAAACAGAAATTTTACAAGGGTTCGTCCAAAGCCAGAGGCAGCGGTATTGGTCTGGCAGTGTGTGATGAGATCGTCCGGCTGCATGGCGGTGCCTTCGATATCGGCAATGCCGAGGGCGGCGGCTGCGTGGTGACGATGACATTGCCCCGGGCGTAGCGATATACATTTTTTTCGAACATATGTTGCGGGTCGGGCGTGGATGTGGTAAGATAGCGGCAGACCACGTCCCGGCCTGCTCTTTGCGCGTTCCGGCCTGTTGTCGGCGGAACGCGGTGACAATTGAAAGAGAAAGGTTTCATTTATACTATGGCAGACAAGCAATCCTGCGCTTTCCGCACGACCATCGGCGGACAGGCGCTGATCGAAGGGATTTTGATGCGAGGGCCGGAAAAACAGGCCATCGTGGTGCGGGGGCCCGAGGGCCTGGTGATCCGCGAAGAGGAGCTCAAGTTGATCCGGGACAAGTACCCCATCCTGGGCCTGCCTCTGATCCGGGGCAGTGTTACGTTCCTGGACAGTATGGTCAAGGGCGTCAAGGCCCTGATGTTCTCCGCCGATTTCTATCCCGAGGAAGCGGGGACGGAGGAGCCCTCCAAATTTGAGCAGTGGCTGGACCGGAAGCTGGGCAACGAGAAGGTGGAAAAGCTGGTGATCGCGTTTTCTGTTGTGATCGCGGTGGCTTTTTCTGTGGGGCTGTTTATGCTGCTGCCCACCTTTTTGGCCAGTTTTATAGAGCTTTGGACAGGCAGTATCCTGCTGCGGAACCTGGTGGACGCCCTGCTGCGGATCGGACTCTTTATGGGATATCTAATCCTGGTGTCCCGTATGAAGGACATCCGCCGGGTATTCTCCTACCACGGCGCAGAGCATAAGACGATTTTCTGCTATGAGAAGGGTCTGGAGCTGACGGTGGAAAATGTACGGCCGCAGCCTAAGCACCATCCCCGCTGCGGTACCAGCTTTTTGCTGGTGGTGATCATCGTGGCCATTCTGATCAATACGATCGTGTTTGCCCTTTTCCCGGTGTCCAATGTGTTCCTGCGGATGCTGATCCAGCTGCTTCTGCTGCCGCTGGTTGTGGGCATCACCTATGAATTCAACCGCTATGTGGGCGGCCATGACAATCCGGTGACTAATTTTCTGGCGAAGCCGGGCCTCTGGATGCAGAACTTTACCACCTACGAGCCTGACGACAGTATGATCGAGGTGGCGATAGAAGCAATGAAGCGCGTGATCCCGGAGGAGAAGGGGAAGGACGCCTGGTAACGGCAAATTCTGCTACAATATGTAATATTCTGCTGGAATATTACATAATATGATCAATACCAGCGCTTGTGTGGGCGCTGTGGAGCGAGGAAGTATGGCGACAACCTATAATAACTTATATATGGACATTCGCCGGCAGCTCAAGCAAGCGGGCTACACCGGCGCCAATCTGGAGGCCCGGGAGTTGGTCTGCTGCGGCAGCGGCAAGAGCAAGGAGGAATTCTTCCGGGATGCACAGCTGTATGTGACGCCGGAAGTGGAGGAGAAGATCCTCAGCCTGGTGGAACGCCATCTCAATGGCGAGCCGGTAGCCTATCTGATCGGGGAGTGGGAGTTTTACGGCATGCCCCTGGATGTCAGTGAGGCGGTGCTGATCCCACGGGTGGATACGGAAGTACTGGCCCGGGAAGCCATCGACTATCTGCGCTTTTTAGGGAAGTGCCGGGTGCTGGATCTGTGTGCCGGAAGCGGCTGCATAGGATTGGCCATTGCGGCCAATGTTCCGGAAGCCCGGGTGCTGCTGGGAGAGATCTCTGAGCCGGCCATACGGATCTGCCGGCAGAATATCCGGCGCAGCAATCTTACCGGACAGGTATCTGTGATGACGATGGATGCACTGTCCCCGCCGCCCAAGGCCCTGGGAGAATTTCAGTGCATTGTCAGCAATCCCCCCTATATTCCCCGGGCAGATATGGAGACGCTGGATCATTCCGTAAAGGATTTTGAGCCCCATCTGGCGCTGTGCGGCGGTGAGGACGGCTATGACTTTTATACTGCCATCATCCGCCAGTGGAAGGAAGTCCTGGTCACCGGCGGCCGCCTCTATTTTGAGGTGGGTATCGGACAGGCGGATACCGTACTGCGGATGATGCGGGCTGAGGGATTCGGGGATATCAATGTGGTCCAGGATGATCAGAAAATCCCCCGTGTCGTCTACGGTACGCTGATGGATGAGATCTGAGGCGGCCTCCGCTGTCAGACGGAGCGATGCGCCCGCCATGATGTGCTGAATCAAGATATTTGAAGATAAGAAGGAGAGAAGAGAGATGGCAGAGAAAAAATCGGCGGCTCCCAAGACCGCCGCTCCGGCCAATGACAAGAAATTGGCCATTCAAAGTGCCATGAACCAAATTGAGAAGATGTACGGAAAAGGCTCCATTATGCGCCTGGGCGATCAGATGGAGCAGATGAATATTGAGACCATCTCTACCGGCTCTCTGGCGCTGGACCTGGCGCTGGGGATCGGCGGTGTGCCCAGGGGCCGTATTGTGGAGATCTATGGTCCCGAGTCCTCCGGTAAAACCACCCTGGCCCTCCATATTCTGGCTCAGGCCCAGAAGCAGGGCGGCGAGGTGGCGTTTGTGGATGCTGAGCATGCGCTGGACCCCTCTTATGCCAGAGCGCTGGGTGTGAATATCGAGGATATGCTCATTTCCCAGCCGGATACCGGTGAGCAGGCCCTGGAGATCACCGAGGCGCTGGTTCGCTCCGGTGCGGTGGATGTGGTTGTGGTGGACTCCGTGGCTGCCCTGGTGCCCCGGGCTGAGATCGAGGGTGAGATGGGCGACAGCTATGTGGGCCTTCACGCCCGGCTCATGAGCCAGGCTCTGCGGAAGCTGGCCGGCGCCATCAACAAGACCAATTGTATCGTGGTGTTCATTAACCAGCTCCGTGAGAAAGTGGGCGTCATGTACGGCAACCCCGAAGTCACCACCGGTGGCCGGGCTCTGAAGTTCTATGCCAGTGTCCGTATCGATGTGCGCCGTGTGGAGACCCTGAAGGCCGGCGGCGAGATCATCGGCAACCGCACCCGGGCCAAGGTGGTAAAGAACAAGATGGCGCCTCCCTTCCGGGAAGCGGAGTTTGACATCATGTACGGTGAGGGCATCAGCCTTCTGGGCGAGCTGCTGGATCTGGGTGTGAAGCTGGATCTGGTGCAGAAGTCCGGCTCCTGGTTTGCCATGGGCGAGACCCGTTTGGGACAGGGCCGGGATGCTGCCAAGCAGTACCTGAAGGACAATCCTCAGGTGGCCGACAGCCTGGAGGCCGCTATCCGTCGGGACTTCTTCAAGCTCATGGGCAATCAGTCCCAGATCGCCGCCAAGGCTGCTGGCCGGGCCGTGGATGTGTCCGCCGACGACTTCGACGACGCCGATTGACATGGGAGTTTCCTCTCTTTTTCTTGAAAGAAAAAGAGGCAAAAAGAACTTTTGCGCGAAACGTTGTTTCGCGTGAGTGAAGTTTTCGGCCGACTTTCTGGGACCTCCGCCGGAGCCTGGCGAAGTGGGGCCGGTGGGCAGAGGGATGCAAAGCTTGTGCCAACGACAAAAGGCGGCGGGTCCAGGGCAGTGCCCTGGCAGGTTTGGGCGGCGCCCAACAGATTATGGTTATGCTGTAGGAGGCGCTATGCGTATCAAGGAGGTCAAGCCGTCCCAACGGAAAAAGGGTCGGTTTCTGGTGATTCTGGAGGATGGCGATATCCTGCGGATCACGGAGGAGGAGCTGCTGCGCTTCGGCCTTCGCTCCGGTGAGGAACTGGGGGAGGAGACGCTGGAGGCGCTCCGGAGCAGTGCCAAGACCTCCCAGGTGAAAGCGCAGGCTGCCGGGATGATTGGCCGTCGGGCGCTCTCCAAATCGGAACTTCAACGCCGCCTGATCCGTGGCGGGGCAGCGGAGGCTGACGCCCAGGCGGCAGCGGATTGGCTGGAGGATATCGGCGCTGTGGATGATCCGGCCTATGCCGCCGCGGTGGTCCGGGACTATGGACGCCGGGGATATGGTCCGGCCAGGATCCGGGAAGAGCTGCGCCGCCGGGGTGTGCCCCGGGAACTTTGGGAAGTGGCTCTGGAGGAACTGCCTGACAGCGAAGATATTCTGGATGATTTGATCCGCAAGCGCTGCCGGGGAGATCTCTCCGACCCCCGGGAGGTCAAACGCCTGAGCGACGGCCTGCTGCGCCGGGGATTCTCCTGGAGCCAGGTAAAAGAGGCGCTCAGCCGTTACACGGAGCTTCCCACAGAGGATTAGCGAAGGCCGCTTTGCCCCTGCAAGGCGGATTTTGTAAGATAAAAACGGATACCGCCCCGGAGCGCTTTCGCCCTGGGGCGGATAACTGTATGCAGCGCCCCTGTGGCAGGGGCGGGAAAAAGGAGGTGGCCCCATTGGCCATAACGATCCATTTTATATCCCTTGGCTGTGCCAAGAATGTGGTCAACTGTGAGCAGATGATGGAGCTGTGCCGTGAGGCGGGCTATGAACTGCGGGAGGACCCGGTAGGCTGCGATGTAGCAGTCATCAACACCTGCGGCTTCCTTTCCAGCGCCAGCGAGGAGGCCATCGAGAACATTCTGCGGATGGCTGAGCTGAAGAAGGCGGGACAGCTGAAAAAGATCCTGGTCACCGGCTGCATGACCCAGCGTTACCAGGAGGAGGTCCCCAAGGAACTGCCGGAAGTGGATGGTATTCTGGGTACCGGCAGCTATAAGGACATCGTTTCCGCTGTTGAGGAGGTCATGGCCGGCGGCAGTCCCCGGTGTTTTGACGATATCAACGCTCCGGTGGACGAGTTTGGCCGGGTGATCACCACACCCCCCTGGTATGCCTACCTGCGGATCGCTGAGGGCTGTGACAACTGGTGCGCCTTCTGCATCATTCCCAAGCTTCGGGGCCGCTACCGTAGCCGCCCCATGGACAAGGTGCTGGAGGAGGCAAAGGCGCTGGCGGACCGTGGCGTGAAGGAACTCATCGTCATTGCCCAGGATATCACCCGCTACGGTACCGACTGGGATGGAGAGAGCCACCTGGCGGAGCTGTTGGAGGAGCTGGTAAAACTGCCCTTCCCCTGGATCCGCCTCCACTACCTCTATCCCGAGCGTATTGACGACCATCTGATCGATGTCATTGCCCGGGAGCCCAAGATCCTTAAATACCTTGATATTCCCCTCCAGCACTGCAACGATGAGATCCTCCGGCGGATGAACCGTAGGGGAGACAAGGCCTATATCGAGGCCCTGCTGGATAAGCTCCGGGAGCGGATTCCCGGCCTGGTGCTGCGCACCAGCCTTATCACCGGCCTTCCCGGCGAGGGAGAGGCGGAGTTTGACGAGCTGTGCCAGTTCCTGTGGGACCAGCGGATGCTGCGGGCAGGCGTATTCCCCTACTCTCCCGAGGATGGGACCCCAGCGGCCAAGATGGAGCGGGTGGACTCCGAGGAGGCAGCCCGCCGGGCGGAGCTGGTGGTGGATATCCAGTCCCGGATCATGGACGAGTGGAACGAGGAGCGGCAGGGGGACGTCATTACCGTCCTCTGCGAGGGCTTTGACAGCCAGGCTATGTGTTACACCGGCCGCAGCTATGCCGAGAGCCCGGATGTGGACGGCAAGCTCTACTTCACCGCTGAGGGTGAGGTGGAGGCTGGTACCTTTGTGCCGGTGCGGATCACCGGCGTCATGGACGGCGAGCTTACCGGGGAACTGGTGGAGGAATGAGCGGGGAGAAGCTGGTATATCACTGCTCTCCCACAGCCGGAATCCGGGTGCTGGAGCCTAACGTAACAAAATATTTTGGAAAGCCCCGGCAGGTATGCCTGACGGTCTCCCTGCCCATGGCGCTGTTTTATGGGATAAAGCACTTTGAGTATACCTACGGCTACACCCGAGAGGGCGCTATCTACTATATGGAGTATTTTCCCAATGCCCTGGAGAAGCTCTACCGCGGGAAGACCGCCAGCCTGTACCGCTGTATCCGGCGGTCGGACATGGAGGAGACCGACATTCCCAACGAGTTGATCACAGCCCTGTCGGTGCCGGTGGCGGAGGAGATGGTGGTGCCTGACGTGTGGGAAGCTCTGCTGGAGCAGGAGCGGATGGGAGCCCTGCGGATCATCCGCTGGCCGGAGGTGAAAACGGAGACCAGAGAGTGGATCCTCCGGGCGGAGCGGGACACCATTGTGGAGAAGGGGCTTCTCCATGCGGATACCCCATTTGCCCGGTATATGCGGGAGATCTATCCGGAGAGCTGGGCCTTGGCGGCCAAGGAGGAGCAATCATGACGGAGCGGATCGCAAGGACGGAGGTTTTCCTCCGGGAGAAGCTGAAGGAGAGTCCCTATTTTGTGGAGCATCCCGAGGCGGGAGCTTACCGCCTGGAGCACAGCTTCCGGGTGGCCCGGATCGGGGCGGCTATTGCCCGGAAGGAGGGCATGGACGAGGAGCTGATGACCATTGCCTGCCTTCTCCACGATGTGAGCTACTGCCGGGCGATGCTGGATCAGGACAGCTGGAAGGAGCATGGCCGGGCCTCTGCCCGAATCGCCCGACCCTTCCTGGAGAGCTTGGGCCTGGAGCCTGCGGCGGTAGGGGAGATGTGCTACGGCATTGCCATCCATGTGGATGATGCGGCAGATTTTCCTGGGGAGCGGACAGCCTTTGCTGTGACGGTCCAGGACGCTGACAACATTGACCGCTTTGATGCCTACCGCCTCTATGAGACATTGGAGAGCATGTCCTTCAGCAAGCTCTCCCTGGCGGAGAAAACGGCCCATGTGGAGCGGACCCGCCAGCGGCTGGAGGAGTACCGGGATATGCCCTTTGCCACCGCCGCCGCCACAGAGCTGTGGCGGGAGCGGATCGGCTTTTATCTGGATTTTTACCGGCGGCTGGGGGAACAATTTTCAGCCAGCGCCGGATTTGAGGAGAGCTTGGCGGCAGCTCCCCTGGACGGCCCTCAGCCGGACAGCCGCCTGCTGGGCCCTGCCGGCCGATTCTGACAGAGAAATAGAAGGAGAACAGATGCTATGAACCTGCCCAATAAGCTGACCCTGCTGCGGATCATTATGATCCTGCCGTTCCTGCTGGTGCTGTACCTGGATGTGCCGGGAGCGGCCTATATTGCCTTGGCCATCTTTATTCTGGCCAGCCTGACCGATATGCTGGATGGAAAGATCGCCCGCAAGCACAATCTGATCACCGATTTCGGCAAATTTGCCGACCCTCTGGCGGACAAAATGCTGGTGACCGCTGCTATGATCTGGTTCGTGGAGAACGGCCAGATGCCCGGCTGGGCCCTGCTGATCGTGATCCTGCGGGAATTTGCTGTCAGCGGCTTGCGGATGGTGGCCAGCGATAAGGGGCGGGTCATTGCCGCCGGTTGGTCCGGCAAGGTAAAGACCGCCTCTACCATGGTGTGTATCGTCATTATGTTCCTGCCCATCCCTGCGCCTCTGAACTGGGCCTGCATCGCGGTGATCGTGGCTACTACCATCTGGTCCGGTGTGGAGTATTTCGTCAAGAATAAGGACTGCCTCAGCGATATGTAAGGTTTTTCCCAAGAGGCAGAAGCTGCGGAATTATGGAAAAAGCGCCGGCGGCCCTATGGGACGCCGGCGCTTTTGACACACTTCCCAGGCGGTGTGAGGATTTTGTGGGACACCAGCGGCCGCAAAAAGTGGCCTGCTGAGTCGTATAAGGGAAATTTGTCTATTTTTGTCCAAAACAACTGTTGAAAGAGAAAAGGATTCTTGGCATAATAGGACGTAAGAACGCCCAGCGCGTAAAATCGATTTATGACGATCAAATGAGAGGATGTGACGATTCGATGCAGCAGCTCAAAGACCGTATTCGCAAGGAGGGCAAGGTACTGCCCGGCAACATCATCAAGGTGGACGGCTTTTTGAATCACCGGGTGGATACCCGTCTGATGGGGGATATTGCCGACGAATTTGCCAAATACTTTGATATAGACAATATCACCATGGTTCTTACCGCCGAGGCCAGCGGCATTGCTCTGGCTACGATCTGCGCCCAGAAGTATAATGTCCCGATGGTATTTGCCAAGAAAGCCAAGAGTGACAACATCGAGGGTGGCCTGTACCAGAGCGAGATCTTCTCCTATACATATAAAAAGAAAGTGACCCAGATCCTCAGCAAGGAGTGGCTCACGTCCAATGATAAGGTGCTGATCATCGACGACTTTATGGCTAACGGTGAGGCGATCCGCGGTCTGTGCGACCTGGTGAATCAGGCGGGTGCGGAGCTTATGGGCATCGGCGTAGCAGTGGAGAAGGGCTTCCAGGGCGGCGGTGACCGTCTGCGGGAGGCCGGTTTCAATTATCACGCCCTGGCGGTCATTGAAAAGGCTGACGAGGACGGTATCATCTTCCGGGATGATGAGTAAAGCCGGAGCCGGTGATCGTTTCTTCCTCCAGCCTTTACTGTAAAGAAAACGTGCCCCCATACCATAAACAAATATGAAGGAGTGACCTTTTTGCCCCGTCAATCTGTACTTGTGCTGGACTTTGGCGGTCAGTATAATCAGCTGATCGCCCGCCGCGTCCGGGAATGTCATGTCTACTGTGAGGTAAAGCCCTATACCATCTCTTTGGAGGAAATTCGGGCGTTTGACCCCATGGGTATTATTTTCACCGGCGGACCCAACAGTGTCTACGATGAGAAGGCTCCCCATGTGGATCCGGAGATCTTCCGGCTGGGAGTGCCCATCCTGGGCATTTGCTATGGCTGCCAGCTGATGGCACACACACTGGGCGGACAGGTCACCGCTGCCCAGGAGGATACCGCCCGTGAGTACGGCAAGACGGAGACCTTCTATCATACGGACTGCCGCCTGTTCAAAGGCCTGCCGGAGACAGGCGTATCCTGGATGAGCCACGGAGATTACATGGCAAAGGTGCCGGAAGGCTTTGCTCTGGTGGCTCATACTGCGGCCTGCCCCAATGTGGCCATTGCCGACGAGAGCCGGGGCTTTTATGGAGTTCAGTACCACCCGGAGGTGAACCACACGGAGCACGGGGTGGATATGATCCGCAATTTCCTCTATGAGGTCTGCGGCGCCAGAGGCGAGTGGACCATGGGGGACTACAAGAACACCGCTATCGCTGCCATCCGGGAGAAGGTAGGAAACGGTAAAGTGCTGCTGGCTCTCTCCGGCGGAGTGGATTCCTCTGTCTGTGCTGCACTGCTGGCAGAGGCGGTGGGCCGTCAGTTGACTTGCGTGTTTGTGGACCATGGCCTTATGCGCAAGGATGAAGGGGACGAGGTGGAGGCTGCCTTCCGACCCTGGGATATCAACTTTGTCCGGGTAGATGCAGAGGCGCGGTTCCTTCTGAAGCTGGCCGGAGAGGCGGAGCCGGAGCGGAAGCGGAAGATCATCGGCGAGGAGTTCATCCGGGTATTTGAGGAAGAGGCAAAGAAGATCGGAACAGTGGACTTTTTGGCGCAGGGAACGATCTATCCGGATGTGATTGAGTCCGGTGCCGGAGATGCCGCTGTGATCAAAAGCCATCACAACGTAGGCGGCCTGCCGGACTATGTGGACTTCAAGGAGATCATTGAACCCCTGCGGCTGCTGTTTAAGGACGAGGTGCGGCAGCTGGGGCGGGAGCTGGGCCTGCCGGAATATTTGGTGAGCCGCCAGCCGTTCCCGGGACCTGGCCTTGCGATCCGCGTCATTGGGGATCTTACCAAGGAGAAGCTGGATATTCTCCGGGAGGCAGATGCGATTTACCGTGAGGAGATTGCCGCTGCCGGTGAGGATAAGAACATCAACCAGTATTTCGCTGTGCTGACCAATACCCGCAGTGTGGGCGTCATGGGCGACGGACGTACCTACGACTATACCCTGGCTCTGCGCGCGGTGACCACCAGCGATTTTATGACAGCCGACTGGGCAAGGATTCCGTATGATGTGCTGGACCGGATATCCACCCGCATTGTCAACGAGGTCAAGGGTATCAACCGCATTGTCTACGATATCACCAGTAAGCCCCCGGCAACCATTGAATGGGAATGACGCTCGAAACGGCGAAAACCCGCATGAATACAGGCTTTTTTGCCCG
>UROF01000044.1 GCA_900549475.1 uncultured Eubacteriales bacterium
TTGACGACGTCAAGAGCACCTCTTGGTACGCTGGCTACGTCAACTACTGCGCCAATGCCGAGTACATCAAGGGCTATGACGCCAAGACCTTTGGTCCCAATGACCCCGTCACTGGTTACCAGGCTCTGGCCATGATCCTGCGTGCTGTGGGCTACGACAAGAACGGCGAGTTCACTGGCTCCGGCTGGCAGGTCCAGACCGCCGCTGTGGGCAAGCAGCTGCACATCACTGACAAGGTCTCCGCCGGTACTCTGGGTACCGCTGCTACCCGTGAGGTCGTGGCTGAGATCCTGTTCCGCTCCATCCTGGTGCCCCAGGTGACCTACACCCCCGCTCTGGGCTATCAGAGCATCGGTGTGAGTTCTACCGGCAACGTTTTGACCGGCTGGTTCGTTGACAACGCCTCCATCGGCGCTGAGACCTTCGGTCTGGCTCAGACCACCGGCGAGATCACTGCTATTGACTATCATGACGGCCTGACCGTGTTCACTCCTGTCAATGATAACAATGTTCTGATCACCCGTGACAGCGTTGGTGTCATCAACACCGCTGCTGACTGGACCAAGATCGGCTATGCTGCTTATGCTTACACTGTCCCCACCGCCAACGCCAAGACCCGCACTGCTGTGTCTGACGTGGTTGTGACCGGTGACAGCCTGGGCACCAGCACCAACGGCACCTCCTTCGCTAACCTGACCAACAAGAACAGCGGTTCCTTCATCAGCGAGATCGCTACCAACGTCCGTTACTACTACAACGGCGTGGCCTGCACCGCTCAGAAGGCTGCCACTGCTGCTGGCAACGTTGGCGTGAAGGTCGACTTCATCGACAACGATGAGGGCGGTCTGACTGAGGTCGTGGCCATCACCGACTACACCACCGCTTACGTCACTGCTATCACCAACGAGAACAACACCGGCTTCCAGGGTGTTCAGGCCAACAGCTACTACCTGAACAACATCGCCGTCAAGGCTGACAACCTGGTCTGCGCCGATGCTCTGGCTTACCAGGATCTGGTGACCTACGTTGCGTACGATGGCGTGTACTATGTGACCAAGGCTCCTCTCACCCAGGATACCTTCAACCGCATTAACCGCGCCACTGTTGGCGGTGCCTCCTACATGTACGTCATTGGCGAGACCGAGTACCTCGTTTCCGCCAAGGCGCTCAAGACCGAGCTGACTTCCGCCAACCTGGGCAAGGCTTTTGATGTGTACACCGATCCCTATGGCCACATCATCTATGCTGCTCCCACTGCTACCAACTACAGCTACATGTTCGTCCTGGCCAATGATCACACCGTTGCTACCACCGGCCTGACCAATGCCCGCATTGTCAACACCGATGGTTCCATCGCTGATGTGAGCATCAACTTCAACGGTATCGTTGAGGTCAACCAGCTGGCCGGCCATATGTACGGCTACACTGTCAACGCTGACGGCAGCTACAAGGTTGTCAAGTGCAGCGATCTGACCAACGTCAGCTACGACAAGAAGACTGCCACCATGTACGGTGCTGAGGGCAACCGCGGCGTCAACAACGCCACTGTCGTCGTCGACCTGCGCGGTGTGACCGTCAACTCCTCTGCTGCTACCGCTGTTTACACCGGCTACAACGAGATCCCCACCTTCACCGGCGGCGAGCTCCACTATGTTGCTGTTAACGGCTGGATCACCTTCGCGTTCCTGACCAATGGTATTGCTGACCTGACCAACAACTTCATCGTCTTCGATACTGGTATCAACGGCGAGACTGTTATTGACAATCAGCACTACTACTACCTGGATGTCATCGTCAACGGTGAGCTGAAGGAAGACTATCAGCTGACTGCTAAGGAGTACGGCTATATCGACACCTATGGTGTTGGTGAGTATTCCATCACCAAGACCGGCGTGCTGAAGGAGTACACTGCCTTCCCCGAGGAGTGGGTCACTGCTACCTGGACCAACGGCGGTCTGTATGTCAAGAATACCGATACCTACTACACCTACGCTGATGGTATCCCCTTCGTCGTTCTGGACATCACCAATGGTACTGCTACCAACTACGGCATGATCCAGGGCCGCGACTATCAGGTCTACCTGCGCAAGGACAACACCTCCATCAAGGAGATCTACATCGTTGTCGGTGTGGTTCCCACCAACATCACCCAGGGCCTGCACGTTGAGACCTTCAATAAGGACAACGCCACCTATACTTACGCTGTTGCCGACAGACACATCACCGATGTTCTGAAGACTCCCGATGTGACTGCCGCTCCCACCGTCACCCTGAACGGTGTTGATCTGAACTGGGCTACCGCTGACGGTATCCACTTCAGCACCAACATCTCTTATAGTGACTGGAGCAAGCTGAGCGCGGATGCTAAGTATGCTATCGCCCCCGCCAAGAGCAATGTGATTGCTGTTGACAACAAGCTGTCCTTCAGCAGTGATCCTCAGTATGTTGCTGTTGACACTACTAGCGACAAGCAGACCATCACTGTCTACTCCCAGAGCAAGGGTGTTGGCGAGACCACTGCTGTGTACACCTTCGTCATCAACTATCTCCCCGCTGATACCGATGTTGTTCTGACCTCCAACAATAAGGCTGTTGCCACCGTTGATGACGACAACAGCGTCATCAACGTGCTCCAGCGAAATCTTTCCATCAAGGAGTTCATTGCCAACTTTGAGGCTCCCAAGAACGCCAAGGTTGAGTGGACCTTCAAGAACGCTCAGGGTGTAATTGATGAGGCCAACTATGACCAGTCCATGATGCATGTGACCGACTTCTCCGTCAAGGTCACCGCTCAGGATGGCAAGACCACCAAGACCTACGAGGATCAGCTCAGTGCCGCACAGGAGGCCCACATCGCCTATGCCAAGGCTTTTGAGGCCGCCAAGGCTGCTCTGGCCCAGGATCCCCAGGATCTGGAAACCCTCACCGGGGCCAAGACTGCCCTGACTGCCGCCTGGGCAAATGCCGACCTGAAGCTGACCGAGGCGGAGAAGACTGAGTATGATGCTCTGGTCAAGGCTCTCGAGGCCGCCATCGAGGAGCTGAGCACTCCCGCTCCTGTTCCCCAGCCTGATCTCTACAGTGTGAAGGTCAAGGGTGTTGCGGCTGAGTGGAACGGTAAGGGCGATGGTTCTGAGGAGAAGCCCTTCCAGTACGTGGCCAAGATCACCAATCAGCAGAACACCGCCGGAACTGACCGTCTGAATGTTGTAGCAAATTATTCCGGCGCTGCCGTTGAGATTCGTTATACAAGCTTTGCGGGTGCTGTACATGGCCAGGGTACTGGTTCCGCTACGGATTCTAAGACAGATGCTTGCAGCTCTTTGACCATCTGGTATGTGATCGTGGACGGCGTGTATTACACTGTCACTCCCGAGATTGTTCCTGCTGTCTTCAAGGTTGCTACTGTTGATGATCTGAAGATTGCTCTGAACGATGCTCAGAATGGTGACACAATTGAGCTGGGCGAGGGTGTGTACACTCTGGATACCGTTCTGCGCATCAACAAGGCCATCACCCTGAAGGCTGCTGACGGTGCAGACAGCGTTACCCTGAAGGCCGCCGCGGCTTCGAACGTTATCATTGCTAACCCTGCTGCTGGTAAGACCATCACCCTGGAGGGCCTGAAGTTTGTGTCCGTGTCCGGTATGCACAGTGTGACCGCCGATAATGCTGGTACTGTCGAGTACATTAACTGCACCTTCTCCGGCGCTGGTCACGGCATCTATGTGAGCGATGACAGCAACTCCAACGTGCTGGCTGTCATTGACGGCTGCACCTTTGACAACCTGAACGTCGCAATTGGCGGCATCCAGAAGTGGGACGACGTGGCAATCACCGACAACACCTTCGTGGATTGCTCTGAGGCGGTCGGCTATGTCAGCGCCGGCGCCACTGGTGTCAATGTTCTGAACACTCTGGTTGCCAACGGCAACACTGGCGTGTTCGAGAGCAACGTGAAGGGGTATTAATCCTGACCCAGTGTATACCCTGACACTCTGATACAAAGAGAAAGCCCCCGGCTTCAAGCCGGGGGCTTTTTCCTGCTTCTCATCGGAAAGCAATATAGTGGAACAGTCTGCCGCTCTGATTGGTGACGGGAGTAGCGGTGTAAGAAGGGGTCGGCATCGTCACTGTAAAGCCGCTTTCAGTAAAAGACAAACAGCTGGCTGCCTCACTGCCCCCGCTGATGGTGATGAGGGACGCGTCAGTAGATCCGGATATCTGGGCGGTAATGATAACAAACCTGGGGTGAAACCCCAGTTCGATGGTCTGGCTGTCTCCGTTTCCCGTGTAGCTGCCCACAACCAGAGGGGGGATATGGGCTGTTGTCAGTCCTTCTTCGATTTCTTCCATGGCTTCGTTGAAATCCTCCATCATGATGCGATCGGACTCTACCCACTGGGGCAAGTGATAATTAGTCGTATACTCCATCCCGAATTCTCCTTTTTGTAATCAGATTTGACCTGTTTCCGGCGTTTTCACCAGTTTCAGCCCCTGGGGATTTTCCCCATCGCCGCCCTTATGAAAAAACCGTTACACACACGGTGTGTAACGGCTTTTTGTTGCCCAAAACCCGGCAACGGCAAAATATACAAAATATAAGCAAAGCGGATGCTTTGCGCAAAAGTTTTTCTTTTGCTACTTTTCTTTTTTCAAAAAGAAAAGTATGAATCCTGCATGCCACCGTTCACAGCCGCATAGGCTTCCATGAGGTGATGTATCCATGCTCATACATGTTGTCCGCTCCGGAGATACCCTTTGCTCTGTAGCTGCGCAGTACAGGGTGGACCCAGGATTGTTGGCGGCAGCGAACGGGGTCGCAGGAGATGGAAGGCTTGCTGTCGGTCAGGCGCTGGCCATTCAGAAGGTACGTACCTTCCATATCGTGATGCCAGGGGATACCCTGTGGTCAGTGGCCCGGAAATACGATGTTTCCCTCCGGACTTTGTACCGCAATAACTACTGGCTCTATGGCAACCCGGATATCTGGCCGGGACAGGTACTGGTTATCAGCTATCAGGAGGATGACCGGCCCACTACATTTACTACCAGTTATGCCTATCCCTTTATCCTCGCCAGGCTTCTCAGCGCCACCTTGCCCTATATGACCGCTATGGCACCCTTTACCTATGGCCTGGATAAAGATGGAGATCTCCGCCCTCTGGATGACCAGCGGCTGCTGGAGGAGACAGTACGCCTGGGGACCGCACCGTTGATGCATTTGTCCAATCTCACCGAGGATGATGAATTCTCCGCTGAACGCAGTGCCAAGGTCCTTTTCAACACGGAGCAGCAGACCGCGCTTATTGCCCAGATCCTCTCCACAATGGAGCGGAAAGGGTATCGGGGACTGGATGTAGATTTTGAATATCTCCCGGCGGAGCAGCGAGTGCCCTACGCCAGTTTCCTCCATACACTGCATAACCGGCTCCAGCCTATGGGCTATCCGTTGATGGCAGCGGTGGCACCCAAAGTCAGTGACGATCAGCCTGGGCAATTGTACGAGGGTCATGGTTACCCGGAACTGGGAGATGCGGTGGACTACCTGCTGCTGATGACCTATGAGTGGGGATATTCCGCAGGAGTGCCCATGGCCATTGCACCCTTGCCAAATGTACGGCAGGTGCTGGACTATGCTGTGACGGTTGCCCCCAGAGAAAAGCTTCTGCTGGGGATTCCCAACTACGGTTATAACTGGCCCATTCCCTATCAGCAGGGCATCACCAAGGCGGTATCCCTCTCCAATCAGGAGGCGGTATCGCTGGCGGCGGAAAACAATGTAGAGATACAATATGATGAAAAAGTCCAAAGCCCCTGGTTTCAGTACACAGACCGGGACGGGCAGAAGCGGGAGGTGTGGTTTGAAGATGCCCGCAGCCTGAAAGCCAAACTGGACTTAGTAAAGGAGTATGATATAGGGGGGTGTGGCTTTTGGAATTTGATGCGGCCATGGCCCCAGGGGTGGACGGTATTGAACAGTGAGTTCACTGTATCTGATCCAACTTGGTGAGAGGAAAAAGCGCTAAAAACGGCAGGAGCCGGGACCAAATGGTCCCGGCTCCTGCTGTTTGAAAATGGAGAGAGGGAGAAAAAGAAAACTTATCTTTGATGGTTTTATCATAGTACAGGTGTTGAAAGAAGTCAACAGGCCTTCCGTACAATTCACGGAAAGTTCACACCTGATTCAAAATCCATTCAAATCTGCTCTTGACGAATGACGTTCGTTGTATTATATTTAGTAAACTAAATTTTTGGATAAAAAGGAAAGGAGGCCATTTGGTGGCTGAACAAGTATCCCTGGGCCGTATAATCGGGTATTGCGGCCATTTGGGTAAAATGTATCTGGACATGCGCCTGCGGCAAAGTCCCTACAATATCACGCCCGTTCAGGCATACGCTCTGCTGTATCTGATAAAGCTCGACGGTGATCGGGAAGTGATGCAGCGGGACCTGGAGCATGAGCTGCATTTGAAGGCTTCCACAGTCAATGGCATCGTGGACCGGCTGGAGGAGAAGGGGTTCATCTCCCGCCGTCAGAGCCAGGAGGACGGCCGGCGGCGACTGATCAGCTTGACCGATGAGGGAAAGGCTGTGACGGATACCTTCCGGACAGCTCTGGAGGATACAGACCGTGCCTTTTGTGCGGTGCTGACTGTGGAGGAACAGACTCAGCTGCGGGATATGCTGGCGCGGCTGATCAGCAATTTAGAAAACGAGGTAAAACATTCATGATCAAAAAACTATGGCCCTATACACGGGGCTATCGGAAATGGGTGTTTCTTGGCATCCTCTGTTCCGGTGCGGAGGCGGTATTTGAACTGCTGCTTCCGCTGGTGATGGCATCTATTGTGGATACGCATATCCCGGCAGGCGATACCAGCGCCATTTTCCGCAATGGCGCTCTGATGGTGGGCATGGCGCTGCTGTCCATGTTCCTGGGTGTTTCCGCCGCTTTCCTGGCGGCCAGAGCTGGCCAGGGCTTTGGTGCAAATCTCCGCCAGGCCCAGTATGACCACATCCAGGAGTTCGCTTTTCGAAATATCGAGAAATTTTCCACTGCGTCCCTGATCACCCGTCTGACTTCAGACTGCAACACCATGCAGATGACCCTTATGCTGTCCATGCGTATGCTGGTGCGGGCGCCGGTGATGCTGGTGAGTGCGTTGGTGCTGGCCATCGGCATCTCCACGCAGCTCAGCCGGGTATTTTTGGTGGCGCTGCCGCTGCTGGCAGTGGTGATCCTTTTCATCATCTTGGAAGTTGCGCCCAAATTTAAAACCCTTCAGGAGCGTACCGACGGATTGAACCTGGTGGTCCAGGAGAACCTGAACGCTATCCGGGTGGTCAAGTCCTTTGTCCGTCAGGACTTTGAGAACGAAAAGTTTGAGCAGCGGAACACCGGCCTGCGCAATATCTCTGAGCAGGCCTTCGGCCGTGTGGTCATCAACATGCCGGTGATGATGCTCATTACCTACGGCACCATCATCGCCGTTATGTGGTACGGCGCTCCCATGGTCCAGGCCGGTACCCTGGAGGTAGGCCTCCTCACCACGTTCTTCACCTATATTACCCAGGTGCTCATGAGCCTGATGATGGTATCCATGATCATGATGATGCTGACCCGGTCCGTAGCCTGCGGCAAGCGTATCATTGAGGTGCTGGAGGAGAAGCCGGATATCCGTGACAATGCTGCTGACGCTGATGCCCGGGTGGAGGACGGCTCTATTGACTTCGATCATGTCTGGTTCAAGTACAACACGTCCAGTGAGGCATGGAACCTGGAGGACATCGACCTTCATATCAAGAGCGGGCAGACCGTGGGTATTATCGGCGCCACCGGTTCCGCCAAGAGTACGCTGGTACAGCTGATCCCCCGGCTCTACGAAGCCACAGAGGGAACGGTCCGGGTGGGCGGCCGGCCGGTGTCTGATTATACCATGGAGCACCTGCGGGATGCCTGCGCCATGGTGCTGCAGAAGAATACGTTGTTTTCCGGAACGATCCGCGAAAACCTGATGTGGGGCAATGAGCACGCCACCCAGGAGGAGATCGATGCTGCCTGTGCCGCCGCCTGTGCGGATGAATTTATCGGCCGTCTCCCCGGCGGCCTGGACATGGATCTGGGTCAGGGAGGCGTCAATGTCTCCGGCGGACAAAAGCAGCGGCTTTGTATCGCCCGGGCGATCCTGAAGAAGCCCAAAGTGCTGATCCTGGACGATTCCACCTCTGCCGTGGATACCGCTACCGATGCCAAGATCCGGCAGGCATTCCGTTCTCAGCTGCCTGACACCACCAAGATCATCATTGCCCAGCGGATCATCTCCGTAATGGACGCGGATCTTATTTTGGTTATGGACGACGGCAGGATCTCTGCCATGGGTACCCATCAGGAGCTGATGGAGACCAGTGAGATCTACCGGGATGTTTACCAATCACAGCAGGAAGGAGCGAGTATCGATGGCTAATCCCAGGCCCATGGGCGGCCCTGGCGGAAGAAACCGTCACGGCTATCAGAAGCCCAAAAACATGGGCAAAACGTTGAAAAAATTGATGGAATACCTGGGCCGCTCCAAGTGGCTGCTGATCATTGTCGCCGTATGCCTGGTACTGTACAGCGTGTGTACCATCGGCGGTTCTTATCTTCTCAAGCCTCTGGTGAATGACGCCATTATTCCTGGCGACTTTGCCAAGCTGGCCCAGACGCTGGCCCTGATGGCCTGCATCTATATTGCGGCAGCAGGCTTTTCCTTTGCCTACTCCCGGATCATGGTCCATGTTTCTCAAAAGACCAGCTATGCCCTCCGGCGGGATCTGTTTGCCAAGATGCAGACGCTGCCGCTGAGCTATTTTGATACCCACACCCACGGCGAGCTTATGAGCCGCTATACCAACGATATTGAGACCATCACCGAGATCATGAACAACGGCCTTGCCAGCCTGATTTCCGGCGGACTGACCTTTGTAGGCGTGGTGCTCATGATGGTCATTACCAGTCCTGTTCTGTTCCTGGTGACCGTTTTCTGCCTGGGACTGATGCTGCTGGTGGTAATGACAGTGGGTAAGCGCAGCCGCTACTTCTTTGCAGAGCAGCAGCGGGACATTGGTATTGTCAATGGATATATCGAGGAGATGATCGAGGGACAGAAGGTCATCAAGGTATTCAACCATGAGGAAAAGGCGCGGCAGGGCTTTGCGCAGCGCAATGAGGCCTACCGCCGCAGTGCAACGGCAGCTCAGTCCTTTGCCGGTGCCATCATGCCGGCTATGGGCAATATCTCCCATATCAACTATGCGCTCACCTGCTGCACCGGGGCACTGCTCTCCATCTATATGGGCCTGGACCTGGGTTCTCTGGTGATGTATCTTCAGTATGTCCGTCAGGTCAGCCAGCCGGTGGGTATGATCAGCCAGCAGGTCAACAACGTTCTGGCGGCCATTGCCGGTGCGGAGCGGATCTTTGAGGTCATGGAGGAAGCTTCGGAAATCGATGAAGGAAAGACCATTCTGGTCAATGTGCGCAAGAACAGCGACGGTTCTCTCACGGAGACGGCCCAGCGGGGCGACGGATGGGCCTGGAAGCGTCCTGACGGCACGCTGGTTCCTCTGGCGGGAGACGTCCGGTTCCACGACGTGGTATTCAGCTATGTCCCCGGCAAGACGATCCTACACGGCATCAGCCTCTACGCAAAGCCCGGTCAGAAGATCGCTTTTGTGGGTTCTACCGGCGCCGGAAAAACCACCATTACCAACCTCATCAACCGCTTCTACGAAATTGAAAGCGGCCAGATCACCTATGATGGCATTGATGTCCGGGACATCAGCAAGGACAGTCTGCGGCGAAGCCTGGGGATCGTCCTCCAGGATACCCGCCTATTCACCGGTACCATTGCCGACAATATCCGCTACGGCAAGCTGGATGCCACCGACGAGGAGGTCCGTGCCGCAGCGAAGCTGGCCAATGCCGACACCTTTATCCGGCATCTGCCCAAGGGCTATGATACCTGGATCACCGATGACGGCGGCAACCTCAGCCAGGGCGAGCGGCAGCTGCTGGCTATTGCCCGAGCCGCTGTGGCAGATCCGCCGGTGCTGATCCTTGACGAAGCCACATCCTCTATCGATACCCGCACAGAGAAGCTGATCGAAAAGGGCATGGATGGCCTCATGCAGGATCGGACTGTATTCGTGATCGCCCACCGTCTGTCCACCGTCCGAAACGCCAAGGCCATCATGGTGCTGGAGCAGGGTGAGATCATTGAGCGTGGCGACCACGATGATCTGATCGCCCAGGGCGGCAAATACTATCAGCTCTACACCGGTCAGGCGGAGCTGAGCTAAAAAAATTTGGAAGTTGTTGCATATACAACAGTTATTTTTGCTGTAATAGGCTATACTAGCACTGTAAGTCAATATCGTCCGCAGCGGACGGTAAAGTGAAAGGAGAATACGGAAATGAAGTACGTTTGCGATGTCTGCGGTTATGTCTACGATGAGGCTCTGGGCGATCCTGATAACGGCATTGCTCCCGGCACCAAGTGGGAAGATCTTCCCGACGACTTTGTCTGCCCCCTGTGCGGTGTAGGCAAGGATCAGTTCTCCGCTGAATAAATAAAGCCGCAAAGTTTAAAAGGAGCCCGACATCTGTCGGGCTCCTTATTTATATGGCGGCATACTGTGTACGGTTACCGTCTGGCGCCGCCGATGGCCTTTCCCACCTCCTGGACCACCGACAGGTGGGTTTCATCAAAGAGGTGCATATAGATCTGCGTTGTCGTAGCGGTGCTGCTGTGGCCCAGGGCTTTGCTGATGCCAAAAAGGGGCACATTCTGGCTGTGGGCAATACTGGCAAAGCTGTGGCGCAGACCATGGAGGGTCACATAGGGCAGGCCCTTTCCAGCCAGAACACGCTGCAGCCGGTTACTGAGATAATCCGGTTGATAAGGCCTGCCGCCGCCGTGGCAGAGGACAAACCCCAGGTCCTGATAGCAGCCTCCCATTTTGGCTCGCTCCTGTTCCCGCCGCTGCCACATCCGTTCCATGACTTCTTCCAGGTCGGACAAGCCTTCATATCCAAGCCGCCGGACAGAGGAGTTGTTTTTTGGTTCCTTATCCACGGATTTTCCATTGACGGCAGTACGGGCTTCGGCTATGGTGATGATCTTGGCCTGGCGGTCCACATGGCTCCATTTGAGACCGCAAATCTCGCTGCGCCGCAGTCCCAGGTATCCCGCCAGCTTTACAGCCAGTTCCATCGTCGTCCCCTCCAGTGCCTGGAACAGCTGCTGCATGGTTTCCGCATCATAGTAATGGTGCATCGGCTGTGTGGCGGCAGGCCGTACGGCCATTTCTACCACATTGCGCTGGATCAAGTCCTGCTTTCTGGCCTGTTCCAGAGCATTGTGGAGAACGCTGTGATGCTTGCGTACTGTATTGGCACACAGTCCTGACGCCTGTTTGCGGTTGAGATACTGCTGGACCTGGGCTGTTGTGAGCTCCGACAGGCGGATGGAGCCAAGCCCCGGGATCAGATGGTTGCGTATAATCATGGTGTAGCCATGGATGGTGCTGGCCGAACAGCTGGGTTTTACCACCTGATCCAGCCAATACCGCAGCCAGCGGCCTACCGTCAGATCCTGGGGCTTTTTTCCTTTCTCCAGACATTTCCCAGCCTTGAAATCCTCCAGGGCTTGGATCGCCTGCTCCATAGTGGGATAGCAGCGTACGGTACGGCGGATTTTTCCCGCCTTTGACTGTCCGCTGTACAGGGTTACATAGTAGCTGTGTCGTTCCGTGTCATAGGCAATGTTGGTCATGATCGTCTTTCGCGGCATAGTCTGTACCTCTCTCTTTCTTATTATAAACAGCTGTGAACTGTTTGCCGGTTCGAAAGATACAATAGACCAAAATGGAGTAATTCGTCAAGTCCTGCGTTTTTCATTCATAAGAAAAGCCTGCCATCAAGGCAGGCTTTTCTTATATCATGGAGAAATCAGCGCAGGAAGATCCGGGAACCGCCCTGATAATCCTCCACTACACCGATGCGCTGGGCGCTGGGGACACAGCCTTTCAGCTCTGCCAGCAGCTCGTCGGCGTCGGCGGGGTCCACGGCCATCAGAAGGCCGCCGGCTGTCTGGGGATCAAAGAGCACATCCTGCTTGTAAAGCGGGGTATCGCCCATATCCACCCAAGCCTCGGCGAAATTGCGGTTGCGGTACATGCCCTCCGGCAGGATGCCCATTTTGGCCAGCTCCAGAGCCTCCGGGATCATGTCGATGTCGTCCACATGAAGGGTGATCTGCTTGTCGCTGCCCTGAGCCATCTCCAGAAGATGTCCCAGCATGGCAAAGCCGGTAACGTCGGTACAGGCGTGGACCCGGTACTTCACCATCGCATCCCGCGCGTTCTTGTTGAGGGTTGTCATCATCTGGTAGGCAAAGGCAATGCCCTCCTCAGAGGCCATGCCGCCCTTGTGGGCAGTGGACAGAACGCCAATTCCCAGGGGCTTGGTGAACAGCAGTACATCCCCTGTGTGGGCGCCGCTGTTGGTCAGGATCTTGTCCGGATGGACAAATCCGGTGACCGCCAGACCATATTTGGGCTCGTCATCAAAAATACTGTGGCCGCCGGTGATCAGGCATCCCGCCTCATAGACCTTGTCGTAACCACCGCGGAGCATCTGATGTACCGCGTCCCGGGGCATATCCTTGGGGATGCACATCAGGTTCAAAGCCAGCTTCGGCTCGCCGCCCATGGCGTACACATCGCTGAGGGCGTTGGTAGCAGCGATCTGGCCAAAGAGATAGGGGTCATCGGCAATAGGCGGGAAGAAATCTACTGTCTGAACCAGGGCCAGGTCGTCAGTGACCTTGTAGACAGAGGCGTCGTCGCTCTTGTCAAAGCCTACCAGGAGATTGGGGTCGTGGTGGACCTTGATGCCGTCCAGCAGCTGGGCCAGAACACCGGCTCCCACCTTGGCGCCGCAGCCGGCGCACTTGGCCAGCTTTGTCAGCTTCACTTCATTTTCCATATAGAGTGTCCTCCAATATTTTATATTTCATTATCATCCCACACCGGGTAATCTTTCCTAAGGCAGCACCGCACAATTGCTGAGGCAAGCGCTGTCGAATCACCCATCAGGCAGGA
>UROF01000045.1 GCA_900549475.1 uncultured Eubacteriales bacterium
GCGAAGTGCTGCGGTCCTTTTTCACCGCATAGTCCACGCCGTACTTGCGGGCGATGCGCTCAAAATCCTTGATGGACGGGTCGTTGATCTCGATGTTGGAGACGCCCTGGTTCTGCCCGATGAGCTGCTTCACCGTCTGCTTGCCCTTGGGGGTGACGGGGGAATCCCGGCTGCGCTGCTTTTCCAGCTTTTTCTCCCTGCGGTGGGCCATGTACTTGGATATGGCGGCCTTGAACAGCCGCCCGGTGAACTTTGTCCCGCTGACGATCAGCGTCAAAGTCCTGTTTTCCACTTCCTCCTGCATAGGTCATCGCCTCCTTTCCACGGATTTTGCAGGGGTGGCGCTTGATACTAAGGCGGGACCACCAGCCGCCGCAGCAGATACCGGCCTGTCATACCGTCACCAGGATCAGCGATCGCAGTTCCGCAAAGTGCAGCTTGCCCTTGGGCGTCACCAGCGTGTAGGAGCCGGTGTGGCCGTTGCGGCAGAAATCCTTCACACAGAACAACCCCTCGTTGGCGCTCTTGGCGTAGGGCAGCACACAGCCAGAGGGGGTGCGGTAGACGTACCGGCGTTCCAGCAGAAAGCGGACGAAGCGCCGTTCCGGCACCTCCAGCTCCTTGGCGGTGGTGCGCAGGTTGGTGCTGTGCCGCAGGTCGATAAACAGGTCGTAGTAGACGGCCTTGCCTTGCAGCCGGGCGTTGTCCGCTTGCAGTGCCGCGTTTTTCTCACGCTCGGCCAGCAGGTCGGAGCAGAGCTTCAGCAGCGCCTCCGGCGAGGTGGCGACCTCCCACAGCTTTTCTCTGGTGAGGTAAGCTCCGTGCTGGCGGATGCTGGGCAGGACTTCATCGAACACCCAGCGTTCAAATCGCTCCGCCGAGGGCAGCTTGCTGTGGACGATGAGCCGGTAAACGTCGCCTTCGGGGATAAAGAGCATCTCCACCATCTGTACGGCGGGTGAGCCATCTGCCTTCTTGCCGGTCTGGACCCCTATGGAACATTTCGTTCCACAGCGGGTGTGGTCGCGGACGGCCTTACGGGGATTGGCATATCCCAAAGCAGTTGCTACATCCGTTCCGCAGAACAGCACCTTGCCGTCCTGCTCAAAAGTGCGGATGCTTCCAAACTCCGGGTTTTTGAAAATTTCCATCTGGTTCATATCGTGCCTCCTTGGGCGGTGCAGCAGAAAAGGCGGCCATTACCAGCCGCCTGCGTGCATATCGTGGTTGACCTGGGCCGTGTAGTGATTGTTCATGGTGGTGGGCGCGTTGAACAGCACGGTCAGCAGGTACTGCTTCATGTTGCGGACCTCGGTGATGTTGTTGTGCAGGCACTCCATGACGAACTCGATGTGGGAGCTGTCCAGCTTCAAGAACCGGGACCGCACCACCTCATGGGGGAAGTCCGCCCCGGCGATCCGGGTGGTCTTACGCCTGGCGCAGACCGTCTCCACGATCAGCTCCACGATCTCGTCCAAATCCTCCCGGTAGGTGGCAAACTCCCGGCACAGGTGGTCGTACTCGATGTTCTCCAACACCAAATCCCGATAACTCTGCATTTCTTCCACCGACATCGCATCCCGTCCTTTCCGTTCCGGCGGCCTGGCCGCCGCAGTTTCCCGGAAGGGAATGGAATCGGTACTTGCTCCCTGGGTATTTGATTTTTGGGTCTTTGATTTCTCTATATTTAATTCTGCGGGCTTTTCCGTATCCGGGCTATCCAGATACGGGTTTTCCGTATCTGGTGAAGCCGTATCCGGCTGGGGCGTATCCGGCGCTTTGGGCTGGGGCTGCTCATAGATGACATACTCGGTGTCGCTGATGCGCCCCTGCCGGTCCCGCATCTGGTGGCGGACGATATACCCGGCGGCTTCCAGCTCCCGCAGCGCCCCGCCGATGGCGTCCACGCCCTCCTTGCAGATTTTGGCGAGGCCGCGTGTGGTGTAGTTCCAGTCCTCCGGCAAGGACAGCATCATGGAAAGCAGCCCCTTGGATTTCAGCGACAGCGCCTTGTCGCGCAGGTGGTGGTTGCTCATAACGGTATAATCACGGGTCCGTTCAATACGAAAAACGGCCATTTCATCACTCCTCTCGGCATTCATGGCATAAAAAAAGCCGCTGTCAGTTATGACGCGGCTCAAACTTCATAGAAAACTCCGGGCATCCCGTCAAAGGGATGGTCGTTGATGTCCTCAAAGGCATCGGCAATCTCCTCTGGCGGATAGCCCTGCCAGTCCCGGCCCTTGACGATATGGTGGACTGTGCGGTAGCAGGTAGAAAACCGCTCGTATGCCGAACGGTATTTTGTGGTTACACCGGACACCTCCACAAACCGTCCATTCTCCAGGAGCCACAGTTCCCGGATACAGGCGGCATCCACCTGGGTGGAATGACTTTGGACCGTTTTTTGATAAATGCAGCATCCCCGCTGGGGAAACAGCTCCGGCCCGTAATAGTCCAGGGCGCGCTCATGGCTGCCGGAAGTCTGGTAGGCAAGGACGGTTTCCCCACGATAGCGCACACCCTGCGCCACAAGCTCCAGGTCCAGTCTGGAGAGCGCCCGTTTCCGTTCCTTTTTATCAGGGAACAGGTGCAGATACGCTGTGCGAATGGCATCACAGATTTCTTTTTCTCTGAACATCTCGTTTCCTCCGTTTTTTCTTTACATACAGGACGTGGCCCTCAATCACATGGGCGCACTTTTTGATTTTGATCTCCCGGCGCTGCTGGCTGAGTAAGGCGGCCTGATAACTGTCCTCGGTGAGAAACAGCCGCATTTCATCGCCGGGGCTGCCGTAGGAGCCGGGGCGCAGGACGGAAAACTCGATCATCCAGCGGGTATTGTCCCGAAAACGCTCCACAGCCAAAATGTTATGTCCTTTCAGCTCACGGGCTGAAATATCCCTCATAGGCGGCTCCTTTCTCAGCGTTCGTGCTGTTGCTGGCGCTTGCGCTGCCACTGTTCCAGCAGCTTGATGATGGTCTCCTGCATCCGGGCGGGGGTGTAGCTCTTTGGAAAATACTTGCGCAGGGTGTCGCTGGTGAAGGTGATCTTGTCCAGGTCGTTTTTCTTTTCTTCCCCCATGATGACGCGCATCATGTCGAGGGTCAGGTGGCCCTCCTGGCTGTACTTTTTCAGCCGCTGGGCCTGAGAGAGCGACGGCGTGGCCTGTTCGCTGTCCATCGCGTCCAGCAAATCCCGCTGTTCCTCTTTCTTGAGAAAGGACAGCTCATAGGCCGGATTGAAGGCGATTTTCTTCTCATCCACCATGTCCAGCAGCTCGGGAATCAGCTCGGTCAGGCGGATGTAACGAAAAATCTGGTTTTTACTCTGGCCAACCTGTTCAGCCAATACCTCGCTCGACTTCTTCCCAAAATCGTTCCCAAGTTGGGAACAATTTTCTTTAGACGGTCTGCCAGCCTGTCGCTTCATGGCCTCCAACTTCATCTTATAAGCAAAAGCCCGCTCACTGGGGAGCAGGCTTTCCCGCTGCAAATTGCTGTCAACCATGATAATGGTGGCCTGGTCATCGTCCAGATCCCGGACAATAACCGGCATGGTATCCTTGCCAGCCAGTTCGCTGGCCCGGTGCCGCCGGTGCCCGGCGACCAGCTCATAGCCGCCGTTCGGGTCCGGGCGGGCAATGGCCGGGACCAGCACGCCGTACTGCCGGATGCTGTCGGCGGTCTCCATCATGGCCTCGTCATCCTTGACCTTGAAGGGGTGGTCCTTGAACGGATGCAGCTCGGACAGGGGGATTTCCAGAACCTTCTCCCGCTGGGCATCGGCGCGGCTTTCCTCGGTAGAAAACAGGTCATCGACTGAGGCCAGCTCTACTTTTTTCGCGCTGCTTTTCAAGTTTTATCACCTCCCGTGTCAGATTTTTATAGGCTTCCGCCACCTTGCCGCCGGGGTCATGTGCGAAGATGCTCTTGCCCTCGGCGCTGGTCTCCTTGGCCCGGACCGAATGTGGAATCTCGGTGCCAAACACCTTGATTTTGCTGCCGTAGGTTTCGCGCAGCAGGGCGGCGATCTCTTTGGCAAAATTGGTTCGGTTGTCCACCATCGTCAGCAGGATGCCGTCGATCTGGAGCTTAGGGTTCAACTGCCGCTTGACCTTGTTGATGGTGGACAGCAGCTGTTCCAGTCCCTTGGCGGGCAGATACTCCGCCTGGACGGGGACTATGATCCTGTTGGCGGCGGCCAGCGCGTTGACCGTGAGCATTCCCAGGGAGGGCTGGCAGTCGATGAGGATATGGGAATACTGTCCCTTCACCGTGTCCAGATACTGCCGCAGGATGGTCTCTCGGCTCATGGCATTCACCAGGGATACCTCCATGCCGGAGAGCTGGATGTCGGCGGGCATGAGGTCCACGCCCTCCGGGTGGTGCAGGATGCCCTCGCCGGGGCGCAGCGGCTCGTCCATGAGGATGCGGCCCATCGCGTCCGAGAGGGTAAAGGGCAGCTTGTCCGGCTGCGGGTTGCCCAGGCTGATGGTCAGGCTGGCCTGGGGGTCAGCGTCCACCAGCAGCACCTTCTTTCCGGCCTGCGCCAGCCCGATGCCTAAGTTGGCGCAGGTGGTCGTCTTGCCGACGCCGCCCTTCTGGTTGGCGACGGCGATAATTTCCGTTTTCAAATGGAATCCTCCTTCCATAAAAATTAGCTGCTCATCGAGTGATGAACAGCTATGTACGGGCATGAAAAAAGCCGCTTGGAGAAAATTCCAAACGGCTGAATATGTACTATATTTATATTGCTTTAGACTGCTTGAACTGAGAACGGCCACCTTTTCGATTAGCAAGGAAATTAGCATGATTTTGGTCCCGATTAGCAAGATACCTCATTTTCTTAGCAAAATACCCGTTTTTCCAGCTAAGAATTAGCTGGCTAATTGGGGCAAATGGTTCGGGTTTCATTTTTCTCGAACCATCGATTCGATTAGCAGATTCACAATTTGCTAATCGGGTTCTGGGTCAAAGTTCAAATCTGTCCGGGTATAAGAAAAGCCCGAAATCCTTGATTTACAAAGGTTTCGGGCATTGTGCGCTGGCGTCCGCGAGGTGACTCGAACACCCGACCTACCGCTTAGGAGGCGGTCGCTCTATCCAACTGAGCTACGCAGACATTTATAAATATTAAGTTTTTGACACCCAACTACCGAGCAGAGTTGATTGTTGTAACGCCACCTTAGGAGGCGGTCGCTCTATCCAACTGAGCTACGCAGACATTTATAAATATTAAGTTTTTGACACCCAACTACCGAGCAGAGTTGATTGTTGTAACGCCACCTTAGGAGGCGACCGCTCTATCCAACTGAGCTACGGGGGCTTATACAACAAATATTCAATTTTACAGGGCCCCAGGATTCGAACGATTCGATTTTTAGGAGGCGGTCGCTCTATACGACTGAGCTACAGGGGCGTGTAAATTTTTATGCACATTCTTTCTCGAAACAAAGGCTGCACGCACATGGTGTAGGATCAGCAGTGCTGCTACGCAGGCGTCAGCCCAAATATTATATCTGACCTTTGCTGCCTTGTCAACTCGCCTCTTGCGCAGGTGCTTTGCCGGAGAAAGCAATTTTGACGGCTATAGCGGTCTTTACCGGTAATATTTTTGCAAATAGTGGAAAAATTGTTTACAATATAGGTTGAAAACGGCAGATAATTGTAATACAATAAGCAAGTTGAAAATTTGGCCACATGGCGAAATATTGCCGGCGGCCTTTCTGAAGCTGGGTGCCCCGGACGGCATCCCGCCGGAGGATAAAGGAATCTGCCGTTCGCCTTTTCAGCGGGGCGGACCGCGGTGCAGAGGAGATATGTGTATGAAGAATGAAAAGCTGAGAAATATTGCGATTATTGCCCACGTAGACCACGGCAAGACCACCCTGGTGGATGAGATGCTCAAGCAGGGTGGTATCTACCGGGAGAACCAGGCCACGGTGGAGCGTGTCATGGACTCCAACGACCTGGAGCGGGAGCGCGGCATCACCATTCTGGCCAAGAACACTGCCGTCCACTACAAGGGCGTAAAGATCAACATTGTGGATACTCCGGGCCACGCCGACTTCGGCGGCGAGGTGGAGCGTATCCTCAAGATGGTCAACGGCGTCATCCTCCTGGTGGATGCCGCTGAGGGCCCCATGCCCCAGACCCGGTTTGTGCTCTCCAAGGCGCTGGAACTGGGCCACAAGGTCATCGTGGTGGTCAACAAGATCGACCGTCCTGACCAGCGGATCCACGAGGTCATGGACGAGGTGCTGGAGCTGCTGCTGGACCTCAACGCCGCCGACGAGCAGTTTGAGTCCCCCACCCTGTTCTGTTCCGGCCGCCAGGGTACCGCCTCTTACGATCCCGATCAGCCGGGTACCGACCTGACTCCCCTCTTCGAGACCATCGTCAACTATATCCCCGCCCCTGAGGCAGATGTGGACAAGCCCTTCCAGATGCTGGTCAGCGCCATCGACTACAATGAGTTTGTGGGACGTATTGCTATCGGCCGGATCGAGCGGGGCACTGTGAAGCAGAACCAGGAGATCGCGGTGTGCAACTACCACAACCCTGACGCACCGGCCAAGAAGGCCAAGGCCACCGCTCTCTATCAGTTCGACGGCCTGGGCAAGGTGCCTGTCACCGAGGCGGATGCCGGCAACATTATTGCCATGAGCGGCATCGGTGAGATCACCATCGGCGATACCATCTGTGCCCCCGATGCTATCGAGCCTATCGAGTTCGTGAAGATCTCCGCCCCCACCATTGAGATGACCTTCTCGGTGAACGACTCCCCCTTTGCAGGCCGGGAGGGCAAGTTTGTCACTTCCCGTCAGATCCGGGACCGGCTGTTCCGTGAGACCCTGAAGGACGTGTCCCTGCGAGTCACGGAGACCGACTCCACCGATGCCTTCAATGTGGCGGGCCGGGGCGAGATGTCCCTCTCCATCCTCATTGAGACCATGCGCCGGGAAGGCTACGAGTTCCAGGTCTCCCCGCCCCGTGTTCTGTACCAGGAGATCGACGGCGTGCGCTGCGAGCCTATTGAGCGCCTGGTGGTGGACGTGCCTTCCGACAGTGTGGGTGCTGTCATCGAGAAGCTGGGCAGCCGTAAGGCGGATATGCTGGAGATGACCCCTGTGGGCGATCGGATGAAGATCGAGTTCCTGGTCCCCTCCCGCGGCCTCTTTGGCTACCGCAATGAGTTCCTCACCGATACCCGGGGTGAGGGTATCATGGCCTCCGTGTTTGACAGCTACGCTCCCTTCAAGGGTGAGCTGAATCGCCGGAATACCGGTTCCCTCATTGCCTTTGAGACCGGTGAATCCATCACCTACGGCCTCTTCAACGCCCAGGAGCGCGGCGCTCTGTTCATCGGGCCCGGCGTGCCTGTCTACGGCGGCATGGTGGTGGGTGTCTCCCCCAAGCAGGAGGATATCCCCGTCAACGTCTGCAAGAAGAAGCAGCTGACCAACATGCGGGCCAGCGGCAGTGACGAAGCCCTGCGGCTGGTACCCCCCCGGAACCTGAGCCTGGAGCAGTGCCTGGAGTTCCTGGCGGACGATGAGCTGCTGGAGGTCACCCCCAAGAGCCTGCGTATCCGCAAGCGGATCCTGGATCACGAGAAGCGGATGAAGGCCCTCAAAGGCGGCAAGAAATAAAGAAAAACCCTGTGAAAGCAAAAAGATCCCCCGGACCTGTCGGTCCGGGGGATCTTTTCATACAGATCAGGTAGCCGTGGCATTTTCTTCCAGGGCAGCGCCGCAGTGGGGACAGCGGTCGTCATCCCCAAAGAAGGGCAGCCGCTTGCCGCAGCTGGGACAGCGGACATACCGCCGGACGAACCACACCACAGCGGCTATCTCCAGTAACAGAAGCGCCGGAGCGGCCAGCAGGGAAATCATAGCGTGGTTGATCCTCACCGCCAAGAGGCCAAAACTGCAAGGGCCCGCAACGATCAGCAGGGAACAGGCCAGCTGGGCCCGCACGCCCGCCAGCGGGCGACCGCGGGTGAAAAAGAGGAACAGGCCTACCAGCAGTATCCCCAGCACAAAGGTCAGGATCCCTCTGGCCAGCGGAGGGATGGGGAGGGCAACGTAGGTCAGTACGTCTGCTGCCAGCGCAGCCAGGAGAAACCATCTGAATGTTGTTTTCACAGGACACCTCCACAACACAGCAAATCAACCTATGCGAGAGAATTTCCTGCTTAAAGTATAGCATATGTCCTGAATCTGTCAATGCTGCAAACTATTTTGGCAGTTACAGACGGCCATACATCTTGGTATACTGACGGATCTTCTTGGCCAGGCTCATGGGGGCCTCGCCGGGCAGCAGACGCCACTGCCAGTTGCCGGAGGAGGTGCCGGGGGTGTTCATGCGCCCCTCGGCCCCCAGGCCCAGGTAATCCTGCATCTGGGCAACAAAGGTGTCCGCCACACTGCCCATACCGCCACGGATCACGCCCCAGTTGAAGCCCTCGGCCTCGCTGAGGCCCAGGTACCGCCGGGCATAGGTGATATCAGCGGGATCGGCTTTGCTGCGCCACTGCATGACCGTCTCGTTGTCGTGGGTGCCGACATAGCATACACAGTTGCGCTGGTAGGTGTGGGGCAGATAGTTGCTGGGCTCCCGGCTGTCAAAGGCAAATTCCAGCACCTTCATGCCGGGAAGGCCGGAGTCGGCTAGAAGCTTGTGGACCTCCGGCGTCAGGAAGCCCAGATCCTCGGCGATGATGTCCAGGCCGTGGAACCAGCTGGTGAGGACCCCCACCAGATCCATGCCCGGTCCTTTCCGCCAGCAGCCGCCCCGGGCGGTCTCCGCCCCGTAGGGCACTGCCCAGTAGCTCTCCAGGCCCCGGAAGTGGTCGATACGGATGACATCGAAGAGACGGCTGGCTCCCTCTACCCGGCGGATCCACCAGCCGAAGCCATCCCGCTTCATGGCGTCGTAGTCGTAGAGGGGATTGCCCCACAGCTGTCCGTCGGCGCTGAAATAGTCCGGCGGCACACCGGAAACCTCTGTGGGAATGTTGCCCTCCCCCAGCTGGAAAAACTCCGGTTCCGCCCATACGTCGGCGGAGTCCATGGCCACGTAGATGGGAAGGTCGCCGATGATCTTGATGCCCAGGCTGTGGATGTATTCCCGCAGGGCGATCCATTGGCGGTAGAAGAGGAACTGGAGGTAGCTGTAGAAATCCACATCCTCCTGAAGCTCCTTGGTGTAGCGCGCCACTGCCTCCGGCTTTCGCAGCCGGATGTCCTCGTCAGGCCACTCCAGCCAGCTCTTCATGCCGAAATGGCTCTTTACCGCCATATACAAAGCATAGTTGGGCAGCCACTGATTTTCCTTCCGGAAGGTATCCACCGCCTCCTTGTCCCGGGCAAAGCCCTTGTGGAAAGCCTTGCGGAGGACGGTGAACCGGGATTCATAGATCTTTCCGTAGTCCACATACCGGGGCTCCGTGCCCCAGTTGATGGAAGCGAGCTCCTCAGGGTCCAGGAGCCCGTCCTCTGCCAGCAGGTCCAGATCAATAAAGTAGGGGTTGCCGGCAAAGGTAGAGAAGCTCTGATAGGGGCTGTCACCGTAGCTGGTGGGGCCCAGGGGCAGGAGCTGCCAGTACTTCTGACCGGCGGCGTGGAGAAAATCGGCAAAGGCGTACGCCTCTTTGCCCAGGGTGCCGATGCCGTAAGGAGAGGGCAGGGAGGAGATATGCAACAGGATTCCGCTGCTGCGATCCATAGGGATCATCCTTTCTGTTGGGATTTGGAGAGAGTGGGCCTGTTAGCCCTTCACGGCACCGGCGACCACGCCCTTGATGATGTGGCGCTGGCACAGGAGATAGATAACGATGATGGGCAGTACTGTCAGGATGATGCAGGCCATCATGGGGCCCATCTCCACGGAGCCGTAGCTGCCCCGGAAGTACTGGATCAGAATGGAGATGGTCATATAGCCCTTGGTGCGGTCCAGCACCAGGTAGGGCAGCAGGTAGTCGTTCCATACCCACATGGTCTCCAGGATACCCACGGAGATCAGGGTGGGTTTGAGGATAGGCATGACCACCAGGAAGAAGGTCCGCACCGGGCCGCAGCCGTCGATCATGGCGGCCTCCTCGATCTCCAGGGGGATGGACTTCATAAAGCCGCAGAACATGAATACTGCCAGCCCTGCGCCGAAGCCCAGGTAGATGATGCAGATGGCAAAGGGGGCGTTCACCGGCAGGAGGGAGATCTCCGCAGCAGATTTGGACACGGTAATGCCCAGGGCGTCGGCCAGGTTCCCCAGGGTAAGGGAGGAGCCGATCTTGTCAGCGGTGGCGCTGAGGGTGAACATCAGCATCTGGAAGGGAACTACCATGGAGAAAATGAAGAGGTAGTAGCAGGCCTTGCTCCACCAGGTGTTCACACGGGTGATGAACCAGGCGCACATGGAGCAGAAGATGAGGATCAGCGCCACAGAGGTGACCGTGATGAGAAGGGTGTAGCCGAAGGCGGCCAGGAACCCCTTGGAGTCGATGGCGTTGATATAGTTTTCAAGGCCGGCAAAGGTATCGCCGTTGGGCAGCTGGAAAGCGGAGGAGGTGGTGATGGCGGACTCCTTTTTCAAAGAGTTGAAGAAGATCATCAGCACCGGATAGATCCAGGCCAGACTCAGGATTGTCAATACAGCGGTGAGAACGGTGTTGGCGATCTTGGTGGATTTACTCATTACTGCTGCACCTCCTTGGAACGGGTGGCCCGCAGCTGGATCAGGGAGATGGCGATGACCAGCAGGCAGAAGAGTACTGCCTTGGCCTGTCCGTAGCCCTTCCACTGGGGCCCGGAGCGGGCATAGAACGTATAGAAGATGTTCAGGGCCAGGCCTTCGGACGCGTGGGCGGGCTCGCCGCCGGTGAGGGCCAGGTTCTGGTCAAAGAGCTTGAAGCCGTTGGTGAGGGTGAGGAAGGTGCAGATGGTGATGGAGGGCATCACATTGGGGATCTTGATGCGCCAGAGGGTCTGCCAGCTGGTGGCGCCGTCGATCTTGGCGGCCTCCAGATAATCAGAGGGGATAGACTGCAGCCCTGCAATGTAAATAATCATCATGTAGCCGATCTGCTGCCAGCACATGAGGATGATGAGGCCCCAGAAGCCATAGGTGGCGTTGAGGGTGAGGAGGGGCTTCTCCAGCAGGGAGAGCACACAGTTGAGGAGGATCTGCCAGATGTAACCCAGGACGATGCCGCCGATAAGGTTGGGCATGAAAAATACCGTGCGGAAAACGTTGGTGCCCTTGATGGCCCGGGTCAGAGCCAGGGCGATGGCAAAGGCGATCACATTGATGAGCAGCGTAGAAATAATGGTAAAGGCGGTGCTGAAGAGGAACGACTGGCGGAAGCTCTCATCGGTGAGGGCATAGATATAGTTTTTCAGACCGTTCCAGGTGGGGTTGTCAATGGTGATGAACTTGCAGAAGGACAGGTACAATCCCTGAAGAAAGGGATAGATAAAGCCCACGCAGAAGGCTGCGAAGGTGGGCAGCAGGAACACCGGCCACCAGCGCTTCAAGGTTCGTTGCAAATGGCTCCCTCCTTATCAGATAAAGTATTCCGGCGGGGTATCTCCGGGAAGCGGCCCGGAAGGCCGTTTCCCGCAGACCAGGAGGGCGGGCGATCAGGCCCGCCCTCCTGCTGAAAGCTGCAATATTGGCTGCTGCGAGGGATCAGCCGTTGGCCAGAGCGTACTCGCTGGCCCAGCCGTCCACAAAGGCGGTGACCACGCCGTCCCAGTCGCCGGTACCGGCGGCATAGGCGGTAAGGGCGGAACCCACGCCGTTCTTCCACTCCTCAGAGGGCATGGTGGTGAAGTTCCAGCTCACAGGGGTCTTGCCGGCAGCCAGCATCTCCGCATCCTGCTTGACGAAGAGGTTGGGAGACTCGATGGCGCTCTTGAAGGGGATAACGAAGCTCATGCCGGGCTCGCCGGAGGGCATAGCACCCTCGCCGCCGCCCATAGCCTGGGTGCCGGTCTCAGAGGTGACGCACCAGTAGATGAAGTCCAGAGTGGCCTGGATGTTCTCCTCGGAGGCAGCGTTGTTGACGCACCAGTAGTTCTCAGTGCCGGTGCACAGGCCCTGGTTGGCCTCATCGCCAGCGCCGATGTAGATGGGGATCATAGCCAGATCATCGTCGGTGTACTTGCCCTCGCCCACCAGGTTGGCGTACTCCCAGGAACCGTTCTGGAAGAACACGGCCTCGCCGTTCAGGAACTCGTTCTTGCTGTCGTCACCGGTCTTGCCGGCCAGCTCAGAGGGAGCGCAGGTGGAGTTGTTGATGTACAGATCCCAGATAGCCTTGTAGTTGTCCAGATAAGTACCCTCGATGGCATCGGTGGAGGAAATGCCCTTGTCCTGATACTCGAAGTAGATGGGCAGGTTGGCCAGGTGAGTCTTGAAGCGCCAGTCGGAGGAACCGTCCATACCGGCGGAGGTGAAGGCGGCAAAGCCCAGCTCATCCTTGCGGGCGGTGATGTCCTCGGCTACCTTCTTCAGATCGTCGAAGGACTGGATATCCTCGATGGAGTAGCCAGCCTCGGCCAGCAGGGTCTTGTTGACGATGATACCGTAGGACTCGATCACATAGGCAATGCCCAGCACCGCGTCGCCGTCCTTGAGGGCGTACTCATCGCTGGTGAGCTCACCGTAGATGTCGCTGCCGCTGAGGTCATAGCAGTAATCCTTCCAGTTGGCCAGACCCACAGGGCCGTTGACCTGGAACAGGG
>UROF01000046.1 GCA_900549475.1 uncultured Eubacteriales bacterium
TTATTATATCTCTTCTGGCAGTATCGCGCCTACTTTTCTGTGCGGTATTGCCCTATATTCCTGACACTTCCTTTTCAGATAGGTTTTATATTTTTTGGCAAGAGATTCATCAGAAGAAGTGTCCTCTGGAAAAATCCTTGATAGAAAGAGGACGTATGCACAGGTCAACTGATTCAGCATCAAACAAATCTCAGAACGATCATCTTCTCCCTGGTCGATAAAGAATGGCGTAAATTCGATCTCGTTGGGGTCGAGGGTGATGGAGGCCTCCGTCAGTTGCTTATTTTTGGGGCTGCCCAAAATAATACGGCATGTCCACGGGTTGATTCGAATCAGCGTATCACATGTTTTTTTGTCAAATGCAGGGGCATACACCATATAAACAGTATCCCGATACAGCGGATACAGTTTTTTCCTTTTCAGGCGGGAGTATCCAGAGGCCAGAGGATCAAATTTTCCGGATTGATGCAGGGCATATTGATCGGGAAAGCAGAAGGCATACTGCGTTTTAAATTTGAGAGTATCATCCTCTTCACCGGGTAGTTTTGGTACGGCTGTCTTATGACAGCTTGGTTTATAACACATGGCCAAGGGTGTCAGCAATAACTTCAGATCATAGTAGGCGGCAAGGGAATCCTTCACAGACAATAAAGGGGCAAAGGTCATTCCCCTAATCGGGGCAGAGTAATATGCCTGGCAGCAGCGGGAAGAATATCCGGACAGAATAGCACCAATCAGCGTTAATCTGGCACGCTGTGCGTCATTTTGCCGGGAAGGTTTTGAAGATTTGGAGTGGACATAGAGATTCAGCCAGTCCAGTCCTTTTTTGATGTCAGTAGACGAAGGTGGCTTGATGCTTTGCCCTGCCCAAAGGATGCTGGGTAAAAAGGACTTGTCTACAGGGATCTTTACATATTCGCATTGCGGATCATTCTTAGCCAGTTCTTTTTTCAGTTCTCTCTTTAATTCTTTTTTGCTTGTACAAAATCCTTTTTTTCTGGTGTTGGAATGACAGATTACATACCCTCGGCTATGGTTGTCATATTCGAGGATATAAACACAGGGCTGGTCACAAGAGGTTTTAAAATATGAGAGTAGGGAAGCTGAGTCGTGTGAGGAGAGATTGGCAGTTGTTTCTTCCTTTTGTTCGACCATAGGGGATTCCTCCTTGCAACAAGATATCTCTTATTATATAGGAAACAGAAGGGGTAGTAAATTCTGATGATTTTTTTGACGGAAATGCATCAGAGAACTTGCGCCTGCGGCAAAATGTGTTGGTTGTGTTTTGTGAAATACGTGATATAATCATGATAAAACGAACTTTGGAGGAACGCCATGGATATCCATACCATACGTCAGCAGCTCAGGCGAATGAGCATCTATGACATCCCCTTACGGGTGACCTTCTACGCCCGGGTATCCAGCGAGTCCGATGAGCAGCTGAATTCCCTGGGGAACCAAATAACCTATTATGAGGATCTGATTGGCCGCAATATCCACTGGACCTATGTGAAAGGCTATATTGACGAGGGGCTCTCTGCCGCCACTACAAAGAATCGGGAGAATTTCCACCGGATGATCGAGGATGGAGAGGCGGGACTTTTTGATCTGGTCATTACCAAGGAGATCACTCGTTTTGCCAGAAATACCCTGGATTCCATCCAGTATACCCGCAGATTGCTGTCCGCCGGGGTAGGGGTGTTTTTCCAGAATGACAACATCAACACCCTGGATGAGGACAGCGAGCTGCGGTTGACCATCATGTCCGGCATCGCCCAGGATGAGCTGCGCAAGCTGTCCAGCCGGGTGAAGTTTGGTCATCAGCAGGCCATCAAGAAGAGTGTGGTGCTGGGCAACAGCCGGATCTTTGGTTATCGGAAGGACGGCGGCCGGCTGGTGATCGACGAGGAGGAGGCCCCCATGGTGCGGGAACTGTTTGAGCGCTATGCTACCGGTGAATACTCCATGAAGCAGTTGGAGACACTGTTTTGGGAAAAGGGGTACCACAATCATAACGGCAAGAAAATCGCCCACACCACCATGTCCGGGGTCATCGCCAACCCAAAGTACAAGGGTTACTATGTGGGCAATAAGGTGAAGGTTATTGACCTTTTTACTAAGAAGCAGAAATTCCTCCCGCCGGAGGAGTGGGTGATGTTCAAAGATGAGACGGGGGAGATCGTCCCTGCCATCGTGGACGAGGCCCTGTGGGATCAGGCCAACACAGTGCTGAAAAAGCGCAGCGAGGATGTGAAGAACCGCCAGGGGATCTGCAACCACGCCAATCTCCTGACGGGAAAGCTCTACTGCACCCACTGCGGCGCCGCCTATTACCGCCGGGACAGCGTGGACCGCTCCGGACGAAAGAACAGCAAATGGGTATGTTCCGGTAAGATCAAGAACGGGGCTGATTCCTGCCCCTCCTTTGCGGTTTATGAAGAGGAGCTCAAGCCCATTTTATACAAAGTGCTCCGGGAGACGGAGGTGGATGCCCAGGCCCTCATCGAGGAGTATGTGGAGATGTATAAGTCCCTGGACCGGGAGGGGGACCTGGAGCAGCAGATCCGGCGGCTGGAAGAGACCATTGCCACGGTGGAAAAAAAGCAGCAGAAGCTGTTGACTTTCAACGCCCTGGGGGAGCTGTCGGACAGGGATTTCCTCACCATGAACCGGCAGTGCGGCCAGGAGCTGGAGACGGCCCGGGGGGAGCTCATGGAGCTGACGGCCCAGCGGGATAGCGCCAAGGATTTCAAGGAGCATATCGATACCATCCGCCGGGTGCTGCGGGAGGCGGAGCGGGATGCCGCCGAGGGCATCATCAACAAGGAATTTGTGGACAAGTATATCGACAGGATCTTTGCCACCATGGAGGACGACGGCTCCATGCGCCTGCAGATCAAGATATTTACCGGAGAGACCACGGAGAAATACCTCCAGAATCTCAGGAGCCGTACGGGCCACACGTTCAAGAAGATGATCGAGTCCTACGAGAAGAACCTGTAACCATTATCTGAGCAAAAACAGCAGAGGAGAGGCGGATGACTGCCTCTCCTCTGCTGTTTTCTCTGCTGCAGAAGTGGGACTGCTCATAAGAGAATTACAAAAAAGATAACATAGCGGCCCTTGCATCCTGGCGGGAGTATGGTACACTGAGTAAAGAATTCGATGATCCGACGGAGGTACACATGGTCACCTATGATACGCTGCGGCGGGATGCCGCCATCAACACCTATATCACCAGGGCGGATGAATCCCTCTCTGCCCTGGGCTTTACAGAACACAGCTTTCCCCATGTCTGCCGGGTGGCGGAGCTGGCGGGGGAGATCCTGCGGACGCTGGGTTATGATGAACATGAGATTGAGCTGGCCCGGATTGCCGCTTATCTCCACGATATCGGCAATCTGGTCAACCGGGTGGATCACTCCCAGAGCGGGGCGGTGATGGCTTTCCGTATTCTGGACCATATGGATATGGATGCCGCCGATGTGGCCACGGTGGTCACTGCCATCGGTAACCACGACGAGGGCACCGGTGTGCCGGTGAACGCTACGGCGGCGGCGCTGATCCTGGCGGATAAGTCCGATGTACGCCGCAACCGTGTGCGTAACCGTGATATCGCGACGTTTGATATCCATGACCGGGTCAACTACTCTGTGGAGCACTCCGCGCTGCGGGTCCTGCCGGAGGAGAAGGTGGCCCTGCTGGAGCTGACCGTAGATACCAAATTCAGCTCTGTTATGGATTTCTTTGAGATCTTCATGAAACGGATGCTGCTCTGCCGCCGGGCAGCAGAGAGATTGGGCCTGCGGTTTCAGCTGGAAATCAATGGTCAGCAGCTTATCTGAGGAGGCAGATGGGATGAACTGGTGGGGACACTTTCATACCATAACCGCTCACAAGCTCCTGGTGATGAAGCACTGCTTTAAGGTGGGCCTGTACCGCCAGGGCCTGCTCCACGATATGTCCAAATACAGTCCTACGGAATTTCTGGTAGGGGCGCGGTATTACCAGGGGGACCGCAGCCCCAATGAGATCGAGCGGCTGGAGACCGGCGTATCCTCCGCCTGGCTCCACCACAAGGGGCGCAACAAGCATCATCTGGAGTACTGGGTGGACTATGCGCCGGAGCTGGGCTATCGGATGGGCGGCATGGAGATGCCGGTGAACTATGTAGTGGAGATGTTCTGCGACCGGGTAGCTGCCAGCAAGATCTATCAGAAGGAACGTTATACCGACGCCTCACCCTGGGAATACTATGCCCGTTCGGCGGATCACTATCTGATCCACCCCAACACAGCGGCTTTGCTGGAAAAGCTGCTGCTGATGCTCCGGGATGAGGGAGAGGAAAAGACATTCGCGTACATCCGCAGAGAGGTCCTGGGTAAAAGAAGCTGATTCCTTCTTATCCAAAATGGACGATTTTACTTGTCATATTCGCTTCTTTCCGGTAAACTGAATGTGTATGAAAAGAAAGAGGTGGCTTATGACAGAGGAACGGGGAAAACGGGTCACAGAACTGCTGCATGACAGGCTGTACCTGGTCCTGCTGGCTGTGGCAGGAGTGCTGCTGGCGTTTGCGGTGATTGCCCAACCGGATATGTCCCTTTTGACAGGATGGTGGCACATCCAGCTCAGCGAGGCGGGATTGATCACTGACCCCATGGCTACAGGCGGCGTGGGATCTGCACTGCTCAACGCGTCACTGATCCTGCTGATCTGTACGATGCTGATCCGCGCCATGAAGCTTCCTTTTACCGGTGTGACCTTTGCCTGCCTTTTTATGATGGCGGGGTTCGCCATGCTGGGGAAGAATCTGGTGAATATCACCCCCATTATCTTTGGCGGATGGCTGTATGCCCGCTATCGGAGGGAACCATTCTCCCAGTATATCTATATGACTTTATTTGGCACCTGCCTGTCCCCCATGGTGAGCTTTCTCCTGGTCTATATGGACCCTGTGATCCACTGGCCGGCTATGGCCCTGTGCGGTATGGTGATCGGTTTTCTGATCCCTGCCATTTCACGCTATACCGTGCGTATCCATCAGGGCTATAACCTCTATAACGTGGGATTTGCCGCAGGATTTCTCGGCCTGGGGGTAGCTAGTATCCTCAAGGGCGTGGGCGTGGAATTCAAGATCCACGAGAGTTGGAGCCAGGACGGACATGTGCTGCTGTGCGTGATGATGACAGTGCTGTTAGTCGCTTTGCTGGCCCTGGGGGTGTTCCTGGGCTGCCGCAGCTGGCAGGATTATCGCCCTATCCTCCGGCATTCCGGCCGGGCGGTGGCAGATTTTTTCTTGCTGGACGGACCGGGAACCTGTTTTGTCAATATGGCGCTGGTGGGGGCCATTGGCTTTGCTTACCTGCTGGCGCAGGCACCGCAGGGAGTCCGACTCAATGGCCCGCTGGTTTGCTGTCTGCTGAGCATGATGGGCTTTGGCGCTTTCGGAAAGCACCCGAAAAATGTCGTGCCCGTAATGGCGGGAGCGATCCTGGCCGCTTTTCTCCTGGTGGAGGTGCCGATCACATCCCCAGGAGTGCTGCTGGCCAGCCTCCTCTGTACAGGCCTTGCGCCTATTGCCGGGCAGTTTGGCTGGTATTGGGGAGTAGCGGCAGGCTTCCTCCACATGACGATCGTACAGAATACCGCCCTTCTCCACGGAGGCATGAACTTATATAACAATGGCTTTGCTGCGGGCCTGGTCTGCATATTGCTGATCCCCATCATCGAAGGAATCAAGCCCGAGCCGAAGGAGTGACACAGTTTGAAAAAAAATATGCATATGGCGCGCCGGAGGATGAGCCATGTGATCGATGAATTATATACGGCGCTGTTCCGCCTGGGCGGGGAAGAGGTAGAGCTTCGCCTGCGCAAGGAGGAGAACGGTCTGCGCCTGATGGCCCGGGGGGATTTTCTGCCGGAGCACCTGAGCCAGGTGGAACGGATGGCGGAGATGCTCCAGCCCGCCGTGCGGAACCGTGCCCTGGTGGAAACCTATTGGGAACTGGCGGGCGGCGACCAGTATACCAGTGACAGCGAGCTGTCGCTGGTAGGGCAGATGTTGGATGAGGCTAAGGTGGAGATCCTGGACGGCGAGGTGAAAATGGATCTCTATCTGGGCTTTTGACGGCATCCGATAAAAAACCATTGTATTTTGCAGCAATTTGATGTATACTATCACCACAGTTCAAATACGGGAGGTTCTACCATGAAGAACACATGGCATTTCGTTTTGAAAATCATTGGTTTGTCTCTGGCTCTGGCCGGGCTGATTTGCCTGGTGGTGGGATATTGGGATGCCCTGACGACCGGCGCTGCTGAGCTGAAGAAGTGTGTGGCCGGAAAGTGCCGGGGCAAGTGCTCTGAGTTTGATGATTACGACGACGACCTGTTGTATGAATAATGATCTCACGCTGTTTGGTGGGAGATAAAAAACGGGCCCGCAGCATTTTTGCTGCGGGTCCGTTTTTGTGCTCTGCTGCTGTGTCATACGGGGAGACGGGTACCGGGAAAAGGTTTGCGCCGGGGAGCAGTCTCTTCCAGCAGGCATAAGATATTGTCAGGGATCGTACGGCTGTAGCTGATTTCCAGCAGCATGCGGCCGGATTGATCCGCGGTGTCTCTGGCCAACAGGTCAGGGTCCAGAAAGTCCATGTGCTGCAGTGTGATACGGATGTCGCTGTCCAAAGCGACCCAGAGATCCAGTCCATCCAGGGTATACGCTTCCCGATGGTAGGTGAGAAGGACCTGGGGAAGGAGCATCTGTTCTGTCAGTGAGGTGTGGAAGTCCCGCAGGACGGGATTGCGCCGTGCCAGCAGCCAGTCGGTCTCGCCAGCCAGCAGAGCCCGGCATTCGGCCTCTGTGACCATGGCGGAATCCTGCTCTTCGCCTAGATATCGCTCCAGAATGAGATAAGTGGGGTCGTTGTTGTAGTAATGAAGGGCAAAATCGGAGCGGTTATCGGATTGCTGTCCGTGGGCGGGGAGGACCCGGTTGCGGTAGCTGGCAAAAAAGAGTGTGTGAATCCAGCTTTCTGATGCGCCGGTATCTTGGATCGCGGCAGAGGTCGTCAGATGGCTGCGCAGGGCGTCGTAATCGGTTTTTGTGATCGCATATTTCAGCGTGTGAAGATAGGGATGCATCGTTGCCATGAGGTATCCTCCTTTTGACACTATCAAAATAACCAAGGAAAAAGAACTGGATATGACTGGATTTTAAACAAAGTGTTAAGAAGAATGAAAAAAGGATGAAGCATCCCGGAGAAAAAACGGCGGGCTTCCCCTGAGAAGGAAGTCCGCCGGTATTGCTATTTTGCTGATACCACATGCTCCAGAAGGGAAACATTGCCTGCCAGCCGGGGATTTTGGGGCTCCAGAGCCAAAGCTTTCTGTGCTTCCTCCAATGCCTCGGGGAGACGCTGGGTCTGATAGAAGGCAATAGCGCGCAGGTCATGGGGAAGGCTGCCCCAGGGGGCCGCCTCACAGATATAGGTCCGGGGCCGCTGGGTGATGGACAGGGCGCAGGAGGTAAAATACAGTACGCCGTCCCAGTTCTTCTCCTCGTAAAGCAGCAGAGCGAGATCCACATAGGGCTCCCGCAGGTGGGGCGCTTCCGCAATGGCACGGAGGTACCAGTTCCGGGCCAGCTGCCGCTTTCCCTTCATGGCCCAGGCGTGGGCAATGTAGCGCATGGAGGCGGCGCGCTCATCGGCCCAGGTGGCAGTGGGCATGGTGAGATGCTGTTCCAGTGTACGGATACAGTCGTCCCATCGGCCGCGATACATATATTCCCGCCCCAGATAGTGGACATTGCGGTCATCGTCCGGGTCCTCTTTGACAGACAGCTCCAGCAGCGGCAGGTACTGAGCCCTGGACTTGGTGGGATCAGGATGATGATCCAGCTGTATGCCCTCCGCGACGACCTTGGGCCCTGGAGCGCCTGTACCGGTCCAGTGCAGGACCTCGTGGACCGGATGGACCCATTGATAGCCGTGACGGGCGTGGATCTTCTCGTACCAGAATACCACACCTTCCGACCCGTCGGGGTTGAAGCTCCATGTGTAGCGGTATGTAGCCTGGCCGGCCCCGGGCCGCCATGCGCTTTCCAGCTGCTTGCGCCACCCCGGATGAAAGACCTCGTCCAGGTCGGTACAGACACAGATATCCGCATCCTCCGATACCAGTTCCATGGAGCGGTTCCGGGCGGTGTCGAAGCGCCAGGGGGAAATGGTCTCCACCGTCACCACTGCGCCCCGTGCTTCCAGAAGCTCCACGGTGTTATCGCTGGAACCGGTGTCCAGTACAACGATCTCATCTGCTTCTGACATGGAGTCCATCCACCGGTCCACAAATTGCGCCTCATTTTTGCAGATGGCGTAAACGGCGATTTTCATAATGGTTCCATCCTTTCCTGAGAAGATAGGGATATAGGGAACAGGCGGGCGGCGCTGGGCGCCGTCCGCCTGCCTGCCGGTATATGGGACCGGCCGGAGATTTTGGGGTTAATCCAGTTTCTGGATGGTCAGAGCAGCGTCGGTAAGAGTGACGTTGTTCTCGGTCGCATTAAGGGTGATCTCCTCGCTGCCGGACACAGTGACCAGAACCGTGGCAGCCAAATTAGCGGTATCAGAGGTGTTGTTGATCTTCACGGTGCTCTTGCTGCCGTCGATGGCAGTGCCGTCCTCCTGAAGCTCAACACCGACATCGCCCGTGCCGGAGGTGTTGGTGGCGGTGACGGAGTAAGAAATAGCATAGGTGCCCGCATCATTCAGGGTGAAGGTATCGGTGCTGGCGGTGTGGCTGATGGCGGAACCCTCTTCCACCTGGTTGGTGTCAAAAGTAGCGGGATCGCCAGTGGAAGAAAGAGTCTGGGAACCGGTATTGGTGGCATACAGGGCGTTCAGCGGAGGGGGAGAACCGGCAGGGCCAGCAGGGCCGGTAGGCCCGGTGGGGCCAGTTGCACCTTCCGCACCAGCGGCACCGGTAGCGCCGGTAGGCCCGGTGGGACCTTCTGTGCCGGTAGCGCCAGCAGGGCCGGTAGGACCAGTGGGGCCAGCCAGACCAGTCGCGCCAGTAGCACCGGCAGGGCCAGTGGGACCGGTAGGCCCGGTGGGGCCGGTAGGTCCGGTAGGACCAGTGGGACCGGTGGGACCTTCCGCACCGGTAGCGCCAGTTGCGCCGGTGGCACCGGCAGGGCCAGTAGGCCCGGTGGAGCCGGTAGGCCCGGTGACGGTGACGAGGTTAAAGTCCGGAGAAGTACCGGGGGTACCGCTGGCGTTATCACGGTTGGCCTGGTAGAGGGCACCGTCGTAGTAGAGCATAGTGCCTCTGGCGTAGAAAGCGCCGGGGGTAAACTCAACGACGTTGTTGAGGCCTGCACCGGTGGGACCAGTAGGCCCGGTAGGACCAGTGGGACCAGTCGCGCCAGTGGCACCGGTAGCGCCGGTAGCACCAGTAGCGCCCACAGGTCCGGTGGGCCCGGTAGGACCAGCGGCACCCGCAGGGCCGGCAGGCCCGGTGGCACCGGTGGGACCCATAGGTCCGGTAGCGCCGGTTCCGCCGGCGGGACCTGCTACACCGGCAGGGCCGGTAGGGCCAGTAGGACCGGTGGGGCCGGGGCATCCTCTGGGACCCATGGGGCCGGCAGGACCGGGTACGCAGCAGACATCTGTACAGGTATAGCGGTTGCAGGGGTCGCAGCAGCTGTTGCCGCAGTTATTGCTGCAGTTATTGCTGCAGTTGCTGCTGCAATTGCTGTTGCAGTTTTTGTTGCTGTTGCTATTGCAGTTCATAGGGAAAAAACTCCTCCCTGTTCTCACAGATAGCGGCGCACGGTGCGCCGCGGGGACAGAACGCGGCAGGCCTTGGTCCGGCGCCGGACAAAAGACTGTGCGTCTGTTCCCATTCTATGCAGGGGAGGATCATGTGTGCAGGAGGGAGGCGGCAGATAAAAAGAAAAACTCCGGCCTGCAAACAGACCGGAGCCGTAAAATATCGAAATATGCTTGACAAGCGAAAAAATAAATGGTAAAATCAAGTGCTTATGTCCATAGAAGATGGCGAAACTACTCCCCACCCTCAAACTCAGTATAGCAGTTTCTCACAGAAAAGGCAATAGGAATTTGAGATAAAAATATCAACCGACCCGCGTGTATCGCGAACACGTGCGTTTTCCGCCGCCAACGGGGTATGGCGGTGGGACGCAAGAAAGGTAGATGAGTGAATCAAGATGGCCAAGGATAAGTACTACGGTAAGACGCTGCGAAAGAACTTCGCCCGGCATGAGGAGATCATGCCCATGCCCAATCTGTTGGAGATCCAAAAGACCTCCTATCAGTGGTTCCTGGACACCGGCCTGCGCGAGGTGTTTGCCGACGTAGGTTCCATTACCGACTATGCCGGCACTCTGGAGCTGAGCTTCATCGATTACAGCATGAATGAGCCGCCTAAGTACAATGTGGAGGAATGCAAGGCCCGGGATGCCACGTATGCCGCACCCCTGAAGGTCAGTGTGCGCCTGCGCAACCGGGAGACCGAGGAGATCAAGGAGCAGGAGATCTTCATGGGAGATTTCCCCCTGATGACCAAGTCCGGCACCTTTGTGATCAACGGCGCCGAGCGCGTGGTGGTCTCCCAGATCGTCCGTTCCCCCGGCATCTATTACGGCAAGGAAGTGGACCCCAAGACGGATCTGCCCATCCTCACCTCTACCGTCATCCCCTACCGGGGCGCCTGGCTGGAGTATGAGACGGACACCAACGAGCTGTTCTGGGTCCGCATCGACAAAAACCGCAAGCTTCCCATCACCTGCCTGATCCGGGCCATCGGCCTGAAGACCGATGGGGAGATCCTGGAGTTTTTCGGCGACGATCCCACCATCGTGGCCACCATGGAGAAGGACACCTGCAAGACCTATGAGGAGTCCCTCCTGGAGATCTACCGCAAGCTCCGCCCCGGCGAGCCCCCCACGGTGGACTCCGCTGAGACCCTGATCCGCAACCTGTTCTTCGACCCCCGCCGCTACGATCTGAGCATGGTGGGCCGTTACAAGTTCAATAAGAAGCTGGCCCTGTGGGTTCGCGCCTCCGGCCGTGCCCTGGTGGAGCCTGTGGTCCACCCCGCCACCGGCGAGATCCTTTACGAGCCCGGCCACACCCTCACCCGCGCCGAGACCCAGGAGCTGGACGCTATCGGCGTCAACGAGGTCGTGGTGGATGTGGACGGCAAGCCCCTGAAGATCTTCTCCAACCACATGTGCGACCTCAAGCGCTATGTGGACTTCGATCCTGAGGCCGAGTGCGGCATCAAGGAGCGGGTGCGCTACAGCGTGCTCCAGGAGCTGCTGGAGCAGTACTCCGGCGAGGATCTGAAGGATGCCATCCGCTCCCATGTGGACGATCTGGTGCCCAAGCACATCATCGTGGATGATATCCTCGCTTCCATCAACTACATGAACGCTCTGGCCAAGGGCCTGACCACCAAGGACGATATCGACCACCTGGGCAACCGCCGCCTGCGCTGCGTGGGCGAGCTGCTCCAGAACC
>UROF01000047.1 GCA_900549475.1 uncultured Eubacteriales bacterium
GCGTACAAGCGTTTTGCCGGAGGCAAAACCTTGGCGCAAGGGCGGATTGATTCCGCCCGCGCAGGTGAAAAGAAACGGGGTCCCCACGGGGCGAGACCCGTGGGGCGTCAAGGGCCATGCGGAAAACCCGTATAACAACCGGTGTGATGAAATGGCCGTCAGCGAGTGGCAGAAGCTGAAATAAGAAAAGGAGCGCAGCCGCGCTCCTTTTTTATACCAGATTGCTTACCTGTCCTCTGATCGCTGTGTGTGCTGCCGCGTCAGTTCCCTTTTTGAGGAATGGGCCCTTCCTTTTCCTCAAATTCCGCGATCCTCGCCTTGATCATCTGTTCCAGCTCTTTATTCTTGGTCCGCCCTTCATATTCCGCAATATAGCCGAATTTATCCAGCAGCTCCTTTGGTACCCGCAGTGTGAACCGGACATAGTTTTGGTTTGGCATATATGACGCTCCTAAGACTTATGATTGACATTATCATAGCGTCATGATATAGTCAAAAAACAAAATGACGCAATTATGACGGCAAAATTGACAAAAGATTTTGCGGGGAAGTAAGAAGGAGAAGATATGAAAGAGGACAAATATAGACAGGTATACGCATTCTTGGTTTCCCAGATCGACGAGGCTTTATACTTCCTGGACACAGGAAATCTGCTGGAAATGGAACATGTGAGAAAGATCCTGAGCAACGCTCTGCTGGAGGCGGAGGAGCAAATAACAGGGCAGGATTGACAGAAAAGCCGCCACGGATTCCCCTTCTCCGGTGGTCCTGGCGGCTCTTCGCAGAGAGTGACAGATCCTTTTATCGTTAACAATTTGTTTACAGCGAAGTCATGATTTCTTCTTAAAGCTTTAGTACTATACAATCAGCAAAGGGGTAACACCCGATGCGATTTCTCCCTCCTAAAACACACACAACACACACCAGAAAATCCCGCCTTTGGCGGGGTTTTCTGGTTTTTCTGACTTTTTTCTGAAAATCTGCCGGAGGAGGCCATCCGGCAGGAAGATGCACATGTTCCACCGTTTTTTCCTTGCCTGTGGAAAACTTTTGTTCACAGAATGGTTTTCCTATGGCAGCGGTCCCCTGCAGGCGCTGTTTCTGGGGAAAACGGACGGTTTTCCTGCTGCATCACACCGCGAACTCCCGAAAGGGCCAGATTGACAGGAAAGATGACAAAAAAGAGTGGTTTTCTCCCTTGACAGGGGGAAAAAAAGATGATACAGTGATTTCCGATAGCAAAAGGCAGCGAACAGGAACAGTAGCCGCAGAGCAAAGCCAAGAGAGGGGACGGATGGTGCAAGTCCCTGCTTACGCCGGCGGTGAAGGCGCCTGGGAGCCGCGGGGCGGAAATGCCCCGCCGTCAGCCCTCGTTACGGGCGAGAGTGCGTTCCCCTTAGGGGAGCGAATTCAGGTGGGACCGCGGATGGATCGTCATTCGCCCTGAAGCCGGAAAACGGCTTCGGGGCGTTTTTCTTTTGCCGAGAGCAGTTTTCCACAAAATCCTGACAGTTTGTGTAAAAGGAGATAAGGAAACATGAAAAACACAGAAAAAACCATGGACAAGATCGTGGCCTTGTGCAAAGGCCGGGGCTTTATCTTCGCCGGCAGTGAGATCTACGGCGGCCTTGCCAATACCTGGGACTACGGCCCTCTGGGTGTGGAGCTGAAGAACAACGTGAAGAAGGCCTGGTGGAAGAAGTTCGTCCAGGAGAATCCCTACAATGTGGGTCTGGACGCCGCTATCCTGATGAATCCGCAGGTGTGGGTGGCCTCCGGCCATGTGGGCGGCTTCTCTGATCCTCTGATGGACTGCAAGGAGTGCAAGGAGCGCTTCCGGGCCGACAAGATCATTGAGGACTGGGCCCAGGCGAACAACTTTGATCTGCCCAAGCCGGTGGACGCCTTCTCCCAGGAGGAGATGAAGGCCTTTATCGACGAGCATCAGATCCCCTGCCCCTCCTGCGGCAAGCACAACTTCACTGATATCCGGAAGTTCAACCTGATGTTCAAGACCTTCCAGGGCGTCACGGAGGATGCCAAGAACACGGTGTACCTGCGGCCTGAGACTGCCCAGGGCATCTTTGTCAACTTCCAGAACGTCCAGCGGACCACCCGCCGGAAGCTGCCCTTCGGCGTCTGCCAGGTGGGCAAGAGCTTCCGCAATGAGATCACTCCGGGCAACTTCACCTTCCGCACCCGTGAGTTCGAGCAGATGGAGCTGGAGTTCTTCTGCAAGCCCGGCACCGAGCTGGATTGGTTCGCCTACTGGAAGGACTTCTGCCACCAGTGGCTGCTGAACCTGGGTATGAAGGATGAGAACCTGCGGCTCCGTGATCACGATCCCGAGGAGCTGAGCCACTACTCCAACGCTACCACCGACTTTGAGTTCGTGTTCCCCTTCGGCTGGGGCGAGCTGTGGGGCGTAGCCAGCCGGACAGACTTCGATCTGAAGGCCCACCAGACCACCTCCGGCAAGGATCAGACCTACTTCGATCAGGAGAGCAATGAGCGCTTCATCCCCTATGTCATCGAGCCCTCCCTGGGCGCCGACCGTGTGACCTTGGCTTTCCTGGTGGATGCCTATGACGAGGAAGTGGTAGACGCGGAGAAGAACGACGTGCGCACCGTGCTGCGGCTCCATCCTGCTCTGGCTCCCTTCAAGGTGGCGGTGCTGCCTCTGAGCAAGAAGCTCAGCGAGAAGGCCCGGGAGATCCAGGCGGAGCTGAGCAAGGAGTGGATGGTGGACTACGACGACGCCGGTTCCATCGGCAAGCGGTATCGCCGTCAGGACGAGGTGGGTACCCCCTACTGCGTCACTGTGGACTTCGACACCGTGGGAGATGAGAACACCCCGGCGGACAACGCCGTCACCATCCGTGACCGTGACACCATGGAGCAGGTCAGAGTTCCCATTGCGGAGCTGAAGAACTGGCTGCGGGAGAAGCTGGCCTATTAAGGCAGCGAAAACCGGATAAATTGACGGGAATGTTAAAAGAAAGTTAATTCTTTACTATTGCTCTGAAGAACAAAACCGTCTATAATACGAGGGAGCGGATAAAAACCGCTCCCTCTTTTTATCGTTACATCTATTTTGTGCTTGGCGAGGTGATCCTTTGAACCAATGGTTGGACAAGGTCTTTTTCCTCCGGCGGGCGCCTGAGGCGGAATGGACGGTAGGGAAGAAGATCGTATATTACCTGTGGCGGTTTCTGATCTTGCTGTGCGCGGGGATCTGTCTGGGTGCCCTGGCGCTGATCTTTGCCTATGGCAATTACTCCTGGGGCGTATTTTTAGGATATCTTCAGTCGGGATTCCTGCTGGTGATAAACATCCTGCCGGCAGTGGTGCTGCTGTTTTTCCTGTATGGACTGGTAGGACGGGCATGGCTTGCCTTCCTGCTGGACGGCGCCATCGTACTGGGGCTGAGCCTGGGTCACTACTTCAAGCTGGTATTCCGGGACGATCCGCTCTACTTTGAGGATATGCTGATCCTCCGGGAAGCCAAGGCGATGGCCGGGTCCGAACACTACGCGCTGTTTATTGACAAACGGATCGTGGTGGCGCTGCTATGCTGGGCCCTGGGTACGGTACTGCTGTTTTTCCTGGTCCGGGGCAAGGCCCGGGGCTGGAAGCGGCGGCTGGGGACGGTATTGGCCGCGGTGGCGGTGTCTGCTGTGGTGGCGCCGGTGTACCTGGATGAGAGCCGCTATGACAGTGTGGAAAACTATGCATACCTCAACCGTTGGGCAGCTACCCAGGACTACATCTCCCATGGGTTTTTCTACCCCTTTATCCACAGTATCACAGAGATGGTGGAAACGCCGCCGGATGGCTATAGCCAGGAGGAGACCGAGGAGATCCTGGCCTCCTATACCGATGCCGATGTGCCGGAGGACCGCAAGGTAAATGTGATCTCCCTGATGCGGGAGGCCTATGTGGACTTCTCCCGGTATGATATCGAGGGTCTGGACTGCAGCGGCTACGACCTGTACCACCAGCTGGAGGCGGAGAGCTATCACGGCGATCTGGTGACCAATATTTTTGCCGGCGGCACCATAGACAGTGAGCGCTGCTTCCTCACCGGTGAGTATAAGGTCCGCAACTACCGCAGCAATACCAACTCCTATGTCTGGTACCTGCGAGAGCAGGGCTACACGGTGGAGGGCAGCCACCCCTACTACCAGTGGTTCTATAACCGCCAGAACATCAACGGATATCTGGGCTTTGAGAATTACCGGTTCCTGGAGGAGGACTATGAGAACCTGACCCAAGCCTATCTCCCGGAGGACAGCATCCTCCTGCCGGAGATCTATAACGACTTTGTGGCCAACAAGGAGACCGGAAAGCCCTATTTCTCCTTCAACGTCAATATCCAAAGCCACGGCCCCTATTCCACCACCGATTATTACGGCACAGTGGATTACCTCACCGGCGACTACACCGACGGCTGTAAAAATGCCATGAACAACTACATGGCGGCCATTATGAACAGCGATGTGGAGCTGATGAAGCTGGTGGATCAGCTGCGCTCCGAGGAGGAGCCGGTGGTGCTGATCCTGTTCAGCGACCATCTGCCCTGGATGGGGGACAGCAACATCTATTACGATGAGATGGGTATGGACATCTCCGGTGATACGGAGGAGAGCTTCCTGCGCCATTACACCACAGAGTACCTGATCTGGGCCAATGACGCCGCCAAGGAGGTCCTGGACTGTGACTTTGTGGGGGAGGGCCCCACCATTTCCCCCTGCTATCTGATGAATGTGGCCTTTGACCTGATGGGCTGGGAGGGACCGGCCTTTATGCAGGCTATGGACGAGCTGCGGGAGGTATTCCCGGTGGTGACCATCCACGGCTGCTATATCGTGGACGGGGAATTTACCGACGCTATCCCCGCCCAGCGGCAGGATCTGTTTGACCGGTTCCTGTATCTCCAGTACTACTGGACCCATGAGTTTATCTATTGAGAACCAGCAAGGATAGGAAAAAAAGAGCCCTTCGGCCTTATGGCCGAAGGGCTCTTGTCATGCTTACTTACCGGGAGGACTGATCCGGGTGGTTCCAGGGGTCATCGGCTTTAGGCAGCTCTGCCTGGAGCGGGGGCTCTGCATCCCAGTTCCGGAAGATCATGGCGGTGCGGTAGAGATATACCAGCTTGACGATCATTATCACCAGCAGGACTATGGTGGCCGCCAGGGTCACCAGCAGGCCTAGGATAAGGGAGAGAAGGATTACTACGATGGAGGCCAGCAGGACAAGGAAGCAGCCGATGTACCACTTCCATAGCTTGCGCCACTTGTCGGAGAGCTCCACATCCACATCCCACAGAAGTTCACTGTGGCCCATGTACTCCTGATATTCGCCTACCAACAGAAAGACACCGCTTACCAGGCTTATCAGGCTCAGGAGCAGCGGCAGCCCGTCTCCACTGGTGAGAGTGGGGAGGACAGAAGTCAGGATATTGACGATGCCGCCCACCAGAAAACAGATCCCGGCGGTGCGGTAGCGGGCTATGTGGGAGGACAGTTTTAGCAGCACCAGACCGTAGCTCAGGAGATAGGCCGCCTGCAGGAGGAGGCCCAAAAATCTGAAAACAGACTGGGAGTCAAACAGGTCGCTGTTCAGCAGGGAGGCCAGTGACTGAGGGATCACCAGCCAGAACAGGATCCACAGCCACTTGCCCAGAAAGGGGGCCTTTTCTGCCAATTTCCAGGAATTCCGGGGAGAATCGCCGAAGTTTTCCGTCATGAGAGGTCCCTCCTTTATTTTGCTTTGTGCCCTAAGTATATCATAGGCTGCACCAGCTGTCTATAGAGAGGCGATGTCAGAGGGCCAGATGGGCCAGAATGGGAGCGGCAATGACGGTAAGAAGGCCGGTGACCACAATAGCCAGACTGCTGGCGGCACCCTGGATCTCTCCCATCTCCACCGCCCGGGAGGTGCCGGCGGCGTGGGCGCTGGTACCGATGGCCAGGCCCTGAGCCAGGGGGTCCTTCACCCCGGTCAGGCGCAGGAAGGGGGGCGCGATCACCGTGCCGAAGATACCGGTGAGCATGATGGTGGCCATGGTGATGGAGGCGTAGCCGCCCAATTCCTCACTGAGGCCTTTGCCAATGGCAGTGGTGATGGATTTGGGCAGGAGGGTAATGAACTCTTCTGCCTCCAGCTGGAACAGTACCAGCATCAGGATACATCCCACCATGTGGGCAACCACTCCTGTTAGGCAGCCGGCTGCCACAGCGGGGATATTTTTCTTCAGCAGTTCAAACTGGCGGTACAGGGGGATGGCAAGGCAGATGGTGGCGGGGGTCAGCAGCACATCCAGGTACTGGGCCCCCTGGTAGTAGACGTCATAGTCCATACCGCTGATGATGATCACCAGGCCGCATACCACCGTGGCAAAGAGAAGGGGATTGATCCGCTCCCGGCCGCAGCGGCGGTTGACGGCTTTGGCCAGGAAGAAGGTACCGGTGGAGAGGAGGAAGCCAAACCAGGTGGAGGAGAGAAGCAGATCAGTCATGCTTTTCCGCCCCCTTCCTCCGGCGGATGACCGCCTGGGCCACCCGGCCGGTAATGACCATCACCAGAAGGGTGCCTGCAAGGCCCATGATGAGCACCGGCAGCAGCATCTCCTGGACGGTGTTCAGAGCGGTAACAAAGCTCACCGAGGCAGGTACCAGGAGCAGGGGCATCAGTTCCAGCAGCAGGTCTCCCACGTCCTGGATCTTCTCCAGGGGCAGGATGCCGGTTTTCAGCAGCAGGAACAGCAGCACCAGCCCGTAGATACTCACCGGGATGGGCAGCGGCAACAGATATTTGATGATCTCCGCGGCAAAGGTGATGGCCGCCAGGATCACAGCTTGATGTAGGTATTTCATGGCAAGGCTCCTCGCTGTATGGAAAAATCGTTCAATGGACCGGGTTTTGGCTCTGGTTTACCGGCCCTGGAAAAAGGCCCGGATCTCCGCCTCCGGGGCCTGGATGCTGCCCTGGGCAAAATTGGACTTTCCGCCGCCCCGGCCCTGAAGGGCCCCGTTGAGCTCCTTTACCAGGGAGCGGAGATCGCCGCCCTCCTGGCCCAGGGCGTACTTATAGCCCTGGCCGTCACTGCCGGCAAACACGGCGCAGCGGCCGCCGCAGGTCTCCATCACGGCGGCGCAGAGCTTCCGGACAGATTCGGAGGACATATCCCCCTCCAGGAGCAGCACATCGCCTTTTCCGGAGAATTCCTCTGCCTTCCGGGCGAAGTCCCCCTCCTCCAGGGCAGCCACCCGGCCCCGCAGGGCGTAAAGCTCTTTCTGCAGCCGCTCCACGGCGGCGCCGGTGTCGGTGGGCTTGGCGGAGAGCAGCTGGGAGACATGGGTGTTCTGGTCCAGGATCTCCGTGCAGTACCGTACCGCCCGACTGCCGGCGGCCATCTCAATGCGGACGCCCTCCCGGAACTTCTGGCAGGAGAGGAGCTTTACCAGCCCCACCTGGCCGCTGGAACGGACGTGGGTACCGCAGCAGGCGCAGCAGTCCGCTCCGGGCCAGGTGACAATGCGGACCTGACCGGTGAGGGCTTTTTTGCTGCGGTAGGGAAGGGCAGCCAGGACCTCCGGCGTGGGGTAGGACACGTCGATGGGGTGGTCCTCCCAGATGTAGCGGTTGGCCAGGGCCTCCACCTCCCGGACGTCCTCCATGGTGAGCTGGGCATTGAAGTCGATGGTCACCAGGTCGTGGCCGATGTGAAAGCCCACATTGTCGCAGCCATGGCGGCCGCAGAGGATACCGCTGACGATATGCTCGCCGCTGTGCTGCTGCATGAGGTCAAAGCGGCGGGCAAAGTCGATGGCGCCGGACACGGTCTCCCCTACAGGCAGGGCCCTGTCGCAGTAGTGGAGGATCTCTCCGTCCTTCTCCCGAACGTCGGTGACAGCGGCGCCACCCAGGACGCCATGGTCGGCGTTCTGGCCGCCCCCCTCAGGGTAGAAGGCAGTGCGGTCCAGAGTGACGGCAAAGCCCTCCTTCTCCGGGGCGCAGGAGAGCACCCGGGCAGTAAATTCCACCAGGAAGGGGTCGGCGTAAAACAGCTTTTCAGTCATGGGTTTGCCCTCCTTTTTGATGCATAATTGTATTATTTTCTATTTATGTTACTATTAGTAATTAAAAACGGCGGTTTAAAGGCGTTATGGGAGCGACCAGGCGAAAGTTTGAGACAGAGTTTCGTCGCTGGTTTTGTCTCCGATTTTGTCTCCGACGGGGTACTTTTCTCCCGCGAGAAAAGTACCCAAAAGCGCGCCAGCCCCCTTCGGGCTGGACCCCCGCTGTTGTCTAATCGGTCTGGATAGAACTTGCTGCTGCGCTGCCACTGAAGCAGTGGGATCCTTCGGGGATCTGATCTCCTGCTTGTCCGACTTCAGCTGTCGCCCTGTTGAAAGGGCAGATGAATCTTTTCTCTGCGACGAACTGCCTGCTTCTTTGGGAGATGCCCCGGCTCCCGTCTGCAAAAAAGAAACAACTCTCAGCACGAGGGGCGACAGCCGAAGTTGGATACTCACCGCACCGATTACGAGGGGCCAGCAGTCTTACAGTAATTCAGTGGCTGTCTATTATCAGCCCTGATAAAACCGATTAGAAAAAAATGGGGGACTGCAAGGTGAATTGGCCAAAGGCCAAGAGAGGGTGGCCTGGGCCAGGGTCTCCCCAGCGGTTTTTCCGCCCACTTTTGGGCGGCCAAAAGTGGGCCCGCCGGAGGCAAACAGCCTGAAGAGCTGATGCAAGTGTCGGCGGCACCCCGCCAATAAATCCCCCGCCGGTGGGAACCGGCAGGACCTACTCCTGCCCCAGCAGTCCCAGGTCGTACTTCCAGCCCAGGACCCGGCTCACCGCCTGGTCGATGGTGGCCTGGTCGATGGTGCCGTCTTCCACGGCGGCGATCACCAGGGGAATCTGGGTCTCGAAGTCGGTGGTGACGATCATATCATTGCCTGCCAGCACTGCCAGTACCGCCACAGAGCCATCCTCCGCATAGGATTCTACCGCGTCCATGGCCAGGTCGTCCGTGAGGACCACTCCGGTGAAGCCCAGCTCCTCCCGGAGGATGCGATGGACCTCCGGTGAGAGGGAGGCAGGGAGATCGCCGTCCATAGCAGTGACGATATTGTGGCTCACCAGCACACAGTCTGCCCCGGCGTCAATGCCCGCCTGGAAGGGAAGGAAATCTTCCTGGACAAATTGTTCATAGGGGCGCTCATCTACAGCCACGCCGGTATGGGTGTCGCTGTTGCTGCCGTAGCCGGGGAAGTGCTTGAGGACAGAGCCGATCCCTACGGTATCCATTTCCGCTGCCACCTGGGAGATGTACTCCGCTGTGGCGGCGGCGTCCTGGCCGAAGGTGCGGTCGTAGATGAAATCACTGCTGTTGGTGGATACATCCGCCACCGGGGCAAAGTTGACATTGATGCCGTAGGAGAGAAGGCCCTGGTTCACCTGGCGGGTGTCCGTCAAAATGGCCTCCATACCGCCCTGGGCGTAGATGGTCTGTGGAGACTGGCGTTTGGCGGCAAAAAGGTTGGGATTCCGGGTGGCCCGGGCGACAGTACCGCCCTCCTCATCCACGCCGATCAGCAGAGGGATATCCGCCGCGGCCTGGTAGGAGGCCACATTGGCGGTAAAGGCCTCCGCAGTCAGCCAATCTCCGGTAGTGGTCTGGAAATCCCGGCCGAAGAGGAGGTAGCCCCCCAGGTGGTATTCGCTGACCTTCTCCGCCGCCTGGACATCGGGGCAGCGGACAAAGAACATCTGCCCCACCTTTTCCTCCAGAGTCATGGATGAGAGCAGAGTGTCGATCGCCTCCTGCCGGGGGTCCGGTTCCGGTTCATCCGGAACGATAGGTTCTTCCGGCTGTGTGGGCGCCTCGGGCTCCTCCGGTTGGGAAGGGGCGTTGTTGGTCTGGTCCTGGTGGTTAGCCGGATCGCTGTTGTTGCTGCCGCACCCGGCGGTGATCAGCAGCAGACAGACCAACAGAAAAGACAGCAATTTTCGATGCATCATTCTCCTTTGGGAAGCGATTCCCTGGCGGATGGGCAAGTTGTTTGTTCAAAGGGCATTGTAAAGGGTATGGGAAAGAGGAGGGAGAGCCCCTCCTCTTTCTTGGCAGCGCCGGGTCTTATTCGGCGGACTCTTCTTCTTTCTTGGTGACCATAATATTCAGCTCATCCAGCTGCTTCTGCTCCACGAAGGAGGGAGCGCCCATCATCAGATCCTGGGCGTTCTTGTTCATGGGGAAGGGGATGATCTCCCGGATGCTCTCCTCGCCGGCCAGCAGCATGACCATGCGGTCCACGCCCGGGGCAATACCGGCGTGGGGAGGTGCACCGTAGCAGAAAGCGTTGTACATGGCGGGGAACTTCTTCTTTACGTCCTCCTCGCCCAGCCGTACCAGGTTGAAGGCCTTGATCATGATCTCGGGATCGTGGTTACGGACAGCGCCGGAGCTCAGCTCCACGCCGTTGCACACCAGGTCGTACTGGAAGGCGGTGATGGTCAGGGGGTCGATCTCCCCGGCAATGGCCTTGTCCAGGATCTCAGCGCCGCCGTTGGGCATGGAGAAGGGGTTGTGGCAGAACTCCAGCTCGCCGCTCTCCTCGCCGATCTCGTACATGGGGAAGTCCACGATCCAGCAGAACTCATAGCGCTCCTT
>UROF01000048.1 GCA_900549475.1 uncultured Eubacteriales bacterium
CGAGCTGTGTCTGGCGCACGGATTTTCGGTGCTGCCGCAAGAACGGAAGAATCAGACCCAGGGCATGGGCACCCGGGAGTATCGCTCCGCCGCCAAGGGCCAGAGCTGGAAGTTCCGGCTGATGAACACCATCGACCAGTGTATGAGATACGCCGCCACCAAAGACGAATTTCTCTCCCTGATGGAGAGCGAGGGCTACCAGGTGCGCTGGATGGACAGCCGGAAGAACATCACCTACACCACGCCAGAGGGCATGAAGTGCCGGGATGACCGGCTCCACGAGGAAAAGTACACCAAGGAGGTCATGGAACGTGAATTCCGGATCCGGGCAGAGATTGTCCGTGGAAGAACTGAAACGGCTGAACCAGCCGCCGGCCCCGTCCGCACCGGCCGCGCCGCCGGATGCCCCCACGGGGCAGAACTGGGACGATCTGCTGGCGGCGCTCACTGCCCTGTACCGGCTGGAAAAAACGAACAGCGACCGGCTGGAGCGCCTGGAGGCCAGCGTTGGCCCACAGGAGGCCCTACTTCGGGCGTTGGGCCGACAGGTGGGGCAGCTCCCCACCCAGGCCCAACTGGAGGCGCTGGCGGGGGATGTGGCCCAAATGAGGGCGGAGCTGAAACAGGCTGGGAAAAAGAGAGAGCGGCATTTTTCTCTGCCCAGGCTCAGACTTCCCAAACTGCGCCTGCCAGACATCTCCTGGAGCAGTCTGCTGCTGGGGCTGACAGCCCTGGCGTTGACTGGGGGCGTGCTGTGGGCGGTCTGGTTCAGTTGGGAAAAACTCTGGAACATGATGCACACGCTGATCCCGTGAGGGACGCCACCACCACGCACCACCACGGTGACAAAAAAGCTCTCCGCAAGGAGAGGGAAAAGAAGATTGCCATGGGACACAAAGCCGATGACCACGAAGAAGAACAGAAATGGGAGCAGTCCATGTGAATATTTTCCTTTTCAGAGAGGAAAATATGGGAAAGGGGTTGATCGATGATTGCGCATGGAGATCAGGGAGCAGAGCAAGATCGTGGAGCTCTGGCTCACCCGGGAGGAGCGGGACGACCCCGCCTTCCGGGAGTCGCTGAAGCCTATCTATCAGCAATATAAGGATCAAAAATATCTGGTGGCGGTCTTTCTCTCCGGAGAGGAGGATCTGTACCAGCAGACCCGGGACCTGCTGCTCTACAACCGCCGGCGGCTGGCAGAGAAGGAAGTCCAGGCGGAGAAGCAGGCCGGGCTGGTGATGGGTTCGTAAAAAAATGGGGAGGCGGCCAAACTGCCTCCCCAAATTTTTGCGTTTCCCCTTGCAATTTCGGGAAAGTTCATATACAATGTTATCTGATATAAGAACGATAGATAAAACCTTATTGTTGGAAGGAGGAACCTATGGAGAAACAGCCAAGTCCCAGGGGGGAGATTCTGCTCTATGAAAACGGAGGCGAGAAGGAGTTCGTCAGCGTGGTATTTCAGGACGAGACCTTCTGGCTCACCCAGAGCGGCATGGCGGAGCTGTTTGACTGCTCCACTGACAACATCTCCCTGCATCTGAAAAACATCTACGCTGAGGAGGAGCTGACGCCGGAGGCAACTACCGAGAAAATCTCGGTGGTTCGTCAGGAGGGCTCCCGGCAGGTCCGCCGCACCCTGGAGCACTACAACCTGGATGCCATCATCGCCGTGGGATACCGGGTGAACTCCAAGAAGGCCACCCGGTTCCGCCAGTGGGCCACCAAAACGCTGAAGGAATACATCCAGAAGGGCTTCGTCCTCAACGATGAGATGCTGAAAAACGGCCGCCCCTTCGGCAGGGACTACTTCGACGAGCTGCTGGAACGCATCCGGGAGATCCGGGCCAGCGAGCGCCGGGCCTATCAGAAGATCGCCGATGTGTTCGAGCAGTGCAGCTATGACTATGATAAAAACAGCGAGACCACCCGGGCCTTCTACGCCTTCGTCCAGAACAAGCTCCACTTCGCTGTCACCGGAAAGACGGCGGCGGAGCTGATCGCGGAGCGGGCCACCCCGGACAGCCCCACCATGGGCCTGACCACCTGGAAGGGGGCGCCGGATGGGAAGATCCTCAAGAGCGACACCCTGGTGGCCAAGAACTATCTAAACGAAAAGGAGCTCTCCCGCCTGAACCGCCTGGTGACCATGTTCATCGACTACGCCGAGCTGATGGCGGAGGATCAGGTACCCATGTCCATGGAGGACTGGTTGCGGGAGACCGACCGATTCCTCACCAACAACCGCCGGAACGTGCTGGAGGGCAAGGGCCGCATCTCCCGCGAGGCAGCGATGAAGAAGGTGGGTGCCGTGTATGAGGAGTTCCGCAAAAAGCAGGACGCCGACTACATCTCCGACTTTGACAGGGCCATAGAAAAATATCTGAAAGGGGGCGGCAGCACATGACTGAGACCTTTGACATCGCCGGCTACACCCGAATCTCCGTGGATGACGAGCTGGACCGGGACAATGTGTCCATCGAGAACCAGAAAGCCATCATCCAGGACTTCGTGGCCCACAAGTTCCCCGGCAGCACCCTCACCTTCTACGAGGATCGGGACCGCTCCGGCTACACCTTCGAGCAGCGGGAGGGCTACCAGGCCATGCGGCGGGGTCTCATGTCCCACCAGTACGACATCCTGGTGGTGAAGGACTTCTCCCGCTTCTCCCGGCGCAACAGCCGGGGGCTGGTGGAGCTGGAGGATCTTCGGGACGCCGGGGTGCGGATCATCTCCATTGGGGACAACATCGATTTTCCCAATGACGACGACTGGCTGAAGATCCAGTTCCAGTTCCTCATCAACGAGATGCCGGTCACCGACACCAGCAAAAAGGTAAAGAACGTCATCAAACGGCGGCAGGCGGACGGAAAATGGATCTGCGCCGCCCCCTACGGCTACATCGTGAACAAAAGGCAGGAGTTCGAGATCGTCCCCACCGAGGCGGACGTGGTGCGCACCATCTTCCGCCTCTACAACGAGGAGGGCTGGGGGTATAAGAAGATCGCCAATTACCTCACCGACCAGGGCGTCCCCACCCCCCGCATGGCGGAGCGGGACCGGAAGGAGGCCGCCGGAGAGGAGTACAGCCGGACGGTGAAGCCCGTCTGGGCCATCGTGACGGTCCAGGGCATCCTGGACAACGACTTCTACATCGGCACCCTGCGGCAGGGGAAGTACACCCGGAGGAAGATCAACGGCAAAGATGTGCGCCGGGACGAGGAGGAGCAGATCGTCATCGAAAACCACCACCAGGCCATCATCGACTACCGCACCTTCGCCACCACCCGGGCCCTGCGGGAAAAGCGCTCCACCTCCCACTACCGAGGGGTGAAGAAGTATGACAACACCTACTCCGGCTTCCTGGTGTGCGGGGACTGTGGAGCCCCCATGTTCTCCCTGAGCCGTAGCGACCTGAAGAGTGCCTACACCTGCGGCACCTACCACCGCCGGGGCCTGAAGGGCTGCACCAGCCACCACATCCGGGCCGACAAGCTGGACGAGCTGCTGAAAGCCTACGTCCGGCAGGTGATGGATCACTCGGCGGACATGCTGGAGCGGCTCAACGAGGACCTGGCCCGGGAGCAGGAGGACGTGGCGGAGACGGAGCAGAGCGCCGACCGCCTGGCGGAGGTGCTCTCTGACCTCCAGGAGGAGCTGAAGGTCACCAAGCGCCAGCGCATCCGGGATCTGATGAAGCACCCGGACCAGGAGGACATCCTGGAGCAGACCTACGACGAGCTGGAGGGCGACCTGCAAAAAAGGATCGAGGGCATCGGTCACCAGATCGAGCTGCTGTCCGACAAGCGCAACACCATTATCCGGGTGAACCGGGCGGCCCGCACGGCCATGGAGGTGTTCCGGGACATCCTGAATAAAGAGCGGCTGGAGCGCCGGGACCTGGAGCTGATCATCCGGAAGATCAAGGTCTATGAGGACCGGCTGGAGATCCAGCTCCAGGCGGACGTGGACAGCATCCTGCGCAGCGGGACGCTGTCGGAGGGCGCGGCGGAGGAAGCCGCCGTGGCCGCCATGGCCGAGGTTCCGGAGGGTACCGTAAATTTTAAGCCAGGCATGGGACATATCTCACCTGTCACCATCGTCCAGGAGGCAAAACAGCATCCGGACAAGGTGTTCCATGCCAATGTTATCAGTGACGGTGACCCCCTGGAGATTTACACCAGCCGGGACGGCGAGGTAATCTTCAAAAAGTATTCCCTGATGGGCGGATTGGATGAGTTCGCCGCTCAATTTTGCGAAACACTGTCCAAGAGCTGCGGCGCCATCACCGCCGTCACCGACCGGGATGCCATCATCGCCGTGGCCGGCGGCGGCAAGCGGGAGCTGATGGGCAAGCGCATCAGCCCCCAGCTGGAGCAGATCATGGAGGACCGCAAGATCTATCAGCACAGCGGTGACGACCGCCGGGTCTTTGTTACGGAGTCCGGAGATAAATACGCCGCCGCTGTAGCTGCCCCTATCATCTCTGAAGGAGATGTCCTGGGCCTGGTACTGTTCATTGAGGACGGTGAGCCCCAAGTCACCGGAGAAACCGAGTATAAGTTGGCCCAGACCATCGCCGCTTTCCTGGGCAAGCATATGGAAAGCTGAATTTCCTTGCAGGGACTTGCGTTTTCTGCCGCAAAGCCGTAAACTGGATGGGACAAACACCAGGCTGTCCGCAGCCCGGAGAAGGAGAAGCCTATTATGACAAAAGTCCGTATCCAGCCCGGTATCTGCAATCTGCCCACCACAGTGACCGCCTCCTCGGAGGATCAGATGGAGGTGACGGTAAAAGTCGTCTCCGGCTGCGAGGCCATTCAGAAAATGATGGACGCTTTGGGAGACACCTTTGACGCCTTTGAGCTGTGTCTCGTAAAGCCCGGCCAGGGACCGTTTTATGACTATGCCGCAGAACATTTCCCCGGCCATGCCGCCTGTCCCGCCATCAATGGCATCATCAAATGTGTGGAGGCGGAGTGCCGCCTGGCGCTGCCCGCAGATGCTTCCATCACTTTTCTCAAAGAGGAGTAAACAACACAAAAACACCACGTCCGGAAGCCGACAGCTTCCGGACGTGGTGTTTTATTCTCTTATATCGTCAGATCAAAACAGGGGCACCACAGCGCCGTCATAGGTCTCCTCAATGAAGGTTCTGACCTCGTCGGACTCCAGAGCCGCCAGCAGAGCCTGAACGCCCTCATCGTTCTCGTTGCCCTCCTTGACAGTGAGGACATTGGCATAGGCGGTAGCGGCCTCACCCTCAGCAGACTCGATGGCCAGGGCATCAGAAATCTTCAGTCCCGCATCAATGGCGTAGTTGCCGTTGATGACCGCCAGATCCACATCCTTCAGGGAGTCAGGCAGCAGGCGGGCCTCCAGCTCCACGATCTCCAGGTTCTTGGGGTTATCCACGATGTCGTTGACAGTGGCAGTGATACCGGCACCCTCCTTCAGGGTGATAAGGCCCTCCTGCTCCAGCAGCAGCAGAGCGCGGCCGCCGTTGGTGGCATCGTTGGGAATAGCGACCTGAGCGCCGTCAGCCAGTTCCTCAATGGAGGCAGTCTTACCGGCATAGAGGCCGAAAGGCTCATAGTGGATGCTGCCCACGCTGACCAGGTGGTAGCCGTTATCCTCATTGAACTGGTTCATGTAGGTGATGTGCTGGAAGTAGTTGGCATCCAGCTCACCCTCTTCCACGGCATCATTGGGCATGATGTAATCGTCAAACTCCACGATATCCAGGGTGTAGCCCTCTTCCGCCAGCACTCCCTTTGCGACCTCCAGGATCTCCGCATGGGGAGCGGGGGTGGCGCCTACGGTAATGACTTTTCCGTCAGCAGTATCTCCGCTGTCAGAAGCGTTATCTGCCGTGTTATTGCCAGCGGTGCTGTTATTGGCGGCACCGTTGTTGGCAGTGTTGTTGCCGCCGCAGGCAGCAAGGCCCAGCACAAGGCACAGGGCAAGAGCAAGTACAATCAGTCTTCTTTTCATTTTCCTTTTCTCCTTTTGGTTTGGGTATGTTGGATACGCCGGTCTGTTTTCACAGCCACAGCGGTACCGATGGATTGAATGATCTGCACCAGGATCACCAGGAATATCACTGCTACGTACAGCACCACGGTCTCCTGTCGGCCGTAGCCCCGAAGCAGTGCCATGGCGCCCAGGCCGCCGCCACCGATGGTACCGGCCATAGCGCCGTAGCTGAGGATGGTGATGCTGGCGGTGGTGAGGCCGGTGATCAGGGAGGGCCGGCACTCAGGCAGCATCACCTTGGTGACGATCTGCCAGGGGGAGCAGCCCATGGACTGAGAGGCCTCGATGACGCCCCGGTCCATCTCACGCAGGGAACTCTCCACCACGCGGGCCACAAAGGGGGCCGCCGCCAGGGTCAGAGGGACAATGGAGGCCACCGTTCCAATGGAAGTGCCCAAAATCAGCCGGGACAGAGGTTTGACGCACACCATCAGGATCAGGAAGGGGACGCTCCGCAGAAGATTTACAACAGTATTGAGGATTTTCATCAGCACCGGAGGCAAGGGGCGGATCCCATCCCGCTCTCCGGTGACCAGGATGATCCCCAGGGGCAGACCGATCACATAAGCAAAGAGCGTGGCCAGCACCGTGGTGTACACCGTCTCCCAGATGGCAAAGGGAATGGTGGAACCCACCAGATACTCGATCTGGGAGGTAGCCGTCCGCTCCGGTATCCCCCAGGACATCAGCAATTCAATCAGCTTCTCACTCATGGTAATCGGGCACCTCCTCTACCGTAATATCCTTCTGGCTTCTGATATAGGCCAAAGCCTTTGCGATTTGGGACTCGTCCTCCGGCAGGCCCAGCAGCATGGTACCAAAGGCCCGGCCATCAATATTCCGGGTATCCGCTCCCAAAATGTTGGCCTTCACGCCGCAGTCAATGGCAAGGGAGGCGATCAGGGGCTGATAGGCAGTACCGCCGTTGAAGGCCACCCGGATCACCCGGGCAGTTCCAGCCTCATGGCGAAGGACCTCGTAGGGCACGCCGTCAGGATACACCAGCCGCCGCCCCGCCTCACTCTTGGGATTGGCGAACACTTCCTCCACGGTGCCGGTCTCCGCCAGATTGCCGTGGTCCAGAATGGCCACTCGGGAGCAGATCACCTCGATGACCTTCATCTCGTGGGTGATGACCACCACCGTGATCCCCAGCCGCTTGTTGATATCCTGAATCAGCCGCAGGATATCCCGGGTGGTCTTGGGGTCCAGGGCAGAGGTAGCCTCGTCGCACAGCAGCACCTGCGGATCCATAGCCAGCGTCCGGGCAATGGCGATACGCTGCTTCTGTCCTCCGGAGAGCTGGGCCGGATAGGCCTTCTCCTTGCTGGCAAGATCTACGATCTCCAGCAGCTCCCGGGCTCTCGCCACCGCCTCTTTACGGCTTTTCCCCGCCAGCTCCATGGGAAAGCAGATGTTATCCAGGGCTGTACGCTGCATGAGCAGATTGAAGCTCTGGAAGATCATACCGATGGATTTCCGGGCCTGCCGCAGCTCCTTGGGATTCAGGGCGGTCATCTCTTTGCCGTCTACCACAACGCTGCCGGAGGTGGGCCGCTCCAGCAGGTTGATGCACCGCACCAACGTACTCTTTCCCGCGCCGCTCAGGCCGATCACACCGAAGATTTCTCCCCGCTGTATCTCAATGCTGATATCATTTAAAGCCGCTACCTCGTTCTCACCGCCGCCGAAGTGCTTGGTGAGGCCGGTCAAGCGGATGATCGGTTCCGCCATAGTCGCTCTCCTTCCTTACGTACGCAACAAAAAACGCCGTCCCTGATGAATGTTCATCAAGGACGACGCAATAAAACATCGTGGTACCACCTTGGTTCGCCTGTGCCTCACAGCATAGGCCTCACGGGTACTGACATACCCTGGCGCTGTAACGGGCGCTCCCGTCGCGGCCTATGCAGACTTCCCCGCAGTCGGTGCGCGGCTCCGAGACCATGTTCAGCAAAGTCCTCCGCGCCCTTTTCCACCAACCGGGCTCTCTGTGGCGTACCTCTTCGCTTACTCTTCTCTTCGCTGCCTTTTGTCTGAGATTGTTCATAGTGTACGACACTTTGCTCTTTCCGTCAAGTGGTAATTTCGCCTCATTTCCCCGTTCGGTTTCCCTTTATTATTGTCATTTTCAATAAAGAAAGACCAGCTACGGCAAAAAACAGCGGCAGGAAAAAAAGCGGGGGCTCCGCAACAGTTTCACGAAGCTCCCGCTTATTTTATGCCATGATCTGTCTTGCAGGCTATCAGCGCCGGCCGCCAAAGCCACCGCCGCGGCCGCCACCGAAGCCACCGCCACGACTGCCGCCGAAGCCGCCACCACGACTGCCGCCGAAGCCGCCACCGCGGCCTCCGCCGAAGCTGCCGCTGCGGGGACCACCAAAACCGCCGCCGCGACCGCCGCCAAAGCTGCCGCTGCGGGGAGGTCTGTAGCTTCCGCCGCCCATAGGCGGACGGGGCCCAAAGCCGCCAGGACCGCCAGGTCCTCTGGGGCCTCTGGGGGGAGGCGGATTCCGCCGCCGCCGATACCAGGCGCTGCCCGGTCTGTGCCACCAGAGAATGGGCCGGTAGACCACAGGCGGAACGCCCAAATGGCCGTATCTTCCATACCACATGCTATAGCGGATGCCGTCCATCAGGCTGAACAGCATCAGCAGGACGACCAGCAGGACAACGATCCCTATTATAGAGAAAATCTCGCCGCCCATACCGCTGGAATAGTAGGAATATGTATCGCTCATCAGCAGGTGAATCCCACCAAAGAGCGCCAGTACTCCCGCATCATACTGTCCCGCTTCTACATCCGCAGAGAGCAGGTTATCCACATAGCTGGGCGACTGAGTGGAGAGCATGTCATAAAATCTACCGCTGGCCACCAGGCTAAAATCGTTGGTACCCACATCCAGCACCAGCACAGCGTCGTTTTCCCCCAGCTGAAGGCTGCCGGCCCAGTCCCAGGCAAGCTCTTCCGCTGTCTCCGCGCCGTCGGTCTTTACCGTCACCACCGCCAGGATGCTGCCAGCCATCTGATCCCAGTTAGCCTGATAAAGGTGGATGGCCTGTTCTGTTTTCACAGAGAGCACCTGGGCGCCGTCATAAACATACTCGATATAGGCCGAGGTACTGAGATATTCATCCAGCTTTGTTCCACCCTCCGGTGTAGGGACGATCGGCTTGTTAACGATGCCATAAATGGAAGAAAAGAGGATGGCCAGTACCATGACGGTGACGGCAACACTTTTTTTCTGTAAGAACTTCATCTTGCTATCAGCTCCGCAGTTCCATCAGCTTCTGTTTGAGCTCGCCCTCGATCCGGCCCAGCTCCACCTCAGCTTCCCGACGCTTCTGCGCACCGTCCTTCTGGATCTGGATCACCTCGTCCAGGGTGGAGATAAGCTGCTGGTTGGTGTGCTGGAGGGTCTCGATGTCGATAATGCTGCGCTCCGCCTCCTTGGCGGTAGCAATGGTGCCCATTTTCAGCATATCTGCGTTGCGCTTGAGCAGCTCATTGGTGGCATTGGTCACCGCCGTCTGAGCCGCCGTGGCCTTGCGGCTGTTCTCAAGGCCCAGGGCCAGTACCATCTGGCTCTTCCACAGGGGGATGGTGTTGACCAGAGAGGACTGGATCTTCTCCACCATGAGGGTATCGTTATTCTGCAGCATCCGGGTCTGGGGGCCCATCTGGATGGACACCATCCTCGTCAGCTCCAGGTCGTGAAGCTTTTTCTCAAACCGATTGCACATCTGGGCCAGGTCGTTGTAGGCCTGGGCATCCTCAGCAGCGCCGGTAGCCTCCGCCTTCTTGCGCAGCTCCTCCAGCTGTGTGGACTGGACTTCCGCCAGACGCTTCTTTCCGGCGATGATATACATGGTCAATTCCTTGTAATATTTCAGGTTCAGCTCATACATCTGATCGAACATGGCAATGTCCTTCATCAGCGTCACCTGATGCTGCTCCAGGCTCCGGGCGATCTTTTCCACATTGGCCTCAGCCTTGCCGTACTGGGCCTTCATTACCTCCAGCTTGTTGCTGGTCTTTTTGAAGAAGCCGAAGATACCGCCCTTCTCTTCCTCTTCGCCAAAGCCCTTGAGCTCTACCACCAGATTGCTGAGGGTGTCGCCCACCTCGCCCAGGTCCTTGGTGCGCACAGCGTTGAGGGCGCTCTCAGAGAAAGACGCCACACTCTTCTGGGCAGCAGCACCGTACTGGAGGACCATCTGGCTGTCGCCGATGTCGATCTTCTTGGAAAAATCGTCCACCATTTTCCGCTCCGCTTCGGTGAGCATGCTCTCGTCAATCTTTACCGGCTCCACCTTCTTCTCCGGCTCGGGAGCAGCAGGAGCCTCATTGCCCAGTACCAGCTGAGGAGTCTCCACCTGGGCGGCAGCGCCATCCAGTGTCAGTTCTGTCTCTTATACACATCTCCGAGCCCACGAGACCAGAGAGGATCTCGTA
>UROF01000049.1 GCA_900549475.1 uncultured Eubacteriales bacterium
TTCAACCGCTGCTCCCAATCCGCTGTGAGCTTGGGAGAGGTCAGCAGCTCCGGCAACACCGTGACCAGGTTGACGCCCGCCTTTGTAGGGATCAGGTTCTTGCCCTTGCGCTCCACGAATCCGCCGGACACCAGCTTTTCAATGATGGCCGCCCTGGTCGCCGGGGTGCCCAGACCGCGCCGTTCCGCGTCCTCCGGGATGTCCTCCTTACCTGCGTTCTCCATGGCCGACAGAAGGGTATCCTCGGTGTAGGGCTTGGGGGGTGAAGTGAAGTGCTCAGTGACGGAGGCGGCGACCGGCTCAAAAACCTGCCCTTCGGTCAAGGCCGGAAGGACGCCTTCGTCATCTTCATCCTCCGGCTTCTCCTTCAGGGAGGAACGGAACACCTCCTGGATGGCCCGCCAGCCCTGGGAAAGCACCTGCTTTCCTTTTGCCATGAAGGTATGTCCGCCGCAGTCAAAGGTAGCCGTGACCGCCTCGTACACGAAAGGCTCCGCCGCTGCACACAGCAGTTTGCAGCAGACCAGCAGAAGGATATTGCGCTCTCCCACAGGCAGCGCAGGCACATCCGCCTTTTCCAGCTCCAGGGTGGGAATCAGGGCGTGGTGGTCGGATACCTCCTTGTCGTTCACCAGCGCCGCAACATCGGGGAAAAACTCCGGGCAGGCGTCGAAGGGCGGCACCCGTGCCGCCAGATGCAGGGCCACGGAGGCGGTTTCCGCCATGTCGCCCGTCAGATACCGGCTGTCCGTGCGAGGATAGGTCAGCAGCTTCTTTTCATAGAGCGACTGGGCGTAGTCCAGGGTTTGCTTGGCCGTGTAGCCGAACACACGGTTTGCCTCCCGCTGCAAGGTGGTCAGGTCGTACAGCTTGGGCGGCTTTTCTGTCTTTTTCTCCCGCGCCACGGATACACACACGGCTTGCTGCCCGTCACAGGCGTCCCGGATGGCCTGGGCGTCCTCCATAGCTGGGATTTTTTCAGAGACCGCCTCGGCTCCCTCCAGCGCCAGCCGCACATGATGGTATTTCTCCTTGTGGAACAAAGTGATCCTGCTGTCCCGGTCGGCCAGCATCGCCAGGGTGGGTGTCTGCACCCGTCCTACATTCAGGGTGCGATGGTAGAGGACGGAGAACAGGCGGCTCGCATTGATGCCGATAAGCCAATCCGCCTTTTGGCGGCAAAGTGCCGACTGATACAGCGGGTCATAGTCCGCGCCGGGGCGCAGGTCGGAAAAGCCCTCCCGGATCGCCACGTCCTCCATCGAAGAAATCCAGAGGCGGGAGAAAGGCTTGGAACATCCGGTGGCCTCATAGACCAGCCGGAAAATCAGCTCACCCTCGCGTCCGGCATCGCAGGCGTTGACCAGCTCCGTCACATCAGGTCGTTCCATCAGAGAACGGAGAATGTGGAACTGGGCGGCCTTTTCCTCGGACACCACATAGCGGAAGGGGTTGGGCAGGATGGGAAGGTCCTCATACCGCCATTTCTTATAGCGGTCATCGTAGGCAGCCGCGTCCGCCAGTCCCACCAGATGCCCAATGCACCAGGAGATGAGCCAACCGCCACCCTCAAAACAGCCGTCGGCCCTGGATGTAACACCCAGGGCCGACGCGATAGATTTTGCAACACTCGGTTTCTCGCAGATCACCAGCTTCATTTCGTTTCCTCCGTTTCTTCTTCCTGTTCCGGTTCGTCCTCGTTGATGTAGTCCTCCTCGTCCTCGAAGTCATAGTCGTCCGGGTCCGCGCTGGCCTTGGCCGCCTGCTTGGGCTTGATGAACTTGATGTAAGCGAAGGCCCCGCCGCCGCCCAGCACCAGCAGCACCAGGACCAGCACCAGGGCGCCGCCACCGCCGGAATCCTCCTCCGGCTCCGGTTCAGGCTCCGGCTCCTCCTCCGGCGCTTTCCCGGCACACTCGCTCATATTCACCGCACAAACCGGACAGGCGGTATTCACCGCACCGGCCTGGCATTTCTCCGTACAGGTGCAGACCGCCGGGGTCTCCTGGACTTCGCCATCCTCCATCAGGGCCAGGAGGTCGGCTTCGTCCACCTGGTTCAGGAAGTGAACGGCGGTCTCCGCGTCCTCGTTGGCCCGGTCGATCAGGATGTAGAAATAGTTGCCCGCCTTGGTGGTGACCGTGATGAGCTGCTTGTCCCCGTAGAAATCGTCCACCAGGGTGGCGTTGCCCTCCGGGGTAAGGGGCTGGCCATCCGGCTCCATGCCCCCGGTGGCCTCCTCCTGGGGTTCCTCCACAGGTTCCGACGCCTCCGGCGTTTCGGTGTAGTAAGGTTCACCCTCCCCGCCGCCGGCAAAGGCAGGGAGCGCAAAGGCCGTGGCACAGAGCACCACGGCCAACATCGCCGTAAACAGCCGGATGATCTTTTTATTCTTCATACTCGGCGTCCTCCACCTCGTTCTCGCCGGGGTCAGCCGACGCCTCCGCCTCCATCATGCCCTCCGGCAGGGTGATGAGGCCGCTGGCGTATGCCTTTAGGAAGGCCGTCAGCTCCCGGTTGTCCATCTTCACCGCCTTGACCATGCGGACGATCTCCAGGTTCTCCTCCTCCACAAGCTGCGCCTCCAGAGAGCGGAGGCGCTTCTGCTGCTCAGAGATCTTCTCCTTGGTCTTTTCGATGTCTCGGCGGATTTTCTCAACAGTTGCCATGTGTGCAATTCTCCTTTCCAAACCGTTCTTTCCATGAGTAGTTGCGGCCCAGGCCCTGGACCGTTTTCAAATTGGGGCGGGCGTTGTCCTCCAGCGCGATGGCCCGCCGGAACAGGTCCGGGTGGTGGTTCCGAAGCCGTATGATCTCCTCCGCCCTCATGCTGGGGCAGAAGAAACAAGAGGACTTGCCCGGCTGGGGCAGCCCCGCCGCCTCGATCTGCCGGATGCAATCGTCCCGCGTCCATCCCCATTCCATCAGTGGATACCATTTGCTGTACTTGGGGTCGGCCAGATCCCCCAGCAATACCTTATCGCTGCGGTAGCCTTCGCCGGCATCGTAGCCGATGAACTTGACCACCCGTTTGCCTGCCGCCCACACCTTCCGGCAGGGCGGATAATGGTTGCAGAACTTTTCCTGCGGCCCGATCTTGTGTTTCAGAGAACACCGCTTGAAGCCATAGGCCATAGAAGGCAGAGTGCCGCTCTGCAAACACTCCTGTTCCAAGGTCAGCCGCTTTCCGTCCCGCGTGGTCTTATACACTCTGGTAATGGGCGGCATCCCGTGGTCCTTCAGCCAGCGATCCATGATGTCCAGGTAGGCATAGGTGTGGGGATGCTCCGCCCCGGTATCCGCAAAGAGGATCAGGTCTACCGGGATACGGTGCTGGTGCAGACCGACTAAAAGGGCGGTGCTGTTGACACCGCCCCCATAGGAAACCATATTGATGTGTGTTTCACCTCCCATCAGTTGTACGGCGGCCGGCCGTAGGCATGGAAATGGGATTGCCAGTAGTTGGTGTTCAAGTTCGTGTAAGAGATGGGATCTCCGCAGTGCAGCATCATATTGTCGCCTACATAAATGCCTACATGGGAGATGCCGCTGGTGTCATAGGTCCCCACGAAGAACACCAGATCACCGGGCTGGGGGTCGGATACCGGCGTGGAGATATTGTAGAGTCCCTGGGCGCCCAACCGCCCGGTGTTACACAGGCCGGTGCTGGTCAGCACATAGCTGACGAAGCCGGAACAGTCAAACGATGTCTCCGGGCTGCTCCCGCCCCACACATAGGGGTATCCCAGGTATTTCTCCGCCTCGGTGATGAGGGTGGCAAACCGTTTATCCGTCAGGTACTCGGCGGGGATGTCCCAGGCCGTAGGCGGGTTCTCGATGTACTTGCCCACATAGCCGGAGGATGGGAACAGATCTGGGCGGTTGCCCAGGGTGGACATATACACAGCATACATGGAAAGCTGATCCTCGCCCATGATATAGACCGGCACATGGGAGAGGTCAAAGTTTTCCAGCGTGACGGTGCAGATATACCAGGTGTATGGCACCTCCACTTCGTACTCGTTACCCTCGCTGTCTGTCCGGGTTTCCGTCCGATACCTTATTTCGGTGGTCACAGTTTCGGTGAGGATGTACTGCTTGTCAAAGAGCATTTCCAGGTCGCTTTGCACCTCGTCCAGGGTAAACACCCCTTCATGGAGCGCCGACAGGATGGACAGCAGCACATAAGGGTCATGCTCGATCTCGTCCAGGTCAAAGTGATATTCGTCATAGTCGTGGGTAGCCTCGTAGGTGTCCAGGTATTCTTGAAGCTCCGCCTCCATCCCGCAATAGGCGGCCTCGGCCCCGGTCAGATCCGCATCCTCCGAGAGATAGGAGGAGCCCACCAGGCCGGAGGTGCCGCCCCCAAACATGGAGGTGCAGGATTGCATCAGGCCCATAATCAGCATAAGCATCAGCCCGATCCCGCCCACCACCAGGAGGGTGTGCTTGTTCTTCGTGACAAAGCCGCCCAGCTTCTGAGCCACGGTCCCGCCGCCCTTCTTTGCCGCGGAGGCGGCAGCCTGGGACGCCTTGCCCGCGGTCTGGGCCGCGCCGGTCCCTGCCCGATGTGCGGCAGCATACTGTTTTTGCAGTCGCTTTTTCTGCCACAGGCGGGAGATGGGATTGGATGCAATCTGGGGGTTCTCCGCCACGGCTTTCCGATAGTAGAAATCCGCATTGGCCTTGACCGCCGCCTGCTCCGCCTTTGCCGCGTCCCGCCAGGGTTTCAGCTTGCGTTCTGCCCGCCAGTTCTGGACACGGCGGTTTCCATAGCCCACAGCCTTCTCAATGCCGCGTTCTCCCAGGTGGCCCGACTGGACGCCGGAATTTTCCTGCTCCACCTCCCGGACTTTGCCGTGGATGGCCGCCCCCGCCTCTTGAATGGGGCGGGACAGCGGATTGGCATGGGGCTTTCCCGGACTCTTATTGGGGATCGCGTCCCTGGCGGCATCCAGACGATCCGCCGCCTTGTCCGACTTGCGGATGGCCCCTTGCAGCTCCGGCTTGGCCTGGTCCGCCTCGGAAAACTGCAATCGGGAGGATGGGCGGCCTGCTGCCGCCTCGCCCTCCCGATAGGCTCTGCGCTGTTTCTGGCTCTTCTTTTTGGCTGCCGCCTGTTCCCGGTGCAGTTCTGCACGGTCCACCGCTTTTCCAGCGGCGCCCGCCGTGTCGCCGGAGGCGGAATGATCCTGCTCTGGCGCCCGGTCAGAGGGATAGGTAGTCTCGCCCGTGACCAGATTGACGGATACCGCCCCGTCACGGGTCATCTTCTGCGCCTCCTTTTCGGGGGCTTTCCATTCTTTCAAGGTGCGTCACCTCCTGTTCCATAGGGGCAGATATTGACACACGCCCCGGTTTCGATCATGGCGATGTACTGGAAAATGGGATAGGCCTGGGGCGGGCAGACCGCGTTCCCCAGGGTTTTCAGCCGCAGCGCCCGGTTGTCGGTATCCTCGGTCATGCGGGGGACTCCTTCGGGCTCGGCACGCCATAGGATGCGTCCGTCCATTTCGGGGGGAATCCCATGAGCCATTCCACCCAATCCGGATTCAGCGCCGCTTTCTCGGAACGGGGCTGCTCCTGCCGGATTACCTGGGCCGACAGGTTGGAGGACGGGGATTTGTCCCGGAAGGCCACCGGTTTCAGGGTGGAACGGTAGCCCTCCGACGCCGCTGTGGTCAGGTAGAACACCGCCGCCGACAGGGACAGGCTCCAGATCGTCCCGTCCTTGTTCCGCTTGCGGAATATCCCGTTGTCCGACAGGAACACAT
>UROF01000050.1 GCA_900549475.1 uncultured Eubacteriales bacterium
TGCCCTCCGGGGACAGGGGGTAGCAAAAGCCCTTGAGTTCTTCGATCTTTGCCATAATGTACTTCCTCCGTTTAGTATTTTATGATGATTGGATCAGCGGCCCAGGACTTCCCGCATGGCTTCAATGGTGCGGGCATTTTCCTCGGGGAGGCCGATGGTGATACGGACAGCCTGGGGAGCCCCCTGGGAAGTGAGGGGACGGATGATGACACCCTTACGGAGCATGGCCTGGAACACCTCTTCCGCATCCCGCTGGAGGTCGATGTAAATGAAGTTGGTCTGAGTGGGATAGTAGGGAAGGCCCATCTCCTCCAGAGCGGTGTAGAACTGCTGGCGGCCTGCGGCGTTGTTGGCCAGAGTCTTTTCAATGAACTCCTTGTCGTCCAGAGCCGCCATGACGCCAACCTGAGCCATGCGGTTGACGGGGAAGGGTTCCCGGGCCTTCATCATGGCCTTGACGATCTCCTCGCTGGCAATGCAGTAGCCGCAGCGGATGCCCGCAAGGCCCATGACCTTGGAGAAGGTACGCATGATGATCAGATTGGGGAAGCGATCCAGCAGGGGGATGGTCTGGGGATAGGTGGGGTCGTCGGCGAAGTCGTAGTAGGCCTCGTCCATGAACAGCAGCACCGTCTCCGGCAGCTTCTCCATAAAGGCCAGCAGCTCATCCTTGGGGATAAAGCGGCCGGTGGGGTTGTTGGGGTTGCACAGGAATACCAGCTTGGTCCGGGGAGTAATGGCGGCGGCGATGCCCTTGAGATCGTAGCCGCCCTCGGCGGTCATAGGTACCTTGATGAGCTTGCCGCCCATTTTGGTGGTGATGTTCTCATAGGCGGGGAAAGTCAGCTCCGCGGTGACCACTTCATCTTCAGGATTAATGAAGGTGAGGCCCAGCATGGTGATGACAGCGTCGCCGCCGTTGTCGATATACAGCTGAGAGGGACGTACCCCCAGATAACTGGCCAGTTTTTCTCCCATGGCAGTGCACAGGCTCACAGGATAGCGGAAAGCGTTGGTACGGATCTCCTCGATCATGGCTTCAATGGCCTTGGGAGAGGCACCCATAGGGTTCTCGTTGGAGGCCATCTTGATGATGTCCGTAATACCCAGCTCCTGCTGGACTTCCTCGATGGGCTTTCCGGGAATGTAATCCTTTCTGGCCAGAATGCACTGTCTTGCTACTTTTTCAATCATAATACACACCCACTTTGTTTTGCTGAAATATCAAAATTTTATTGGTTCACTTTACGTTGCGGCAGGCTGTTAAATGGTCTGCTCTTTTCAAGGTCGGGAAATATCATTATATATTTTGATGTAAGCATCATAATACATTAAAAAAAATAATCATCTGCGTATGTACTGTATCACAAATAAAATAAAAGTGCAATGTAGTCAGTTGTTTTCTATGTTTTCAATAGAAATGAAAAAAGTTTTTATACAATTTTTACAAATAAAATAATATATAAGGAAAGAAATAGGAAAGAAAAACGGGGATGTCTCAATAGGGCTTTACATTTTTTCAGGTGGCTGTTACAATTTAAAGAAACTGTCGTATGTTATGATGCGGCGGTTTACTGACGGAGAGAGAATACGGAGACAGAGCGGATATGGACATTGGAAAGTATGAGCTGCTTCTGAAAGCGGTGGAGCTGCGCAATCTGACCAAGGCTGCTACGACGCTGGGCTATACCCAGTCCGGTGCCAGCCATATTATCAGCTCCATTGAAAGTGAGCTTGGCCTGTCCCTGCTGCGGCGGGACCACAGCGGGACCCATTTGACAACGGAAGGAGAACTGTTGCTCCCGGCCATCCGGGAGATGGTTTCCTGCGGAGAGAAGATCCAGTCCATGGCCCAATCCATTTTGGGCCTTCAGGCTGGCGTAATGCGTGTAGCGGCCTTTACCAGCATTTCCCTGCTGTGGGTGCCTCAGATCGTGGGCCGTTTTCACACACAGTATCCCAACATTCGGGTGGAGATCATTTCCGGGACCGGCAGTTATCAGGAAATGGAGGAGTTTCTGCTGACGGCCCGGGTGAACTGCGGCTTCGTGCGGATGCCGGTAGACCCGGCGCTGCAGTGCGTGCCTCTGCTGCGGGACCCCCTTTTGCTGGTGCTGCCGCCGGATCACCCCCTGGCTGACCAGGAGGGGCCGGTCTCTTTTGCCCAGGTGGCCCGGGAACCCTTCCTGATGCCTACCGACGGCAACAATTATGACATCACGACCCTTTTCAAGCAGTTCAACATCGAACCGCAGATCGCGTTTACCATGCATGACGATCTGTCCCTGCTGGCTATGGCGGAAAATGGTCTGGGCTGTACCATCCTGCCAGCCCTGCTCATCAATAACTATCCCCATAAGGCGGTAGTGAAACGGCTGGAGACAGATCCTTCCCGCCTTATCGGCATTGCCACCAGGGCCAATCAGACCCCCTCGCCCCTTACAACGGCGTTTATCGACATGGTCTGTCAGATGGTGCGGGAGTACATCCCCAGCCAGGACTGCCTGCTGGACTGATTACTGTATGGACACATAAAAACCAGGGCCTGCCGCATTTTGCGGCAGGCCCTGGTTTTTGGCAAGCAGAAAAATAAGGGTGATGTGGGATAGAAGATCGTGCTTGTGGGCATACTTCATCCGGGAGGTGAGCGCCTGTGAACAAAAAGCCGTGTTCCCAACCGCCGGGACGGAAACCCGGCTGGCCCGATGGGCCGGACGATGTGATCAACAAGTACGGGACCTATGAGGTCCAGGCTACCTGCGGCACGGAAAACGACTTCCCCATGATCGCCCAGGGATTGCCCAAGCAGGGCGGAAAGCCCGGAAGAAAGCTGCCCAGAAGCGAAAAGAACAGGGAGACCCTCCAGCCGGAGGAGTGACAGTCCCAGGACCACAATGTCCGGAGGCCGTCCCTCAGGCAGCAGAAACGGGGAGAGGACGGAAATGCTCCGTCCTCTCCCCGTTGTTTGTCAGGGCTCCCGGCTGGTGTGCTCCAGGGGGAGATACATATCGTACCAGGTGACGCCGCCGTGGACAGAGGCAGCTACGCCCAGATTCTTGAAGCCGAAGCTCTCGTAGTAGGCCACCTTGTGCTCCCGGCAGGTGAGAGTCACTGCCAGCCGATGCTCCCGGCGGGCCTGGAGGATCAGGGCGTTCAGAAGCTGCCGGCCATAGCCCCGGCGCTGGAAGTCCGGGTGGACCGCCAGACTGAACACCGACTGATAGGGGCCGTTTTCCCGGTGGCAGCTGGTGTCGGCAAACATCTCATCCACAATGGTGGGCTGGTCAATAACAGGGCCCATGGCAAAGCCCACCACCTCACCGGCCAGCTCCCCCAGCAGCAGGCAGTCGGGATAAGCGGCGATCCGCTCCTCCATGGCCCGGAGGGTAGCGGCCTGTTCCGGCGGGAAGCAAGCGGCTTCGATCTGAGCGCAGCGCTGCGCGTCCTCGGGCTGGGCGCGGCGGATCACCAGAGGCATCTGCGTTTGAACGAGCTCCTGGAGAAATACGTGGCTCTCGCAGATCCTGGCTCCCACATTGCCCATGTCCAGCAGATTGGCCTTCTGGATCTCCTCTGTGTTGGAGGAGCAGCAGTCGGAGAGCACCACCACATGGTAATCCAGGGAGATGGCGTCATAGCAGGTGGAGCGGACACAGTTGGGGGTAGTGGTGCCGGAGAGGAGGACCGTGTCTACCCCCAGACGGCGCAGCAGCAGGTCCAGTCCTGTGTGGAAAAAGGCGGAGTAGCGGGGCTTGATGATCTTATAATCCCCCTCCTGACGGTTGAATTCCGGGGGATTTTCCACAGAAATAGGGCCGGTGCTGCCGGGAGTCAGGGGCTTGCCGCCCTGGGCCCACACGGCGTAGCGGGTGTTTTCCACATCACTGCCGTCAGCGCGGTAGGCCCGATTGACGAACACCACAGGGATACCAGCCTTCCGGCAGCCGGCGATAAGCCGGGCACAGGCGGGCACCGTGGCACGGGCACCACGGATGCACAGGGGAGATTCCGGGTTCAGAAACCCGTTTTGCATATCAATGACCAAAAGGGCGTATTTCACAGCAAAGCCTCCTAATTGTAAATAGAAAAAACAGTCAGATCAAAAACCACTCCGCCACCAGGACCACCAGGCAGCAGACCACAGCTACCTGGAAGAGGCTGCCGCCAAACCAGGCCAGCAGGCACCCTGCGATCAGAGCCAGAAAACCCGCCACAGGGCTCTGGGTGGCGTCGATAATGGCGGGGAAAGTCATCACCGCCAGGGTGACATAAGGGACATAGTAGAGGAAGGAACGCAGGGTACGGCTGCGGATCTCCCCCCGGATCAGCACAAGCGGCGTCACGCGGATCAGATAGGATACCGCCGCGGATACCAGGATATAGAGCCAGATACTCATGAGGCAGATTCCTCCTTTTCCTCCTCTTTCACCGGGAACAGCAGCGCTGCCGCCAGGGAGATCACCACGGTGAGGATAATGGTCTTAACACCGGAGGAGAGACCCGCCAGAGCCTGCCACCGGGCGGCGGCATAGCTGAGGGCGAAGCTCAGCAGCACCAGCCCTCCGACGATCTTGCTGCGGCGGGAAGGGGGGACGATGATGGCGATAAACATGCCGTAGAGGCCCACGCTCAGGGCGCTGACCAGCCGCAGCGGCAGTACGTTGCCCACCACGACACCCAGGAAGGTGCCGATACTCCAGCCGGGAATGGCCACCGCCATGGCGCCGTAGGTGTACCAGGGGTTCAGCCGTCCCGGTACGGCGATGGAAATGCCGAAGATCTCGTCGGTGATGTCGAAGGCGATCAGCATCCGATGGCGCAGGGGGGTGTCGGGGGAGAGCTTCTGGCTGAGGGAACAGGACATGAGAAGATACCGGGCGTTGGCCACCAGGGTCATGATGGCTACCTCCCACAGTCCCGCCCCTGCGGCTACCAGAGAGAATACCGCATATTCTCCGGCGGAGGCGTTGTTGGTCAGGCTCTCCACAAAGGCCTGTAGGGCGGTAAAACCGGCGTTGCGGGCGGCAATGCCCAGAGTAAAGGCTACCGCGAAGTAGCCCAGGGCAATGGGGATGCCGTCCCTCATTCCGGAACGGAAGCAGGAGCGATTATCATGCAAAGTTGTCACAACCTTTTTTACAGCAGTCCGGGGAGTATTATACCCCATTCCATCCAATAGTCAACAAAAACCGATGGTATCCGGCAAAATTGCCGGAGGGGGGTCTGCCCCATCCAACGGCCACCGGCGGGGCAGCCGGGGGGAAATGCCTACAAGGCCTTCCATTAAAAGAAAACCGCTGTCCCCACAGGGACAGCGGTTTTGTAATGCAGGAAAAACCAGGCTGTCTCTTATACACATCTGACGCTGCCGACGATCTACTCTGTGTAGATC
>UROF01000051.1 GCA_900549475.1 uncultured Eubacteriales bacterium
TTCAACCGCTGCTCCCAATCCGCTGTGAGCTTGGGAGAGGTCAGCAGCTCCGGCAGCACCGTGACCAGATTGACACCTGCCTTTGTGGGAATCAGGTTCTTGCCCTTGCGCTCCACAAAGCCGCCGGACACCAGCTTTTCAATGATGGCCGCCCTTGTCGCCGGGGTGCCCAGGCCCTTGCGTTCTGCCTCGTCCGGCATATCTTCCTTGCCCGCATTCTCCATGGCCGACAGAAGGGTGTCCTCGGTGTAGGGCTTGGGGGGCGAAGTGAAGTGCTCGGTGACGGAGGCGGCGACCGGCTCAAAGACCTGCCCCTCGGTCAAGGCGGGAAGAACACCCTCGGCATCTTCATCCTCCGGCTTCTCCTTCAGGGAAGAACGGAACACCTCCTGGATGGCCCGCCATCCCTGGGAAAGCACCTGCTTTCCCTTTGCCGTGAAGGTGTGCCCGCCGCAATCAAAGGTGGCTGTGATTGCCTCATACACGAAAGGCTCCGCCGCCGCACACAGCATCTTGCAGCAGACCAGCAGAAGGATATTGCGCTCGCCCACAGGCAGCCCCGGAACGTTCGCTTTCTCCAGTTCCAGCGTCGGCAGGATCGCGTGATGGTCAGATACCTCCTTGTCGTTCACCAGCGCCAGAACATCGGGGAAAAACTCCGGGCAGGCGTTGAAGGGCGGCACCCGCACTGCCAGATGCAGGACCACGGAGGCGGTCTCCGACATGTCGCTAGTCAGATACCGGCTGTCCGTGCGGGGATAGGTCAGCAGCTTCTTTTCATAGAGCGATTGTGCGTAGTCCAGGGTTTGCTTGGCCGTGTAGCCGAACACCCGATTTGCCTCTCGCTGCAAGGTGGTCAGGTCGTACAGCTTGGGCGGCTTCTCCGTCTTTTTCTCCCGCACCAGAGATACACACACGGCCCGCTGCCCGTCACAGGCGTCCCGGATGGCCTGAGCGTCCTCCGTGGAAACAATACGGTCGCTGACCGCCTCGGCTCCCTCCAGCGCCAGCCGCACATGATGGTATTTCTCCTTGCGGAACAGGACGATCTTGCTGTCCCGGTCGGCCAGCATTGCCAAGGTGGGCGTCTGCACCCGCCCCACATTCAGGGTGCGGTGGTAGAGGACGGAGAACAGGCGGCTTGCGTTGATGCCGATCAGCCAGTCCGCCTTTTGGCGGCAGAGCGCCGACTGATACAGGGGATCATAGGCCCCGCCGGGGCGCAGGTCGGCAAAGCCCTCCCGGATCGCCGCGTCCTCCATCGAAGAAATCCAGAGGCGGGAGAAGGGTTTGGAACATCCGGCGGCCTCATAGACCAGCCGGAAGATCAGCTCACCTTCGCGTCCTGCGTCGCAGGCGTTGACCAGTTCCGTCACATCGGGGCGCTCCATCAGGGAACGGAGAATATGGAACTGAGCGGCCTTTTCCTCGGACACCACATAGCGGAAGGGGTCGGGCAGGATGGGAAGGTCCTCATACCGCCACTTCTTATAGCTGTCATCGTAGGCGGCCGCATCCGCCAGCCCCACCAGATGCCCGATGCACCAGGAAATGAGCCAGCCGCCGCCTTCAAAATAGCCATCGGCCCTGGATGTGACACCCAGGGCCGATGCGATACTCTTTGCTACACTTGGTTTTTCACAGATCACCAATTTGCTCAATTCTTGTCCTCCTGTTCTTCCTGTTCAGGAACGTCCTCGTTTTCGTATTCCTCGTCCTCGAACTCATAATCGTCCGGGTCGGCGCTGACCTTTGCGCCCTGCTTGGGCTTGATGAACTTGATGTAGGCGAAGGCTCCGCCGCCGCCCAGGACCGCCAGCAGCAGGATCAGCACCAGGGCGCCGCCGCTGCCGGACTCCTTCTCCGGCTCCGGTTCGGGCTCCGGCTCCACCTCCGGCGCTTTCCCGGCGCACTCGCTCATATTTACCGCGCAGACCGGACAGGCGGTATTCACCGCACCGGCCTGGCATTTCTCGGCGCAGGTACAAGCAGCGGGCTTTTCCTCCGCCTGCCCGTCCTCCAGCAGCGCCATCAGGTCGGCTTCGTCCACCTGGTTCAAGAAGTGAACTGCGGTCTCCTTGTCCTCGTTGGCCCGGTCGATCAGGATGTAAAAATAATTTCCGGCTTTCGTGGTCACGGTGATAAGCTGCTTGTCGCCGTAATAGTCGTCCACCAGCGTAGCGTTGCCCTCCGGGGTAAGGGGCTGGCCCTCCGGCTCCATGCCTCCGGTGGCCGGTTCCTCGGTGGGTTCCGGGGTCGCCTCGGCGGGTTCCCCGGTGTAATAGTCGCCATCCCAGCCGCCCGCAAAGGCGGTGACGGAGAAAGCGGTCATGCACAGAACCACCACCGTCAGGGACGCCAGAAGGCGAAAAACTCTGTTACGCTTCATCTTCGCCATCCTCCATTCCTTCCACATCCTCGTCGTCGGGGTCCGGCGCCGCCTCCGCCTCCATCATTCCGTCGGGCAGGGTGATAAGGCCGCTGGCATAGGCCTTCAGGAAGGCGGTCAGCTCCTTGTTGTCCATCCGCACCGCCTTGACCATGCGGACGATCTCCAGGTTTTCTTCCTCGGTGAGCTGGGCCTCCAGCTCCCGAAGGCGCTTCTGCTGGGCGGAGATTTTCTCCTTCGTCTTTTCGATGTCTTTGCGGATTTTTTCAACCGTTGCCATAAATCATTCCTCCAATAAAATCAGTTGTACGGCGGTCTGCCGTATGCGTAGAAATGGGATTGCCAGTAGCTCGTGTTCAAGTTGGAATACTGGATGGGGTCGCCGCAATGCAGCATCATCCCGTCGCCCACATAGATGCCTACATGAGATACGCCGGTTGTATCGTAGGTCCCCACGAAGAACACCAGATCGCCGGGCTGGGGGTCGGATACTGGGGTGGAAATGTTGTAGAGCCCCTGAGCGCCCAACCGCCCGGTATTGCACAGGCCGCTGTTGGTCAGCACATAGCTGACGAAGCCGCTGCAATCAAAAGAGGTGCTGGGGCTGCTGCCGCCCCATACATAGGGATACCCTAAATACTTCTCTGCCTCGGTGATAAGGGTGTTGAACCGCTCGTCCGTCAGGTATTCAGCGGGAATCTCCCAGGCGGTGGGCGGGTTCTCGATGTACTTGTTCACATACCCGGAGGACGGGAACAGATCGGGGCGGTTGCCCAGGGTGGACATATAGGTGGCATACAGGGAAAGCTGTTCCTCGCCCATCATATAGACCGGCACATGGGAGAGGTCGAAGTTCTCCAATGTCACGGTGCAGATATACCAGGTGTACGGCACCTCTACCTCGTACTCGTTGCCCTCGCTGTCCGTCCTTGTCTCCGTCCGATAGCGGGTTTCCGTGGTCACGGTTTCGGTGAGGATATATTGCTTGTCAAAGAGGGTTTGAAGGTCACCCTGTACCTGGTCGATGGTGAACACCCCCTCATGGAGTGCCGACAGAATGGAAATCAGCACATAGGGGTCATGCTCGATCTCGTCCAGGTCGAAGTGATACTCGTCATAGTCGTGGGTGGCCTCGTAGGTGTCCAGGTACTCCCGCAATTCATCCTCTTTGGCGCAGTAGGCTTCTTCCGCCGCCAGCATATCGGAATCCTCGGACAGATAGGAAGATGCCATGATATTGGACACCCCACCACCGAACATGGAGGAACAGGATTGCAGGGAGCCCAGCAGCATCACCAGCAGAAGGCCAATACCGCCCACGATCAGCGCGCCCTTCCAATGCCGTTTCAGGAAAAGGGCGGTGCGCTTGGACTCCTGGGCGGTTTTCCTGGCCGCCTTTGCCGTGGACTCCGCTGTTTTTCCGGCTTGGGCAGTCTTGCCCGCCGCCCGGTATGCCGCCGCATATTGCTTTTGCAGCTTCCGTTTCTGCCACAGGCGAGAGATGGGATTGGATGCAAGCTGGGGGTTCTCCGCCACAGCTTTCCGATAGTAGAAATCCGCATTGGCCTTGACCGCCGCCTGCTCCGCCTTTGCCGCGTCCCGCCAGGGTTTCAGCTTGCGTTCCGCCCGCCAGTTCTGGACACGGCGGTTTCCGTAGCCCACAGCCTTCTCAAAACTGCGTTCCCCCAGGTGGCCCGACTGGACGCCGGAATTTTCCTGCTCTACCTCCCGGACCTTACCGTGGATGGCCGCGCCTGCCTCTTGGATGGGGCGGGACAGCGGATTAGTGTGGGGCTTTCCCGGACTCTTATGGGGGATCGCATCCCTGGCGGTATCCAGCCGGTCCGCCGCCTTGTCCGACTTTCGGATGGCCCCTTGCAGTTCCGGCTTGGCTTGGTCCGCCTCGGAAAACTGCAATCGGGAGGATGGGCGGCCCGCTGCCGCCTCGTCCTCCCGATAGGCCCTGCGCTGTTTCCGGCGCTTCTTTTTGGCTGCTGCCTGTTCCCGGTGCAACTCCGCACGATCCACCGCTTTTCCAGCGGCGCCCGCCGTATCGCCGGATACAGAATGGCCCTGCTCCGGTTCCCGGTCAGAGGGATAGGTAGTCTCACCCGTGACCAGATTGACGGATACCGCCCCGTCACGGGTCATCTTCTGCGCCTCCT
>UROF01000052.1 GCA_900549475.1 uncultured Eubacteriales bacterium
TGTAGGCGGATAATCCGGTTCGCTCTCCAGCGCAAGGCGATACTGCTTCTCTTCCGCTTTCAGGTTTTTGTCCTGCCTAAAGCAACTTCTAAGCAAAAATGAAGCATCGCATCAGAGCAGATATGTTTCCTTTACCGCCTCAAAATAGGCAATCGAGTTGTTCTACATCCTATAGCCGCAATAAGTAAGTCCTGCAAGCTCTTTTAGGAGAACACAGGAAGGGATTTTCTGCAGATAATCCAGCAGCAGCTCCAGCGCATCCACATCTGTCTTAGTTAACAAACTACGGGACTTTCTAACTCCAGAGAATATCAGCACGATTGCCAAAGAAGTTGTTGACCTCTGCGAGAGGGAGAACAACAACAGCAACGCAAAGAGGCTCCAAAAATTGGTTGCGGATAGTGGGAAGACCACAGAAAATCTACTGAAAGCCCTAGCAACCGGACAGGTTGTTGATATTATCGCTGATCGGATTACTCAGGAGGAAAAAGAACATGACGAACACTCACTTCAACTGCTTCTGGAGATATCTCAGCATCCAGTTCCCAGTATGGAGGGTATTCGCTTTTTCTTAAACCAGTTCCGCAAAGGGGATATCAATGACCCCAAATACCGGCATGGGCTGGTGGAGATGCTTGTCAATAAAATCTACCTCTATGATGACAAAATGACCGTCCTGTGTAATACACAAGACGGTCACTATGCGGAACATACGGTCCCTCCGGGCCGCGGTGCCGGGGATCGGCGGCCACGATAGGCTGGCAGTAGGTCTTTATGCCGCGGTGAGCTGGCTCCAACGCAGGAACATGACCGCGGCCTCAGCGCAGGTCACGTCCGCCTGGGGATTGAGCAGCGAGCCGTCCCCGACGCCCTGGATGATCCCCGCGCCGCAGGCCCACTGCACGGCGGCCATGGCGCTCTCCGATACCTGGGCCGCGTCAGCGTAGGAGAGAATGTTGGTGTCTTCCCCCACCGAGACGTCGCCGCCCAGTGCCTGGGTGCACCGGTACAGAAGCACGACCAGCTCCTCCCGGGTAATGGACGCCGCCGGGTCGAAGCCGCCCATGGCTGCCAGCAGCTCCTCCACTGCGGCGCTCTGGCCCGTCAGCTGCTCCGCGGCGTCGGCCAGGGTCCCCTGGCTCAGGGGGGCGGCCGGGGCATACTGGCCGTCATCGGTGTAGTCCAGCAGTCCATTGGCCCACATATAGCACATGGCGTCGCAGTACCAGTTCTGCGCCGTGACGCCGTTGAGGCTGCCGCCGCCGGCCAGGAACTTCTGCGCCTGCTCGGCGCTCTCCACCCCGGCAATCAGGGCACCCTCATTGATTATGGTGTAAGAAAAGCCGCTCCCTGTCCCCACATATTCAATGGGAGTGGGTGCGTTCAGGACGAGGGTCCCCTCCGGCCCCACGCGGAGCGTAAGTTCCGCGCCGGAGGCGCCCACGCCGGCCCCCTCCTGGCTGATGGCGGTCAGCTTGCCGCCGTCCAGAGAGAATACGCTGCTGGCGGGGAAACCCAGCTCCACGCCGCAGTCGCGGCCTTCCACCGTGACGTCGCTGCCGCTCACGGTCAAACTGCCGTCGGTGCAGATGCCCGAGGCCAGATACTTCTCGGACTCAGCATCGGCAGACAAGCGCACGGTGCAGTCCCGGATGGTCACGCTCTCCGAGCCGAACAGGCCGTTGCACTGCCCGGTGCCGGTGGCCGCAGCGGAGGCGGTCAGGGCGCCGCCACTGATGATCACATCCCGGTAACTGATTATGCCGACGGTATACCGCGCTGCGTTAGCGGAAATGTTCATAGTGCTGTCGTTCATGATCAGGTCATCATAGGCAAAGATGCCCATGCCCGCACTGCTGTCGGAAACGCAGTCGATGTTCACGGTGCTGCCGCTGAGGCTCACATCGAATTGGCTGAACAGGCCATACACCCCGTAGGTGGTGCTTCTGCAGGTCAGGTTCAGGGTACAGCCGTTGAGATACAGATAGCCGCCGGCGATGGCGGTGAGACCGTCTATCTCATTTTCCAGCAAAATGTCCAGGCTGCCGGGACCGTCGATGGTCAGCCTGCCTAATACGTTGATCCCGTCGCTCATGTCGCTGCCGCCCGCAATGGTGTTGGTCCCCACCAGCTTTATATTGAGGTTGCCGGAGGAATAGATGCCGGCCACGCAGGACTCCTCCTCGCAGTCATATGCCTTTGTGATGTACGCGCCGTCCAGGGTCAGGGTGTTGGTGGCCGGGTCGTAGGAGGTGCCCTCCACGCTGCCGCTCTCGGCCCCGCCGTAGATCTGAACGCCGTTGACCCACACCGACTCTCCACCCAGGGGGGCCAGGTCCGCGGCGTCAGCCGTCACCCTGCCGCCGGCGATCTGAACGGTCTTCTTGCCGGTAATATCATAGAGAAGCGTTTCGCAGAAAAGCTCGTCGCCTCCCGCGATCGCCTGGGTGCCACCCTGGGCCGTCAGGAAGGTCTCGTCGCCCTGCACGACCAGGTAATAGGTGCAGCGGATCCCCCAGCTGTCCCCGCTGCCGGAGGAGGCTGCGGCACTCAAGCTGCCGCCGGTGAGATATAGCTCGTATCCGTTGAAGACGCCGTAGCCGGTACCGCTCTGGGAGGCAGCCGAAACGCTCACCTGCCCGCCGCTGATCACCAGATCATCTCCTCCGTTTTTGATGCCGCAGCAGTCCCCGCTCTCAGAAGTGGCGCTGATGTCCAGGGTGCCGCTGGTGATGGCCATCCAGTCCTCGCAGGCAATCCCGCTGCAGGAGCTCTCGCCGCTCACCGAGATGTCCAGGGACCCGTCGCCACCGATAGTCAGATCGCCCAGAGCGTGGACGCCCTCGTTCATGCCAGTGCCGCCGATGGCGCTCTCTCCCGTCAGCACGAGCTCCAGATCCGCCTCCGCGTAGATCCCGGCGCAGCCGCCGTCATGGGCAAAGCCCTGGGCGATGACCGCGTCCTTCAGGGTGAGTACCCCGTTCTCCAGTCTGAGGTTCCAGCTGTCCGCCCCGGCGCCTTCGGTGGTCACCGCGCCGGCGCTGTCGGTCAGAGCGTAGGCCGTCCCCTGGGAGTCGTCCAGCTCCACGCCGCCCACAATCACCCTCTGGGCGGGGACAGCCTCCTCCGGGACGGTCTCTCCCTCGGCCGCTGCCGCGTCCACCGTCAGCAGCGACATGCAGAGCGCAAAGATACCAAACAGAGCAAACAGTCGTCTTTTCATACCTTTCTCCTTTCCGCCGGCCATACCGGCCCGGTCTGCAGGCATATCCCGGCCACAGCCTGCACCTCAGGGGCGGCGGGACACTGTCGGGACGTCCTTTTTTATATTATATCAGAGCAAACCGAATTGAGCAATCATTTTGACCCCCTGCTTTGGCACCTTTGCACTGTACAAATGTTTTGCCATGAACGAAAGTCTTGGCGCAGGGCATTTCATTTGTCCCGAGCATTTTTAATTACCGAAGGTTGGAGCCGCCCTCCGGCGGCGGAACCCAAGGTGTGAACGGTGAAAGGAAAGCACCTCTCGGCTGTGCGGATTTGAAGCAACGGAGCATTGTCGTTTTGAAAACCATAGTAGATTCACTGCCACAAATCGGTGTGCGGCTCCGTCACGATTTCTACGGTTTCCCGGGTCACTGTGGCCTGCTTCGGCCTTCTTGTCCAGAGCTGTTCTTTAGATAAAAAGTTTTCCATGTCAAATAACCCCTTCTCTCAGTCTTTTTTGGCATTTTGACAAGCAAAATACTCAATCTGTCTGTTTGCAGCCCGGAGAGGCGCAAAGGCCACCAGTCTGTAGGCCGGAGGCCGGAACTCCAGACCCGCCGTACTCCGCTGCTGCCCACCGTGTCCAGCGGAGTGCATTACTCCCATTCGCCCTACTATATCCGCCGGGTACGCATCATCGCTACTGATCCGCTGTGCAGCGTCTGCGAGGAGCCGGGTTATCCGGTACTGCCCGAGGTGGGCCAGGATCCCAGGAATCCCACCACCAAGGTACTGGAATTCTCGGTGAAGGCGCCCGCCGGCCGCGTCAAAGGCGATGTGACCGCCATTGAGCAGCTGGAAAACTACAGGAAGATGCTCATGGAACACTATCTCGACCACAACTGCTCCATCACGGTGCATGTGCGGGAAAATGAGTGGGAGGATGTGGAACAGTGGGACGATGTGGTAGCCCTCTCCTTCCCGAGCTGCGACGACAGCTTCTATGAGCTGCTGCCCTATGAGGAGATCGACCAGG
>UROF01000053.1 GCA_900549475.1 uncultured Eubacteriales bacterium
AGCTGGAGATCATGGGCGGCGCCCTGGCCAACCCCAAGCGGCCTCTGGTGGCTATCCTGGGCGGCAGCAAGGTGTCCTCCAAGATCGGCGTGATCAATAACCTGCTGGACATTGCCGATACCATCATCATCGGCGGCGGCATGGCCTATACCTTTGCCAAGGCCCAGGGCGGCAGCGTGGGCACCAGCCTCCTGGAGAGCGATTGGCTGGATTACTGCAATGAGATGATCGCCAAGGCCAAGGCCAAGGGCGTCAAGTTCCTCCTGCCCGTGGACAACTACTGCGCTGCGGAGTTCTCCGCCGATGCCGAGCCTGTCCTCTATGATTCCATGGCCATTCCCGACAACATGATGGGTATGGATATCGGCCCCAAGACGGTGGAGTCCTATGTGGCTGCCGTGAAGGATGCCGGCACCGTGATCTGGAACGGCCCCATGGGCGTGTTTGAGTTCCCCGCCTTTGCCGAGGGTACCCGGGCTGTGGCCAGAGCTCTGGCCGATACCAACGCCATCACCATCATCGGCGGCGGCGACAGTGCGGCAGCTGTGGCGCAGCTGGGCTTTGCCGACAAGATGACCCACATCTCCACCGGCGGCGGCGCTTCCCTGGAGTTCCTGGAGGGCAAGGAGCTGCCCGGCGTAGCCTGCCTGCTGGACAAGTAAGAGTTCCCCGTCCGGGCAGCTCCCGGGCATCCCAACGGAGCCCGGCGTAGCCTGCCTGCTGGATAAGTAAGATATTTCGTCCGGCCTTTCCACATCCTATTTTGATCACCTAAAATTAATTTTAAATAAAAATACCAGACAGGAGAAAAAATACCATGAACCGCAGATATCGCAAGACCATCATCGCCGGCAACTGGAAAATGAACAAGAATGCCACCGAGACCAAGAAGTTTGCCGAAGAGCTCAAGGCCATCCTTCCCCGCGCCAAGTGGTGTGACGTGGTGGTCTGTGTTCCTTTCGTGAACATTCCCGCTGCTCTCAAGGCTTTCAAGGATATGCGCGTGGCAGTCGGCGCCGAGAACCTGTATTTTGAGCCCAACGGCGCCTACACCGGCGAGGTCTCCGCCGATATGCTCCGGGATCTTGGCGTGAAGTATGTTATCATTGGCCACAGCGAGCGCCGCCAGTACTTTGCCGAGACCGACGTTACCGTCAACAAGAAGGTCCACGCCGCTCTCGAGGCTGGCCTGCACCCCATCATCTGCGTGGGCGAGAGCCTGGAGCAGCGTGAGATGGGCGTGACCATGGAGCTCATTGCTCTGCAGGTCAAGTCCGCTCTCTCCGGCGTGGCTGCCGACAAGGTCCGCAAGTGCGTGATCGCCTATGAGCCCATCTGGGCTATCGGTACCGGCAAGACCGCTACCGCTGAGCAGGCCGCTGAGGTCTGCACCGCCATCCGTGCCACCATCCGTAACCTCTACGGCGCACGGGTAGCCCGCTCCGTCACCATCCAGTACGGTGGTTCCATGAACCCCAAGAACGCTGCGGAACTGCTGGCCCAGCCCGACGTGGACGGCGGCCTCATCGGCGGCGCCTCCCTGAAGCCCGACCAGTTCGTCGATATCATCAACGCAGCCAACCAGGAGTAAGTCCCCGCCAGCACTTCAGCCGGGATATGATCTTCTCCCAAAGGATGTGTTTCCCGTCCGGCGGCAGAAAAACTCTGCCGCCGGCGGGCATTTGAGGAATCGAGGTTAATATGAACAAAACGCCTACTACATTGATCATTATGGACGGCTTTGGTCTGCGCAGCGAGGAGAACGGAAATGCTGTTGCCCACGCCCGCACCCCCGTCCTGGATAAATTGTTCGCTCAGTGTGCTCATACCACTCTTTCTGCCTCCGGCCTGGATGTGGGCCTGCCTGCCGGCCAGATGGGCAACAGTGAGGTCGGCCACACCAACATCGGCGGAGGCCGGGTGGTCTATCAGGACCTGCCCCGGATCACCCGGGCTATCGAGGATGGCAGCTTCTTCGAGAACAGCGCCTACTGCGCTGCGATGGATGCCTGCATGAAAAACGGCAGCTCCCTCCATCTCTATGGACTGCTCTCTGATGGCGGCGTCCACTCCCACACCACCCATCTGTGGGCTCTGCTGAAGATGGCCAAGATCCGCGGCCTCAGCAAGGTGTATATCCATGCTTTCCTGGATGGCCGGGACGTGTCCCCCACCAGCGGCAAGGACTTTGTAGCCGAGACAGTGGAAAAGTGCAAGGAGATCGGTGTGGGCAAGATCGCCACCGTGATGGGCCGTTACTACGCCATGGACCGCGATAAGCGCTGGGACCGGGTGGAGCAGGCCTATGACGCCATGGTCTATGGCCAGGGACATCAGAACCCTGATCCTGTGGCTGCCGTGGCCCAGTCCTACCAGAATGGCATTACGGATGAGTTCGTGGAGCCTGTGGTCTGTGACAGCGAGGGTGTGATCTCTGATAACGACAGCATCATCTTCTTCAACTTCCGTCCTGACCGGGCCCGTGAGATCACCCGTGTCTTTGTGGACCCTGAGTTCGACGGCTTCAAGCGTGAGTATTTCCCCCTGACCTATGTCTGCACCACCGAGTATGATGCCACTATGCCCAACGTCAAGGTGGCCTTCCCCCGCATCCGGGTGGAAAATGGTCTGGGTGAGTACCTCAGCAAGATGGGCATGACCCAGTTGCGTATCGCCGAGACCGAGAAGTATGCCCATGTCACCTTCTTCTTCAACGGCGGTGTGGAGGATGTGTTCCCTGGTGAGGACCGGGTACTGGTGCCTTCTCCCAAGGTGGCCACCTATGATCTCCAGCCGGAGATGAGTGCCTTTGAGGTGGCGGATAAGTGCGTGGAGCGCATTGAATCCGGCGCCTATGACGTGATCATTCTGAACTTTGCCAACTGCGACATGGTGGGCC
>UROF01000054.1 GCA_900549475.1 uncultured Eubacteriales bacterium
AGAAAAAAGATTCATCTGTCCCTTTAACAGGGCGACAGCCGAAGCCGGACAAGCAAGCCGCCGCAGATCAGATGCCCGAAGGACCCGCTAGTTCAGTGGCAACTGGGTATCAAATCCGATGGGTACCGGTTAGGCAAATAACGGGGGTCCGGGGTCTCCCCGGCGCTTTTTTGGTGACTTTTTGTGCGTACAAAAAGTTACCCGGGTCCGGGCCGGGGAGGCCCGGGAAGTGGAGGGCCGCTTCCGGCCCCTTCGGAATCCCCTGGGTTCCGGGGGCGGGGCCCTGTCAGAGAGCACCGGGCGTGGGGGTGAAGCCCCCAAACCTACGCCCGTTTGAACATCTTCTCAATCTCGTACTTGGTGAGCTTCACCTTCACCGGCCGGCCGTGGGGGCAGTACTGCACTTCCCCGCTCTGGACCTTCTCGATGAGGACCTTCAGCTCCGCCTCGTCGCTGTGCCAGCCGCCCTTGATGGCGGCCTTGCAGGCCATGGTGTGGAGCAGGGCGTCCCGGGCGGCGGACGGGTCGGCGCTGCCGCCGGTGAGGAGCTTGTCCGCCAGCTCCTCCAATGTTTCCCGGATCTGTCCGGTCTCGATGTCCGAGGGAATGGACCGCACCACCAGGCTGCCGCTGCCGAAGTCCTCAGCCTGGAAGCCAAACTCCTCCAGGAGGGGCAGCTGCTCCAGCAGCACGGCATACTGCTCCTGGGACAGATCCAATACCACCGGGGCCAGGAGCTGTTGGCCCATAATAGGCTCCGCCTGGGCCTTCATGCGGTCAAAATTGATGCGCTCGTGGGCGGCGTGCTTGTCGATGAGCCACACGTCGTCGCCGTCCTCGGCAATGATGTAGGTGTTCAGTACCTCACCGGCAAACCGCCAGGGGGCGGGCTTCTCCTGCCCCACAGACAGCTGACCGGGCAGATCGTCAGCGGCGGCCTTCGGCGCTGGGGCAGCAGGCTCCTGAGCAAATAAAACCTCCTGGGTCTCCTGGCTGGGGGCGGTGTCCGCCGGGGCCTTTCCGGCCCGGACCGGGGATATTTCACGCTCACGGGGGGCGGAAACAGGTGCCGCTGCCGTAGTCATAGGAACTTTTGCTGCTTCGGTGGTTTCTCCCTTCTCTGCTGGGGGTTCCCGGGAAAAAACTGCTTCCAGCGCAGAGCGGGGAGCTGCGGGAGCTGTCTCCCGGCGGGGAATACTGCTTGCCGTCCCGGAAAAGCTCCGGTTTTCGGTATGCGTGGAACTGCTCCGGCCCATTCCGGCGGTACGGCCCAGCGCATCGTCCCGGCGGGCAGTAAAGGTGCTGGCGGCAGGAGCGCTCCCCATCCCTGCTCCGCCGAAGGCAGCAGGGATGGCGGCGGGGGCGGAATCTCGGAAGGTAAGGCGTCCGCCTATCTCCGGGGAGGAGACTTTTTGACCAACCTTCCCGCCTTTCTCCCGGAAGGTCTTGGCGTCCATCGTCTGGTAGAAGTCCTGCCGGGGATTCACCACGGCGGAGGGCGTTTTGGGCGCGGGGCGGATGCTCTGGCCACCGGCGGCGTCCAGAGCGTCCTGGACCACGTGGTGGACAGCAGAGAATACCGCCCGCTCATCGGCAAATTTCACTACCGTTTTGGCGGGGTGGACGTTCACGTCCACCAGGTGGAGGGGCAGGTCGATGTGTAGGACGCAGCCGGGGAATTTTCCTTTCATCTGCCGGTTGGCGTAGGCCTCCTCCAATGCGGCAGTCAAAAGCGGGGACTTGATGGTCCGGCCGCAGCAGAAGAAGGTCTGCATGGATCGGGAGCCCCGGCCCGCCAGGGGCTCGGTGACATAGCCATGAACGCTGACCCCCTCGCCGCCGCCGTTGATCTCCGTCAGGTGGAGGGCAAAATCCCGGCCCCGGGCGGCGTAGATAGCGGAGAGGAGCTTGCCGTCACCGGGGGTGAACAGCTCCTCCTTCCCGTCCCGGACAAAACGGATGGACACCTCCGGGTGGCTGAGAGCCACCTGCTGGACCACAGAGGCCACGGCGGCGCCCTCGGCGCTGTCCTTCTTCATGAATTTCAGCCGGGCGGGGGTGTTGTAGAACAGATCCCGGACCACCATGGTGGTGCCCTCCGGGCATCCGGCGCTCTCCACGGCGGCAGGGACGCCTCCCTCCAGGGACAGGGTGGCACCGGCCACGGCCCCCTGGGTACGGGAGAACACGTCCAGGCGGCTGACAGCGGAGATGGCGGCCAGGGCCTCACCCCGGAAGCCCAGGGTGCCGATGGCAGAGAGGTCCTGGGCGGTGCGCAGCTTGCTGGTGGCGTGGCGGAGAAAGGCGGTGGGCAGCTCCTCCGCCGCGATGCCGCAGCCGTTGTCGGTGACCCGGATGGAGGACATGCCGCCGTTTTGGATTTCCACCGTTACGGCGGAGGCACCGGCGTCTATGGCGTTTTCCAGAAGCTCCTTCACCACGCTGGCGGGACGCTCGACCACTTCACCGGCGGCGATCAGGTCCGCTACATGGGAGGATAGCTGTTGAATGTGAGGCATAGGGTACTCCTTTTCTCGCTCCCGCCCGCAGGCGGGGATGTGCCGGGACTGCCCCGGCGGGGGTTCTGCCGCCTGACCCCGGCGGCGGGGCTTTATCGGCCCTTCAGGCTGGTTAAGAATATTCCGTGCTCCGGCACGGGTTACTTTGCCCTCGGCGGCAAAGTAACCAAAACG
>UROF01000055.1 GCA_900549475.1 uncultured Eubacteriales bacterium
CTGCCGCCGCCCATGGCGCTGTCAGGCTTGCCGCCGCCCTTGCCGCCGCAGATGGGGGCAATCGCCTTGATGATATCGCCCGCCTTTACGCCGTGGGCCACAGCCTCCTTGCCGCACACCGCCAGGAAGGTGATCTTCTCCCCGGTGACACTGGCCAGCAGCGCGACCACATTGGGCTCCTTATCCCGGAGGAAATCACCCATCTTACGCATATCGTCGGCGCTGAGTTCCTTCTGGCTCATGGACACTACCTTCAGGCCCTTGACATCCTTGGCGGAGAGGAGGAACTGATCCGCTCTGCTGAGGAACTCCCGAGCCTTCAGCTTCTCAATGGTCTGACGCATCTCCCGCATCTCCTGGATCTGCTGCTCCGCCTTCTGAAGGATCTCCGCAGGGTTGGCCTTGAGGATCTCCGCGATCTTCAGGAGAGTGGTGTGATTGCGGTTGAGGATAGCCAAAGTGCCAAAGCCGGTGCTGGCTTCAATACGGCGCACGCCGCTGGCCACAGAGAACTCAGAGGTGATGCGGAAGGGACCGGCCTTGGCGGTATCGTTGAGGTGGGTACCGCCGCACAGCTCCACAGAGCAGTCGCCCATCGTGACTACCCGGACCACATCGCCGTACTTCTCACTGAACAGGGCCATCGCGCCCCGGGCCTTGGCCTCCTCAATGGGCATCTCCTCGGTAGTCACGCCATAGCCTGCCAGGATATACTCATTCACCTGGTGCTCCACCGCCGCGATCTCCTCCGGCGTCATGGGAGCAAAGTGAGTGAAGTCAAAGCGCAGGAAGTCGGGCTCTACCAGAGAACCGGCCTGCTGGACATGGTCCCCCAGGACCTTCCGCAGGGCAGCATGGAGCAGATGGGTGGCGCTGTGGGCACGGCTCACAGCCTGGCGGCGCTCCACGTCAATGGCGACCGTGCAGGTATCCCCCACCTTCAGCTCACCGGAGCGCACCACACCGTAGTGCATATACTTGCCGCCCTTGTTCTTCTGAACGTCGGTAACCTCGAACACGCCGCCTTCACTCTGGATCACGCCGTGATCCGCCACCTGACCGCCCATCTCGGCGTACATGGTAGTCTGATCCAGCACCACAATGGCCTCCACACCGGCCACCACAGATTCCTGGAACTCCTCACCGGCTACAATGGCCAACACCTTGCCGTCGGTCGTCATGCTGTCGTAGCCCACAAACTTGGTGGCAGGCATATCCTTGCCGAATTCAATGCCGCTCCAGCCCAGATCACCCAGAGCCTCCCGGGCCTTCCGGGCCCGGACCCGCTGTTCCTCCATGAGGGCATGGAAAGCGTCCATATCCACGGCCATGCCTTCCTCCTCCGCCATCTCGGCGGTCAGATCGATGGGGAAGCCGTAGGTATCATAGAGCTTGAAGGCGTCGGCGCCGGAGAAGGTCTTCTCCCCTGCCGCCTTGTGGCCCTCCAGCATCTCGGCGTAGATCTTCATACCACCGTCGATGGTCTTGGCAAAGCTCTCCTCCTCCAGCTTGATGATCCGGGTGATATACCCCTGCTTCTCCCGGAGATCGGGATAGGCCATCTCGTTTTCATGGATCACCGTGTCACAGACCTCATAGAGGAAGGGATGATCCACACCCAGGAGCTTGCCGTGGCGGGCAGCCCGGCGGAGCAGACGGCGGAGCACATAGCCCCGACCCTCGTTGGAGGGCAGCACGCCGTCGCAGATCATCATGGTGGCAGAGCGGATATGGTCGGTAATGACCCGGAGGCTCACATCGATCTTGGGGCTCTGCTCATACTTGGCGCCGGTGATCTCGCTGACCTTGTTGGTGATATTCATCACTGTGTCCACGTCAAAGAGGCTTGCCACGTTCTGGCTGACGCAGGCCAGGCGCTCCAGGCCCATGCCGGTATCGATGTTCTTCTGCTTGAGCTCAGTGTAGTGGTTCGCCCCGTCGTTGTCAAACTGGGAGAACACGATGTTCCACACCTCAATATACCGGTCGCAGTCACAGCCCACCGTGCAGCCAGGCTTGCCGCAGCCCCACTCGAGGCCCCGGTCATAGTAGATTTCGGAGCAGGGGCCGCAGGGGCCGGAGCCGTGCTCCCAGAAGTTGTCCTCCTTGCC